>NZ_FSRC01000001.1:715301-1430602 GCF_900129785.1 Algoriphagus halophilus
CTCCATTCAAAAGCGTGTAGGCCGAGACCAAAGCTGCAGTCCCGACATTGACCATCGTATTTTGGGAAACTTTGTCTAATCGATCCTGATCGGTATGGTAGAATTGGTCGGTAAAGTGCCAAAGCAATAAACCCGGGATGTCGGCTCTTAAAAATGGGGTATGGTCTGAACCTCCTTCAAAAGGGTTGGTTTTTACTACCCAATTTGCATAGGCGCCTTGCTCCTCAAAAACATAAATCATGAAATCATTCAGATAATGGGGTTTCATATCTTCCTTTTCCAAAGGCCTACCGCCCCATTCTGAATGTTGGTCTTCTCCCCGGGTCCAAATGGCACTGGGATCAGGCATTTTTTCGATCAGGAAGGTTCCCCCGGTGATCTCGGTGTTTTCACCCACCATATCCAACGATATTCCCCAGTTGATTTCTGGTTCTCTTTTTTCTTCTTCCTCAATGTATCTACGGGTAGAAATAATTTCATCTCCCCATAAAAAGGTCAGGGTTCTCTTTAAATCCAATTCACCCTTCTGAACGAGATCTGCGGTAATCTGTGCCATTTCCAATTGAGTCCCAACGCCGGTAGCATTGTCATTGGCACCAGGTTCTTGGATATGCGCCGAGAATACTAAACTTTCCATAGGAAGCTCAGAACCCTTTACATTTGCTACTACAGTCAGTTCTTCCCAATCATAAATCTTAGTTTGGATGTTGACATGCACAGAAACAGGGCCTTTTTCTAATGCTGCTTTCAGTTTTTCTTTGGCTTCGTAGGAAAGCGCCACTGCCCAAGCAGGTTTTTTTGCATCATATCGAAGACCTCTAAACTGAATGGATTTGGTGTTCTTGCTAGGTTGAAGGTAATCCGGCATATCATAGGTGAAGATTCCCAATGCCCCGCCTTCTTTCACAGCGGATTGAAAAGCACGGTAGCCTCCTTCGCCTGCAAATATGATTTTTCCTTCTACATCCAGGCCTTTCAAGGCTTCTTTGTTTTCAACGTAAATAACTTCCGCTGTAATCCCCTCTTTTGGAGTGGAAGAAGAATATTGGTACATCAAATGCCGATTGGTGGAAAAGTCCAACAGTTTCTCAGCTTGCCCAATAATTTGAACGGATCCATCCACGGGTTCCCAGGTGGGTCTTTCCATTTTTCTGGTTTCGATTCGGTAGGTCAAGCGATCTTCACTGGTAGCATTTTCCTCTAAAACATACCCAGCTTCTTCCAATTTGGAGGAAATACGGTACACCGTATTGTTGAACCCTGTATTTCCTGCTACCCTCCAATATTTTTCTACGAAGGCAACGGTTTCAAAGGCCTCTTTTCCTTCAAATTTGGGTCTGACCAATTCGAAATAGGAATTGGTGGTTTGAAGAAGGCTCTTCTTTTGGGAAAATACTGAAACAGATTGGATAAAAAGGAGCAGAAAAAGGATGCCTGACTTTTGCATAAGGAGAATCTCTATTCGTAATAAGCTGTAAATTTTATGGATTTTAGTTTGAGAACCTACCCGCTGAAGTAATTCTATCTATTGTTTTGGGGAGGATAGAAAAATAAACCAAACATTATTCGGTAAAATATTTCATATCATTTCCTCAATTTGCCTGACCTGCTTACCTTTGCGCATGGCAGAACAAATCCTAATCCTTGATTTCGGTTCTCAGTACACACAACTCATCGCCCGAAGAGTTAGAGAGCTGAACGTTTATTGTGAAATCCACCCTTATAATAAAGTACCAGAAATCACTTCCGATGTCAAAGGAGTGATCCTTTCAGGTTCTCCTTGCTCCGTAAGAGAGGCAGGTGCTCCTGATTTGGATTTGGATGTTTTAAGGGGAAAATTACCATTATTGGGCGTTTGCTATGGTTCCCAATTATTAGCTCAGAAATATGGAGGAGAAGTTCTCCCTTCTGAAATCCGGGAATACGGCAGAGCAAATTTAAGTCATATTGATACCCATTATGACTTGTTGAAAGAAATGAGTCATGGTTCACAGGTGTGGATGTCTCATGGAGATACAATCAAGGAACTTCCCGAAAATTTTGAAGTGATCGCAAGTACCGACTCCGTACGAGTAGCTGCGTTCAAAGTAAAGGAGGAAGAAACCTACGGTATTCAATTTCACCCTGAAGTAACGCACTCAACAGAAGGTAAAAACCTACTTAGAAATTTCGTGGTTGGTATCTGTGGATGCGCGCAGGATTGGACTTCTGATGTATTTATCGATGCTACAGTTGCTGAATTGAAAGAGAAAATCGGATCCGATAAAGTGGTGATGGGACTTTCCGGAGGCGTAGATTCATCGGTAGCTGCTACCTTGATCCATCGAGCAATTGGTGATCAATTGACCTGTGTTTTTGTAGACAATGGATTGCTGCGTAAGAATGAATTCGAAGAAGTATTGGATTCGTACAAGCATATGGGCCTGAACGTGATCGGTGTAGATTCCAAGCAGAGATTTTACGATGCTTTGAAAGGATTAACAGATCCAGAAGATAAAAGAAAAGCGATAGGTCGTGTTTTCATCGAAGTATTTGATGATGAAGCACATAAAATCGAAGGGGTAAAATGGTTGGGGCAAGGAACGATCTATCCGGATGTAATTGAATCTGTATCAGTGAAAGGTCCATCTGCAACGATCAAATCTCACCATAATGTGGGAGGATTACCCGATTTCATGAAGCTTTCTGTAGTAGAGCCATTGAATACCTTGTTCAAAGATGAGGTACGTGAAGTAGGTAGAGCATTGGAAATTGTGGAAACAATTATTGGTAGACACCCATTCCCAGGGCCAGGTTTAGGAATCCGGATATTGGGAGATGTCACAGCTGAAAAAGTCAAAACCTTACAGGAAGTGGACCATATTTTTATTCAAGGTCTGAAGGATCATGGTTTGTATGATCAGGTTTGGCAAGCAGGCGCAATGTTGCTGCCCATTCAGTCGGTAGGGGTGATGGGAGACGAAAGAACCTATGAAAAGGTGGTTGCATTGAGAGCAGTAGGCTCCGTAGATGGAATGACTGCAGATTGGATCCACTTGCCGTATGAGTTTTTGGGCAAAATCTCCAATGAAATCATCAACCGTGTCAAAGGGGTAAATAGAGTTGTCTATGATATCTCTTCCAAGCCACCAGCAACGATCGAATGGGAATAAACCCTTAGGGCGTTTTTGGAGCCACGAAGATCTTGTAATACAAGCGGTTGTATTATATATTGTTAAAACCCGAAGTAACAGCTTCGGGTTTTTCATTTTGATTAGCTTTCGGCCTAAACTTTGGGTTTGAAAATATTGGGTTAAATTTGCAAACCCTGTTTTGATGTTCGATACACTTTCAAATACATGAGAAAATATTTCTTATTACTTTCCGCGTTTTTCATAATCACCGTCAATTTTGCTCAGAATATTCCTGCGGACTATCAAAAGGCCCAAAATTTCCTGAATTCAAAAAATTATTGGGAGGCCATGCCTTTGTTCCGAGAGTTTTTGGATGCAGATAAATACGGGAACCTTTCCAATTATGCGGCATTCCATATTGGTGAAGCAGCTTTGGGGGCCAATCAGCCGGAGCAGGCTATCACAGCCCTTCGTTTGGTATCCGAAAAGGTTTGGACAAAGTCAGATGAATCTAAGTACTTATTGGCTTTGGCTTATTTCCAAAACCAACAAAATCAAGAGGCCTTGAAAACCATCAAAGGAATCAAGAAAGAATCTGTGAGGGAATTGGCAGAGAATGCAACTTTCGAATACCTCAAGCAGACCAGTGCCAGCTTTATGGTAGCCAATCTTCAAGAATTCAAAGAGAATAAAGGATATACTGCCGCCCTTAAAATGGTTTTGGAAAGCCAGACTATTTTGTCAGCAACGGAAAGAGCAGCCTATTATGAACTTCAGGGAAACGCGCAGGGTGTAAATACTGTCAAAGACATGGTCCTGGATTTTGTGGTGATATTGCCATTTACAAGTTCCCCCAATGCGCCTGCTTCTTCCGTGGAGGCGTCCAGTTTTGTGTTTGAGTTATTTCAGGGTATCAAGTTCGCAGTCAATCGTTTGAAAGAGGAAGGAAAGCAGGTAACGCTTCATACCTTTGATTCCAAGCGCGATATGAATCATTTGAGTGAGCTTTTGAAAGATCCGGTCATGGCAAAAGCCGATGCAATCATAGGACCTATCTATCAGGATGAGGTGGATTTGGTGAGTTCTTTTGCTGAAACATCCAAAATCCCATTGATTCACCCTCTTTCTAATTTGGGTGAGCGATTTGAAAATACAGAATACACCTATCTTTTTAGACCTTCCGTGGCCTCTCTTTCCAGAGGAGTAGTGGATGCGTTGAAGAAGCAGGGCTGGGGAAAGAAAGTAGCGATTGGATACAGTGGAAGTTCCCGTGATGAAAGAACAGGTCTTTTATTGAAAGATCAGCTGACTGCAGCAGGATTTTCAGTCATCGATGAGCAGCAAGTCAACCCTCGCAATGTGATTGACTTCCTACAACGACAAGGCATTAGAACAGGGATGGATAGTGTGGAATTAGAAGTAGATCAAATCATCTTATTAACGGATGACCCTTCTATCGCTCAGCCTACCTTTGGATTGATGGAATCGGTGAATGCTTCTGTTCCATTTTTGGTAATGGACTCCTGGTTGGGATTCAATTTTGCGAATTATGAAATGCTGGAGTTTCCCAACTTCCATTTTATTTCCAATAATACACCCAGGTTCCATGCGGAAGCCATGCAGCAGTTTAAGGATAATTTCTATGCCCAAAACCTAGTATATCCGAGCTTAAATGCAACTATCGGGAGAGAGTTGGTGTTTTGGTTATCTTCAAATATGGGTCCAAGCAAGGGCTTTGATTTGAGAAGAAATTTGGATCAGTCCGCCTTCCAAACAGGTAAAGTGACTTGGGGATTTAATTTCCAGAATAGCAATAATAATCGATATGTCCCTGTATTCAAGATGGAAGAAGGGGAATTGAAACCATTACAGTAATACATGCAAATTTCAGAAAGTAAAAGGCTGTTTGCCCATGCTCAACAATTCATTCCGGGAGGCGTAAATTCTCCTGTTAGAGCATTTCGTGCTGTGGGAGGAGAGCCTCTATTTATTAAAAAGGCAGAAGGTGCCTATTTGATGGATGAAGATGGAAACCAATTCATTGAACTAATCAATAGCTGGGGGCCTATGATTTTGGGACATAATCATCCCATGATCAAAGAAGCAGTATTAAAAGCCATGGAAGATGGTACTTCCTTCGGAGCTCCAACTGCCAAGGAAATTGAAATTGCTGAATTAATTGTCAGTATGGTTCCTTCGGTAGAGAAAGTACGAATGGTAAACTCCGGAACTGAGGCAACTATGTCAGCAATCCGAGTAGCCAGAGGTTATACTGGCCGTGATAAGTTTATCAAAATGGAAGGGAATTATCATGGACACGGAGACTCATTTTTAATTTCAGCAGGATCTGGAGCCATGACCATGGGAAATCCAGATTCACCCGGCGTGACGAAAGGAACAGCCAAAGACACTTTGTTGGCGCCCTATAATGACTTGGAAGCCATAGAAACATTGGTAGCTGCAAATAAGGGAGAAATTGCTGCCTTGATTTTAGAGCCAGTGCCAGGAAATATGGGACTTTGTCTTCCTAAAGCCGGATACCTTCAAGGCCTTCGGGATATTTGTACCAGAGAAGGAATTGTATTGATTTTTGATGAGGTGATGACCGGATTCAGATTGGCAAAAGGGGGAGCCCAGGAGCTTTTTGGAGTAATTCCTGATATGACTACGTTGGGTAAAATCATAGGTGGAGGAATGCCAGTAGGGGCCTATGGTGGGAAGAAAGAAATCATGGAATTTGTTTCTCCTTCAGGACCTGTTTACCAGGCAGGAACTTTGTCTGGAAACCCCATTGCCATGGCAGCTGGATTGGCCATGTTGAATCATCTCAATACGCATCCAGAAGAATATGCCAGATTGAATCATATTGGTGAATTGATCTCTGATGGAATCATGGCAATCAATAAGGAGCTTGGTTTGAATTACACGGTCAATAGGCTAGGTAGCATGTATTCTATGTTCTTTACAGATCAGGAAGTGTATGATTTTGCTACCGCTAAGGAATCAGATACGGCCCTGTTTGGGAAATACTTCCAAGCCATGTTGAAAAGGGGAGTATACCTAGCTCCTTCCCAATTTGAAAGTTTGTTTTTATCCACTGCCTTATCGGATGAATTGATCCATAAAATTCTTCAGGCACATAGGGAAAGCATGATAGAACTGATGCACTAATAGAAACCGGCTTTTAGCCGGTTTTTTTATTTCAATCCAAAAATAATTTTTAGAAAACCTGCCAAAAATACCCAATAATGGGTATTTCGCTGCATATTCATAACACGTACCTTTGATCTAGTTGATAAGTTTAAAAGAAGAGGTTGCTTAGTTTAACTTGATATTTAACATATTTTTTCTTCTATTTTTTGGGAACCTGTTTCATGCAGGTTTTCTTTTTTTAAAAGGTTTTCAGGGAAATGTATAACTCAAAAATCATCGCGAAAGCCAAGCCTGTAAAATAAAATAAGCCCAGGATCCAGAATTTTAATAGGGTTTTAAACCATCCTTGTTCGGATACATTCAACATGGATACATAGGTGTAAGTAGAGACTCCAATAAAGGCCAATAAGAAAATCAATGGGATCGCTATTTGTAATTTTGCCATCCATAGAATTGCCAATCCATAAAGAAGGTAGGCAAAGGAATGAATATGAAGTCCATGGATTAAATGTTCTACATAATATTTCTTACTTCGAATGTTTAATAGCCATAAAAGAAAAGCGAAGAATGGCAGTAATAAAAACATCATCAAGGGAAGGTTCTGGGCAGCACTTGAAATGAACAGACTGGAATTGGCTATAAATCTCCTTTTTTGAGGTACATCCAGACCTAGTGAAACATTGAAGGAGGTTTGGGACAACGCTTCAGAAAAGGTCGAGTCTGAAACTTCCGGGTCAATAGACATTGCCCTTAGCCTTTTCCAACTATTTTGGGAGCTTTTTATGGAATCTTGAACCAACTGATCAATATCTTCCAAGTTTTCGGAATTCAATTGCATGGAGTCAATAGTGATACCAAGTTCTTTTACTTCATCCAGTTTACCTGTTTTGTTGAGAGAATCAAATGTTTCACTTGCTCTCGAATTGATCTTCATTAATCCCTGACTATCTTTTTCAACCCCTTCTGGAGTGATTTCTCCACTCATGATTCGATCTACTAGATCTGCTGGAATGACCATGGAGACAATGAAAAAATAAAATAGGGAAGTGATTAAATACAAGCGGATAGGATGAATATATTTTCTTCTTTTTCCTTCATTAAATGTGTTGGTTAGCTTCCCGGGATGAAATAAGAAAACCGGTAGGGTTTGGAAAAAGACCGTTTCGAAGTTTAAATAATTGGAAATAAAATCTTTTAAAAAACGGATAATGGTAACCCTCTGGTCCACGTTTTCTTGCCCACAAAATGAACAGAAATTATCTGCATTCGTGAGCTCTTTGCCGCAATTGAGGCAATGATCCAGTTTTCTTGAGTCTTTCAATCGATGGTTTTTTTCAGGAAAATTAATCTATCAGGTTCAAATTAATACAGCTTTCGACATAACCCTTAAATTTGTTTGAAAATAAAAGCAACATGGCAGTAAAAGTATACGGAATCAAGAATTGTAATACCATGAAAAAAGCATTTGACTTTCTTCAGGAAAAGGGAGTTGATTACGAGTTTTTCGATTACAAAAAACAAAAACCTACCAAAGAATTATTAGAAAGTTTCTTGACCAAGACGGATTTGGATTCATTGATCAACAGGAAAGGAATGACCTTCCGAAAATTGGATGATCAAACCAAAGAGTCCTTAAATGATGCTTCCAAAGCAATCGATTTGTTGATTGATCACTCCAGTATGATTAAACGCCCTGTCATCGTCTATCCGAATGGAGCTTTGACATTGGGCTTTGATCCAGAGGCGATCAGTGAACAGTTGGCTTAATACTCAATCGTATCAGTTGGGAGAGGTGGAAGTTGATAGAGCTCATTCTCTAGGTAGAAGCTGAGGTCCTTTGGGATTTCAGCTTCTGATAGGGGTGTTTCAAAGGCAAACACTTTTTCCAAAGAAGGATGATTATTGAGGAGATTCAGTTGGTCAAAACTGATGGCCGTGTTATTCAGATAAAGATTTTTTAAATGCTGATTTGAATTTAAAGCAGCTAATGTAGAACCTGAAATCTCTGTTTGGTTTAATTTCAAAACAGTCAAGTTGGGAAGACTCGAAATGCTGTCCAGGATGGGGTCTGAAATTTCTGTGCCTGTCAAATCAAGGTAAACAATTTGATTTTTAACAGGGGTTAATTTAGTCCAGTCCTGATTGTTAAAGTCTTGAAAATTGATACAAGAAATGAGTAACCAATTCGACTCTTCGGATACCCGTTCGGCAAAAAATCCCTCAGATTTTAATTGATCAAGGGTTTCGGCCGAAGCGGCTTCTACTATTTGTTCTGGGTAAAACGGCTTTTCAACCCGATGAAAGAAAGGTTCCAGGGTTTCTGCTGAAATAGTGGATTCTCCAAGTTTGGAATCGGTGGTTCCTCCTAATTCTATCCATGCTTTGATTAGTTCTATGGCCTCTTTTTGAGGTTGTCTTTTTTCCTCAGGAGGCATATGGTCTTCATCGTCCTTGGGTAGAATCAACCGAGCGTACAAGGAGCTTTCCTCAGCATTCCCTGCCATCAATACACTTCCACCTTCTCCACCTTTCAATAGTGCTTCGTAGGAGGTCAGATCTAATTCTCCTTTTAAATTTTTGGGGTTATGGCAACTCTTGCAATTCTGATTGATGATAGGTTGCACCACCTGATCATAATAAGCCAATTGTTCCCATCCATGTTCCGGAATGACCAACCCTTGTTCAGCTTGCAAATCTACACCCATGAGTTCCTGGACTTCTGGCGGCAACACTTCAATAAGGTATTCTTCTCCATGGGTAATGTTTCCTCCCAAATGTCCAGTAAGAAGCATCAGACCAAAAAGCCCTGTGGATTTCCATTTTAAATATTTTGGAAATACGGACTCCTTGTTGACTTCGTAAAAGAGCCAAAAGGAAGCTAGCGCAGTGGACCAACCTAGCATAAAGTGAAACTGGACTGTATCCCATGTAAAACCTTCGTATTGGTATTGAAGAAAGCCAGAAACTGAAGAAAGGACTGCAGCGATTCCTCCTAGCAAAAAAGCAAGCCGGATCGCATCCAAGTGTTGATTGGAGTCTTTTTTAGAAAGAAAAACAAGGATGATCCCGAATGCCAATATGCCTATGGGAAGGTGAACAAGGATAGGATGAAACCTTCCGAATAGCGGTAAAATGAAATCAATCATGTGCGAAACGGGCTTGAATTGCTTTCATGATATATACATTGGCTTCCCATTGATCTGCAATGGGTTTATTGGTAAATGGAATGGTTGGTAAATACGGTGGAGGACCGAATTCCGTGGTAATGGTAAAAATTTCATCGTTGGAATTCCGGATGATTTCTTCCCATATATCCAAATGGACCTTTACTGCATTTTCCCATTCAGGAGCAGCTGGATTATTGATTTGTGGTCCTTCTGCAAAGCCCACCCGTGCATGAATATGATGGACAGCAGGCATGATTTTTTGAAGGTTGGGATCGTTTTTGGAGATCAATCGTTCGTGCACTACCATCCAATGGCTGATATCCAAGGTATATTTTAGATCAGGAAATTGCTCTAACATGGCAACCGCTGCAGGCAAGGTATAGGAAAATCTTCCTCGATGGGTTTCGTGGATGATTGGAATTCCAGATTCTTTGGAATAAGCGTCAGCCACTTTTATAAATGCCAAATTTTGTTCAGAAGTCCAGAAATCATTTCCCGTGTGGTTATTGACCTTGACTGGTTTCCAAGATACTATCTCTTTCAATCCTGCTTCATAGGATTTTAATGCCTCCTCAAATGGAAGTCCTCTATTGGTCCCGTGGAGGAAAATGACTTTGAGTTGATACTTTTCCAGTCCTTCTTTTAGGGTTGCTCTAGCTTCATCAGACCCTGGCATCCAAACTTCAATACCATCATATCCATCGGATTTCACCTTGGCCAAAAACTCATCCATAGGCAACTCATTTCCCCAATCAGTCTGGAAGAACATCAGTTGATGTTGGGCCAACAGGGTAAGGGGGAGTAATCCTAAAACTAGGAGTAGGATTGTCTTATTGGTCAATCGCATGTTTATGCTAAAATTTTTCTGATTAATTCGCCTTCTACATCGGTGAGTCTGAAGGGCCTTCCCTGGAATTCGTAGGTAAATTGCTCATGGTCAAAACCCATTAAATGCAGGATGGTCGCATGAATATCATGTACGGACACCTGTTCGCCTATCCCAGAGAACCCAAAGTCATCGGTCAGTCCATAACTGGCTCCTTTCTTGATTCCGCCACCTGCCATCCACATGGTAAAGGCATCACCATGGTGATCTCTGCCCAAAAAGCTTTGGGTTTTTCCTTCACGGTTTTCCTGCATGGGAGTCCTCCCAAATTCACCACCCCATACCACCAAGGTATCTTCCAGTAACCCTCTTTGTTTTAGATCCAGAAGAAGTGCAGACATGGGACGGTCAATCTCTCTACACTTATTTCTAAGCCCCATATCGATGGAACCGTCATGATCAGTACCATGCGTATCCCAGCCCCAATCGTAAAGCTGAACAAAGCGAACTCCCTTTTCCACCAGTTTTCTGGCCAACAAGCAATTATTGGCAAAAGACTCTGTACCGGGTTTGGTTCCATACAGGTCATGAATGTACTCAGGTTCATCATTGATGTTCATTACCTCAGGTACCTCAATCTGCATCCGGTAAGCCATCTCGTATTGATTGATTCTAGCTAGAATCTCAGGGTCTCCATAATTTGTGAATTCCTCTTTATTGACCTTGTTGATGGCAGAAATCAAGTTCTTCTTCATATCCCTGGACATTCCATCCGGGTCTTGAAGGTAAAGTACTGGATCGCCCTTGGATCTACATTGAACACCTTGGTAAACGGATGGGAGGAATCCACTTCCCCAAACACTCTTTCCGGCATCGGGGGTTTTTCCTCCTGAGGTCAATACCACAAAACCGGGTAAGTTTTGATTTTCTGTACCTAACCCATAGGTTACCCAGCTACCTAAACTTGGACGGCCTAATCTTGGGCTTCCTGTCTGCATGAAAAGTTGGGCAGGACCATGATTGAATTGATCGGTATGGACTGCCTTTAAGAAGGCTACCTTATCTACCACTTTGGAGAAGTGAGGTAAGAAATCAGATACCCAGGCCCCTGATTCTCCATGTTGTGCAAAGTTGGCTTGAGGTCCCAATAAGTTCGGAACCCCGCGGATAAATGCAAATGTTCTTCCTTCTAATAAGGATTCCGGGCAGGGTTGGTTATGGTATTTTGCCAACTCAGGCTTGTAGTCAAATAACTCCAATTGCGAAGGGGCTCCTGCCATATGTAGATAAATAATCGATTTGGCTTTCCCTCCATATGGAGGAGGTAATGGAGCTAATGGATTTAAATCCCGCTGGCTTAGATCAAGGCCGCCAGATTGTTTGGCAGTATCTGTGCTGCAACCAAACATCAAAGGTGCGAGTGCCAAACCTCCCATTTTACTAACACAATCCATTAGAAAATGTCGTCTGGTTTGCCTTTCCAGCTTTTGCTGGGTCAGCTCGTTTAATAACTTTTCGACTTGTTTCATATTAAGGTTTGGTTAGGAATTCATCCAAATTCAATAAGGCGTTCGCCACTACGGCCATGGCTGCCAGTTCAGGGGTGGTCTCCACATCCTCTAATTTTATAAAGGCATGCATGGCCGCGGTATCTTTTTTAAACTCCTGGTAAGAACTTTCATACAAAGAGGTCAAGGCATCTAGTTTCTGATCACTGATAGGACTTAGCATCAATTGCTCATACCCGAAAGCGATTGCTTTAGAAGGGTTTGAATCTTTGGCCTTCATGATTTTACCCAAATTTGCAGCAGCTTCTAAATAGACTGGATCGTTTAGCGTCACCAAGGCTTGGAGAGGGGTATTGGTGACGATTCTTCTACTTAGACACACCTCTCGACTTCCTGCATCAAAAGTGATGAAAGAAGGGTAGGGGCTTGTTCTTTTGATGAACGTGTAAATCCCTCTTCTATATTTATCTTCTCCTTCCGCTTCGGTCCAGGATTCTCCGTTATAAACGGTCTGCCAAATTCCCTCCGGTTGAGGAGGTTTCACGCTTGGCCCAAACATTTTAGGGGAAAGTAATCCAGCTACTGCCAACGATTGATCGCGAATTTGCTCCGCACTCAAACGCACTCTAGGCCCTCGGGCATACCATTTGTTTTGAGGATCTATCGAATAAAGAGCCGGAGAAACCACCGAACTTTGCCTGTAGGTTCTGGAAGTGACGATTTCCCGGATGAGTTTTTTCATACTCCAGTCATATTCGTTCATCGTGACCCAAGCCAGGTAATCCAAAAGTTCAGGATGGGAAGGAGGGTCAGACTGTGTGCCCATGTCTTCTAAGGTGCTGACCAAACCTCTTCCAAATAGTTGATCCCAAATTCGATTTACAAATGTTCTGGAGGTTAATGGGTTTTCCTTATCCGTCAACCAATACGCAAATCCCAGTCTGTTTTTGGGCCATTCCTCTTTCCATGGATTCAACTCATCAGGGGTGTTTGGATTGACCTTGTCTCCAAGCACCAACCAATTCCCACGTTCGAAAACTCGGGTTTCTCGCTTCATGTAATCCGGATTTTCGATCAGGATCGGAAGCTTCGTTCCTTTGAATTTCAGTAAGTCTTCCCAGGTTTCTTGAATGGGTTTATATCCATCTTTTTCTTTTCCCGGAAGGGTAGGGACAAATGCAAACCAAACTATGGCAGAAGTATTTTGCTGGGGTTTGGCATTTGGGCTAACCACCGAAATATATAAATCATTGATTCCATGAATTGGCTTAAAAGGAAATGCTGAGATGATTTCCCCATTCGTTTTATTAATAGTGAAGGTACTCAGGACTTCTCCTTCAGGACCGTCTTTTTGTATGGTTATTTTACTTCCATCAATTCCTGTCCGGTAATTCATTAGTAATTGATCTGACCCTTGCGTATCAATATTCCTCAGATAAGCAGATCCTCCAGGCCACATGCCCAGCCATTTGGTATCGATCAATTCAGCTTTGTCAAAATCCGTCGCAATATGGGCCTCATATTTTGGCTCAAAAAAGGTTAAGAAGTCCTTTCTTTTTCTTGCCTCTTCAGCTCCTTGTAAATCCTGTACCCAATTCACAATATTCGCTACATCAATTTTTTCCTCATCTGAATAAAATCGGAGTTTCGGCTCTTCGTCATGGGTGTCTTCATCACGGGTATTATTGAAAAAAGCGGCAGATTCATAAAACTCCTCCTGCCTGATAGGATCGTAAGGATGGCTATGACATTGTACACAGGCCATGGTGGTACTTTGCCATACTTCATAGGTGGTATTTAGTCGATCCAATACGGCAGAAACTCTAAATTCCTCATCTTGCGTTCCGCCTTCATCATTATTCATGGTGTTTCGATGGAAGGCAGTAGCTGTTAATTGCTCAGTGGTTGGGTTAGGCAATAGATCACCTGCCAATTGTTCAATGGTAAACTCATCAAAAGGTTTATCCCTGTTGAACGAATTGATTACATAGTCCCGGAAAGGCCATAGGGTTCTTGAAACATCCCGCTCATATCCTTTGGTATCAGCATACCTTGCCAAATCCAGCCACCAGCTTGCCCAATTTTCTCCATAAGTAGGTTGCTCCAATAAATAATCGACTGCCTCCTCGTAGGAGATCTTTCCATTCTCATAAAGTGTCACCAATGAATCGGAAGGAGGTAGGCCAGTAATGTCTAAGGAAACTCTCCGTAAAAGTTTGTTAGGGTTTTCTTCTTGAGAAAATTCCAAATTGAGTTCTTCCAGCTTTTCCTCTACAAAAAAGTCGATTGGACTGGAATTTGAAATGGTGTGTTCCGATCCTACGCCAGCTTCCAGTTTGATTTCTTGGGCAGCAGGCTCTTGCACCGGTTCATAGGCCCAATGTTTTCCCCATTTCGCACCCTGTTTAATCCAAGATTTAAGCAAATCAATTTCTTCTTGAGAAAGAGGTGCCTTTTCATAGGGCATCCTAAGTTCAGGGTCAGATTCCGTCAGTCTTTTAATTAATTCACTGTTGTTTGGGTCTCCAGGAATGATCGCGGGATGACCAGATTCTGTCGCTGCTAATGCCTCATTTTCAAACAATACACTAAATCCACCACTTTTTTTTACACCACCATGACAGGAGATGCAGTGTTTGTTCAAGATGGGTTTGATTTGGGTACTAAAATCTACTTCCTGTGACTTTCCAAAGAGAAGAAATCCCATTACGGCCAGGATGACCGCTGTAGAAAGAAGTAATATGATCCGATTGTTTGACATGGGTTTAATGCTGAATCGAAAAATAGTTATTTTAAAACTACTTCAAAAATCAAGTGCCTTTTCAGATCAAAATAGGCCAAAAAAAAGACTTGAAAGGAATGTTTCAAGTCTTTTGAGTTTCTTAAAAAGAAAAATTTGGAAGGTTCTCCAAGATGTCTTTTGTCATTTTGTCCAGATCATAGTCAGGTTTCCAACCCCAGTCCTTTTGGGCTGGGCTGTCATCGATGCTATCCGGCCAGGAATCGGCAATTGCTT
The DNA here is from genome assembly GCF_900129785.1 of Algoriphagus halophilus. Lineage (NCBI taxonomy): Bacteria > Pseudomonadati > Bacteroidota > Cytophagia > Cytophagales > Cyclobacteriaceae > Algoriphagus > Algoriphagus halophilus. The sequence continues at coordinate 730,085 of NZ_FSRC01000001.1, forward strand.
GTCTGAAATCTGGATTGTATTCAATTTCAAAGTTAGGATAATGCTTCAAAATACTTTGGTAGATGTCTTTTGGAGCAAAGCTGATCGCAGAAAGATTATAGCTGGACCTTATTTTAACTGATTCTGAAGGGGCATGCATGAGGTCCAAAGTGGCTTTGATGGCATCAGGCATATACATCATAGGAAGGTAACTGTCTTCTCTCAGGAAGCAATTGAATTTTTCACCTGCAATAGCTTTATGATAAATATCCACTGCATAGTCGGTAGTTCCACCTCCCGGTAAAGATTTGTATCCAATCAACCCAGGGTACCTCAGGCTTCTTACGTCCACATGGTATTTTTGGAAATAATACTCACACCATCTTTCGCCCGCCTGCTTAGAGATCCCATAAACGGTATTGGGTTCTTTTACACAATATTGAGGGGTATTGATTTTGGGAGTGTTTGGACCGAATACTGCAATGGAAGAAGGCCAATAAACTTTATCCAATTTAAATTCTCGAGCCATTTCCAATACAAAAAGCAGGCTGTCCATATTTAAATCCCAGGCAAACAATGGTTTTTTCTCCCCTGTAGCGGAAAGTACTGCTGCTAAGTGATAAATCTGCTTTACATTCTCCTTCTTAATCAAATCTTTCGCAGCTTCCTGATCCATAATATCAAGCACTTCAAACCGGCAATAATCAAACTTGGATTTTGCTGCTTCATTTAAGTCTGTGGCGATAACTTGCTCACCACCATATAGTTCGCTTAGAGATTTTGTCAGTTCGGAACCAAGTTGTCCTGCAGCTCCGATTACAAGGATTTTTTCCATTTTAAATTCTTTCAAAAAACACCCAAAGCCCTGCTTTAGGTTTTTGTTTATATTTGGGAATGCGATGGCAAAAGTAAGAAAAATCTAAAGTCTTGCAGGACTTTTTGACTGATGGCTAAAGAAAGTATTTGAACTATTAATTCATAACTACAAATGTACGACAGATTAAAACCCAAATTGGTTGAAGAACTAAAAGGTATCGAGGAAGCTGGACTATTTAAAAAGGAAAGAATAATCACCTCTCCACAATCTGCAGAAATCACGATAGCAGGTGGGCAGAAAGTATTGAATTTTTGTGCCAATAATTATTTAGGGCTTTCTTCTCATCCAAAGGTGATTGAAGCTGCTAAGGATGCGATCGATACCCATGGTTTCGGGATGTCTTCCGTACGATTTATTTGTGGAACCCAAGACATTCATAAAGAATTGGAAAAGAAGATTTCCGAGTTCTTGGGAACAGAGGACACTATTTTATACGCAGCAGCATTTGATGCAAATGGAGGGGTATTCGAACCCATTTTAGGTCCAGAGGATGCCATTATTTCAGATGCCCTAAATCACGCTTCCATCATAGATGGCGTCAGATTATGTAAGGCAATGAGGTTTAGGTATCAGCATAATGACATGGAGGATCTTGAAGCTCAATTGAAGGATGCAGATGCAAAGGGAGCAAAGCAAAAAATAATTGTGACGGATGGCGTATTCTCCATGGATGGTACCATTGCGCAACTGGATAAGATAGTTGCCTTGGCAGAAAAATACGAAGCCTTGGTGATGTCTGATGAGTGTCATTCTACAGGTTTTATGGGAAAAACCGGAAGAGGGGTGCATGAGCATTGCAATGTCATGGGCAAAATTGACATCATTACAGGGACTTTGGGTAAAGCCTTGGGTGGTGCATCTGGAGGATTTACTTCTGGACGAAAGGAGATTATTGAGTTGTTGAGACAGAGATCCAGACCATATTTGTTTTCCAATACCTTAGCTCCATCCATTACCGGAGCTTCCATTGCAGTCTTTGATTTGTTGACCGAAACGACCGCACTTAGAGATAAGTTGGAAGAAAATACCACCTATTTCCGTGAGAAAATGACTGCTGCGGGATTCGATATTAAGCCGGGAACCCACCCGATCGTACCAGTCATGTTATATGATGCAGTACTTTCCCAAAAAATGGCAGAAAAGCTTCTTAAAAAGGGCATCTATGTGATAGGTTTCTATTATCCTGTAGTACCTAAAGGGCAGGCTAGAATCCGTGTTCAGATTTCTGCAGGTCATGAAAAGCAACATTTGGATCAAGCAATTGCGGCCTTTACGGAGGTAGGAAAAGAATTGGGAGTGATCAAGTAAGCTTAGCTTACTTTCAGGACTCTTTTGAAGAGTACTTAATTGAAAAAAGCCGGGTTTCTTAGGAAGATTCCCGGCTTATTTTTTTTGAATTAGTAGATATTTCGAGGCGTCACCTTACGGTCACATGGTAGCATCGCTGTTTTCTCTCTTTGAGGTAAAAGATTTTACCGGCTTTCTGGAATTCCTCCAAAACCTGTTCTAGTTTTTTCTGTGATTTTCTACTCCAGTTTTTCTTACCATTGAATCGGATGTAGGAAATATCAAAGGATGCACCATAGGAATGCGAGCTGTTTCCATTGGTTGCATTACTGTTTCTTCTTCTCAAGCTTTTTTGCTGTTTGGGAGTTCGGGTAACAGAGGTAAGCGTGAAATAGCTGTCAGATTCCATAATGGTTTGAAATGCCACTCCAATTTCCTCCAGGACTGCCTTAGAATAAGGAGTAATATAAGGGTGACTATGCGTTAATTTCATTACCTCATAGCCGGATCCCTTATCGATAAGCACTAGTTTTTCTTCCTCAATAAGTTTTTTGAAATGATCTTCGTCCTCAATTAACCCAAACCCATTATGTTCCGCTGCAAACAGGTGTTTGTCATATTCTTTGGTAACTTCCTTAGGAATCGGAGGGACTACTCTAAGTTCGGGCAATTCAACCTCGATGGCTTCAGGCATTTCAGGCTTTTCTTCCTTCGGGGCTGCTATCGTAGTAAGGGTAGTATAGGTGTCTTTTAATTGCTGTTTCAACTCTGGCATATAACCTTGTGTTGCCAGTGCACCTGCCGAAAAAAGTATGAAAAAAAAGGCTAGGTGAATGAAAGACGGTTTTTTCATAGGTGAAGTAAACTTGATTCCTTTTTAACTTTTTGTTAGTGACGATGAATGGAGCGAAGCAAAGATTAAACCAATCTAATGCTAGTCTGTATAGGTTGTACCAGAATGGCGTTTAATCTGACTTTCGAGCAAAGTAATGTTTAATTTTCTAACGAAAAATCCCAGAATAAATTTTTCTGTGGGCAATAAGAGTTTATAAAAGGCAAATTCATAGTTGAATTCTCTTGATTGGACCCGTGAGCGAGTAGGCAAGCACCCTTTCAAAAATATCGATACCTGGATTTTTTGCAGTATGTTTTCCAAAAGAAAAGGCAAACTATTCAGCTTGCCTTGGTTTAAGATGACTTACTGGTCATGGCCATTTTTCGTCTTTTTTTCAATTCATACTCTTCAATATCTTCAAATCTTGAATCCACATCCTCATTGTTCAGGTAGTCGTTGATGGTTTCCCGGACTTCCTGAAAAGACATGTTATGAAGAATTTTTCCGTTTTTTGCCATGGATAATTGCCCAGTTTCTTCGGAAACGATCAGGATCAAAGTGTCTGTTGCTTCCGACATGCCTATACCGGCTCTATGTCTTAATCCAAATTGAGCAGGTACTTCTCTTTCTGTTACTGGAAGAATACAACGAGCAGCTTTGATTTTACCGTTGTAAATGATCACTGCCCCATCATGGAGAGGACTGTATTTGTTGAAAATAGAAATCAGTAAGCGTTTAGAAAGGTCTGCATCCAAAATATCACCACTTTCTGCATAGAATTTCAATTCTGTACTTTTTGAAATAACCATCAATGCACCGGTATTACTTCCGGCCAAGGTTTTGGAAGCGTCTATGATTGGGCTGATATTGAAAACTGAGTTTTCTCGTTTTCTCCAGAAAAACAGAAGGTCTTTCCACATATTATCATCCGAGAGAAAAGAAGATCTGCCGATGAGCAGGAGGAATTTTCTGATTTCTGGTGCGAAAATGATAATGGCTGCAATCACACCGACTCCCATAAATTGACCTAAGATGGCGGAAAGTAGCTCCATTCTCAAAGCTCTCACCAATAGATAAATCAGGTAAATGGATAGGAACCCTAAAAATATTTTGATGGCCACACTACCCTTCAACAATTTATAAACCTGATATAATAGCGCAGCTACCAGCGCAATATCTATCATATTGACGATGGAGATGTCCAAAAATCCTATTTTAAATAAAAATGTCAAGGGTAAATTGTGTGGTATAATTTTAATGTTTCTTTTGCTTCTTTAACGTCATGTACTCTAAGTAAGTTTGCACCTTGACAAAGAGCAAACATATTTAAAGCAGTAGTCCCATTTAATGCATCATCCGCATTAATTTCAAGGGTTTTGTAAATCATTGACTTACGAGAGATTCCTACCAAAATAGGAGATGATAAACGTTGAAATTGCTTTAAATTTTTCAGCAAAAAATAATTCTGTTCAATCGTTTTTGCAAATCCAAAGCCTGGATCAATTATTACATCTTTAATGCCAAACTTTTTAAATTGTTCCTGTTTTTCAGCGAAATAATTCAATATTTCCGCTAAAATATCAGAATAATTTGTTAGTTCATGCATATTCGATGGATTTCCACGCATATGCATTGCGATATAAGGAACTTTTAACTTTCCTACCGTCGGAATCATTTCGGGATCTAAATCACCTGATGAAATATCATTTACGATATGGGCACCAGAACCGATTGCCTGAAGGGCAACATTTGCGCGAAAAGTGTCCACGGAAAGTAAGATGTCTGGGAAATTCTTAGAGATCCATTCTACCGCAGGCACCACCCTGTTAATTTCTTCCTCCTCAGAAACTTCTGCTGCACCAGGTCTTGTACTATAACCGCCAATGTCTAAAATGTCAGCTCCTTCGGAAATTAGTTTTTCAACTTGTCTAGCAAAGTCATTTGAAGTAAAATTGGCTCTGCTTTTTCCAAAAAATGAATCAGGGGTTACATTTAATATACCCATAATTTTTGGACTATTCCAAACTTGGAGCCGTCCGTTAAATTGAAATGTATATTTTTGGGGAAATACTCTATCTTCGAATGAAGAAACTCCCGTAACAGGAAACATTAAACTAGAATAAAATTTGGAGACGCTAACTAGCAACGAATATACACAAGTTATCAGCCGTTGTAAAGAATTATTTCGTAAGAAAACCATTGATTATGGGACGGCTTGGAGGATCTTAAGACTTTCTTCTATCACCGATCAAATTTTCATCAAAGCCCAGCGAATTCGTTCCATTCAAGAGAAAGGGAGTCAAAAAGTAAATGATCCTATCGTGGATGAGTTTGTGGGGATTATCAACTATTGCCTCATCGCTTTGCTTCAAATCAGTTTTTCTGAAGACAAGCGGATGGAAATACCTTTTGAGGATCTGGAACCGGTTTATGATAAGTGGGTCAGTGAGACCAAAGGTTTGTTGGAAAACAAAAACCATGATTATGGAGAGGCTTGGCGGGAAATGAGAGTCAGTTCCATGACTGATATTGTATTAATGAAGCTTTTGCGTGTCAAACAAATTGAAGACAACGAGGGCCAAACTTTAGTTTCTGAAGGAATAGAAGCTAATTACCAGGATATGATAAATTACTCAGTATTTTGTTTGATTAAACTAGGATATCACCATGATTAAAGATGGCTTTCTTTGGGTTCTTCGTCTGTTAGTAGGAGGGCTTTTTATTTTTTCAGGATTAATAAAGGTAAATGACCCAGTGGGTACCTCCATTAAACTGGAAGAATATTTTGATGTTTTTTCAAATGATATTGCGGGCTTTTTTGCCGTATTTGAACCATTTGCTCTTGAAATAGGAGTGTTTTTAGTGGTATTAGAGGTGGCCTTGGGGGTGATGTTGATTTTGGGGGTGAAAAGTAAGTATACAGTTTGGGCATTGGGTCTCATGATCTTGTTTTTTACATTTCTCACTTTTTATTCAGCTTATTTCAATAAGGTCACTGATTGTGGATGTTTTGGGGATGCTATCAAATTGACACCTTGGGAATCATTCTACAAGGATATTATCCTGTTGGTCTTGATTACTATATTATTCATTTTTCAAGCAGACTTGCCTAAGAGCTCAGCCAAATGGGCAAATGTAACAGTGCTAGTAGTCGTTGTTTCTTCTTTGATTCTATCCATTTTAGCGATTAGGAACCTTCCATTTATAGATTTTAGAGCCTATAAGGTAGGTGTAAATATTCCGAAGGCCATGGAGCCTTCAGCTCCTTTGTTGTATTCCTATGTGATGAAGAAAGATGGCCAAACAGTAGTGATGGATCAATATCCTTCCGATGAAAGCTACGAGTTTGTGGAAATGAACTTGAAGAATCCTGAGAGTCTTCCTAAAATCTCTGATTTTGCTGTTTGGAATGAAAATGGGGACTATTCTTCTGAAATGTTTGCGGGCAACAAAGTGGTGATTTTAGTGAGTAGTATGCCCAAAATGGATGATTCAAATCTGGAGGAGATCGATGAGTTGGTACAAAGTTTAAATGGCTCTCCTTTAGAGGTGGTCTTTGTAGCAGCAGCCACGGAGGAAGAGATAACTACTTTGATAAAAGAAAGAGGATGGGGGATCACGGGTCTTCAAGCAGATGCTACTGTGGTGAAAACAATTATTCGGTCGAATCCCGGAATCATGGTATTAAAAGATGGAGAAGTATTAGGTAAATACCATCATAACAATACCCCTTCTGCGGAAGAGGTGATTGATCTTTATGTAAAATGACAAAAGAGCTTAAAGTTGTTTTGGTAGGATTGCCTGGTTCAGGGAAAAGCACCTTTGGAAGGCAACTTGCTGCGGTGTTGGATTTTCCATACTATGATTTGGATTCATTGATTGAATCAACTTATAAAATGAAAATCCCCGAAATTTTCAAATCTTACGGAGAAGGGCAGTTTCGGGAATGGGAGACTGAATCATTGAAAAAAATATTGGAGGCCCAAGAATCCTACGTACTAGCTTCTGGAGGAGGATGTCCTTGCTTCAATGACAACATGGAGCTGATCAATGAGCATGCAGTTTCTGTATACTTAGATGTGCCGATAGGGGAGATTTCAAATAGGTTAGGAGTATCCAAAATCCAAAACAGGCCTATGTTTCAGGATTTAGACCGGGAAGAAATTGTAATGAAGCTAAAAAGCTTACTCACCGATCGGGAATATTTTTATAACCAGGCAAAAATAAAGCTCAGCGGAGAAGAGTTTTCCGCTGAGCTTCTAATGTCTGAATTGATCAGCTTGTTAAAAACTAAATCCTAGGGTTAGCATTCCTGTAAAGATTCTGTTTTCAAGTTCAGTAACCGGTCCAATGTTATTGTTTTGTCCATCTAACACCTGATAGCTGGAATATAAACCGTTAGCCTTTTGGCTAATCAAGGCCATGTCAATGGTAAACTTGTTGAATTTGGCTCCAACACCGCCGCTGATTTGATTGGTACTACGGTCAAAGTCTGAATTGGCAATTGGGTCTCCATAAAAAGCATATCCACCTCTTAAACGTAAGACATCTAATCGAACTTCAGCTCCCAGCCTATAGTTTAAAGTGCTGGTATAAAGCGTACTGATTACTTGATTGTCAGGTCCCTCGTCAAAATCTCTACTTTTGATGGTAGAGTTGCTGTAATCGACAAAGTCCACATCTGCAGAAATAAATCCATTTTTTCCTAAGAAGAAGGTAGCTCCTGCTCCGATCTTTAAAGGAGTGTTTAGGTTGTAAGATCCTAAAATATAATCTGACAATGCATCTACTTCTCCCAAGACAATGTCTTCAGGCTCATATTCGTAGTTGTCATAGTTGGCGTACATACTCGCTTCATATTCCTCATTTAAGGCATACCAGGTAGGTGTTTGGAAGGTGAACCCTAGGTTCAAGTAGTCAATGGGTTTATAAATCAATCCAAGATTTAGGTTGATTCCAGAACCGTTGATATAAAGCCTTTCGGTCAGTGAGGAGTTAATTAATGGTCCATCAGGGAATTCTTCATTGTAAGTTTTAATGGAGGTAAAATTCAAGTTCCTTATTCCTAGAGAACCGCCCACAAATACCTTATGATTAAAATTAGCGCCATAACTGAAGGATATTTGGTTGGAGCTTCCTTCTTGTCTGATGTTCTCATCTTGAAAAGGAAAGCCAGTTACAAAAGAATCATAGGTACTAGGGTCATTAATTACATTTCCATCCTCATCAAAAAACACAGGATTGATTTGATAGGTAGAATATGCCAAGCCTGTCAATCCAAAGGATTCAATTTGACTTTCACGGATTCCATTTGCATCCTGTAAGTAAAAATCAATGATAGAAGTATTCCCTAGTTGATCAGAAAAGAATCCATATTCTGTATTGAAATTGGCGATTCTTTGAATGCTGATGCCGAATGCCCCTCCTTTAAATGCTCCTCTACTTAAGCCTTCTTTTGGATTGGCCATTACATAACTAAGGTTCGGGAGATTGAAATTCGTGGTGTTATAGGATTTTTGTTGATTTAAATAATTGGTATTGACTTTCCAGTCAGAGTATCCTAATGAGATACTTGCTTCTGAAGTTCTGAAAAATCCTAAACCTGCGGGGTTACCAGCAATGTTGGACACATCTCCTCCAAGAGACCACTGTGTTCCTCCAATAGCCATTACTCTGGATGAACCTGCTGGTTTAACATGGCTGAATCTATATGCATCCTCATAATATCCACTTTGCCCAAAAGCTAAATTGGATGTAAATAATACGACAAAGAAAATAAAGGGAGTTAGCCTCATTGAATCAATAATTTGTTTTATAGATAACGGATGGGGTAATAAATTGTGACATTTTGGTCAAAAAAAAAGGGGAATTAATTTCCCCTTCCTCCTCTGGATGATGATCCACGGGAGACACTGCCTCCGCTGCTTCTCGAACCTCCAGTGCTAATTCCGCTACCTGAACTTCTGCTTGGAGTGCTAAAAGTTCTAGTATTTGTATTTCTAGATGGTGAAGACATTCTTGAAGGAGAGGTTCTATAAGATGGAGTTCTACCTGCAGGAATATTGCTTCTATTGTAGGAAGGACTAGCTGATCTATTGTAAGAAGGGCTAGTGCTTCTATATGTTCTTGAATTTCTACTTGGGCTGTTATAATAAGGATTAGAAGATCTAGAATTGGTTCCAGAATAACTTGGTCTTGCTGAAGGCATTGCACTTCTAGACCTTGTAGCACTTCTGGTAACTGCTGGAGAACTTACATTTCTAGTGGTTCCTACCCTCGTTCTACCATTGGTGTAGTAATCATTTTTAGAGCTGCTAAATTGTCTGGAAGCAGATCTGGTGTTATTTCCTGAAACTAAACTTCTATTGGTAGGAGAATTGATTGCCTCTCTTCTTGCTTGTGCTCTTGAAGTGCTAGGAAGAATTGCAGAGCTTCTGGATCTTGAATTAGCAGTTGCTAAACCAGCTCCTCTGGTTCCTCTAGAACCTCTCACTACTCTTCTATCCCCGTATTCACTACCAGGTAAGATGTAAATAGGTCTATTGTAACCATATCCTGGGAAACCATATCCTGGATATCCATAAACTGGATAACCAAATCCATACATCGGATAACCAAATCCTGGATAACCCCAACCAAGACCTAAACTAGGACCCCAGCCCCACATGGAGCCAAATCCAAATCCGATTCCAAAACCTAAGCTAAATCCTGGTCTGAATCCATAGGATGGAAACATTCCCGGCATGTAGAATGGATCATAGAATCCCATTCCCCAGGGACTAAATCCTCCCATGAAGCCAAGGTTAAAAGAAATAGATGGATTGAAACCTGATCCAAAGGATGAGGTATTTGAATTATTTACTCTAAAATCATCGTAGGCATTAATATCACCTTCTCCGGCGGAAGCAATTCCTTCGTCAAAATAAACCATGTCATTGGATGCAGTATCCTCTGTTGCAGAATATCTCGCGATATACTCAGGGTTTACATTTCGAGTACTGAAATTTTCACCTTGATAGGTTTCGGTATTTAGAGAACCTAAACTTTCAAAAGACTCAGGATTATTGTTCTGCACAGCGAATTCAGTCGCAATTCTTGCGTCTGAAGCCATGAAATACAAATTATCCTGTTCTCCTCCAGTACTTGCTAGTCTATTTGTACTACAAGCACTGATCGCAAAGGCTCCCAGAATTACAGATGATGTTAATAATGAAATTTTCTTCATGGTCGAAGTTAGATTGTTACTTTCTTATACGGTCTTAAAAGTGAAGGGTTATACTTTTTACTTTATATTTGCCATGCTCAATTTAGCAAAATTAAGGACAAAAAGTATCTGAATCAATTATAATGAGTAAAGGACTACCTAAGAGAAGTGAAGATTATTCACTTTGGTACAACGAATTAGTTAAAAAAGCTGACTTGGCAGAGAATTCTGCAGTAAGGGGCTGTATGGTAATCAAACCTTATGGCTATTCTATTTGGGAGAAAATGCAGGCTGAATTGGATCGAATGTTCAAAGAAACTGGACATACCAATGCCTATTTCCCATTATTTATCCCGAAATCTTATTTGAGTAAAGAAGCCAGCCACGTAGAAGGTTTTGCCAAGGAATGCGCTGTCGTAACCCACTATAGATTAAAGAATGCGGAAGATGGTAGTGGTGTGATTGTGGATCCAGAAGCGAAGTTGGAAGAAGAACTGATCGTTAGACCTACTTCTGAAACCGTGATTTGGAGTACCTATAAAAATTGGATACAGTCTTACCGTGATTTACCTCTGTTAGTGAATCAGTGGGCCAATGTGGTAAGATGGGAAATGAGGACTCGATTATTCTTAAGGACAGCAGAGTTTTTATGGCAAGAAGGACATACCGCACATGCCACCGCGGAAGAAGCAAAAGCCGAAACCATGCAGATGATGAATGTGTATGCACAATTCGCAGAGGAATTTATGGCACTACCAGTGGTGAGAGGAAGAAAATCTGCGAATGAACGATTTGCTGGTGCAGATGATACTCTTTGTATTGAAGCGATGATGCAGGACGGAAAGGCATTGCAAGCAGGAACCTCCCATTTCCTGGGACAAAACTTTGCGAAAGCTTTTGATGTGAAATTTGCTACCAAAGAAGGTGGGTTGGAATATGTGTGGGGAACTTCCTGGGGGGTAAGTACTCGATTAATGGGAGCATTGATCATGGCGCATTCTGATGACAACGGATTGGTGTTGCCTCCAAAATTGGCTCCAATCCAAGTGGTGATTATTCCAATCTATAGAAAAGACGAGGAATTCGAAGCGATTTCGGAAAAGGCCAATGAAATCATGGCTGAGTTGAGAAAAGCAGGGATTTCTGTGAAGTATGATCATAGAGATACGCATAAGCCAGGCTTTAAATTTGCCGAATACGAATTAAAAGGGGTTCCTTTAAGAATTGCCATCGGGCCTAGAGATTTGGAAAACGGAACGATTGAAATTGCCCGTAGGGATAATTTGACCAAATCACAATTTGAATTGGCATCTCAACCTATAGCTGAGAAAATCGGGGGAATGTTAGAAGAAATTCAAGAATCTATTTATTCCAAAGCTTATAAATTCAGGGAAGAAAAAACGACTGAAGTAAATTCTTGGGAAGAATTTAAAGAAGTATTGGAGAATAAAGGAGGATTTGTTTCTGCCCATTGGGATGGAACTCCAGAGACCGAAGATAAAATTAAAGAATTGACCAAGGCGACTATTAGGTGTATTCCTTTAAATAGGAAAGAGGAGGCCGGAACCTGTGTGTTGACAGGAAAGCCTTCTGAAGGTAGAGTATATTTCGCCAAAGCTTATTAATGAGAAACCCGGAATTTTCCGGGTTTTTTTATGTTAATTGACTACTCTAATCAGGATTCTCGTATTTTAGGATTCTAGTTCAGCACGTGATGACAATACTAATTTTATCCACTTTACTACTAATAGGCTTAATCTTGATGGTTGCGGAAGTCCTATTTGTTCCCGGTACTACCGTGGTAGGTGTATTTGGGCTGATTGTAAGTGCTGCAGGAATTATTTATGCATTCGTATCTTTTGATGCTGGGACGGCATGGTGGATCTCAGGAATTGCTGTGATTTTAAATTTACTGGCTATTGTATACAGCTTTAGATCAGGAGTATGGAACAAATTTTCTCTTAAAACAACCAACCAAGGGCGTGCTTTTGACGGAAGGACTGAAGGATTACAAGTAGGAATGCCAGGAAAAGCGATTTCAGATTTGAAACCTTTTGGAAAAGCATCTTTTGGAGTAGAAGAGAAAGTTTATGAAGTGAAATCTGAGTCTGGTTTTATTGAAGTAGGCAAAGTGATCACCATTATAAAAATTGAAAACAATCAAATTTTAGTTAAATAACATGGATCCAAATAGCTCATTGTTTATCCTGGTTGCTGCGGTAGCAGGAATCATTTTACTTTTCATCTTTCTTTATTTTGTACCGGTTAATCTTTGGATTACTGCTCAGTTCTCCAACGTTCGAGTGGGGTTACTAGAGCTAGTTGGAATGAGAATTAGAAAAGTACCACCAAGTGTAGTGGTGAATTCTTTGATTACTGCAACGAAAGCCGGTCTGGAACTTACCACCAATGATTTGGAAACGCATTTCTTAGCCGGCGGGAATGTGCCAAATGTCATAAGAGCCTTAATTTCCGCGGATAAAGCCAATATCAATCTATCTTTTAAACAGGCAACCGCGATTGACTTGGCTGGAAGGGATGTTTTCGAAGCCGTTCAGATTTCCGTGAATCCCAAAGTGATCAATACTCCAAATGTAGCTGCTGTGGCTGCAGATGGGATTCAACTGATCGCAAAAGCAAGGGTGACTGTTCGTGCCAATATTGCGCAATTGGTAGGTGGTGCAGGAGAGGAGACCATTTTGGCAAGGGTAGGGGAAGGGATTGTAACTTCCATAGGATCTGCCTCCAATCATAAAAGTGTATTGGAAAATCCTGATAAAATTTCCAAGCTGGTTTTAGAGAGAGGTTTGGATGCAGGAACCGCCTTTGAAATCCTTTCCATTGATATTGCTGATATTGACGTAGGAACCAACATTGGGGCGAAACTTCAAATCGATCAGGCATCTGCAGACTTAAAGGTAGCGGAAGCAAAAGCAGAAGAAAGAAGAGCTATGGCGGTAGCTTTGGAGCAAGAGATGAAAGCCAAAAATGTGGAAATGCGTGCGAAAGTAGTGGAAGCAGAAGCAGAGGTGCCAAAGGCTTTAGCAGAAGCTTTCAGAAGTGGTCAATTGGGGGTAATGGACTATTACCGCATGGAAAATATTAAATCAGATACTTCCATGAGAGATTCCATCGCCAAATCAGATACTGACTCAAAAGATTCTGGAAAAGGGAAATCTGATAAATAGAATTCCCTATAAAGTAAAAGCCCCAATGAATTTTTTTCATTGGGGCTTTTTGCTTTTTTGGAACACTACTTTTTGCTTTTTTTCTTCCCACTTGTTTCCGGCTCAATGACCAACACTGGTTCATAGAGGTTTTTAGTCAAGATTTTTCCGCTTCCGGAATCAATCAATACATCTTCAAAAGCCAATGGGAGGAGAACCTCTCCTGAGTCTGATAGCAGTCCAGTTTTTCCATCTTTTTGAACCACGATTAAGTCCCTTTGAGCACGATGTACACGATCAAATTCAATTGGGATTAATTCTTTGCCAGCTGGATCCAGAATACCTGATTTATTTGCTTTTTCTACAATGAAATATCCGTCATTGGTTCGAAGAACCTGATCGAAGGCTTCTTGATTGACTACCTCACCAAGAGCATTCAAGAGATAGAATTGATCCTTGGATCTAGCAATGGAAAAACCTTTCTTGAATGGCTTTATTTCATCCCAAGATGTATTTCCTAAAACTTCTCCGTTTGCTTTTATGATCCCCCATTTTCCTCCTTTCTTAAATCCTGCCAAGGATTCTGAAAATAGGGTCAAGTCTTCATATTGCGGTTGAATGATCCATTCCCCCATAGAGTTCACAAAGCCAACAGAACCTTCTTTCAAAGCTGGAAAAAGTCCGTTCGATCCCATTTGTATTCTTTCTAATGGAGCATTGGGTCGAACTAGCCATCCTCCTTTGCCTAGCAAACCTAAATTGCCATCTCTGAATCTAATATTGTAGAGGTCCTCGCCAATTCTTGTTACTTCTTCCATACCCACGGCATCCAACAGAATTCCGCCCTCTTTCATGACCCTGCGAAGCTTCCCATGGATGTATTCGAGCATCAATCCATCTTCTAAAGTGATTCTATGATAGGAGTTATACCGAACATTGGCTTTCATGTCATTACCTTCAATCAATAAAAATTGATTGTCCTCAAAACCAAAATAGAAATTCCCTTTGTTGTGCTTCAGTTCATCAATTACCGGGTCAAGTACATAATCGCCTTCCCGGTTGATTAATCCATATCCTGTATCTTCTTTTGCCAGAAGGAAGTCCCCTTCGGATTCTTCCAATAACTGAAATGATTTTTGGCCTGCATTGGATAAAGGGATAAAATATTCGTCTCCGATTTGGGTAACGAGCATCCCTGTTTTTGTGAAAAAAGCCTGATCCAACCTGCCCAGAGGGGTAGTTTTTCCATTACCTCGTTCAAAAACCCAGTACTTATTTCCTTTTCTTGCCAGCAATAAGTTGAAGTAAGTTTGAATTTCGTCATATTCTAAAGGAAGTACTTGCTGACCGTATTCATGAAAAGCACCTATCCCATTGGGCCCTTTTACCAAAATCCATGGTTCAAGGTATTGGTATACTTCGGTTCCCTGCAGAGAAACAGCAGGAGTGAGATCGGCTGATAATAAACTTAAAACAGAGTCTTTTTTACCAATCCTGACGGTCTCACTCAACAGTTCCACCTGATCGTAAAGGAGTCTTTTTTGCAATCTGTACTCATCATCATACACCTCCCAAGTTTGGGAAAAGGTAGATTGCCTGGAGCAAATTGTGATAATAAATAAAACGATTACAAACTTGATTGCTTTCATTTGTTATGGAGCAGAATTTTTGAATAGGGCTCAAATATAAAATGACCAAAGGTTTTTACAATCCTTTGGTCATTTCTCTTTAGGTGTTTAGTAAATTACTTTTTTGTGTTTTCCTTGTCAAGGTCAAAAAGATCAGAAATGAATTCGATCATCTCTTCTGCTTGATCTCGCTGACAGGCCGCTCTCAGTTGAACCACAGGTACTTTCAGGATTTTCTGCATCATGCTTTTGGTGATCTTGTCAATCACTGCATATTCTTTTTCATCTGCATTTTTCAAATACCTGCTTAACTCCTCCAATCGGATTTGCTCAAGAGTCTGCTTTAATTTATTGATGGTAGGAGAGACCATCATTTCTTTTTTCCAATTGTAAAACTCTTCGATGCTTTCCTCAATGATGCTTTCTACAAGAGGTACTGCAGCCAATCTTTTTTCTAAAGCTTCTGAAGTTTTACTTCGAATATTATCTACGTTATACAAGATCACCCCTGGTACATCCTCTACACTGGTTTCGATACTTCTAGGAACGGAAAGATCTACTAATAATTTGTAACTGGGAATGTCGAAAGATTTAATGAGCTCTTTGGTGATAAAAGGCTCGTTTTTCATGATCGAACAAACGATTACATCGGCCTCTTCCATAGCTTCGAAACAATTCTCAAAAGGAATGACCTCAAATCCCAAAGGTGCTGCAATTTCCTCTGCTTTGGAAAGGGTTCTATTGGTTACCTTCACTTTAGCATT
Source organism: Algoriphagus halophilus (assembly GCF_900129785.1). Classification (NCBI taxonomy): domain Bacteria; kingdom Pseudomonadati; phylum Bacteroidota; class Cytophagia; order Cytophagales; family Cyclobacteriaceae; genus Algoriphagus; species Algoriphagus halophilus. Next base: position 745,826 of record NZ_FSRC01000001.1, read on the forward strand.
AGGAAGATACACCATGTTTTTGGCAACATCTTCACCAATCTCTCCAACTCCGATCAATAAAATTCTAGGCTGGTAAGTATTAGAGGTCAGGCTTTCGATTAATTCAATCGCCGCGTAAGAGAGAGATGCGGCACCTTCTCTAAATCCGGTTTCCTGTACAATTCTTTTATTGGTAAAGAAGACCGTGTGCATCAATCGATGAAGGAATGGTCCGGCCATTTCTAAATCTGCAGATGCCTGATACGCTCTTTTTACCTGATTGGAAATCTGAATATCTCCCACTACCTGTGCTTCCAATCCCATGGAAACCCGGAACAAATGAGCAATCGCTGCTCTATCATTATTGTAGATCTGGAAATATTCTAAGTAATGGACTACGTCAGGAAGACCTTTTTCAAGCCCAATCAATTTGATGATTTCTGTACTCAAGTCAAGATCATGACTGTAATACACCTCAGTTCTGTTACAGGTAGAAAGTATCAGTACATCATTCAAACTGAAGAAATCCTTCAATTTCAATAATGTTCGCTGTATTTCCTGATCGCTGAGAGCGATAATCTCTCGAATCTGGACGGGGGCGGTCTTATGTGATAAACTTAATGCTCTGAACTTGATTTGCATAGGGACAAGTCTTACAACGCAAATTTAAATACAATAGGCATGTAATTGGCTTTTTTGCCTTGCGAAATTCCAATTTGGAATCTATCTAAATAACAATTGTCTAGATATTGCAAATGTCATGAATTTTGAATTAAGATGCCAATATTCTAAAATTATACCTCATAGACAGCATCTATTATTTCAGGCGATCCTATTTATTTTTTTTGAAAGGCAGTATATATGATGGACCCAAATCCTATTGGGGTTTTCTGATAAAGTGCCCGGAGGGTTCTTTTTCTTGCTCCTTATTTAGTGTTTTGATAGACGACTGCTCCTCCAATGACGGTTCTATCTATGGGGAGTTCTCTCAGGTTTTTAGCATCTTCGACCATGATGTCTTTTTCCATGATTACCAAATCGGCTAATTTTCCAACTTCAATACTTCCCTTTAAATTTTCTTCAAAATTTGCATAGGCCGCCCAAATGGTCATTCCCTTTAAGGCAGCTTCTCTAGTTAGTTTGTTTTCTATTTGGAAACCTTCATCCGGCCAATTGTTTTTATCTTTTCTGGCAACCGCGGCATGGAAACCATATAGAGGATTGATGAACTCTACAGGGAAATCACTTCCTAAAGCAATCATTCCATTTTGGTCCAACAGCTCATTGAAAATATAGGCATGCTTGATTCGATCCGGGCCTAAACGTTGTTCCGCCCAATACATGTCTGAAGTGGCATGGGTGGGTTGCACCGATGGAATAATGCTGTATTCGGCAAATTTGGACACATCTTCTGGGTTTACCACTTGTGCATGTTCAATTCTCCAGCGTAAGTCATTCTTTCCTTTTAAAACATCGGCATAAATATTCAGTAGGGTTCTATTCGCTGAATCTCCAATGCAATGGGTATTCATTTGGAATCCATGCTCATACATTTTTGCAGCCAAATCTTTGAAATCATCCTCCGTACTCAACAAAAAACCTGTCTGATCCGGTTTGTCAGAATATGGTTTTAATAAGGCTGCACCTCTGGACCCTAAAGCCCCATCTCCATAGATTTTAAAACTTCTTACCGTTAATTGCTCGTCTTGATAGATTCCTTTTTCAAAATAATAGTCCATGTTTTCCGCTGTTGGATTGACCATGGCATAAATCCTCATTTTCAATAAAGAATCCTGATGAAGTTGTTGGTATAATTCAATGGTTTCCCGATCTAGCCCAGCATCCACCACAGAGGTAAGACCTACTGCAAAACAATTTTCCTGAGCAGACAGCAAGGCTTTTCTGGCTTGTTCCGCAGTAGTTTTTGGAATTTTGGTACTTACTAAATCAATAGCATTGTCTACGAGTACCCCAGTTGGTTTTCCATTTTCTAAGATCACACTTCCGCCAAGCATTTTTGTCTGAGAAGTGATTCCACCCATTGACAATGCTTTTTGGTTTACTAAAGCAGCATGCCCATCAATTCTGGTTAGGAGAACAGGGGTGTTTGGGAAGAGCTCGTCCAGTTTTTCCCGGGTAGGGAACTCTTGCCCCTCCCATAGGTTTTGATCCCAGCCTCTTCCTAAAATCCAGGGTTCATCTGGATTGGCCTCCGCATAGTTTTTTACTCGTTGGATCAGTTCCTCATAACTTTTTGCCCCCACTAAGTCTACCACACGAAGTCCCTCAGCATATCTATTAAAGTGGGTATGGGCATCAATGAAGCCTGGGTAAACCGACTTTCCTTTAAGATCCACCTTTTCTGCCGCATCATATCCTCCTAGGATTTCGTCACTGGATCCAACGGCAAGAAATTTCCCGTCTTTGATCGCAAGCGCTTCGCTTATTTCAAATTTGGAGTTGACCGTATAAATCGTTCCATCAAAGTAGATGACGTCCGCCTGGATTTTTGGGGATTGGCAAGAAGCCAAAACAAACAATCCACTTAGGATAGAGGTAGTGAAGAACTTTGTGAAGAACTTTAATTTTGACTGAGGATTTATGTACATATTTGTTTATGAATCAGAGAATGGACCGTGTTCAATTACCAAATCTCAATCTTCCGCCCATTGAGCCAAAGCTTCAAGAAATGGATGGGAAATTAGGGATTTTTGATAGTCTCCGAAAGAAGTATTTGATATTAACTCCAGAAGAATGGGTTCGACAGCATTGGATTAACTTTTTAATAAATCAATTGGGCTATTCCAAAGGTCTGATCGCTTTAGAAAAAGGCTTGGTTTATAATAAACTTCAAAAAAGAACTGATTTGGTCGTTTGGGACAAAGATGGAGATCCGTTTCTCCTCGTAGAATGTAAGGCACCAAAGGTGAAGTTGACTCAAAAAACCATGGAGCAAGCATGCCTTTATCATCAAAAAATCAAAGCTAAATTTTTGATTATTTCAAATGGATTAAACCACATTTGTTTGGAATGGGATGTGATATCTAAGAAATTTCATCAATTGAAATCCATTCCAGAACCTCCGAAATAGCAGGGATTCTTATGATATATGTCAGTCTTTTTATAAATTTCACCCAAATAATTAGCCGATTATGAGTGGTCAATCTGGAAATACACCCTGTGAGCTTTGTGCAAGTAGAAAATTATCTCTTTTTGCCGATTTGCCTGAGCAGCACGTTTGCACCATTTCGGATAACAAAAACCTGATTTCTCATAAGAAAGGCCAGATTCTTTATTATGAAGGAACCAAGCCATTGGGTATTTTTTGTATCAATTCGGGAGTAGTTAAAGTTTATAAAACTGCTTCCAATGGAAAAGAACAAATCATTCACCTATCTCAGAAAGGGGACTTCTTAGGTTATTCTGCACTGCTTGGGGAGGAGAATTATACCAACTCTGCCATGATCGTTGAAGATGCTAAAATCTGTTTCATTCCGAAAGAGGCTTTTTTGACTACATTATTCAGCAATACTCCATTTTTTAAAAGAATCACGAAGGCACTCAGCCATGAGCTTGGAGTCATGGAAGAAAAATTGACAGATGCCACACAGAAAAGTATCAGGGAAAGATTAGCTTTTGTCCTGCTTCAATTGGGAAGCTGCTATGGTGTGGAAGGGGGAGAAAGCCAGAAAATTGATTTGGTTTTGAGCCGGGAGGAGATTGCAAGTATGGTAGGAACGGCAACCGAATCTGTGATTCGTTTACTTTCCGAGTTCAAGAAAGACAATTTAATTGCTTTGGAAGGCAAGCGTATTGTCATTAAAGACCGAAGAGGTTTGGCTAGATTGTCAGATTTTTACGCATAATATGAACCCTTGGGGATGCTCCTAAGTTTCATCATTATGACAGCCTCGAAACGAATACCGTTTTATCTTCCAAAAATATTCCTATTCACTTTGGTGATGTTTCTATCCCTAAGTGCAAATGGTCAATCCATCGCCTATAAGGCATTATTGAGCTCTTTTTATGATCCTGAATTCCCGGTGTTAAAGCCAGCTGAAATCAAAGACCTGTCAGCGTTTCAGGTGGTAGATTCTAGAGAAAAAGAAGAATTTGAAGTTTCCCATTTAAAGGGAGCCCATTGGGTGGGGTATGATTCGTTTGAACTAGCCAATGTGAAAAATTTGGATAAAGAAAAGCCAGTATTAGTGTATTGTACGGTAGGGGCTAGATCTCAGGATATTGGAGAAAAGTTGAAGGCCAACGGGTTCAAAGAAGTCTACAATCTATATGGAGGGATTATCCATTGGTCGAATGAGGGCTTTCCACTTTATCATGAAGGAAAAGCTACGCAAAAAGTACATACCTATTCCAGAAGCTGGGGAATCTGGCTCAATAAAGGAGAGAAAGTCTATTGAAAGAAATCTGTCAGGTGGACGACATAACTACTTTTTGACTGATCTTTGACTGGAACGGACCGTATGAGATGAAAAACGACATCATGAAGAGCATTAAAAACTATTTATTGGCCGGCTTGGCATTTTTCTCCTTAGCCTGCCAAAGTTCAAATTCGGAAGGATCGAATGGTAATAAAAAATCAGCAGAAAGACCCTTAACATCCTCAGAGGAAGTTAAAGTCCCTGACCATCAAGATTGGGATGAACTCTTAAAAAAACATGTGGATGCAAAGGGGATGGTGGATTATGAGGGGTTTGTATCTGACCAATCCAAACTCAACTCCTACCTTCAGACTTTAAGTGATAACCCACCCGACAAAGCGACTTGGTCCAAAGAAGAGCAATTGGTCTATTGGATTAATGCCTATAATGGGTTTACTGTTAAATTGATCGTAGATAATTACCCTACCAATAGTATAAAGGACTTAGGGCCTGTTTTAAAAATTCCAATGATCAGCGATGTATGGCATTATAAATTCTTTGAGATAGGTGGGGAGGAGTTCAACCTGGATGAAATTGAGCATGGCATTTTAAGGAAAGAATTTGAGGAACCAAGAATTCATTTTGCGGTGAACTGCGCTTCTATATCATGCCCACCTCTTTTGAATGAGGCATTCACCGTTTCAAAACTTGAGGAGCAACTCAATCAACAAGCCATTGCATTTATAAACGATGGAGTAAGAAATAAAATCACCAAAAATTCTATTCAGATTTCCTCGATCTTTTCATGGTTTAAGGGAGATTTCACAAATGATGGCAGTTTAATTGATTTTTTGAATCAATACAGCCGAGTGAAAATTGATAAGAATGCAAAAATCAGTTACTTAGATTACGATTGGAATCTCAATAAGCAGTAATGGAGGATTTTAGATTCAGTTAATAGTTAACAAACTTCAGAAAACCAGCCCATTTAATGAGTAAAACCCGACACGTTGTGATTATAGGCAACGGAATATCCGGAGTCACATGTGCCCGCCAATTAAGGAAATTGGATGATCAGATCCGCATTACTTTAATTTCAGGGGAATCGAAGTATTTTTTTTCAAGAACAGCCTTGATGTATGTCTACATGGGGCATATGAAGTTTGAACATACGCAACCCTATGAGCCTTGGTTTTGGGATAAGAACAGAATTGAATTACGCCAAGACTGGGTGAAGGAAGTTGATTTTGAGAACAAGAAACTTATGTTTCAATCGACTAATGAGTTAAGCTATGATGAGTTGGTGATCGCTACGGGATCAAAACCAAATAAATTTGGTTGGCCTGGGCAAGATTTATTAGGTGTGCAAGGGCTTTATTCCAAGCAGGATTTAGAGTCCATGGAAGATTTGACAAAGGATGGTGTGGAGAGAGCAGTGATTGTGGGCGGAGGTTTGATTGGTATAGAAATGGCTGAAATGTTAGCCTATCGAAAGATTCCAGTGACGTTTTTGGTGCGAGAAGAAGGGTTTTGGAATAATGTTTTACCAAAAGAAGAGTCGGACTTGGTAGGAAGGCATGTGAAGGCACATCATATTGATTTAAGGCTGGAAACTGGATTAAAAGAAATTGTTGCAGATCAACACGGACGGGTAAAATCGGTAATTACTTCATCTGGAGAAGAGATTTATTGTCAGTTTGTAGGCTTGACGGCAGGAGTGACTCCTAATATTGATTTTCTAAGAGAAAGTAAACTGGAAGTAAATAGAGGAGTAAAAGTAGACTCGCTCTTCCAAACCAATATTCCGAATGTGTATGCAATTGGAGATTGTGCAGAGTTTCATCAAGCCCCTGCACCGGATAGAAAAGTAGTGGAGCAGGTGTGGTATACCGGAAGAATGCATGGGGAGACCTTGGCTTATACCCTTCATGGAAAGCCTACACCCTACCAACCAGGCGTTTGGTTTAATTCTGCAAAGTTCCTGGATATTGAGTACCAGACTTATGGAACTGTTCCTCCCCAATGGTCAACGGAGGAATTTGACTCCTTTTATTGGGAACATTCATCTGGAAAGGTTGCATTTCGGATGTTATTGCTAAAAGATGGCACCATTCAAGGTGTGAATAATTTTGGATTTCGTCTGAAACATGAATTCTTTGACAAAGTCATTAAAGGAAGATGGAAGGGTGAACAAGTGATTGCACAGCTGGAGAAGGCCAATTTTGACCCAGAGTTTTTTGCCCCTTATATCCAGGAAATCCAAAAGGCGTATAATGCCCAATTCGGCACAGACATTAAAATAGGGAAGAGATCGTTCATCCAAAAACTTCTGGGAGCAAGCATATGAAATTGATTCAAAAAATAGGCATACTATTGTTTTTGGTGGGAATAGGACTCTTTACCGTCATTCCATTTATGGGGAGTTACAGACTGACTGAAACCCAAGTAATAGAACACACAAAAGATATTCACCAAGAAAAGATGGTGGAAATTCTTGCTCCGATATATGGAGAGGAATTCAGTTCTAACTTCTCATTTATAGAGAGTTTCAATGAATATTTCAATCAATATAATGACCAATTAAAATCCCAGTCCTTGTGGGATGAGGTCATTTGGGATGACTATAGTTTTCCTTTGGCGAAAGCTGCTTTGAGTAGTCCTGTTAAGGATAATCCAATGCTCTTCTTACTGCTTTCGGTAGGATTAGCAGTCTTAGGGGGACTGATGTACAACCTTCCTAGCTATCAAGGCGAATCCGAGGGGGTTAAGAATAATGGAATATTTCATTCTGCCATGAAAAATAGAGGCTGGATGGGGATGATAACCGGTGCCTATTTAATTCTCTTTTACATCATTTTGTATTGGTATCCAGCCTATCTGGTCAATTTGGTGGCCATGGTGGATCCCTTGAGTCAGATGTTAAGTGGTAATCCGGCCAGTCAATGGTTCCTCTACGGATTTATATACACCCTTGCAATCCTGGTGATGGGAATCAGGATGTTTCGAAAATATAGAGGGAATAAATACCAACAGCTCCGAACTGCCTCGGTCATGTTTTTTCAAACAGCCTTTGCTTTTTTGATACCTGAAATTCTGGTGTTATTTAATCAACCTTATTTTGATTTTAAAAACATCTGGCCTCTGGATTATGATTTCTTTTATGACTACCAAATAGATGCCTTTCTTAGTGGAGGCGGTGTTGGTATGTTTATGCTGATTTGGGGGATTTTGTTGATAATTATAGGGGTGCCTGTTTTTACCTATTTCTTTGGAAAAAGATGGTATTGTTCCTGGGTTTGCGGTTGTGGTGGTTTGGCTGAAACCTTAGGTGACCCGTATAGGCAGTTATCTGACAAGCGTTTAAAAGCCTGGAAATATGAACGGGTAATTATCCATAGTGTATTGGTTTTGGTAGTAGTCATGACAGTTTTGACTATTGCTAATTACTTTTCAGGATTTTCTCTTTTGGGAAATGTAACGAACCAGTTACATTCGTTTTATGGTTTTGCCATAGGATCAGCATTTGCAGGAGTTGTTGGTACCGGATTTTACCCTTTTATGGGCAATAGAGTGTGGTGCCGATTTGGTTGTCCTCTCGCCGCTTATTTGGGAATCGTTCAACGATTCAAGTCCAGGTTTAGAATTACCACCAATGGAGGACAGTGTATTTCTTGCGGAAATTGCTCTACCTATTGCGAAATGGGGATAGATGTAAGATGGTATGCACAAAGAGGTCAAAACATTGTCCGGTCTAGCTGTGTTGGTTGCGGAGTTTGTTCTTCAGTTTGCCCAAGAGGGGTGTTAAAACTGGAAAACGATTCGGAAGAAGGCAGAATCAATGAATTGCCCATTATTATTGGAAATGATTCCATAAAGTTGAACGCCTAAATGATCTTTCTTTACCTATTGATAGGAACATACATCCTGGGGATGCTATTTATATTTGTATATAGTCTTGCCCAGGGCAACCTTCTTTGGAATTTTTGGAAGGCTCGGAAAAAGTTGGCCAGCATCCCGGTAAAGGAAATGGAAAACTGGCCGAAAGTAACCGTTCAGCTTCCTGTTTTCAATGAACTTTATGTGGTAGAGCGCCTGATTGAGGCTGCTTCCAAATTGAATTACCCAAACGAGTTGTTGGAAATCCAAGTTTTAGACGACAGCACCGATGAAACAGCGGACTTGTTGAAAAAGAAGATAGCTCAATATCCCGAAATAAATTTCCAATACATTCACCGAACCAATAGGGCAGGTTTTAAAGCAGGTGCTTTGAAAGATGGACTGGACAAGGCAAGTGGTGAATTTATCGCCATTTTTGATGCGGATTTTGTTCCCGATCCCGATTTTTTGCGCAAGACTTTGCCATTTTTCAGTTCAGAAAAGATAGGGATGGTCCAGACAAGGTGGACCCATTTGAACAGAAATTATTCTTTGTTGACACGCTTACAGGCATTTGCCTTGGATGCACATTTTCTCATCGAACAAATGGGAAGAAACAATCAGCAAGCGTTCATCAACTTTAACGGAACCGGTGGAATTTGGAGGAAGAGCTGTATTCTTGATGCTGGAAACTGGCATGATGATACCCTGACAGAAGATCTTGATCTTAGTTATCGGGCTCAGCGAAAAGGATGGGAGTTTGTGTACCGACCGGAAATTGAATCCCCGGCGGAGCTTCCGCCTATTATGTCTGCTGTGAAATCCCAGCAGTTTAGATGGACCAAAGGAGGGGCAGAATGTGCGGTCAAACATATCCATGGAGTGATGGCACAGGCGCTTCCTTTTCGGGTGAAATTTCATGCGTTCGCTCATCTTTTCAACAGTAGCATTTTCATTGCGATCTTACTGGTGAGTTTTAGTAGCATTGGCGTTTGGTGGGCAGGGGTGACCGGATTGATTCCTGAAAAACTATTCAAGTTAGCAGGAGTATTTATGATTGGTTTCGTAATTATCGCAGGAGTGTATTTGGTCTCTTATTTCTATGCCAGAAGGTCTTTTATCAAAAGCTTAGGACAAGTGTTTTGGCAACTTCCGTTATTCCTTTCTGTTTCTATGGGCTTGGCACTTCACAATGCCCAGGCAGTCTGGGAAGGGCTTTCAGGAAAAAAATCCCCCTTTATCCGAACTCCAAAATTTAATTTGGAAGGAGGAAAACAAGGCCTGCAATCAAATAATTATATTAATTTCAAGATTCCGATTACCACTTACTTCGAGGGGTTGTTCGCCCTGATCTTTTGGGGAATGGTTTTCCTTCATATGCAATGGAGAACTTACGAAATGCTCCCTTTCCATCTCATGTTAGCTCTGGGATATAGTTTGGTTTTTATTACCTCATTCAAAGCTTATAGTCTTGGTAAATCCTAACGATTTCAATAATCCAGTAATTATTGATGTGATCATTCCTGCATACAATGAGGAAAAATCGATTCCCTATGTAATCCGTGATATTCCGGATTTTGTCAGGCATGTGGTAGTCGCCAATAATAATTCCACTGATGGGACCAAAGATGCTGCTGAACAAGAAGGAGCCGTAGTGGTTTTTGAACCTCAAAAAGGATATGGGAAAGCCTGTTTGACTGCAATGGCTTGGATTGAAAAACAAAAGATCCAACCAGACATCGTGGTGTTTCTGGATGGGGACTACAGCGACTATCCCGGGGAAATGGAGGGGTTGGTAAAGCCAATCATTGAGAATGAAGCGGATATGGTGATTGGTTCCAGGGCGAAAGGTCAAAAGGAAGCAGGATCTATGACGTTTCCCCAGGTTTTTGGAAATTGGCTGGCCACTACGATGATGCGCTATATCCATAAAGCGAATTATTCCGACCTTGGTCCCTTTAGGGCAATTGCCTGGAAGAAGTTATTGAGCTTGAATATGGAAGACCAAAACTTCGGTTGGACCATAGAGATGCAAATCAAAGCGCATAAAAAAGGGCTTAGGTATACTGAAAGGCCCGTGAATTATAGAAAGAGGATAGGTGTTTCCAAAGTGAGTGGAACTGTAAAAGGCGTGATCGGTGCAGGGTACAAAATAATTTGGACGATTTTTAAATATTGGTAAATTGATTTAAAATGAGACAATTAGCAATCTTCTTTTCTTTCATCATGCTTTTCGGCTGTGGTGTCAACCCTCGATCAGGTATCGACGAAAATCAGTTTTCCAACTACTGGTACCAAGGGAAGGCCGAAATAAATGTCTTTGATTTGGAACAATACCGCTATGGAGAAAAGCGTGAAGGGGAAGCAGTGATGATTTTCGTGACCGAAGACTTTTCAAGGAGAAAACAAGTGAAACTGGATAACCCTGAAGATGCAGGGGCAGATGCCCGAAAAGTTCTGAAAATGAATATGACAAGGGAATTTGTGACTGGGATTTATCCCTATCATACCATGCTTTCAGCTTTTACTCCGGTATATGATGAAGAAAATGCCTTTAAAATTACTGCATCTGTCACCGAATGGTGTGGACAGTCTTTTACCCAATTAAACTGGAAAAATGGATCCTATAAAGCACGGCTGTTCTCCTATTTTGAATCGGAGGGAGACCAAGAATTGAGCTTGGATGGTGCTGCAGAAGATGAACTATTTAATACCATTAGACTTAACCCGTCTATTGTTCCTGAGGGGGATGTTCGTTTGATCCCTTCATTAATTTTCCAAAGATTTTCTCATGTTCCTTTAAAAGTAGAAAGAGCATCCATTTCAAAAAGAGATGTCTCAGGAAACCAAGCAGAAATCACAGTAGAATATAAATCCATCAATAGGAAGGTTAGCGTCCGTTATCAGAAATTCTTCCCCTTCGAGATTTTGTCTTGGGAAGAAATCCAAACCAAAGAAAATGGAGAAGTGGAGCGAACCATAGGAACTAGAAAAAGCATGGAAATGCTTGATTATTGGAATAGAAACGGATCAGAAGATGAAGAGCTGAGAAGGGCTCTTGGGCTTTGAAAGAAAATCTGAAACGAGGTTGGCAATTCTTACTATGGCTAATTTTGGCTATTGGAATTTATTTTTTGAGTCAAATTCCTCGTGAATCCTTTGGGTTGGTCTTCCTGATTTATTCCTGTTGCTTTGCAGCCCTACTTTTAATTTATAGAAGTTCTAATGGTAGAATCAATTGGCTGGGAGTTTTTGTTGCCGGCCTGTTTTTAAGGCTTCTGATGTTCAATTCTACACCTCAATGGTCAGAGGATTATGCCCGCTTTTTATGGGATGGAGAGCTAGTCAGAATACATCAGAACCCATATCTGGAAATGCCCTCAGATTGGATGGAAACGCATGCGCAAGATTCAACCGATTATTTGGAAAGTCTTTACGGGTTGATGAATTCTCCAAATTATTATTCTGTGTATCCTCCGACGAACCAACTGCTGTTTGTTGTAGCTTCCTATCTATCTAAGCAAAATGTTCTGAATGGAATTAATTGGTTGAGGATACTTTTGATCCTTTCTGAAGTTGGGGTGTTTATTTTATTGTGGAAATTATTGAGAGGGAATTCTAAATTGATTCTGTATTGGTTCAACCCTTTTGTAATTCTTGAGCTAAGTGGTAACCTCCATTTTGAAGGATTGGTCTTATTGGCCTTGCTTCTTTCGCTTTGGGCTTATAAAAAGCAGCAATTTTTGGCTTCTGGATCATTTTGGTCTTTAGCCGTCGGTCTGAAAATCCTGCCTTTGATGTTGCTTCCTTCCTTTCTGGGAACAAAGCAAATCAGAAAATCTTTGGGTTTTTGGATTGGAGGAATCATTGTTTTTGGGATTTGTTTTTTGCCCTTGGTACTAAATAATTCCTGGATTAGTCTTCTGACCAGCTTAGAGTTGTATCAAGGTAAATTTGAATTCAATGCCTCTGTGTATTACCTTCTTCGAGAAGTAGGTTTTTGGATAAAAGGATACAATACCATCGCAACATTGACCAAAATTCTAAGTGCAATTACCTTGGTGGGGATTAGTTATATTTCTTGGAAGAAAAAAGCGGAGTCAATGGGGCAATTGGCTGAAATCTGGGTGTTGATCTATTTAATATATTTACTCCTCCAACCTATTATTCACCCTTGGTATATCATTCCAGCTTTTGGGTTGAGCCTTTTGACCAACATGAAATCCATGGTATTCTGGACTTTTTCAGCCGTACTTTCCTATCATGCGTATAGTCAGGTTGATTTCATAGAAAATCCTTGGGTTTTATTCTTGGAGTATTTGATTCTTGGTATTGGATTGACTTGGGATTTCAAGAAGGAGAACTTTAATTTAAAACCTATCCATTGATTCAGCATGAAAAAAATTTGTTACATCATTTTCTGCTCTCTTTTTTTGCTTGGCTCATGTACTAAGAGCCCAGAGCAAAAAGCGATATCAATTTTAGAAAAGGCAATAGAGGCACATGGTGGGCAAGAAGCTTGGGAGCAACTGGAAACATTGAAATTTAGAAAATGGACCAGATTATTGCTGGAGGATGGATCGATTGAAAGTGAAACAGATCAATTGATTGAACTTCGGATGAAGCCTTATTTGGAGGGAACCATTTCTTGGGTTTCTGATAGCATTGAACATATTTCTACTTTTAATGGGTCTACCATGAATTATACCATGGGTGGGAATTCCATTAAAAATCAAGGGTTTCTTCAATCCAAAAAGAAAGATTTTGATGCGGCTTATTATGTGATTGCACAGCCTTGGAAATTACTCGAAGATGAAGGAGCATCTTTGTATTATGAAGGTCAAAAAGAATTGGCATCAGGCCAGCTCGCAGAAGTGGTTCGTGTAGACTATGGACCTGAGCAGGATGTTTGGTGGTATTATTTTGATCCGGTAAGCTATCAAATGCTTGGAAATGAGGTTCAATTAAAGGACCATCGTAGTATGGTGGAAAATGATACCATGGAACAAGCCGGCCCTTTTCTTCTTTATGGAAAAAGAACCAGCTATAGAATCAATGAAAAAGGCGAAAAACTCTATGTCCGAGCTGAATACCAATATTCTGATTTTGAAATCACCCTTGAGAAATAACAAAAGTAACCACTCTTTATCCCCAATTATGAAATCTTTCTTTTACCCGCTGATTTTAGTTTCCATTGTTCTGATATCCTCCTGTGATACGAGAACCGAGGCCGAAAAAATAGTCGATAAATCCATTGAAGCCCATGGTGGAAAGGCGTATCAGTCTTCCATTATTGAGTTTGATTTCAGAGACATTCACTATACCATATATAAGACTCCTGAATCCTTTGAATACATCAGAGAGTTTTCGCATCCTTCTGGAGAAGTCAAAGACATTTTAAATAATGAGGGATTTGTCAGGACAGTAAATGGGGTAGAATTAGATACCTTAAATGCGGAGTGGATAGGAAAATATACTCGCTCGGTCAATTCGGTCGCTTATTTTGCATTTCTACCTTATGGTTTAAACGATCGGGCAGCAATCAAAACCGATCTTGGCATTACTGAGATTAAAGGTGAAGAATACCATCTGATCAAGGTTACCTTTTCTGAAGATGGGGGTGGAGAGGATTTTGAAGATGAGTTCCTTTACTGGATAGGTAAAGATGATTATTTGATGGATTATATGGCCTATTATTACCTGACTGATGGAGGTGGAGTGAGAATGAGGTCCGTGATGAAAGTAAATGAAGTAGGAGGGATTCGATTCCAGGATTATTTAAACCTAAAGCCAGAAAGTGAACAAACTCCGGTAGAGGACATGCAGGAGTTGTACCTAAATGGTAAATTGGAAGTGCTTTCTGAAATTATTCTTGAAAATATAGAAGTGAGAAAGTTGGAATAAGCTAGTTATGAACCCAAAAAAACTGACATTTAAGAATAGGAAAGGCCTGGATCTGGCAGCTCATTTGTATGAACCGCTAGATCAGGTACCTATTTACTATGCAGTTTTTGCTCATTGTTTTACCTGCTCTCAAAATTTTTCTGCTGTCAAGCGAATCAGCATTGCCCTTTCTCAACAAGGAATAGCGGTTTTAAGCTTTGATTTTACGGGTTTAGGAAATAGCGAAGGAGCGTTTGAAGAGAGTAATTTCTCCTCGAATATCACCGACTTAAAAGACGCTGCTGATTTCTTAGAGAATACCTATCAAGCCCCAAAAATGTTGGTAGGCCATTCCCTGGGTGGAGCAGCGGTGCTGTATGCGAGTTTGGATCTACCAAAAGTTACTGCAGTGGTGACCATCGGTGCACCGGCTTTTCCTGAGCATGTGACCCATCTTTTTACAGAAAGTCTGGAGCAAATAGAGAAATTAGGTAGTGCGGAGGTAAAGATCGGAGGAAGACCTTTTCGAATTTCGAAAGAATTCGTAGATGATCTAAATCAGAAACCTTTAGAAAATCTCCTGAAAAATCTCAAGAAATCACTATTGATTGTCCATTCCCCACAGGATGAAATTGTAGGGATCAATAATGCTTCTGAATTATATCATGCTGCAAGGCATCCGAAGAGTTTTGTGTCGCTGGATGGTTCTGATCATATGATCAGCAAAAAAGAAGATAGCCAATATGTAGGTGAACTTATTTCAAGTTGGAGCAAACGATATGTCTTGGTTGAGGGGAAAGAAGGTGAAAAATACCTGACAGATGGGAACCAGGTCAAAGTAAGATTATCTGGTCCTGGATATACCACAGAAATCAAGACTCCTTATCATCATATGATTGCGGATGAACCGTTGGAAGTTGGTGGGAATAATCTTGGTCCTAATCCCTATGATTTTTTAATGGCCTCTTTGGGGAGTTGTACAGCCATGACACTCAAAATGTATGCTACTAGGAAGAAATGGGACTTGAAGGAAGTGACAGTTTTCTTGAATCATGACAAGGTTCATTTGAATGACAGTAAAAACCCAAATGAAAAGGAATCAAAAGTCAGTCGATTTACCAGAATTATAGAATTGGAGGGAGATTTAGGGGAAGATCAGCGACAAAGACTCTTAGAAATTTCGCATCGTTGTCCTGTACATCGTACCTTAGAAGAAGATATTGTGATCCAGACACTTATTAAAAAATCATGAAGCCTTGGTATAGCAAGTATTTGTTAAGCTCTTTTGCGGTTTTTCTAGCCTTTGGAATGCTGTGGTGGAGCATGCCGGAAGAGGAAATATTGGTGGTTTCAGAAAAGTGGAAAGGTGTATGTTGGGTAGGTAGTAGATCTCCTTTGGATGGAAGTGAGTTAAGAGCTTTGAAAGCCATAGGAGCCAATGCCATTTCTCAAACTCCATTTGGGTGGCAAAGTGATATCCATAGTCCTGAGATTCGTTGGGAGGTGGACGCAGAGCGTCAATGGTGGGGGGAATCAGGTAAGGGTATTCAAGTGACCCATGATTCCTCCAAAGTATTGGGAATCACCAATATGCTGAAACCTCATCTTTGGGTGAGGGGCAGTTGGCCGGGAGAGATTAAAATGAAAAATAAGGCCGATTGGGAAGCTTGGTTCACTAATTACACTGCATTTATTTTAGATTATGCCCACCTCGCAGAGGAGTTGGGGATACCCATGCTCTGCATTGGGACTGAGTTGGAGATGACTAGTGATAGGGCAGAAGATTGGGAGCAGATTATAGCCGCTATTAGAAAGGTTTATTCTGGAAAGCTGGTCTATGCAGCGAATTTCACTGAGTTTGAACACATTACTTTTTGGGATAAGCTAGACTATATTGGGATCCAGGCCTATTTCCCCCTTGCAGATGATCACAACCCCAGCCTTGAAGAATTAAAAGAAGGATGGGGAAGACAGCTCCCGAAAGTTGAAAAGGTGGTTAAAAAGTACCAAAAACCAGTATTGTTTACCGAAATCGGCTATTGTAATACGGTGGATGCTGCCATTGAACCTTGGGTTTGGCCCAATGAACGAAAAGAAATTGAGTTTTCGGAAACGGCGCAAGCGCTATGTTATGAAGCATTTTTTGAATCAGCATGGCCCAAAAGTTGGCTGGCAGGTGTGTATTTCTGGAAGTGGTATCCCAACAGGCATGATCGGGAACCTGATTTTACTCCCCAAGGGAAAAAGGCCGAATTGGTAATGGCCAGGTACTTTACCAAGGATCAAGATTCGTAAGAATTCTCTGCTTGCGTAGATCCTGATTTATGTAGGCTGTGGTCTTGAAAATTTTATTCTGATAAAATTCTGTATTTTAGAATAATTGAACATTTTCAAAGTGAAATGGAGATTTGCCATTCCTGAGACAATTTGATTTTTCTATGAAAACGATCCGAATATTCATTGCTTCATCTTCAGAATTGAAAGAAGATAGGGATCAATTCAGGAATTTTATTAGCCGACAAAATGATATTCTTCATAAGAAAGGCTTGTACCTGGAATTGGTGCAATGGGAAAATTTTTTAGATGCAATTTCTGACTCCAGGCTTCAAAATGAATACAATGAAGCGATACGTAACTGTGATATCGTTTTGTGTTTGTTTTTCACGAAAGTAGGGAAGTATACCGCAGAGGAATTTGATACTGCATACCAAGTTTTTAAAGAAAAAGGGAAGCCAAGGATTTGGACTTACTTTAAGAATGCCCAAATCAATACTGGGTCTATTACCGATGAGATCAATACCCTGTTGGCATTCAAAAAGAAAATAGGGGCCTTGGGGCATTTCTATACAGAGTATACCAATATTGACAATCTGATCAATCAGTATAGGAATCAATTAGATAAGTTTTTGGTAAATTATGAGGAGGGGGCGAGTTCAGGGAAAGATCCAAAAACCAATAAGGAAAATGGGCAGGAAGCCCAAATTGATCAGGTAGTTTTCAATGAAGAATTAACAAAACGATTATTAGAGGCTATTAGCAGGCATAATAGGAAAGCTGCAGATTTCCTAGGTGCCAATGGGGATTGGGCTGAAAACCCACAGCTCGTTAGAACGGCCAAAAGGATCATCATCAATGGGTTTGTGGGAGTGATTGGAGTACAAATCCGAAAACTGATGTCCATCGGAGAGGAGCCCTACTCTACGAGTAAGTTGACAAGGTATATTGAAAATTGTCAACTGGCCGCGAAGCGAAGCCTTCAACTGATCTGTTACTCTTTGATATCTACCTTATGGGATCATCATTTGGAGAAGAAACCAGAATTTTCTCCGAAGCAAAAAGAAGCCTTTGCTAAGTTTTTTAAAAATGCCGCGGAAGAGGATCTGATGGACTTCTTGGACCTAATGGACCACCTGATCACAGCATTCAAAGACAATAAGTTGGAATTCCTGATTTCTGAATCATTGGAACTTCTTCCTCAACTACAAGCAGGCACGGTCTTTTACCAAGCTTGTGAGCAATTGATGGAGCTTCAGAAATCAGCGAAAGGAAAAGAGCTTTCAGGAAAAGACTGTTTAGAGGCAGAGGAGAATTTGTCCGTAATTCTGGAGAATTTGAGCTTCCTTGCTGAGTATAGAATGATTTCCATTAATGAGATCGATTTTAATCAACAGCGGAACGACGAGGAGGGATTGTACCTGCATAATTACACGTTTTTAGTGGGAGAAAGTCAGGCGAATAATACCAGCCAAAGTAATGTTAGAAGAGAGTCTTCTCCTGTGATTTCCCATGCTGTGATTTTGTTTAAAGACAATTACAGGAAGAATATTAACCTGGATCCCTTTATTATAGACTATAATGGGCTGGCTTTGACAGGAGGTTCAAAAATTTGTTTTTATTCTTATTGCAATACCTACGACGATGGCAATCTGAACTTCAAGTTTATCGAGGACAACAGCAATGTGGTGATTAATAAATCCAATAACCCCAAACCAGATGAGGAGGATTTAAATGCTTTGAATAGATGGCTTTCCAAAAAGGAAAATAGGAAAGACATGAATTTCGATAAGGTCTATAGTTTGTTTTATCATGCGAAGAAGACCCTGACAGGCATTGAAGAAGAAACCACCGAAGATTTATTTTGATTTCCGCACTATCTAAAAGATAATTTCATGAAAAAATATCCTTTCAAATTTCTGGATTCCTATGATAGAGAAGATAGGGTCGTATTTTTTGGAAGGGATGAGGAGATCAATACCCTGTATGAAATGGTGTTTCAGTCTCCCGTAGTATTGGTTTATGGGGCTTCAGGAACTGGTAAAACCAGTTTGATCAACTGTGGGCTAGCTGGCAAGTTTCAACCTCATGACTGGTTGGATTTGATGATCAGACGGGGAAATAATATCAACAGCTCCTTGAAAACCATTTTGAAAAATGCGGGTGGAGAGGCAGATGAGGAAGGTGCGCAATGGGTAGATGATTGGGATTCCGTTACTGATAAGAATGGAGAGGAGTTGACGCCTACCAGCAAAGCTTTAAAAGCAATCTATCAGAAATCCTTTAGGCCCATATACCTGATATTTGACCAGTTTGAGGAACTGTTTATTCTGGGGTCTAAATCCGAACAGCAGGAATTTTTAGAAACAATCAAAGGGATTTTGCATTCCTACCAGCCTGTTAAAATGATTTTTTCGATTCGGGAAGAGTATTTGGGATACTTGGTGGAATTCGAACGTGAAATCCCACAACTTCTTCAGAAGAAGCTGCGGGTAGAACCTATGAATTTGGATAAAGTGAAGCAGGTGATTATAGGTGCGGCTGCTTTTGAAGGTTCGAATATTAGCATCAAAACTGGTGAAGAAGATGCGGTCGCTGAGGCTATTTTTCAAAAAATTAAAGGCGGCAAGAAATCCCTGACAATCCAATTGCCCTTCTTACAGGTGTTTTTAGATAAACTTTATTTGAATATATCTGGGGATCAAAAAAGAGAGAAGCCTGCTGAATTTACCTTGGCCAAGGTCAATGAAATGGGAGAGATCGGAGATATTCTAAGCAATTTCCTGGAAGAGCAGGTTGCTTCTATTTCCAATGGATTGAAGGGTAAATACCCGAAGTTAAACGTAGAGACCACCTGGAAAATTTTATCTCCTTTTGCTACCCTGGAAGGCACCAAAGAGCCTATCAGCAAGAAAGAGCTTTTTGATCGATTACCGGATTTTGATAAAAAGTTGGTGGAAGAAGTCCTTTTGGCTTTTATCAATAGTCGAATGCTCCGCTATAATGAGAGCATAGACTCCTTTGAAATCGCGCATGATTCCTTAGCCAAGCCCATCGCTGAAAAACGAAGTGTAGAGGAGAAAGCGTTGTTGGAGATCAAACGCTTGATCAAAAGTCAGGTGTCAATCAAGGAGGAGGCAAGAGAGTATTTTTCCGAAAAACAACTGGTGTTTATTGAACCCTATTTAGAGAAGTTCAAACAAACCAAGGAGGAAACAGATTGGATTAAAAAAAGTGAACAATACATCCGGGAGCAAAAAGAGCTAGCAGCAAAGAATAAGCTGTTAGAAATGAATAAAAAGAAAAGGGAAAGAAGGGTTTGGATAGGTGTGATCGCAGGCATTATGCTGGTAAGTATTTCATTTTTTGTGATAAGGGAGATAAACAATAGAAGGTCTCAAATAGCAGATTTGGAGAGAGATTTAGCCAGACAAAAAGACCTTGATCGGACGGAAGAGTTGTTGAGATTGGTAATGAAGGGGCGTGGGAGAAATTATGAAAATGTAAGCGACTCTGCATTGATGGATATCCTTTATAAAGAGCGGACCTATCCTTTGGATAGTTTGATTTCTATAGAAGCATCGGTAAGCCCTTCCAATAAAGGTGGAAATAACAGGAATTTCACCATGTGGTTAGATGTGCCTTCCTTCCGCAAAGAAGAAATCAAAGAAGTGCATTATCATTTTTGTCCTGGATTTATTGACCGTCTTCGCATTTCAAAAGATCCATCTTCCCAGTTTTCAATAGGCTATTTGGGGTATGGCTATTGTCCAGTTATGAAAATCGAGATATTACTGAATGCAGGGGATACGATTACCAGAAACTTTTCCTATGAGGAGTATTTTAAAGCTAACCCACCAGAGGGTAGCTAATGTTCAAGTATTAATTGAGAGCTGGAATCCCCGCGCTTCTGAGGTGATCTTGTACCTCCCAACTTCCACTTAAATCCAGTTCAGGTACTTGCCCAATATCATTTTGGTGAAAATGGTACACCAGAATGGTCAGGTCTTTAGTGGGTAGCGTTTTAACCTTTAAATCATTGGGAAGCGTTGGATAGCTGTTTTGGAGGATTTCTTCAGCAAAACTGGTAGTCATGATGTTCCCACCCAGCGTAGCTGGCTTGGATGCCACTACAAATGCAAACATTCGGAATTCGGACTCCACCTCAAAAAAGATAGACTTGAAAATCTCAAAGTAGGAAAATTTCCCGTCCTCCCCCATGCTTTCGGTGAACCGTTTATCTGAGCTGACTTTGGTACCGTCTTTATTGAACTTTTCTAGGCTGGTAGTCATGGCATATCCGTCCATATCGTAATAGTAATGGAGATGATTACTTCCGAATCCTGCTTCTTGCATCTTGGATCTAAAAAATAAGTCTACCTGATTCAAAGTCTGCAAGTCAGGCTTAAAGTTTTTGATGATTTGATGGGTAGATGACTTAGGGGCAGGGTTAGGGAAAAAGTACATGATGTTTGGAGCTGGATTTGGTGCAGAAATAGCAGCTAAACTTTCGTCCCTAATCCCTTCAGACCTTCTAGATGGATACCTCCTTTTTAGTTGCCTAAAAAGCAAAGCCGTAACCTCTGGAGTCAACTCTTTTTTGATAAACTCATCCTCTTCAAAACGGAGCATTTCCATAAATTCATCATAATGATGATATAAGGTTTCTGTATTAAAATTGGCAGGGGGCCTAGTTCGTTGGGTAGCGAGAAATTTTAACTGTAAATATCTTGAAATTAACTCCAGCCTATTTTCTAACCGGTAATCTGGGTTAATCGAGTAGCTTTTAAATGAAGGTGCATTTGGGAAATCAATGGTATTGTTTAAAGTGGACATACTCAGAGGTATTTCGAAAAGTCCAGCATAGAAAGTAAGCGAATCCAATTCAATCCTATTCCGTTCTTTGGCTTTAAGAAAGATGCGTTGAAAGTCCGGATAGATGTTTTCGTTAAATAAGGAATTGTATTGGGTTTTCACTTTATATATTTCTGAGCGTATATCATCTGCTGCATCTAAGTCAAAATTGATGATTTCATAAAATGAAAGCTGTTGCATTGAATAGCTCGGATATTCATCTAGTTTGGCAGCGTTGTAAAAATTTATTCCCCGATCCAATACACTTTTATATCTTCTTAAGGTATTTCTATCTGGTTTCGAATCATTGAAGTAAAGCCGCTTTGCTTGAGTTTGATACCAAATGGACTGAGTAAAGCTGTGTAAAGGCTGAAAGGTTCTAATGAATGTTCGGTTTTTAATCTGATCCATTTCGTCTTTCTCAAAAGCAAGAATTTTCGAAATTCGATCGGCATCTATGGAGTCATAATAAATAGAAGTTAAATACAGGTTCATATAGGCTTGAGCTAAGGAGATCGTATCGTTTGGAACAGTGTTTACACGATGATTAGCCATGACCCCATTGATGAAAAAGGAGAAGAGTAAAAGGCAAGGAAGAATTTTGAAAAATTTCATTTCAATAATTTGAATGAATTTGACTCGTATTTTTTAAGAATAGAAAGAAGGAGGTAATAACGTGGTTGACAGAAAATTCAAATAGGGATATAGAACCGGTAGAACCTGCTTTCTTAATTTCAATATACTTTAATAATATGGTTAAATCCACTAGTATGGACTTGATATTCAATTAAATGTAGGATGATGGACCGTTAGTTAATCAACCTTTTATGTGACATAAGTCATGAATTTCTATGGGAAAATAGGTTAGGTTTATTGTGTTGAAAGAGTTTTTCGACGGAACCTTTACATCAACCAAACCTTGGAAATCATGAAAAAGAACATGGGAACAATCGATAGAGCAATTAGATTGGTGGTAGCGGCAGTTTTAGTGCTACTATACTTTTCTGGAATAGTTTCAGGAACATTAGGTATTATTTCATTAGTAGTGGCATTGATATTCGCAATTACTAGCCTTGTTAGCTATTGCCCTTTGTATGCTATCGTTGGAATCAAAACATGCCATCACCACTCGGTAAAATAGGATTGTTTATAAATACTAAAAATTTTAAAGCCAGAATGAATAGATTCTGGTTTTTTTATGGTGTAAATTCACCGTCTGAAAGAATTTAAAGTTGAAAATTTCAATATTTACCATACTATTGAAATTTGAATCCAAAAAATACCAATTCATGAAGAATAACAAACGAAGAGAGTTCCTAAAAGCTTCTGGTCTTGCAGGCTTAGGATTAATCGGGGCAGGATCTGCTTTTGCAGAGACAAACATCAATGAGCTGCCGGGACAAATTCAAAAATATGCCGGAAGAGCCCAAAAATTCAATATGTCTGGATATGCTGCTCCTAAAATTGAAACTGTAAGAGTGGGGATTGTAGGTTTGGGAATGAGAGGTCCTGGTGCTGTAAATCGTTTGAGTAAAATTGAAGGCGTTGAGATCAAAGCCCTTTGTGACCTGATGCCAGAAAGAGTGGAGAAGGCCAAAGAGCAATTAAAAGATACATCCCATAACCCAGATGGTTATTCCGGGAAAGTATATTCCTGGAAAGAAATGTTTGATCGTCCGGATTTGGATTTGATCTACATAGCTACACCTTGGGAATGGCATACTCCAATGGCTATTTATGCCATGGAAGCGGGCAAACATGCGGCATGTGAAGTGCCTATTGCAAGAACTTTAGATGAATGCTGGCAATTGGTAGAGACTTCTGAGCGTACCAAAAAGCACTGTATGCAATTAGAAAACTGTTGCTATGACTTCTTTGAATTAATGACCTTGAAAATGGCAAGAGAAGGGTACTTCGGTGAGGTTTTACACGTAGAAGGTGCCTATATCCATGATTTGCTTGCGCTTAACTTCGATAAGAATGGATACCAAGGTATGTGGAGATTGAAAGAAAATTACCGTGATGGAAATTTATATCCTACCCATGGTTTAGGCCCTATTTGCCAAATCCTGAATATCAATCGAGGTGATCAGATGGATTATTTAACTTCTGTTTCATCCAATGATTTTATGATGAAAGAGAAAGCGGAAGAATTGGCTGCTCAGGATAATTTCTTCTCCGATTTTGCTACCAAAAGCTATAGAGGGAATATGAATACCTCGGTAGTGAAGACAAAAAATGGAAAGACCATCATGATTCAGCATGATGTGACCAGCCCAAGACCTTATTCAAGACTTCATGTCATATCTGGTACCGAAGGCTATGCACAGAAATATCCAAGCCCTAAAGTATCAAGAGGGCATGGTTGGTTGAATGATGAGGAGTTTAAGGATTTGGAAACAAAATATACTCCGGAAATTGTACAAAAAGTAGGAGAGTTGGCCAAGCAGGTTGGAGGTCATGGAGGAATGGATTTCATCATGGACTGGAGATTGATTGACTGCTTGAGAAATGGTTTGCCTTTGGATCAGGATGTGTATGATGCAGCGCTTTGGAGTAGCATTTCTCCATTGAGTGAATGGTCTGTTGCCAATCGTTCTAACTCCATTGATGTGCCTGACTTTACTGGAGGTAGTTGGAAAACCAACAAGCCTGTTCCTATTACATTGAGAGGATAAAAATTGAAAGCCCGATAATTACTTATCGGGCTTCTTTAATGTTCGAAGAAAAAAAGTGATTTTTTCTATTGAACAACCTGTCTTATGGTGTGGAGTCGAACTAGGACCTCTTCCATGTTCAGTTGCTAGATTGCATGATCTCTCTTTTGATCCTCTCCTTTCCAAATCTTTTTATTGGTCCAGTCCTCTGCTGGGTCTGTCCAAAAAGGATGACTTGCAGGAAGTCCTAAGGGTAGGAATCCAAGCGAACAAAGGTATAAACTACCTGTGCTGATGTAGGGCTCTGCAAGGCCTGGCTGGTGTCCTGCTAATCCCAATTGCAGCCAATTGTTTGAATCAAAAGTACCCTTTGCCGAAAAAAGCCGGGTATATACTTGGGTCAAAGCAGCTCTTACCTGCCCGTTGCTCAGTTCTTCAGGAAGCATTTCCTTCAGGGCCAATTCTGCCAAAGGTTGGAATGCGCCAGATCTGTAACAAATAGATCTTCCAATAGCAGGATAGGTTCCTTCTGGAGAGATCATCAATTCCAGTTGTCTCCCAAACCGCTGCATCCGTATTTTAGCTTCTTTCAAATCAGCCTCGTAGGCTTTTTGTTTGGTTGCAGCTACTTCTAATACTTGGATGAGCATGGGTTGTATGACGTAGGAGTTGTAATAGTCTAAGTGGAAATTAGGACCATCTCCATACCAACCATCTCCAAGGTACCATTCCATGTGTTTTTTAATGGCGAAATCCATTCTCATCAAATCCCCTTGTTCTCCTACAGAAAACAAAAAGGCATCAATCATGGCACCAAAAAGAATCCAATTATTATAGAATGGCTTGATGGCCAGCTTTTGAGCATGAAGCTCCTTGATCAACCTTGCCTTGGTCTCCGCTTCCAAAGGTTCCCAAAGTTGATTTGGAGCCCGCATGATTCCATGCACCAAAAATGCCCCATCTACTAATGGCTGAGCACCTTTGGTCCAGTTGATGTAATCAGGAGAACCCGGATCTACTGCATGTTTGATGCTCAGCAGGGCTTTTTCTCTCAACTCCTGTTGTAATTGAGCTTCTTCACCACTGATATCCTCTAATGCTAACCAAGGAGCCAGGCCAGCAAGCAGCCTTCCTATGGCTTCTAAGTAAGTGACTGTGTCACGGTCTCCATAGGCATCCTTAGGGACTTCCACAGGCATGGATGCTGTAAGCTTTCCTTGGGACATGGCATCCAAAACCGGATGGGATATTTTATATAATAAATCTACCCAGGCTTTCCTGTCGGATGCCAGGGGAATTCTATTGGATTGGCCTGTTACCTGATGTGAAAGGCCTATCGCTGCACCAAGAGCTGGAACAGCCTTGATAAAGTCACGTCTTTTTAGGGTCATTTATGATGGTAATTATTCTTTGGAAGCAGAAAGTAGGTTGATCACGGCTTGATTTAACTGCTCATCTTTTCCTATCAACTCATCTATTTCTACAATGGATACTTTCCTGAAATCAATGGGATGACTTTCACTTTGAAGAGAAATGTAACCTTCTTTGATCATCTGTCCATCAATTTTTACCGCAGGGTCAACAGGTGAGACATTGCCTCCGCCGATTTGGGGTTTATTGTAACTGAAAACCGTATCCATCCCTACCATATGGTGAACGACAGAATCGTTCAACACAATAAAGTTGGCCGTTACCCATTGGTCTCCTGCATATGTTTTTGAAGAGGAATTAATACAATGTGGTGTGAAAAGGGAATCTGCCAAAACTACATTGGTTCCAGGAGTACAGAGATTACAGGTGCTTCGTTCATCTGTCCCATTCCCTCCCAAAAATTGAGCTTCTATTGAAATAGGGAAGTCTTGGTCTACCAGCATGGTTCTTGGATCCTGTCCGTGCAGCATTGCTCCACTGTTTCTCCATGCCCAACCTTCTCCACCAGTTGCTTGCTCTCCCACAAATCGGTATTGGACTTGAAGGACATAATTGGAAAAAGATTCATCATAGAAGATATGGCCATATTGCCGGTCGAATTGATCGTATCCATCATAGCGCACCTGCATCATTCCGTCTTCTACCCGAAATGTGTTGGCGAAGTTATCATTCAACTCATGTTTGCTGATTTTGATCATCCAATTGTCCAGGTCTTTTCCATTGAATAACTCTCTCCACTCAAGTTTTGGAGTTTCTTCTTCCACTGAAGATTGGTTGCCTGAACTACAGGCAAAAAGAGTAAGGCAACTCAGTGCCAAGCTGATAGATTTTTTCATATTATTTCAGTTGTAATGTGACAAGTACTGGATAATGATCCGAATGAGGAACATTCAATACCTCGTAGGATAAAAGTGAAAATTTGCTCGAGTCATACCATACATAGTCTATTCTCGCTCCATCTTCCATGGATCCATAGGTGGGAGAATAGGGGGTAGGCAATGCACCCGCGTCTTTCCAATTTCCTTTGATACTTCGATATTCTTCGGAAGTAGGTGTGAAATTTAAATCTCCTGCCCAAATTGTTGGTAGGCTTTCTTTTTTAGCTTTTTTGCTCACTTCCGAAACTTGGGCAATTCTGTTTTTTTCAAATTGGTGGCATAAGTGGGTGCCGGCAAAAGCGATTTTAGTCCCGGAGTCCAAGGTGATGGTAGCCCATGCCGCAGCTCTGGGTTCGCCCCCTTCTGGTATGGACAAGTTTTGAGTTTCAAAAGTAGCCGGATTTTTAATCAGCAAGCCCTCTCCATAGCCCCCTTCTGCAAAATCCATTGCTTTTGCAAAATAGCCATGGTACCCAGTTAGCTCCGCCAGTTGCTGTACTAAATCTACTTTCGTGCCATAAACTTTTGCCGTTCGGGTAGTCATACTGTCCACTTCCTGCATGGCTACCATATCTGGGTTAAGTTCTTTGATCAATGCCGCAATTTCATCCAGGTTAGATTGCCCTGGATTAAAAGGGTTTTCACCATGGTAAATATTGTAGGTTAGAATTTTTACTAGTTCATTTTTGTCCTGAGCAACAAGACCACTGCTTAGCAGGCAAAAAGAAAGCACAAAGAAAAAAGTTTTCATTAATTCAAATAGGGTTGGGTTTTCAATTGAAAGGTAAAAAGGAATACATCAACTTCTCCAGTTTCCTTGGTGAAAGGTTGATTTTAAAGGATGAAATTGATTTTTCATCGAATTTCATTCTAGTTGAGAGGAGGCTTTGAAAATAATTGGGGCTTGCTATTGAATTCCTCAATTGATTGAATTCAATAGGGGAAATATCCTGTAGAATCAACTATATTCAGGATAAAGTTAGTTAGATGAAAAAACTCGGGATAGCACTTATTTTGCTAGTTGTGCTAAGTATAGCAGGGACACATTTTTTGGAAAATTGGCTTTCCCAGAGAATTCCCGAAATCCTCAATGAGCAAAAGGATAGGGATTACGATTTGATTTTTGAGGAGATCAATATCCATTTATTGCAACGCAAAGTTGACCTTCATGCGATAAGGCTGGTACCGTTAAATGATTCCGTAAATACGAAAGTGAATGGTTCATTTCGAGATATATCCATGTCAGGATTGGACTTGTTAAAAATAATAGTGGAGAGAAAGCTTGAAATTAATGAATTGAAAATCGTGGAGCCTTCCTTGCGATTGATTCAAAAAAACAAAAAGGGAAATGCACAAGAGAGTTCTATGGCATTTCAACTTTTGTTTCAAGACATTATTTCCAGGGGAGAAATCAAAGATGTTATTCTGGTAAACGGTACAGCTGAATTTTTTACGGACCTGGATAGCCTGGTAAGAATTGGGCAATTCACGGATTTAAATTTAAATATTCATGGGCTCAAAACTGATTCTGCCCTGATCAAAGAAGACATTCCCTTTCGATTGGAAAGTCTGGAAGCCAATCTCAAGAACATAGAATATGCAGTAAACTCCAATCAACAATTAAAGGTGGAGGAGCTGAATTATAATTCTCAGGAAAAAGAGATGACCTTTAAGGGAATTGGTTTCACTTATAAAAAGGGAATACTTGCTGCTTTGAAACAATCGGAGCACCAAATGGATTTGATTGAATTTGGTGTAAAAGAATTCAAACTGATCCATATTGATACCCAGAGCAGTATTTATGGGGATTTGTCTCTGATAGCCGGGCTGGCGACGATTGACAGTCTGGAACTCATTGATCTTAGGGATAAGAACAAGCCCAGGCCATCTGAACCCGTTAAGCCAATGTTTGAGGGGATCATTGAGAAGATTCCCTTTCCTTTGAGACTAGATACGATCAGAATTCAAAACTCGAAGATCTCTTATCAAGAAATCGGGGAGGGGAATACCCAACCGGCTGATTTGTCTTTTGAAAATGTTTCAGCCGAACTATACAACGTGCTGACTACCGATTCATTACAGCAAGGTAAAACCATGACGTTGAATTCCAGGGCTAAGTTAAGAGGGCATGCTGATGTGGAAATGGATATTCAGGTTCCCTATGGAAATGACGTGTTTCAATTAGAGGCAACCATTAGCGGATTCAACTTACCCGCTATCAATGAACTATTTGCCAAAATGGGTAAATTCAGAGTTGATTCGGGAATTCTTTTAGGGTTAAGATTAACCATGGATGCCCAGAAATATTCATCCAGAAATACGCTTGCTTTTGACTATAGGGAGTTGAAGTTGGAAATGATTCCTGACGATGATTCCAAAAAAGGCTTAAATACTCTGATAAACTCAGCTGCCAACTTATTTACTTCAAAGGAAAATATTCCTAACTCTACTAATTACAAAACAGCCAGATATAGTACCAGTAGAAACGTGTACAGAGGCCCTTTTAATTTGATATGGGAATCCTCCAAGGAGGGATTGATGGAAATAGTTCCAGTCGGCATCGCCAGAACATTCATAGGTGGGAGGAAAAAATAAAAAGGCCACCACTTTGTATATGTTATATGGTAGCCTCCTTTTTCTGTTTTTATTATGCCTTAATCAGTCTTCTTTCGAAGCCATAATACGTATGAATATCATCAATGAATTCATGCTGTGGACCTGAAGGCCAATTGTCCTCGTCAAACCCGGGAGCCTTTTCAAGTTTTTCTTTATCTACATTTACAATGATGACATCATGTTGTTGGGTATGAAAATGAAATGCCTGCCATGGCAAAGCGAGAAGTTTGGTTCCCATATTTAGGAAGCCTTCGTCAATTGCCAATACAGCATACACTACTTCTCCGGTTTCTGTGTCAATCATTAAATCTTTGATTTTCCCTACTTTCTCATCTCTTGCAGTTTTAATGGTGCAGTGACAGGTAGTAGAGCTACTAATTGGGAAATGATAATCGGTATTCATGGTTAAGTTGGTTTAGTGAAACTTAAATTGTTATACAAAGCTATCAGCCAGTACCATGCCATCTCCCTAAATACTTAATAGAGCGGATTTTTGTGATATATAATGAAAATAGTGTGGGTTAAAGACTCAATAAGGGAAAAGAATTCCTGTTATTTTTTCTTTCTCTTGACCATCTCTTTTGCAACCTCCTGGTCTAACGGATACGGACTATGTTCTAGGTGGGTAATGATATTTTGGTAATTGGTTTCATCTCTATTTTGAGATAGTTTAGCACTTGCTTGTACCTCATTGATTTTTATTTCCACTCCAATTAAACCTTTCAATTGGCTGTTGAGATATTTTTCGCTCATACCTTCCACTGTGACTGCATGTGGTCTTCCTGCCTCAAAAGTATGGACGAGAGATTTGAGGTGTTCCATTAACTCATCCCCTTCAATAATCCGGATATTCCCATAGATGTGTACTGCCAAATAATTCCAAGTAGGTACATTTTCGTGATTGTACCAGGATGAGGAAATGTAGGCATGTGGACCTTGGAATAGAACCAATACTTCCTCTTCCCCCAAATGCTTCCATTGTTGATTGGCTTTTGCCACATGTCCAGATAAGACCGCATCTCCATTTTTGTCTTTGCTTAAAAGTAATGGGAGGTGGGTTGCCCATGGTCTTCCATCTACTTTGGATACCATGGTAGCAAAGGGATTCTGCTGGATTAGGTTGGTTATTTCCTCCTCGTTTTCCCAACGATTAATAGGATGTATATACATTGCTTGAAAGATTGTGAGCTGAAATTAAAAAGGAAATTTTGAAGAAAGAGAAAATCGGGCTTATTTCACCAATCATCATTTTTATTATTTTAGTTATATGAATAGTCAGTCCACTGATAAACTTGAGTTTGCTGCAAAATTTGTCAATAATACCAATGCACCGATATTCTTGACAGGGAAGGCAGGAACTGGGAAAACCACATTTTTACGAGATCTGGCGAAGCGTACCCATAAAAGGCATGTAATCTTGGCTCCAACTGGTATAGCTGCATTACATGCCAAAGGAGTGACCATTCATTCACAATTTTTGCTTCCCTTAGGAAGTTTTTTGCCTGTGAGAGAACCTGAGGGAAATTTTACAGATCAATATGGATTCTATACCCAGCATACCTTAGGGAGAAGACATCCTTTGAATCAGCTCCGAAAAAGTGTATTAAAAGCAGTGGAACTATTGGTGATCGATGAAGTCAGTATGCTTCGAGCAGATGTCTTAGATGCCATCGATTACAGGATGAAAAGTGTCAAAAGGAATTTTAAAGAGCCTTTTGGAGGAGTCCAGATATTAATGATCGGAGACTTGTTTCAACTGCCTCCTATCGTCAAAGATGAGGAATGGCAAGTGCTCAATCGATTTTATAATAGCATGCATTTTTTTGAGGCTAAAGCCTTGCAGAATTCAGGGATGGTTTACCTGGAACTGGATAAGATTTTCCGTCAACAAGATGATCAGTTTATTAATGTGCTCAACCACTTACGGGATAATCAGGTGACCCATGAAGATATTCAGCTTTTGAATAAACATTATAAAACAGCGGAAGAAATCGGTGAATTAGAGGATTACATCACCATCACAACCCACAATTACAAGGCGGATCAAATCAATCAAAAAGAGATGGGGAATCTGAGCGGTTCCTCCAGTTTTTATGAGGCGGATCTGGAAGGTGATTTCCCTGAATCTTTATTTCCGCTTCCACAAAAACTTGAATTAAGGGAAGGAGCTCAGATCATGTTTGTGAAAAATGACAGCTCTGGAAATGCATCCTACTTCAATGGTAAAATCGCCAAAGTGCTACATCTCAAAAAGAATGAGATTTTGGTCGAAATGCAGGATACCCATGAGGAATACACCTTGAGGAAAGAAGTATGGGAAAATAAAAAGTACCTGGTCAATCCGGATACCAAGGAATTGGAAGATGAGGTGGTGGGAACATTCGCTCAATACCCAATCAAATTGGCCTGGGCGGTGACTGTTCATAAGAGCCAAGGCTTAACCTTTGACAAGGCTATCATTGATGTAGGAAGAGCTTTTGCACCTGGACAGGTTTATGTGGCACTATCCAGGCTAAGAAGCTTGGAAGGCTTGGTGTTAAGAAGTAAAATCCAATCAAACTTGGTGTATTCTGATCACCAGGTTGTCAATTTTTCTCAAAGTGCCGGAAATCAATCTGACTTATCAGGTTTGTTGCTTCAGCACCAATATCGTTACCTGGTGAGTTTGGTGGATCAAACTTTTGATTTTGTGCCTGTTTTGAGGGAATTAGAAAGCTTCCAAAAAGAGCAAAACAGCAGTATGGAGTTTGAGGATGTTGAAATGCAAGTAACTATTCCCGAGGTTTTTGAAACCATTTCCAAAGAGGTAGGAAATACGGAAAAGTTTAGGAGACAGCTTCTCTTTTTACTTCAGGAAAAAGAATCAGGAAAGCTCCAGGAAAGAATTTCAAAAGGAGGTCAGTACTACCGAAACCTAATCGCTAATTCCTTGAAAAAAATTATTTCTCAGATGGGAATGGCTGAGCAATTTTCCAGAACTAAAAAGTATTTGGAAGGCCTGGAGGCGGTGGAGGAGAGTTTGTTAAGAAAATACCTGGAAATCAGTAAGCTAGGAAGACTGATTGAAGTGATTTCCATGGGAGGTGTTCCTGAAAGAATGGAGGATTTGGAAGAAGAGATGCTGAGCTTGAGAAGGCAATTTATCCTGATGGCCAAGGAGCATGCCGCAGATAAAATAAAAGATATAAAGTCTAAAACCGGTCGAAAAAAGAAAGGGACTTTAAAACCCAAAAGACAAAAAGGAGATTCTCAAGAAGTGACTTTCCAGTTCTTTCAAGAAGGAAAAACCATCCAGGAGATTTCTAAGGAACGAGGATTAGCCCTATCTACGATCAAAAGTCATTTGGCTTATGGGATTGAAACAGGTAGGGTAGAATTGGAAGATTGCCTAACTCAAGATGTCATAGCTGAAATCAGGGACCAATTGGAAAAGCAAAAGAGCATGAGTGATTTGAGAGCATTTTTTGATGGGAAATATGATTATGGAACGCTCAAAATGGTCATTGCAGGGAATAAGGTAGGATTTTAAAAAAATAAAAGGGGAGTCTTTAGGACTCCCCAACTCGGAAACGGGAATAGATTAATCGTTAATGTTTCCGTAGTATTTATCGTGAAATTTATATCGCGCCTGATCTTGTGCTTCTATTTGCTTACTCTCCACGTCAATGATCATACTGGCAGGTGTTTCATCCGAACCTACTACCACATCCCAAGTGGGAAGTCCCTCTCCATTGGGATTTCCAGTTTTAATGAAATTGGCAAAATATTCCATCATTGTTTTAGATACTTGGTAATCCTCTGCTGTCCAAGCATAGGCATCTACCAAGTGAAGGTTACCCATCGCATATTCAATCTCACAGGCATGGGGAGCACCGATGGGTTCCGGCATCTTAGGTCCCCCTTCGATTGTTCCTCCGGCAAGTCCAGGAGATAAATTAGCATCCTTAAGAGGTGGACGAAGTTTGCTATACAAATACCTGTAAACCGGTTGGTTTGAGTTTTTCGCATGTAGATCTAACCATTTCCAGGTGCTGTAGGCAATAAACCGATCTGCTGCCAAGTGTGTAGCCGACCATTCCACTTCTTTCATATCGCCATGCGGATGAAGCCTCAAGACCTCTTCATGGTCAGTTGGGTAAGTTTGCTTTACCACATCAATAAAGGCTTCAGGGGTATAGGGTTTCCCTTGCATAAAAGCCATTCCGGGGATTTCTGCTGAGTTCCACCCGGCAAGCAAAGGAACCATTGCCTGTTCTTGAGCTTCAAATATTTCTGGTAAAGTCTTAGGTAAAAAATATCCGTCAAGCACTACAGGGAACCCAAATCTTTGGGATTCATTGTAGATTTCATACACTTCTTTTGTAGATAAATTTCGTAATTCATCCAAGCTTTGGTACCCCGCTTTGGAAGCAAATTCAACTCCAGTTTGTTCTGCTTCTGCTAAACTTACAGGTGCCAAAGTAGGATTAATTCCTGCTCCGCTTTCTCCAATGGCTCCAGCGATTAAATCTTTGGAAAGGGGGGAGGCCATTTGATAACTTACAGAGATAGATCCAGCAGATTCACCTGCTATTGTTACTTGATTAGGATCCCCTCCGAATGCTTCGATATTTTCCTGAACCCATTTCAAAGAAGCCATTTGGTCGAGGAGTCCATAATTTCCGGATGCTTGGTAAGGAGATTCAGCACTTAGTTCCGGATGTGCCAAAAAGCCAAATACGTTCAATCGGTAGTTGACAGTGACTACTACAATTCCTTTCTGAGCCATGGCTTCTCCATTGTATCTAGGTTCAGAGCCATCTCCAGCCACATAGCCTCCTCCATAGAAATAAACCAGTACGGGGAGGTTTTTGGTGTTTCTGTCAGCAGGTGTCCAAACATTCAGGTATAAACAGTCTTCGCTTAAACCATCGGATTTAAAATCCATGTCTCCAAATACAGGAGCTTGTACTGCCCTGGGTCCAAATTGGGTGGTTTTTTTAATTCCTGACCAATTGTCAAATGGCTGAGGGGCTTTCCATCGAAGTTCGCCTACCGGTGGTTTTGCGAAAGGAATACCAAAGAATTTTTGAATCCCTGATTTGGTATCAAAAGACCCTTCTATAATTCCGTTTTTTATTTTAGTTTGCACAGCAAATGCATTTAGGTTTTGGGCTTTCAGTTGGAAAGGAATAGTAACCAAAAGTGCCAGCGTAAAAATCTGAACTAGTTTGAAAGCAGATTTCATAGGATTGAGTTTATTGTATCGTTGTGAAACAATAGTAATTCCTTATTTTTACAAATCCAATAGATAACCTAGATTTTCAAAGAAAACCCATGTCATTACCCACCAACGAATACATCCCTCACATTTCTTATGATTCCGTCATTTTTGGCTTTTCAGGGGAAAAGCTGAAAATCCTAATTCTGGAATACCATAATATGAAGACCTATGCGCTTCCAGGAGGATTTGTTAAAATGGATGAACCTTTGGATGATGCTGTAAAAAGAGGGCTTTCTGAGCGAACTGGCTTAGATAAAATTTACCTGGAACAGTTCCATACCTTTGGCTCTATGCAAAGGTTCAAGCCTGAAATCATGCGAAGAATTTTGGAGGAGCAAGGTCATCAGGTCGAGGACCATTGGATGTTGGGAAGATTTATCACAGTCGGTTATTATGCCTTGATCAATTATGAAAGCGTTATACCAACTCCAGATGCCCTTTCTGATTCCATAGACTGGTATGATTATGATCAATTACCAGAATTGATGATGGACCATCGGGAGTTGGTGGAAAAGGCCTTAGAGCACTTGAGAATTCATTTAGATCACAAGTTGCTGAGCTTTAATCTGTTGCCAGATAAATTCACGATGAAAGAGCTCCAACAGGTCTATGAAGCTATTCTGGGTGAAGAATTGAATAGAGCGAATTTCCAACGCAAAATGTTGAGTCTTGGCATCTTGCAAAGGCATGATAAACTATACACTGGAGGCTCTCACAAAGCCCCTTATTTGTACAGCTTTAAAAAGAATTGAGTTGATATAGTACCGGTAAGGAACCTAGGGTGTCTCTTAATTTTTTGGAGTAAATGATCGCCTAAAGGGTGGCATAAAATTACTCTTGTGTGAAGCCTCAGGATTATATTTCATGATCATAACAGTTGTCCCATTTTCAATGTTATTCATTGAAGAACATAGATCTTTATTTTTTGGGAAGCGTGTCTATAGTTTTTTCGGTTAGGATTGCCATGATGGTAGTGATTCCTTCTTTATAATTTCCTAAGCGGATATTTTCATTTGGACTGTGCTGGTTGTTGTCAGCGTTCACCGTGGGAATGGTCACAGCAGGAATTCCTAACGCATCCACAAAAGGAGAAATTGGGATGGATCCCCCAGAAATCCGTATCTGAACAGGATCTTTTCCAAATGCCCGATTCAAAGAAGCCCGGAGCCATTGCCCTGCTTCGGAGTCCAAAGGAGTTCTGAATGCCTGATAGGAAATGGAAAAATCAACTTTGACAATTTTTGGGTAGTTCATTCTTTCCTCATCACTGGGATCTTTGGTTACGATATGGAAGCCTTGTTCCTCGATGTGTTTTTTAATCAATCCAAACAATCGCTCTGGATCTGATTCTGGAACCAATCTAATGTCAATCTCAGCGACGGCAGTTGCTGGAACAATGGTCCTAGCTTCGTTTCCCACCCATGCAGATGCTAATCCTCTGATATTTAGCGAAGGGTATTGGATACTTTCTTGATAAGTTTGTCCTACGTTGTCAGTTCTTCCTATTCCTAGCTTTTTTTGGATGGCTTCTTCATCATCTGGGACTTTCGATAGAATTTCTTTTTCTTCAGCTGTCAATTCAATTCCATCGTAATAGCCTGGGATCAACACTCTTCCGTTTTCATCTTTCATCGAAGCTAATAATTGGGAAAGCAGTAAGGCTGGATTCGGTGCATAATTCCCATAATGACCACTGTGTTGAGGAAATTTGGGTCCATAGGTAGTCAAAGTCAAATCGGAAATACCTCTCGCACCAAAACTCAATGTAGGCTCATTGCTGGTATGCCTTGGGCCATCTAAAATCAACATCATATCCGCCGCTAATTTCTCTTTATATGTTAGAACGGCTCCAGGTAGTTTTGGGGATCCTTGTTCCTCTTCAAAGTCCAAAATGATTTTTACATTATAATCAGGCGCAAT
Source organism: Algoriphagus halophilus (assembly GCF_900129785.1). Classification (NCBI taxonomy): domain Bacteria; kingdom Pseudomonadati; phylum Bacteroidota; class Cytophagia; order Cytophagales; family Cyclobacteriaceae; genus Algoriphagus; species Algoriphagus halophilus. The sequence goes on from NZ_FSRC01000001.1 coordinate 781,836, forward strand.
ATTTTCTTTTGCCAACCCATCCCAAGCGGTAAGAAACATGGCTACAGGTCCTTTGTCATCCGAAGTGGATCGGGCAAATATTCTCCAATTTGGATCATACTCATGTTGAAGTTTGGAAGTGGGGATAATTTCCCAATCTCCATGAGCGTTTTGAGATTTAAGCACAGGAGAGTAGGGATCCTCTTGATTCCATTTGCTTCTATCTACCGCCTGTCCATCCATATGAAAATAAAACAGAATGGTTTTGGTAGCTCCTGGAGATCTTTTTCCAACCAATAGCAATGGAATTCCATCAGTGGCAAGTCGTTCGGTAGTCCAGCCTCTTTCTCCAAACTGCTTTTCACTCCATGCAATGTTTCTCTCAATTTGCTCAGGATAAAATGCATCGTTGGGCATACTGACAATTTCTTGCAATAAGGATAATCCATGTTGCCAATTTTGCTCCGTTAAATCTTCGAGCGCTGCTTTCTTTAATTCTTGGGCAAAACTTTGAAAGCAAATAAGGGATACAGCAAGGAGTAGTAATTTTTTCATAAGGTATCAGCTTGGATTTGAAAATAGATAAATAGAAGGCTAAATGAAAGAAGCATTTGCTAATTGGTAACTTTAAAATCTGGGGGGATACGGGTTTTGCCAGGTAAAACGCTGGATAATATGGCTTTAGGATTAGGAGCTTTTCGGTCTATAGCTTATTTTAGAGCTGTATTTTTATAATTCATACCGAGTATTTTGTAATTGATTATGCAGTCTTCCAGCTCTATTGCTCCAAAAGGGCAATACACACTAATTAAAAATCAATTCCTGAGTTGTTATGAAGAGCTTAGCAAATTGGCCCATAATAAATTGAGGTTTGAACATCATGCCTATACATTGGATACTTCTGCATTGGTGCATGAGGCCTATTTAAAAATGGAAAATCATGAAAATGGTTTTCAGGATAAAGGGCATTTTTTAGCAATTGCAGCGATCGTTATGCGTAGGTTTTTAGTCGATTATGCAAGACAAAAACAGCGGCTAAAAAGGGGAGGAGATCAAATCCAATTGACCTATGGGGCCATATCAAACCCTGTAATTACAACCCCTGAAGAGGTACTTCATCTCAATGAGGCATTGACTAGATTAAAATCTATAAATCATCGGCATTGTCGGGTGGTTGAATTTCACTTTTTTGGTGGATATAAGCATGAGGAAATAGCCGATATGATGGGAGTTTCTATTGATACGGTGAGAAGAGACTGGAGGCTAGCAAAAGCTTGGTTAAGCAATGAATTGAAGAATTAAACTTTTTTGACCATGATGAAGGGAAAGTGGGAGGAAGTAGAAAGACTTTTTCATCAGTTGACGGATTCGACTGTAGAGGAGAAAAGAAAATTGTTGTCCACCATTTTACTAGAGGATGAGGAGCTGCATTCGCTACTTTTGGCGTTGCTTGACTCTGATCAATCCAGCCATCGAATTTTTGCAGAGTCACCACAGAAGATATTCTCCAAATTAGACGATGACCAAGACCTAATTGGTGAAAATGTGGGGGCGTTTCGTATTGATTCGATCATAGGAACTGGGGCTATGGGTTCGGTTTTTTTGGCAAAAAGAAATGATGGGCAATTTGATCAGACGGTAGCGATCAAAATCCTGAAGCCGCTGATTATGGATTCAGGAATGAGAGAGTTTTTTCAAAAAGAACGACAGATTCTTGCCAGACTCAATCACCCAAACATTGCAAGGCTTTATGATGGGGGATTTACAGATTCAGAACGTCCTTTTTTCACCATGGAATATGTGTCTGGTAAATCCTTATTGGAATATATTGATGAAAAGAAATTGAGTCTAAGAGGCAGATTGGAACTGTTTTTACAAGTCTGCAAAGCTGTTCAATATGCACATCAAAACCTGATTGTTCATTTGGACTTGAAGCCTCAAAATATCATAGTGAATGAGGAAGGTCAAGTGAAGTTGTTGGATTTTGGAGTTTCCAGAATAGTGGAGGATTCAGAAGAGACAGCAAGTAGTTTTACGCTTGCTTATGCATCTCCAGAACAGATTCAAAAGAAGAATGCTGGAGTTAGCTCGGATATTTATTCTTTGGGGATGATCCTATTTGAAATTGTCTGTGGGATTCACCCCTATCAAAAATTTTTCCAAGATCCAGTCGCTTTGAAAGCCGCCAAGCTAGAAGGTAATTCAGCACTTTTTGATGCTGGTCAGGATACCAAAAGATGGTTTATTTCTGACCTTCACTCCATTTATGAAAAGGCAACACAACTTATTCCCGATGACAGGTTTTCTTCGGTGGAAGTGATGAATCGGGACCTTCAGGCGTTTTTATATGATTACCCCATTTCCTCCCGAACTAAAAGTTGGAATTATGCAACTGGGAAGTATTTAAAAAGGAATAGAAATACAGTAGTATCCATTGGTGTTGCTGCCTTGCTATTAATCAGTAGTGGTATTTTTTATACGATACGGTTGAGTCAAGAAAGAAATTTGGCACAATCTGAAGCAAAAAGAGCCAATCAAATCACAGACCTTCTTTCGGATGTATTTATGGCAGCCGATCCAAATGTTGGAGGAGCTGATACCATCACAGCCATTCAATTATTGAACCAAGGCTATGAGAATCTGGAGAAAAATTTGGGGGATGAACCTGAATTGTATGCTTCCATGATTTCTCGTTTGGCTCCCATTTTTTTGAACTTAGGGAATTATCAAAAAGGGGAGGAGTTGTCTAAGAAAGCCTTGGAGATCAACCTAAGTTTGCCGGGTATTTCCCCAGAAACCCTTTCGGATAATGAAACCCAAATGGCAGCCATGTATTATGTCAAAGGGGTTTATGATTCAGCTTTGGTATACGCAGAGAAAGCGATTGCTAGGCTCAAAAAAGCCGGTGATTTGCGAAGTATCTATATGTCAAATGCCTTAGTGGAGTTAGGGAATGTATTGTATGATTTTGGAGAATTTGAGCGAGCTGATTCTGCCTATCAAGCTGCTTTTGATATTAGTAAAAAGGAATATGTAGCGCCCCATGTGGAATTGGCTTTTGAATTACATATGATAGGAGCAAATGCTAGGGAAAAAGGAGACTACGCAAAAGCTGAGAACTATCTTTTGCAAGCCCTTGAAATGAAAAAAGAGTTGTTTGATGAACCACATTTGGAAATTGCTTACACCTATAATCACCTGGGTAGCTTATACCAATCCATGGGTCAAGATTCCATTGCCCTGGGTTATATTGAAAAGTCCCTAGAGCAGCGTCAATCCATATTGGGTGAATTTCATGTGGAAACCATGGCAAGCATGGCTAATTATGCACGGACCCTGGTAAGAATGGGGTCACCTTTGGATGCTATTCCTATTTATAATAAGACATTGATTATCACAGACTCATTGGTAGGGAAAAACCATTATTATTTTTGGGCTCTTACAGGAAGTCTTGGAACGGCACAATTTGAAGCGGGGATATATGATCAGGCAGCGATTAATTATCAGTTATCTCATGACCATTATCTAGAATTATTACCGGAAGGAGATCCGAGAATAGCCTCCCCATTAAATGGATTAGGAAAGATAAAAATGCAGGAGAAAAATTATGAACTGGCAAAAAACTACTTTTTAGAAGCGTTAAAAATCAGGGAAGAAGGGTATCCTAAAGGCCATCCCCAGATAGCCCAAAGCCAACAAGCACTTGGAGAATGCCTGTTAGCTTGTGGGGATTATTCTACCGCCATAGAATATTTGGAGATGGCCTTGGAATCATTAGAATCTAATCCAGAAACTTCACCTACTACCTTGGAGGAGCTGACCTCCAAATTGTTAGCAGCAAAAGAAGCGGTATTGGACAATTCCTAAACCCTGTTAGTTGCTTAGCAGGAAACGCCTTTTACATATACCTGAGTTTTTAATGCGTTCATGGTGCTTTCATAACAAGCTTGAGTAGGTTTTGAAAAGGTTCTATCACTTAGAAATTTCCATTTGAAACCATCTAGGAATTCAATCGTAAGTCGAATTCCATATGCACCTGCTGGTACGGTTTTTACTTTTTTAGTGTTGGTTTTGATATCCCCACTATTGATAGTCCGGTTATATTCTATCCCATTTGTTCGTTGTTTGTAGGTGACGGTAAAACGCATCGTAACTCCAAGGAATCCATTTTTATTGTTCAGTGAAATTTCAGCAGAAGGATATAATTTATCGGTGCAGGATTCTACATCGTATTCTGTGGTATAGCCCAATTTAGCAGTGCTATTATCTTTCAAATAAGTTAGCTTATAAGAAATCGGAACTCCAGGATTGTCTCTCGTATACACGGCATTGTCTCCGGTGATGATACTATTGAGGTCTCCAAAGTTTTTAGCTTCCACTGCCTTGGATGCCACGGAAGCATTACCCCCGATGGTCACTACCGTAATAGTAGATTTGTTTAGAATTTCTTTGTACTTGGATTCCAGTTCGGCGGAAACATTACTGGTGACTCCGGTGGCATAATTTAAGGTTCCTTCTAATTCTATGTCTGTCGCAGAGGAAGTAGATACCATTCTAAACATGATGATTCTACCATAGTTCACCGCCTGAACATAGGCAGGCGGAGCGGAGGCACTGAACTTTTGTTCCACATCTGCCAAGGTTGCTTTAGGTCCAAAAACCTCACCTGGATTGAAAGGTTCGTTCATGGTGATGGAATAAAATACCTGTTTGAATACCATCATCGCCACACGTTCAGTTTTTGTGGATTCGTAACTAAATTGAGTGGAGACATCTCCTCTTGCCCATTCTACATTCAGGCCCACATCCATGCTTAATTGCCTGGAGCTGTAGGAAGTACTGGCTGAATAGCTGGAATTAGCCGCATTGACATATCCTTCCTGATAAGCATTTGCGTTCCACCATTCCAAAGCCTCATCGATTTTAGCTTGTACAGAGGTATTGGTAGGATTGTCGACCGTTATATTTCCATTTTCACCTATGCCAGGTAAGTCTAGCCTTAAGGAAACGGGAGCCCTGTCAACTCCTGCTGGAGTAGGAAGCCCTCCTAGGGTTTCTTTATCTGCTATGACTAATGCCCCAGGATATATAATTCCATTGGTAGGACGGAGGATGGCGATGTTTTCAAAATTGTTTTTAAGGTCATACGTTAAGGTTACACATTCTGTAAATCCTCCTGAATATCCAGAAGTGCTTGTTTTACTATTGACTTGTGTCCTTTGAGAGGATCCTGAAATGGGCTGGACATTTAATATTTCTTCAGGATCATTCGGTAGATTCCTTAGGTATTCCCCAATGGTTTCAGCATCTGGAGAAATTTTGATCGGTTCTTCCTTACCTCCAAAATCGCAGGAAGAAAAAATCAGAGAGAGAAAAATGGCTAAGAAAAATGCCTGTTGTTTTTTTTGAAATAATAATTTCATGGCGAATAGAATTTTGGTTGTAATTCTATAGGCGCTGTTTCAACTGAAAAGTGGTAATTACTTCTTAAAAAAAAATGAAGTTTTTTATAAAAAGGCTCCTGGGGCCGTCCAACGAGTGATTTTTGATTGACTTATTTTTTCTTTTTGTATATGAGATAGTGCTGGATGGGCAAGAACTTTCCATTTTTCTCCAATTCAAAACCATTGGCATTCAACTCTTTGGTGACTTGTTTTTCGGTCATTTTGTGCAATGGTTTAATGTTGATAGTAGGGTCTTCACCTCGGTATTCAAGGAGTAGGACCTTGCCATTGGGAGATAAGGATTCATAAATACTCTGTAGCATTTCCTGAGGATAGGATAACTCATGGTATACATCAACCATGATCACTAAGTCTATTGCCCCTTTTGGAAGGTTAGATGATTTTTCTGATCCTTGAACAGTCTCGACATTCTTCAAGTTTAGCTCTTTACTTTTTGCATTGATGTAATCAATCGCATCTTTTTGAATTTCCACTGCATACACTTTGCCTTGAGGAACAAGTGGGGCGATACGAAAGGTGTAATATCCTGAGCCTGCTCCAATATCTGCCACTGTACTCGATGAATTGATGGGTAGGTTTTCTAAAGCTGCAGCAATTCCTTCTTCTCGTTCTCTACTGGCTCTCTCCAACCAGTCCTTTCCTGCAAATCCCATGACTTGGGATATTTCTCTTCCTAAGTAAACTTTTCCTGTTCCATCCCAACTCGGTTCTTTGGATTGGTAGACTTGGGTATCATTTTTAGAGGATTGTGCTAATACCACCTGCTGAAAATTGAAAGCAATTCCCAGGATAATGGCAAGGATATATCTTTTCATCTTATTTCTTTTACTACTAAACTTAAATAAATCATGCTTGTTTTCCTGCTAGGTTAAATATGGCTATTCTTAGAATGGAATTCCTTTTTTACTGGATTATTCAAAGAAATAAGTCAGAAACCATTTTTAAAGGGTTTTAACAAAATGTATATAAAAAAAGCGAAGTTAACCTATGTTTTAAGTCGTTCATTTTCAGTTAAATAATTGCTATTTCTTTAATTTAATAGTATATTCAGTTAGAATTTTTTAGCTACCTCAATTGAATAAGTATGTTAGTTCAACTTAATAAATTTTTAAATGAAAGAATCAAATAGTAATTCTCGAAGAAGTTTTCTTGAAAAAATCGCATTAGGTTCTGCGGTTGGTGGATTAGCAGGAATATTGAATCCAGCAGTTGCAAATCCACTAGAAGAAAATAAGAAGCAGATGCATGAAGCTGACGAATGGTTCAAAAAAATCAAAGGTTCGCATCGAATTGTATATGATGGTTCTACACCTCATGATGGATTCCCAATTATTTGGAATTGGGCATTTTACTTAACCAATAATCAAACCGATAGTCCTGATTCTGACATTACTGCCATGACGGTGCTAAGACATTCAGCCGTTCCGTTTGCATTGGAGGACAGACTTTGGTCAAAGTATAAATTAGGGGCTGTATTTGAAGTGAATGATCCTGCTACGGGGGCTCCTTCCTTAAGAAATCCATACTATGAGCCTAAACCAGGTGATTTTCCGATGCCTCAAATTCAAGGGATCAAAGATCTTCAAGCAAGGGGAGCCATGTTTTGTGTTTGTGATTTAGCACTTCAGGTGTATAGTGGGGCTATAGCGGGTCAGATGAACCTGCAAATGGAAGACGTATACAAAGATATGATAAGTGGAGTGCACCCCGGAATACAAGTGGTTCCTTCAGGGGTCTGGGCATTGGGTAGAGCCCAAGAGCATGGTTGCGCTTATGTATTTGCTGGAGGTTAAAATTTAGAAATGATGAAAAAGTCTGTTTTATTCCTGTTTGGATTGATTCTTTCCATGGCTGTATATGCTCAAACTCCTCCCGTTAAAATTGTTTTTGACGTGACAAGCGGTGAGGAAGGGGTACATCAATCAGCAATGAGGCACATTTCTGTGATGGCGAATCAATACCCTGATTCTGAATTCGAAATGGTGGTCTATAGCAGTGCTTTAGACATGGTTTTGAAAGATAAATCCTCGGTTTCCAAAGAATTGGAGGAATTAGCAAAAAAAGAGAATGTGACGTTTAAGGTTTGCCAAATGAGTTTGGACAGATATAAACTACCCACTTCCAGTTTGATCCCCGGTGTCGGAACAGTTCCTGATGGAATTTTAGAGATCATCAAGAAGCAGCAAGAAGGCTGGGGATATATCAAAGAGAGTAAATAATTGCTCTTACCTTTAAATCTAGGAGGGCCTGAGCAATCGGGCCCTTTTTTATTTTAGCAAAGCAACCAACTCATCCATTCTCATAAATTCTCCCAATGGAAATGAAATGGAATGTTCCTCGCTCGGATAGTTTACAAAAATCACTTCTTGATGGTTGTCAAAAAATTTACTGAATAGTTCCTGGGCTATGGAGGATTTTGAATTGATTGGATGGAGTTTTTTCAAAGTTTCTGCATGAAAAAAGCCGATGATCTGTTTCTTATTGTTCAAGGCAAATTCAATTTCTTTGGCAGACCAGACTGAATCAAAGATGTTTTCCGATAAAAAGACTCCGAAAAAAGGGAGCTTTTCAATGGCGGTTTTTACCTCCGAATTGATATGCTGATGATACAGTAAATCAGTTTCTGCCAGCCAAAGATGCAGGTCTTGTTTAGCCAGTGCTTTAGCCAGATCCACTACCTTATCCGAATCTTTGAAGCTATGGGATAAAAACATGCATTTTTCCGCACTTCGATCCAATTCATCCAATAAGAGCTCTTGATCTTGCTTAAAAAAATCCATCCCCTCTCTTTTTTTGACTTTATCAATATGCCCCCAGAGTACGTCTAAGCTTTTCTTAGAAGGCAAGGTGGAATAGCGAAATTGATGGTCTCTGCTTTTTTGATACGCTTTCAGTAACATTTCATCCAATTCCAAAGGAGAAATGGTGTCAATTTGTAAAGATTGAAGGATTCCCTGTGAAGTATTCCATTTCGAATTAGAGGTTAAAAGGAATTGTTCAACTTGATGTAGGAACCTGGAATCTTCCATATGCTAAGAGGTTTTATTTCAATTTGACCAAGGGATAATTCAGCCCATTCACCTCGTTTTTCATTACCTGGTATTTTTTCAGGCTTCGGAACAATTCGGTGAGGTTTCTAAAGCCATAAGATCTTGGGTCAAAGCTAGGGTCTATCTTTCTCAATGATGATCCGATTTTGGCGATGTGAATTTCTTCTTCTTCGTCCGAAGAAATCTCAAAAGCTTTGTCAATTAAATTTAAATCTAGGGTAGGAGCCTCTTTTAAAATTTCTTCTTTCTTAGAATCTTCTGACCTAGTATTTCCTTGTTTGGAAGTATTGGAAGGAGTTTTATCGCTTTTTCTAAAGGGAGTTTTATCCTCTTCTGTATCTGGGCCGAGGTTTTCAGCAAACGTGAATATCTCGCAGGATTGGACAAAGGCCTTGGGGGTAATTCTTCTTCCGATACCCATGACAAACAAACCTTCTTCCCGGATTCTTTTAGCAAGGCCTGTATAATCGGAATCACTTGAAACAATGCAAAATCCATCTACGCTATCGCTATGTAAAATATCCATGGCATCAATGATCAGGGAGCTATCCGTAGAGTTTTTTCCTGTGGTGTAGGAGAATTTTTGGATAGGATTGAAAGAATGGAGGTTGATCATTTCTTTCCAGCTATTCATCTGTGGGGTAGTCCAATCTCCATAAATACGTCGTATGGTGGCTTTTCCATATTTGGAAACCTCTTCTAATATCTCTTTGATTAATTTAGCCTGTGCATTATCGCCATCAATTAGTACTGCGATGTTGAATTTATTGTCTCTCATCTCTAATTTTTGTGAATAAGTAAATCTACCAAAAATTAAGTGCTTATCTCAGGAATGGTTTTCCTGAGTTAAGGTTATTTTAGAAAGAAGTACTTGGAATCAAGGATTCTTTGCGAACTTTGATCCTTCCTAACTCAATACCTGTGGCCACAAAAGTTCTATTTATTACACCACCCTTTACCCAGCTAAATACGCCTTATCCTGCAACAGCCTATTTAAAAGGGTATTTAAATACCTTGGGGATTCCTTCCAACCAAATGGATTTAGGGATGGAGGTAATTTTAGCCTTGTTTTCGAAAAAAGGACTTCGAAAGGTTTTTGATTTGATTGAACAGCAGGATTTGGAGTTATCAGACAATGCTGCCAGAATAGTCAGGCTCCAGGCAAATTACCTTCAAACCATAGATGCAGTCATCTCTTTTTTGCAGGATAAAAACCCCACGTTGGCTTATCATATTTCGGAAGGAGATTATTTACCGGAAGCTGGTAGGTTTGAACAATTGGATGATTTGGAATGGGCATTCGGGACCTTGGGGGTACGTGATAAAGCCCGGTATTTTGCCACCTTATACCTGGAAGATCTAGGAGATTTGATCACAGAAGCCATTGACCCAAATTTTGGTTTTAGTCGGTATGCAGAAAAACTTGCTGTTTCTGCAAGTGATTTTGATGAGATGGAAGTTGCATTGAATCAAGAGACTGGCTTGATAGACCAAATGATGTTAGAATTGCTTGGAGAGGAAATTGAAATGGTTCAGCCTGATTCCATCGCATTTTCTGTTCCTTTTCCTGGTAACCTTTATGGAGCTCTGAAATGTGGTCAATTTATCAAATCCCAATTTCCCGAAATCAGTGTATGGATGGGAGGGGGGTATCCAAATACCGAGCTGAGATCATTAAAGGATCCAAGAATTTTTGACTTCATCGATTTTATAACCTTGGATGATGGTGAAGCTCCTGTGCGCCTATTGTTAGAGCATTTGGAAGGGAAGAGACCGTTGGAGGAGCTGAAGAGAACATTTATTCGAGAAGATGATAAGGTGAGGTTCCTGAATAATTCATCTGTGAAGGATGTGTCCAAGCGAGAGGTGGGAACTCCTGATTATTCAGATTTGAAATTACAGGATTATTTATCAGTCATTGAAGTGGCCAATCCCATGCATCGACTATGGAGTGATGGGCGCTGGAACAAGTTGACCTTGGCACATGGCTGCTACTGGGGAAAGTGTACTTTTTGTGACATCTCTCTGGATTATATAGGCAGATATGAACCGATTACTGCTTCCATTCTGGCGGATAGAATTGAAGAGATAATGGACCAGACGGGAAATAATGGGTTCCATTTTGTGGATGAGGCGGCCCCCCCTGCCTTGATGAGAGATTTGGCAATTGAAATCTTGAGGCGAGGCTTGACAGTAGTTTGGTGGACCAATATCAGGTTTGAAAGTAGCTTTACCTTAGATCTTTGCCGCTTGCTCAGAGCTTCTGGGTGCATTGCCGTATCTGGTGGACTGGAAGTTGCTTCAGACCGCTTGCTTGCTTTGATTAAGAAAGGAGTGACAGTGGCCCAAGTAGCCCAAGTATGTAATCATTTTACAGAATCAGGAATTATGGTTCATGCTTATTTGATGTATGGATTTCCTACCCAAACCACACAAGAGACGGTGGACTCCTTGGAAATGGTCAGGCAACTTTTTGAAATGGGAGTATTGCAATCCGCATTTTGGCATCGCTTTGCTATGACAGCCCACAGTCCAGTAGGATTAAATCCAAAGGCCTTTAGTGTATCCAGAGTGGGAGAGAAAGAGGGGGATTTTGCCAATAATGAATTGGAATTTGTGGATCCTGTAGGAGCTGATCATGGGGAGTTTGGAGATGGATTAAGAAAGTCTCTTTTTAATTACATGCATGGAATTGGTTTTGAAATACCCCTACAAGATTGGTTTGATAGAAAAATGCCAAAGACAAGCATTGGTCCTCAGTATATCGCAAAAGCAATTCAAAGTGAACCTGGGATTCCCTATAAGGATCAACAACGAATTCTCTGGATCGGGGCTCAACCTGAATTGATTGCCTTGGAGGATGAGGATTCCTGTGATTTGGTTTTTTCAGGGAAAAAAGAAGATTTCGCGATGGAATTGCCAATGGCTTTGGGCGAATGGGTGTTTAATTTGCTCTCCGAGGTTTCCTACACCCAGAACCTAAAGACCCTGAAACCTATCCGTCAAAGTTATGAAAGCCAACTTGGGGACTTCGAAGAGTTGGCAGAATCTGAAGTTTGGGACATTTTGAGAGCGCAAGGATTGTTGATTTTTTAACCTGTTTTGGTGTTTATTAGTTGGTTAAAAGGCTGATTGTTAAAATTATGGTCTGGGATTTTTTCCTCTTCTTTTAAATTATTGTGTAAATTCCAGTGGTACATTCATATACTATGGAAGAACAACTCATTTTAAAAAAAGAAAAGACGGATAGAGAGCATCAGACTTTCTTTCGAGTGACTTTTAAGAATAATTGCAATCTTCTTCAGATTGCTGACAACAAGGCAAACATTATTATTAGTATCAATGCTTTGGTGATTTCATCTGTAGTGGCCATCATGGGGTATGGGACTATCTCTCATCAGATTGAAATAGAGCGACCCATTACTTTGTTGCCCATTTTATTGCTTCTATTTACCTGTTTTGTTTCTACGATCCTGGCAGTTCAGTCAGCAAAACCGAAAATCGTGGGTAATAAAACCACATCCAATATAGACCCAAAATCCAGTATCATGTTTTTTGGTTCAAGTGCGGATTTATCGATGGAAGAGTACTTGAGTGAGGTAAATCGGATTCTACCTTCCAAGAAAGAAATTCAGGAGCAAATGTCTATCGCGTTATTTTATCAAGCCAAAGTCCTCAATAAAAAATACATGCTCTTAAGACATGCTTATAATGTGTTTATCCTGGGCCTAGCCTTAGGTATATTGACCTTTTTGATTTATTTAGGCATGATTTACTAATAATATCGCATTAAAAAAGGGGAGTAAATCACTCCCCTTTTTTAGTATCGATAACTTTAACTTTTGAGCTTTTCATTAAAAAAGTCAATGGTTCTTTCCCAGGCCAAAGTCGCAGCAGCCTCATCATATCTCGGGGTGGTGTTATTGTGAAAACCATGATTTACATCTGGGTAAACAAATGCTTGGTATTCAATATTGTTGGCTTTCAAAACTTCTTCATAGGCTGGCCATCCTGCATTGACGCGTTCATCCAAACCGGCATATTGAAGCATCAAAGGAGCTTTAATCTTGGCTGCATCCTCAGCAGAGGGCTGTCCTCCATAAAAAGGAACTGCAGCTCCCAAATCGGGCAGTCTTACAGCCATCATATTGGAAATCCAACCACCAAAGCAGAAGCCTACTACTCCCACTTCACCTGTACAATCAGGGTGGTTTTTGAGAGTTTCATAGGCAGCGATGAAGTCCTCTAACATTTCATTTCTATCCCTTTTGGATTGCATGGCTCTACCTTCATCATCATTGCCGGGATAGCCTCCCAAAGGAGTCAACGCATCTGGGGCCAAGGAAATAAAACCAGCCACTGCACATCTTCTTCCTACATCTTCTATATAGGGATTCAACCCCCTGTTTTCATGTACTACCACGATTCCAGGAACCTTGCCAGTCATCCCTGTAGGAGTGGAGAGCAATCCTTTGATTTTGCCTCCTCCCTTGGGGGAGTCGTACATAATGAATTCAGATTCCAGGCGCTCATCATCTGGTAATATGGTTCGGGTGTCCACATAATTAGGCATCATGGCACTCATTAATGAGGCTACCGTAATTCCTCCAACGGCATAAGCCGAAAGTTTTTCTACAAAAGTCCTTCGGTCTAGTTTGTTGTGTGCATAGGCATCATAGAGATCAAAAACTTCCTGTTGGATATCCTCTTTGTTCAATTGTTTCATGGTCTGTTTGGTTTATCGGGGATTATTAAAAGTTCGAGTTATAATTTATTAAAAATCAGATGGTTTTCATGAAGTTTTCAGTAGGGAATTAGTTTTCTTTTACTAATGAACCTATGGAGTGAAGCATGGTAAAAGATTCTCGCTGAATTACTTATCCGGTAAATCTGACAGGATGTTTCAAATAATAGAAATTAAAATGTCAATTTTGAACTCGGGGAGTATACCTGATCAGTTGATCTCCTCCTGAAAATTGAATGACTTTATTACTGATCTTTTTTACTCCGAAACGGGTGGTTTTATCAAAGACTTGTTTCCCGATATTTTCAGCTAGGCCGATTCTTATGATTTTTGAGGAGTCATTTACTAAATCCAATTCAAATGATTCATGTCCAACCAAAGAAAAAATAGTATAGGTTTGGGTTTTATTACCTTTGATTAAGCGGATAGAACAAACCCCATCAGTTCCAGCGATGATTCCTTTGTTTTTGCTCTTATCCTCAAAATACTGAGCAACTGTTCCAGTAATAGGCATTTCTGTTTCTAATTCATAAAATTCAAAATGAAAGGTTACGGAATCAGTTTGTTTAGATTCAGGAATACTTTCAATGAAGACCTTGCTTTTTATGGGGTCTTTTTCCTTGGAATATTGGAGAATGAGTGAATCTTTTGAAAGTAGATAAGTGCCGTAACCATAACTCTCAGGGCCTAAGTCACCACCTCCTTCAGTTGTAAAGGTGCCATTTTCCGAAAATTCATACTTTTGATAAATATCAGTGAATCTGATCCCCCAATTAAAATAATAACTCCCCTCAAGACTTTTCTTGGCACAAGAGGATAGGATTATTAACCAACAAACAATTAAAAAAGATTGAATCTTAATAATGGATTTCATTGTTGAGTGATGTATTGATTTATTTCAATATAATCAATACACTTTAAAGATTAGTTATTTGGAAAGGTTAGGGTGATGCTGTCTTTCTTGTTTTCATACAGAATTTCAAAAGCGTTTGTTTTCAGGTTCTGTCCTAGCCGAAGGTTCTCTTCAAAATCACTGCTTTGAATACTAATTTGGGCACCCTCTTTGTCATCTAAGCCCAATATCATTCCCTCATATCCATCGCTTCTGTCAAATCCCAAAGAAACTCTATATCGATCCTTCATTTCTATTAGACCATATCCAGTTCTCTCGGTTCCTGTGGAATCATTCACGACTATACCTGAAGAAGGCCCAATCCTTTTGCCGAAAAAAGGGTCAGGGACATGATCCCCCAACGCCAATTTATCGTACCCATGTTCATCCAAAATCAACATGCCAAAGGCTTGATTATCCACTTCTTTTTCAAAGTTCTCCATGAATTTGGCTTCCGGAGGAAACCAGTCTGCATAGGCAGCTTCCACCTTTTTCAAATCATCTCTAATTCGATCCTTGGAGGTGGGAATTGGAGCCCCAATTAGTATTCTATCTTTTCCTTCTTCGTCAACAATCACAATCCCTTGTGTAATGATAACATGATGGGAAAATCTATCTACCCATAAAAAAGCGACGCTGATTAGTAATACAATTAATCCTAGTCCTTGCCATTTGACCATCCTTTCCAGTCTTTTAATCTCGTTCATCTGATTGGTGCTAAGTGTATAATAGTACTTACCCTAATAGATGCATTCAAAAAAGGAAAGGTTGCTCGGCTTGATTAATGAGTGATAAATGCACTTGATTCACCTAAACTGATATGGGATAGCACATATTTGCCCTTGGAGTCCTCTTGAATAGGAAGGCTTTCCTGTCCATTAGCAAAGGCTTGGTTCCATTCATTTGGAATATAGGTTTTGATGGTCAGAGGTACGGAATAGATCTTAGGGTCAAGCGTTGAATTTAAAACAATGTTGATTTGATCCTTTTCCATTGAACTTTCCACTTCAGTATTTTTCCGAGCTCGGATGTATTTGGTGACATCTCGGAACGTTTCAATCCAAAGCTCGTTTTCTTTGGATTTCATAAATGAAAAATACTCCTCAAGTTGCTCTTTCGTCTTTGGCTCCCAGCCCAGATTTTCTACTCCATGTATCACTAATACCAACCAGATATTATCATGATTCAGGGTCGTGTCAATCCATGATTTCATGTCTTCGAACGAATGCCGGGTTAGGATTCCACGCTGCCATTGCACGTATTCTTTTTGTGATTCTCCCGGAACAGCATCACTTCCACGGTTTATTTCTTCCAGCCAAGTTTCAGGCATCCTGTTTCTTAGCGCAGGGAATATTCCATAAGCATATTCCATGACACGTTCGTTTTCGGTGCCATAGGGCCCCTCCGCTGAAAAAATAGACTCTTCCCCAATAAACTGTTGGAGATCGGCTTTGCTTTGTTCCAGTTCATACAACATGTTCACTTCATCCAATACCGCTAATCTCGGATGGGTCACCGTATGGGAGGCAATTTCATGTCCTTGGGCAGCATAGGACTTATACTGTTCCCAAGTTGTGGTATCTTCTACATTGTTATGAAAAATAACTTCACCAGTATTCACCATTTCACCATTTCGGAGTTTTTCATAGCCTTCATCTAGCAGTTCATAGGCTTCCTCTACTCTTCCTGACTCAAACAATGATCCTACTCTGGCATGATAGTCTTCCGCCTCTGTGGTGCCTGTGAAGGCGATCAGGGAAGCCCGCTCAAAGAAATTGCTGGAATCTGTTTTGAATTCTCGCGTTTCAGCAATGATTTCCTGTGGATCTCTTCCGATAAATTTCCCTTTCCCAGAACCAGGAACTTTCCCGGTGATGATATAAAAGGTGGCAGGCAAGTTCAAACTATCCATAATCGGTTTCGCAATCGTGAATTGGTTGATAATTCCATCATCATAGGTGACAGATATTGCTCCTTTTTTATCTTCTGGCCATTTGGTGATTTCCGAGGTTCCAACAATTGGGTCAGGTTGGGAACATGAAAATGTGGAGGCTATACCTATCAAATAAATCCATTTAGAAAGGTTTTTCATGGAAGGTCAGGGCTTTAATTGTTAAGTTTTATCTTCTAACAGACTTAAGATACAGGATTGTTTGAAATGAAATGGTCTTTAAGCGGAAGACTAGTTGATTTTAGTCATTAGAATCACCCCTGTGGACCAGTTCATTTTGCACAAATGAAAATCTTCTCGGGATTCCAATTGTTTCACCAATTCCTGCGCTTTTTCTGCATGACCTTCCGGCCAATTAGGTTGTTCATCCATATCATCAATCACGTAGATTCCTCCCACCTGGAGCAGGGAAAAAATCTCATCCAAATGACTGTATTTACCAGGCCAGGCATCTGCAAAAATCAAGTCAAAGCCAGGGCCCTGGTACTCCTCTATCCATTTGGCACCATCCTCCAAAACCAAATTGACTCTAGAATCCTTTCCAAAAAATCCTTTTGCGATTTCAATTAATTGGGGATCGTTATCTACTGAAGTGATGGTTGAATCTGAATCCATCCCATCCACCATCCAGGAAAGTGATAATCCTATGCCGGTTCCAAGCTCCAGGAAATTGCCTTTTGGTTTACTGGCGATCAACGTTTTTAAGAGGCAACCTATGTAAAGGTCAGAAGGCATGGTAAAACCAATCTCTGAAGATTTAGCTTCAATTTGAGGGTGGATTTTCGGTTCGTTTTGGATGATACGATCGTTCATGGAAAAACTAGGATAAAATGAATTCAGACTCCTTGAATGTCAAGGGGGGATGCTATGTTATTACATTCCAAGTTGAATTTTAATAGGTTGCTTTCAAAATATCTTCAATCGTATCCACTACTTCCTTTGCATTGGATTTGGAAAAGCACAAAGGAGGTTTTGTTTTTATTACATTATCATGAGGTCCATCGGTGCTGATTAGGATATTTCTTTCTCTCAGCTCGTTTTTGATCCATGCTGCCAATTGGGTAGCTGGATTTTTGGTTCCTGGTTGAACGATCTCTACTCCTAAGAAAAGCCCAGACCCTCTAACATCTCCTATGCATTCATGACTTGCTTGTAAGGATTTAAAAAGTTCAGTATAGTAGTTACCTACCATTCTTGCGTTTTCTTGAAGCTTTTCTTCTTCAATTACCTCTAAGACAGAGAGTCCAATGGCACAGGAAACAGGATTTCCACCGAAGGAACTAAAAAACTCAACTCCCTTGCTAAAAGAAGCTGCAATTTCCTCAGTTGTCACAACCGCACCCATAGGATGACCATTCCCCATCGGTTTCCCCAAAATCACCATATCTGGAACTACCTCCTGAGCTTCATATCCCCAAAAATGATCTCCCATTCTCCCGAAGCCTGTTTGAACTTCGTCACTAATACAGATTCCTCCCTGTTTACGGATCGCTGGATATAGCTCTTTTAAATAGCCTTTGGCCAAGGGGACTTGTCCCCCGCATCCGACAATTGGTTCTGTGATAAATGCTCCAATTCCTTCAGGAAATTCTTCCATTAAAGAAATGGCTTCCTGAGCATATTGTTTACCAGCGCTCCCATCATTGGCTTGGTATTTTCCTAGATAGGTGTCTGGAATGGGGGCTTTTATAATGTTGGACTTTTGCCCAAACCCTTTTTTATTGGAGAATTTATAGTCACTGATATCTATGGAAATCTGTGTGTTTCCATGATATCCATGTTCCATGACCATGATGTTTTTGCTTTTGGTATGCGCAAAGGCCAAACGCATAGCCAAATCACTTGCAGCGCTTCCTGAATTGACAAAATAGACTTTGCTAAGGGACGGGGGGAATTTAGCCAGCAATTGTTCTGCATACTGGGGAAGAAGGTCGTATAGGTACCTTGTATTGGTATTCAGTTTTGCCATTTGTCGCTGGCCTGCCTCTACTACTTTTGGGTGGGAGTGACCCACATGGGGAATGTTATTATAGGCATCGAGGATGGTGTTTCCAGCAGCATCATACATGTATTGAAATGCAGCGCCAATCACAGGAAGAGGGTTTTTATAACTTACAGAAAGGATTGGACTGATGGATTGATGTCTTCTATGTAGCGCTTCCTTTACATTCGGTTTCTCAGGTATGGGAAGTCCTAAAGCCTTTTTAAAGAAATTACTTGCTTCTAATGGGCTGATCCCAACCCACTTTTTGAGCAGTCTCCAAGCTGACTTTTCACTCACTGAAGCATAGCTATTGTCGGGATCAGTTTTGCTTGCGTGTGCAGATTGGCAAACACTGATGCAAAGTCTTGCTGCGATCAGATAATAGAGAATCTCAATCTCTTTTTCCTGGAGGGGATTTGTTTGATGATAGGCTTTAAGGAAATCCTGTGTCCATTCCAATGGATTTTCTTGATCATAGATCAGGTAGCAAAGCGCTATGGCTACTTCGTTAATCAAAGGGGAATAGCTTACATCTCCAAAATCAATGATTCCCGAAACAGATCCGTTTTCCGTTAACACATTCCATTCATTGGCATCTCCATGTATGATTTGCCTTCTCAATTCAGGTAAAACCGGTGTCACGTTTTCTTCAAACTGAAGAAAAAAGTGTCTAACCAAATTTTGATCTGAGGGATGAGGGATATCAGTAATCAGCTTTTTGTTAAGCATGAGATGTTGGATGTCCCAATCCAATTCTCTTGCCTTTAAAACATAATTTGAAAAGCCTTCAAGATTTCGGTCTAATTCGCCCATAAACCTTCCCATGCTTGCAAAAAGGGAAGGAGAAGCTGGAGTATCACCTAAAAATGAACCATCTAAAAAGGAGAGGAGCCTCCCAATGGTTTTTTCTCCATCTAAATTAAACACTTGGAGAAATTCTCCATTTGCAAAAGAAATTGGTCTAGGATAGTTGTCTTTGGATAAGGTCTGAAGGTGGCAGAGGACTTGATTCTCTGCTTCCAGGGTATCGAACAGCTCCTGATCAAATTGATAAGTTTTCAGGATAAAGGAAGTATGGGGGTCAGAAACCAAATAGTTGATATTAAAATAACCATTTAGCTTTTCAATTTTTGGGTTATCAAAACCAAATTCATGTTGAAGGAGGGATTTTAACTCTTCCATGGAATTAATTTAGGCAGTGTTTTTTTGACTTGATTCCAGCCTGAAGCTTTCAATTCCAACAGGCCATTAAAACTAGAAAGAATCCATTAAAGCATGGATAAAAAAGAAGATTACATATAAAAAAAGAGACACTGGTTAGTGTCTCTTACTTCAATGATTAGGTGTGTTGAATCAGTAGGTATAATATACCATGACAGTTTTCTGTAGTGATTGGGAATCCGGAGCCAATAATGCCTCGTTTCCAGCATCGGCACTTGCTCTCATCGCCTGCATCTTATAAACTGGCTTTGGAGCGCTGCTAATGGATACTCGATGAACCCTGATGTTTTTGATTCCCAACGTTTCCGCGACCAGTCTGGCTCTGCTTTCAGCGTTCTTTAAGGATTCCGTAAGAAGTTCATTTTCCAAGGATTTTTGAGTTGCCTCAGATACTTGGAAATTCAGATTGAAACTCATATCTCCTGAATCTTGGATCGCTTCTACAATTTTCTGAAGATCTGCGTTCTTGCTGCTGGTAGTAATCATCAGATTTTGTGAAGCCACATACCCACTATCTCTTGCATATCCACTTCTATAAATGCGATTAATAGTTACGGAAAAGTTGTCTGCTACCAATTTATAATCTTTGATCTTGGCCTTTTCTAAGGCTTTTGCCAAGTTTTTTGTTTTAGTATTCAATACTTCGGTTGCATCTGTCACCTTCATGGACTTTTCTTCCAAATGGATAGAAAACACGGCTTCATCAGGTGCTAATTTCCGTTCAGAAAAACCCTCTACCTCGATAAGAGGGATGTTCATGTTTTCTTGGGCTAAAACCGGAATTGTTAAAAGTAAACCGAATAATAGGGCAAATAAATTTTTCATGGTTTAGTATGTTGATTTAGGTGTAGTAGTTCAAATGATAGGCCAGAAAGGCAGATCGCAAGAGGTTTACCTAAGAATTAGCTTCCGTTTTAGGAAATTTAAGACAGTGGATGGCTACTTATTTCCATTCCAAAACTTCAATGTTATTCAACTCGGGCCCACCTCCTCGATTGGCAGAACCTGCGGCTACATAAATCTTTCCTTTATAGTAAACCACGCCGGTGCCGTGCCTTCCTTGATTAAGTTCTGGTAAGCTAGTCCAAGTACCATCTCTGGTGTCCAGCATTTCCACTTCTGCATGAGCAGCTTCTTGGGCAATACTCTCTCCATTCATGACGACGAGGTAGGGGCCATTCGCTACATTGGATGTTCCGGCTCGTTCTGTAGGAAGAGTGGAATCTATGGTATGCCAGGTGTTTGTGTTGAAATCAAAATAGTCCACTTCAGGCACTGTGAGGTCCAGTACTTTCCCAATGACTGCAGAAGATCTTCTTCCTCCTACCAAATAAGCTCTGTCACCGACTAAAGTGGCACTGAAATGATCTCTAGCTCTCGGGGCATCAGGAAGAATGGTCCATTTTCCTGTTTTAGGATCATATTCATCAAACCAGGTGACATGGCCGTCCCAATGTCCATCGATGATCCCGCTTGCCAAATAGATCTTTCCATTTCTTGTAAATACACCCACAGAGCCTCTTAGTCTATCTTTTGGAATTTCTGGACCTTCACGCCATTCATTTTTCTTGGGGTTGAAAATCAGAAAATTTGGGATGGGGGTTTCATGGGGATAACCTCCTGTAAAGGCACCGATTACATATATTTCATGGTCAAAGGAAATTGCCTGAAAATGGTGGAAGTTCATTGGTACATCCGCCAATTGTTTCCAAGTTTTCGTTTTGGGGTCAAATTCTTCCACTGGTCGATCTGTTCTACCTCCCAGTGCATAGAACTTACCATCACATTCGACGAACGAATTCTCGTGTCTTGGGGAGGCCTCATTGGTAGTTTCCAGAATTTCCCAGGAAGAGTCTTGGGCAAACGATACGGAACAAATTAAATAAAGTGTAAAGAGAAATAGCTGTTTCATAGGTCTTTTGAGTTTAGATCATTGAATTTACTGATTTATCCATACAGTATATCAATAAAAAAACCACGAATGAATCGTGGTTTTCCATGTGGTTCTTTAGAGCCTATTTTTCTAGGTCTAGAATATCTCTGATTTTATTGATTTCATCCATCTCATTAAACAGCCCCTCTTTATCTTTCTGAGCTATTTTTTCACGGAATGAGGAAAGATTTGCGATATAACTATCCAAAGCACTCAAAATATTCTCTTGATTTTCCGTGAAAATGGGAGCCCACATGGCGGGGCTTGATTTTGCCAATCGAACCGTGGAGGCAAACCCTGATCCTGCCATATCGAAGATGTTTTTCTCATCGGCCATTTTTTGTAGGACCGTTTCTCCAAGCATGAAGGAGGAAATATGAGACAGGTGGGATACGAAGGCCAAATGGCGGTCATGTTCCTCTGGATCCATGAAACGAAGCTTTAGATTTAATGCCTCAAACAATTCATACGCCTTTTCTTTCAGGTGTAAATCTGTCTTTTCCAGTTCACAAATGATCATCACTTTCCTGTCCAACAAGTCATCAAAAGCTGCTTTTGGACCAGAATATTCTGTTCCTGCAATGGGGTGTGCCGCAAGATATTGAGCTCTTTTAGGATGTTCAGCTACCAAGTTTGTTAGTTTGGATTTAGTGGAGCCAACGTCAAAGATCAAGGTATTTGGACCCACTTGGTCCAAAGTGGCCAGCAATAAATCTCCTAGTGTATCGGCAGGGGTTGCCAATATCACCAAATCTGTATCTGCATCTGGGGTTTCCTTTGCTTCAGAAATAATCTCAAGTGTCAAGGCGTCCTTTTGATGTTGTGGGTTGGCATCATATCCAGTAATCGTCAAATCAGCTAGTTTCTTTTTTGCTCCCAATGCAAAAGAACCTCCTAGAAGTCCCAGTCCAATGATGTGTATTTTTTTCATCTGTTTAGTAATGTTTTATAGGTCAGATGGAATCTCGCAAGTAATAAAGCTATCTCTAAGATTGAAGAGGAAGGACTTACTCGATTTCATGGTTTATGGTTAAATGCGTTTGATGGCTTCCAAAATTTTAAATTCAGGCATACACAGAGAAAACCGGATGTAATTTTCGCCCTCTGTTCCAAAGATCTTACCTGGAGTAACGAAGATGTATTTTTCATATAGCAGAGAATCCACGATTTCTTCAGCGGTTTTTCCCTCGGGAACTTTACACCAAACAAATAAACCTGCCGCATCTTGAGCATAAGTAAGGTTTAACTTATCCGCAAGTTTCCATACAAGCTTTCTCCTGTTTTGGTACAATTCGTCCAAATCTTCAAACCAAGATTTTCCTAATCCCAAGGCAGCGATCGCTCCTTTTTGAAGACCTAGAAACATCCCGGAGTCCATATTGCTTTTTACTTTCAATATCTTTTGAAGCCAATCTGCTCTTCCTGCAAGCATCCCAACTCTCCAACCCGGCATATTGAATGTTTTACTCAAAGAATTTAATTCCAAAGCCACTTCTTCCGCCCCGTTGATGCTTAAAATGCTTTGTGGCTTTTCAGTCAGGATGTGGCTGTAAGGATTATCATGTAGTAATACGATTTGATGCCTTTTGGCAAAGGCTACCAATTCCTCAAGAATTTCAGTAGATCCTTGGGCTCCAGTAGGCATATGCGGATAGTTGATCCACATCAGTTTCACCTTACTAAGGTCTCTACGCTCTATGGATTCAAAATCCGGCCTTCCTTTTTGATTCAGGTCCAACGAATAAAATACTGGCTTTGCCTGTAATAAATTGGTCACTGAGGTATAGGTGGGATACCCAGGATTGGGAATCAAGACCTCATCTCCAGGGTTTAAGAAAGTCATGCTGATGTGCATGATTCCTTCTTTCGAACCCATCAAAGGAAGGATTTCTTTGTCAGGTTGCAGGTTGACCCCATACGCTCTGGCATAAAAATCAGCAAATGCTATTCTTAGCTCTGGAATCCCTTGATAGCTTTGGTATCCATGGGCTTGAGGATTGTCTGCTGTATTTTTTAATGCCTCAATTACTTTTTTATCAGGGGCAAGATCTGGACTCCCTATCCCTAAGTTGATGATTGGTTTTCCATCGGCAATCATCTGATTCACTTCCCTTAATTTGGCAGAAAAATAGTATTCCTGTACAGTTTCGATTTTCTCGGAAAATCCTTTCATTATTTTCTGCTTATGTATTCACCAAAGATTTTTACTTCTCCAAAATTATTCTGAATGTCCTCCATGGTGGATTTGAATACCTCATGGTTTTCAAATACCGTATCGATAAAGAAGGAATATTCCCAAGGTTTATGGATCACCGGAACGGACTGGATTTTACTCAAATCCAAGTTATTTTCGCTCATGAGCGTCAGGAGCTTTGCCAACACCCCTTTTTCATTTTTCAAAGTCACTTTGATGGACGCTTTGTTTGGAACATAATCCAGACTTTCTTTTTGCTTTTGCAAAATGAAAAATCTGGTGAAATTGGATTTTACTGTTTGGATGTCTTTAGCCAAGATTTCAAGGCCGTAAATATCTGCTGCAATCGTAGAGGCAATGGCTCCAATACCTTCCCAATTTTCGGAAGAAATCTGCTTGGCAACTGCGGCAGTGTCAATATCCTCTTTCAGTTCAATATCCGGATGTTCGGCAAAAAAAGCTTTGCATTGAAGCAAAGCCATTGGGTGGGAACGCACCTCTTTGATATCTCTCAGTGTTTGACCGGGTAGGGCCATAAGCTGATGGGCAATGGGTAAGTAATATTCATCCCTGATCGTTAGTTCGTATCGATCCAGCAATTCATAGTTAGGAAAAATTGCCCCGGCAATAGAATTCTCAATAGCCATGACTGCAAAGTCAGCGTCCCCATTGGCCACTGATTTTGCAACAGGCTCAAATGTGTTAAAAGAAAGAATTTCTGTCTCCTCCCCGAATTTGGTTAATGCCACCTGATGGTGAAAAGAACCTGGGACACCTTGAATGGCGATATTTAAGATTTTCATGGCTTAGGATATGGTTTCCATTTCTATTCCCAAAATCTCACAATGCTTCCAAAAGCTTGGATAAGACTTGTTTACCACTGCAGGATCTTCAATCAAAACGTTGGTTTTGGTCAATAACGGCATAAATGCCATTCCCATTCGATGGTCATCGTAGGTGTGTATTTCAACTAGGGAAGGCATCGTAACGGAAGGGATCACCTGGTAAACTTCTGGTTCGATTTCCTTTAGGTCTGCATTGAATTTAGCCAATTCTTGTTGAAGTGCGTAGATTCTATCTGTTTCCTTGATTTTCAGACTTTCCAGTCCTGTAAAGACCGCATTTTGACCAAGAATCGCGCAGGTCACTGCCACTGTTTGAGCGAGATCCGGGCAATGAGTGAAATCCCATTTTTCTAATCCTTTTACGGGCTGTTTTTGTAATAAAACCCCTCCCTCTTTAAAAGTGCTTTTGATCCCAAGATGATCCATGATTTCCACGATTTTGGAATCTCCCTGAAGACTGTTTTCTTTTAATCCTTCCAAGAATAAAGCCCCTGAATCTGCGCAGGCAAGCAAACTGAACCAATAGCTGGCTCCTGACCAATCGCTTTCCACGGCAAATGCAGTAGCTTGGTAAGACTGATGTGCAACAGATATTTTATTGTCTTTCCATTGGTAGTTAATGCCAAACTGAGCCATTAATTCCAAGGTCATTTCTATGTAAGTTCTAGACCCTACTTTGCCTTCCAGTTCAATCTCAAGCCCTTGCGGTAGAATCGGAGCGATCATCAACATCGCCGAAATATATTGTGAGGATACATCTCCCCTGATTTTTACCTTGTCGGCAGTTTGAGCAGATAGCCCATGAATTGCCAAAGGTGGATAACCTTCTACTCCTAAATAGTGAATTTCAGCACCAATACTTCTTAATGCATCCACCAAAATCCCAATCGGTCTTTCGCACATTCTGGGAGTGCCCGTCATGACTTTGTTTTGGTTCGTCACGGTAGCATAGGCTGTTAAAAATCGCATGGTGGTACCCGCATCCAATACATCATACACCGGAGGGTTTTTGCGAAGTAAGCGGATCATAGTTTGCGTGTCTCTGGCCTCCGCTAGGTTAGTGATTTTATTGGTTCCTTCAGTCAACGCGTCGATGACCAATACTCGATTGGATTCACTTTTGGAAGAGGGAAGAGGAATCGTCGTGGAAGAAAATTCACTTTTTTGGTTTAACTGCAAAACAGTTTTTATATCGGTACTCACGGAAATAGGATTTAAGAGAGTTCTAAGTTTTTATAGTAAAGGATTGCCTCTTCGATTTCATCCCTGGTTACCGGGATGTTGAAGGTGCATGTTCCTATTTTTTCCAATAAGGAGAACATCAGCACAGACCCTTCATTTTTTTTGTCTTGAAGGCAAAGGTTCAGGATCGGTGTCAAATCTGAATCCTCAAAAGAGAACTTTCCATAAATACGTAGGAAAGTGTGGTTAATAGTATCTAGCTCTTCTGGGCTCAGGTTTAATTTTTTCAAAGAAAGATAACCTTCACAAATCATCCCGATTGCGATGGCTTCTCCATGTAACAAGTGCTTCTCAGTATCTAAAAAATGAGATTCAAAAGCATGACCTATGGTATGGCCATAATTCAATATTTTTCGGAGGCCAGCTTCTTTTGGGTCTGCCAAAACCACTTGTTTTTTGATGCCTACGGAATGTTGGATCAACTCTTTCCAATCTTGGTTTTTCCAATCATTTACGTTAAGCTGCTCAAAATAGGCCTTGTCCTGAATCAGTCCATGCTTTATGATTTCGGCATATCC
This sequence comes from Algoriphagus halophilus, assembly GCF_900129785.1. Taxonomy (NCBI): domain Bacteria; kingdom Pseudomonadati; phylum Bacteroidota; class Cytophagia; order Cytophagales; family Cyclobacteriaceae; genus Algoriphagus; species Algoriphagus halophilus. The sequence goes on from NZ_FSRC01000001.1 coordinate 807,854, forward strand.
CGAACGAAGTTCTTCCTCTGGTAATGTCTCCAGAAACTCAGGGGAAATCATGACTGTTTCAGGTTCATTGAAGGTTCCTAAATGGTTTTTTAGGCCTTCAAAGTCTACTCCCAATTTTCCTCCTACACTGGCATCAACCTGAGATAGGAGCGTAGTTGGAATATTTATAAAACGGATTCCACGCTTGTAAATACTTGCGCAAAACCCTCCCATGTCTCCGATTACCCCACCGCCGATGTTGATAAATAATGCTTTTCTATCCAATGCAGCTTCAGTCATTGCTGACCAAATCTCTGAACAGGTACTTAAATTTTTATTCTTTTCTCCAGCAGCTACCGTCTTGAAGATGGATTTTGGAGGAAAAATGGATTGGAGTTTGGGTAAACAATGCTGCTCAGTGTTCTGGTCTGTTAGGACGAAAAGTTGTGAAAAAGAGATGCTTTGGAGCACCTTTTCCAAATCTGAGGCAATAGAGGATGAGAAAATGACTGGGTCCACCGGAATTTAATTGGGTATTTTAGTAGGTAGGCAAAAGGTTTTGGAAGGAAGACTCCTCCCAAAACCTGATAATGCTTAGCCTTTATTTTTACTTCTTAACAGCTTCAGATTCACGAAGTTGTTTTTCTTGACGCTTTACTGATTCTTCATGAATAGAATAAAGTAACTCCTTCATAAACTTTTCGCTTAGCTGACGCTGTACTCCCTTTTGAGTTCTGCTTTCCATTACATCTTTCCATCTATCTGCTTGAAATACAGTTAAATGGTGCTCTCTCTTGTGTGCGCCAATTTGATCGATTACTGCAAATCTCTCTTGAAGAATATCCAAAAGTTGATCATCAAGGTGGTCAACTGCTCTTCTCAAGTCGTTTAGTTTTTCGCTTGGTTGTTCTGATACCAACGGCTTTTTGAAATCGATGGCGTTCAAAATTTCCTTTAGTCTCTTTGGAGTGACTTGTTGCTTGGCATCAGACCAGGCATTATCAGGATCGTGATGCGTTTCAATCATCAAACCATCCAATCCAAAGTTGATGGCACGTTGGGAGATCTCTAGAATTCCATCTCTTTTACCTACAATGTGAGAAGGGTCGTTGATTACTTCCATTCCAGTCCAAACACGCTTTAAATGGATTGGCATAGACCAATTGGGCTTGTTACGGAATCTCTTATCGTAAGCATCAGAGAAACCTCTGTGGATCGCAGCCAGTTTCGTCAAACCTACCGCATGGAATCTTTCCAAGGCACCCATCCATAGGTCTAAGTCAGGGTTCATTGGGTTTTTTACCATTACAGGGATATCAGATCCTTTCAATGCATCTGCAATTTCCTGTACTGCAAATGGGTTGACAGTGGTTCTGGCACCTACCCATACCACGTCTACATTGTTTCTTAGTGCAATTTCGGCATGGGCAGCATTCCCTACTTCTACCGTAATAGGAATATTCAGGTGATGACGAACGATTTCCATCCACTTCAACCCTTCTTCTCCGATCCCTTCGAAGCTTCCTGGTCTTGTTCTTGGCTTCCAGATACCAGCTCTGAACATAGAAGGAATCACATTTTCTTCCTTCATCTCCAGACAAATCTTTTCGATTTGTTCAGGTGACTCGGCGCTACAAGGGCCGGCGATGATCATTGGTCCTGTTAGTCCCAGGCCCCAGTCTTTGATTTGTTTGTGCGTTTTCATACGGCTAAGCATTAAATGAAAAAACCCGACTCTTTCGAATCGGGCTCTTTGTTAGTTTATGTTCTTTTAGTTTTTGGCTAGACAATAGGCGGCACCGATTCGATTTTGGCTTCGAAAGTAAAAGTAAAAGAAGGTAAAATAGATCGCTGCTGTTATTAACATGGCCCAAATGTAAGGCAGTAGGTTTTAAAATCAAAATTAATTTTTAAAGCTATTTCTGTTAAGTCGATATTAAATAGAAGAAACTTCTTGAAAATCCTATTTTTCCACTTCCTAATAGTATGGAGCAGAAGATTATTCTGATTTCAATTGATTATTGTTTTTAAAATTCTTTGATATTTTTTTGGTGAAAATGATCTCATGCTGGAATCCGGTTTTGCTGCGGATCAAATTTGCTTGCAATTCAAGAATCAAAATTAAATTCTGAACCCTTCTAATTTTCCTTGGTTTATAGGATTGTTATTGACCAAAAAAGCCGAGTTGAAGTAGTTTTTTTAATATCTTTGCACCTTTATTTAGAAATATGCCTACAAAACCGACTATTTCTTTCGAAAATCTGGAAATAGCCTTTGCTTCTAAAACGGATGCAGAGCTAAAAAGAACGCACTTGGTGTTTTCTTTATTGAATAATAAAACGCTTTCCGATATAGGTATTGCCTTGACCCATTTTGCGTTGAAATTAAAGTTACCGATCAAATGGATCATGAAACAAACCATGTTTGGACATTTCTGTGGTGGAGAGACCATTCAGGAAAGCATCAAGGCCTGTGAGTCCTTGGCAAACTATGGTATTGAGGCCATTTTGGATTATTCAGTGGAAGGAAAAGGGGATGAGGAAAGCTTCGAAAAGACGACAGAAGAAATTCGCCAAACCATGGTTGCTTCTGCCAAAACAGATTATATGCCTTTTGGGGTGATTAAAGTTACCGGTTTGGGAGATTACCATCCCATGATCAAAATCCAGGCAGGCGAACCCTTGACAGTTGAAGAGCAAGAGGCATATGACAGGACCAAAGCAAGAGTGGATATGCTTTGTAAAACGGCACATGATCTAGGGTTGAAGATATTGATTGATGCGGAAGAGTCTTGGTTTCAGGATACAGTAGATGAGCTGACCTATGATGCCATGGAAAAGTATAACAAGGAGCGTTGTGTAGTATACAACACCTATCAGATGTACCGCCATGACATGCTCGGAAGGTTGAAAAAGGCCAAAGAAACTGCAGCACAAAAAGGGTATTTGTTAGGCGCAAAATTGGTGAGAGGGGCCTACATGGAGAAAGAAGGAGAAAGGGCGGAACGCCTGAAGTATCCAAGTCCTATTCAACCCAATAAGCAAGCAACGGATCATGATTACAATGCAGCAGTGGAGTTTTGTATATCACATCATGAGCGGGTATTCCTGATGTGCGGGTCGCATAATGAGAATAGTAACCTCCTTGCGACAGCTTTGATGGATAAATACAATATTGATCCGAAATCTGATCAGGTATTCTTTGCGCAGCTTTATGGAATGAGTGATAATATTTCCTTCAACCTGGCCAATGCCGGTTATCGAGTGGTGAAATATGTGCCTTATGGCCCTGTAGAGAAGGTAATGCCTTATTTGACTAGGCGTGCCGCAGAAAACTCCAGCATTGCAGGACAAAGCAGCCGTGAATTTGAATTGATCAAACGGGAAATGAAGCGTAGGAAAGCAGTGGCTTAACAGGCTATTGGAATTGAAATTAATAGTGAATCATAAAAGAGGATAGATAAAAAATGCAACTTTTGAGCGAACAGGAAATAGAGAGAAGAAAGGACCGGGAAGAATTGATGAAATTGGGAATCAATCCTTACCCAGCGGAAGCTTTTCCAATCAATGTGACCGCAGCCGACATCCATCGAAATTATGAAAATCGTAAAAACGATTACAAAAGCATTTCGATAGCAGGTCGTCTGATGAGTAGAAGAATCATGGGGTCTGCATCTTTTGGTGAAATTCAGGATTCCACCGGAAGACTTCAGATTTATGTGCGTCGTGATGACATCTGCCCAGGTGATGATAAGACTCTTTATAATTCAGTATTCAAAAAGTTGTTGGGTATTGGAGACTTCATTGGAGTGAAGGGATATATTTTTACCACCCAAACCGGTGAGATTTCTCTTCATGTGACAGAACTGAAAGTCCTTTCTAAATCAGTAAAACCACTTCCTGTAGTAAAAAGAGATGAGGAAGGAAATGTCCATGATGGATTTACCGATCCGGAATTAAGATATAGGCAACGATATGTGGATTTGACGGTAAATCCAGAGGTGAAAAAAACCTTCATCACGCGTTCCAAAATCATCACCCAGATGCGTCGCTATTTTGACGACCATGGTTGGTTAGAAGTGGAAACGCCTATTCTACAGGCTGTCCATGGAGGTGCTGCAGCCAGGCCATTTCAAACGCATCACAATACCTTGGATATGCCTTTGTTTTTGCGGATTGCAAATGAGTTGTATCTGAAAAGATTGATCGTAGGTGGATTTGATGGAGTATATGAGTTTGGTAAAATGTTCCGAAACGAAGGAATGGACCGTACGCATAATCCAGAATTTACCTCCATGGAGATTTATGTAGCCTATAAAGATTACATCTGGATGATGGAAATGGTAGAGGAGTTGATCGAGCAGGTGACTGAGTCCATTCATGGAAAGACCAAAATCAAGGTAGGGGAGAATGAAATTGATTTTGCCGGACCTTATAGAAGGCTGTCCATGTATGATTCCATCAAGGAATATGCTGGAATCGACGTCAGCCAAATGGATGAGCAAGGTTTAAGAAAGGTATGTGCGGAAATGGGAATTGCAGTTGATGACACCATGGGTAAAGGTAAATTGGTGGATGAAATCTTTGGAGAGAAAGTGGAAGCCAACTTGATCCAGCCTACTTATATCACGGATTACCCAATCGAAATGACGCCATTGGCGAAGAAGCATAGAACGGAACCAGGCTTGGTGGAGCGTTTTGAGTTATTCGTAAATGGTAAGGAAATAGCCAACGCTTATACTGAATTGAACGATCCAATCGATCAAAGAGAAAGATTCGAGGATCAATTGAAATTGGCAGAACGAGGAGATGATGAGGCCATGGCGATGGATTTGGACTTCCTTCGTGCATTGGAATACGGAATGCCTCCTACTTCAGGATTAGGAATCGGAATCGATCGATTGACCATGCTTTTGACCAACAATACCACCATCCAGGAAGTATTGTTCTTCCCTCAGATGAGACCTGAGAAGAAAGCGGTAGAGTTGACAGAGGAAGAAAAGCTAGTTTTGGATTTGCTGAAAAAAGAACATCCGATTGACTTGGGTAAGCTAAAAGAGCAAACAGGTCTGAGTAATAAAAAATGGGATGTAGCGATGAAAGGATTAAGCAAAAAAGAAGTGGCTAGGGTCCAAAAGGATGGAGATCTTTTGACCGTACAGTTACTTTGATCAACTGATAAAAAGTAAAACCGGGCTGTGAGGCCCGGTTTTTTTGTGCATTGGTACTTCTCATTATTTAAGGAAACCTTTTTAACCAGCTGCTTTAATTTCCTTGGGTTTGACTATCTGCATATCCAAAAACTTTTTGTAACAATAAGGTACTTCTGGAATTGACATTTTCACGGATCTTTAATTCTTCTTTGGCGATTTCTATAAAAAGTCCATCAATTGCTTTTTTGGTGACATATCCAGTCAAATCCGTATTCACTTTTTTGACAAAAGGTATTTTATTATATCGGATTGTTACATCTTCCCAATATTTGGTTGCATCCACCTTTTTGAGGCTTTGATCGATAATAGGCTCAAATTTTACAGCCAAGCTGTCACTGGTAGAATTAGCGAAATATTGCGTGGCTGCATCTTCCTCTCCGGTCAGTATCGATTTCACATCTTGAATGCTCATCTCTTTGATAGCCGATTCAAAAATAGGTTTCGCTTGAATTGCAGCATCTTCAGCGGCCCTGTTTACACTTACTATTACCTGATCCACCATGGAACCTAATCCCAAAGACCGAAGGGTGTTTTCGATGTTTTTTGCCTCTGGGGGGAAGAGGATTTTTACATCAAGGTTATTCAAATAGCCATTTTCTAAGTGAAGTCTGTCAGCACTAATGTCCGTGGCAAAAGTCAAAGCTTCCTTTAATCCGGCATTGAGTTGTTCATTTGTGGGCTTGAAGATACTTTGGGCCGTTAACGAACTTGTGCCAAGAGAGAAAACAAAAAATAAAAGAACAGTGAATAAGTGTGATGGATTAAAGCTTTTTGAGATTTGCATTAGAGGATTTCAATTGAATTTTATGATGATACTCAATGAACGTAATTCGATTGGATAAGATACCAGGGAATTAATAAAAATTGGTTGGTCGTTTATTTGTCCGCATGGAGAAAGAAACCCAATTGGCTGTTATGGAAAACCACGTCTCTTTGATTTAACGAATCACATTTGACCGCAGCCAAAAGGAAATTTTCTCCCCAAAATTAATTGGAATGAAATTTTCAATGAATCATTAATAAATACCCGCCAAACTTATCATCCAATGAGAACTTACAAGAATTACCTAAGCCTCTTTTCAGCATTTATACTCTTGGGTTTAAGTTCCTGTGCCATCAATCCTGTCACAGGAAAAAAGCAAATTGTATTGATGTCTGAAGCTCAGGAAATCGAGATGGGAAAGCAGTCAGATCCTGAAATTGTTGCCTTTTTTGGCCTTTATGAAGATCCAGAACTCCAAGAATTTATCACTACTAAGGGTAATGAAATGGCGGCAATTTCACATCGTCCAAAATTAGCCTATGAGTTCAAAATAGTGGACTCACCAGTAATTAATGCCTTTGCGGTGCCTGGTGGGTATGTCTATTTTACCCGAGGAATTATGGCGCATTTTAATAATGAAGCCGAGTTTGCGGGGGTGTTAGGTCATGAGATTGGGCACGTTACCGCTAGGCATTCAGTGATACAGCAGCGGAATCAGATTCTTGGTCAGCTAGGTTTAATAACGGGGATCATTTTAGTCCCTCAGCTCAGTGAATTCGTAGAGCCTTTGTCTCAGGGAATGCAGTTGGCTTTGCTGAAATTCGGAAGAGACGCGGAGCGTCAATCCGATGAGCTAGGTGTGGATTATTCTTCCCAAATCGGGTATGATGCGACTGAAATGGCCGGATTTTTCGAAACACTGGAAAGACAACAGGATAATTCTGGAGCGAATGAAATCCCCCCTTTTCTTTCTACTCACCCTTCACCAGAAGAACGAAATGCTACTGTTGAAAGACTTGCACTAGAGTGGCAGCAAAAATCTAAAATGACTGAATTTGAAATAAACCGAGATAGTTACCTGCGAAAAATTGATGGTCTTATAGTGGGAGAAGACCCGAAGCAGGGATTTGTGGAGAATAGTACTTTTTATCATCCAGTTCTAAAAATCCAATTTCCACTTCCTAAAGATTGGAGTCACCAAAACTCACCACAACAGTTTCAAATGGCACCAAAGGCTGGTGATGCAGTGATGATTCTGACTTTGGCCTCAGGAGCTAACCTGGAGGAAGCTGCAAATGCAGTTTTGGAGAATTATGGACTGACGCTAGTAGAATCTAGGAAAGAGACCATCAACAGCATGCCGGCAATACTAATGGTTGCTGATTATTTGCAGGAGCAAGCGAGTACTATACGTGTCCTTTCTTCTCTTATTCAATTTGAAGGAAATATTTATAGTTTAATGGGGGTTACGGAGCTAGCAAAGTTTGATTCATACCAGTCAGTTTTTAATAAGACGATACGTGATTTTCAAGAATTACGAGAATCGGAAAAACTGAATCGAAAACCAGATATACTAAAAATCAAAACAATTCCATATTCCATGTCATTGGAAGCTGCGTTTAAGTATTATGGAATGCCATCTGAGAGATATGAAGAACTTTCACTCCTAAATGGGATGCATTTGACAGATCAATTGAACAAAGGAATGTTGATCAAAGTCGTTGGAAAATAATCACTAGTTAGTCTGGCTTTAAAAAATTAAAACCGAACTTCTCAGCTCGGTTTTTTAAAATGTGATTGCAGCGGAATATTATTTAACTGTTCCTGAAACAGCTTTTTCTCGGTCAGCATATCCAAACACTTGTTGTAGCAACAAGGTACTTCTGGCAGTGACATTTTCACGGATTTTTAATTCCTCTTTGGCAATTTCATAAAAGAGTCCATCGATTGCTTTTTTGGTGACATACTTGGATAGATCGGCTTCTATGGGCTTTACTAAAGGAACTTGGTTATACCTTCCAATGACGTCTCCCCAGTATTTGGTGGCACCTACTTTATTTAAACTAGTTTCAATGATCGGTTTGAATTTTTCTTCCAATGAACCTGTCGTCTTATTCTCAAAATAGGTGGTTGCTGCGTCGTTTTCTCCCAGCAAAATGTTTTTCACATCAGTAATACTCATGTCTTTGATGGCTGCTACAAAAATGGGTTTGGCTTCAATGGCAGCATCTTCAGCAGCCCGATTGACGCTGGTAATTACTTGGTCACAAAGGTTTCCAAGTCCAATGGAGCGCAAGGTGTTTTCCACTTTTTGGGCTTCTTCTGGAAAAACGATTTTGATAGCCAAATTTCCCAAATACCCATCCTCCTTGGAGAGTCGTTCCGTAGCATAGCTGGTTCCATATTCCAAGGCTTGTTTGAGTCCTGAATTGATCTCTGCCTCAGTAGGGGTGCCTAACCCGAACTGCCCGCCCAATTGATTGATGGTGTCGCAACCAGAAAAAATCAGTCCCATAAAAAGAAAGATTAAAACTGTATTTTTATAGTTAGTGAGTCTCATGCTTTTTGTCTTTATTCTTTTTTAGAATCGATTCAACAATAGTACCTGAAATGATTCACCAATAAAATTGTAGATTGAGTGGTAGTTGATTTTTTAGAGTTTTATTTTTATATAATTAATGAATGGCTTTATTTGTTTCATTAATTTTTATAAAAACTCATTTTTATTTAAAAAATATTAATAAAATAGTATTATAAATAACAAATCGGTAATTAGATGAATCTTAGAATAAACTCAGAATTTGGAACCCTCCGAGCCGTATTGATGCATAGACCAGGAAAGGAAATAGATCGGTTGACGCCCTACAATAAGGAGTTCTTACTTTTTGAGGATGTTCCCTATTTAGAGGCCTTGCAAAAGGAACACGATGCTTTCTCCAACTTAATTAAGGAGTCCACAGGGGCCCAGGTGTATCAATTGCGGGAATTATTGATCCGTGTATTATATGATGAGGATATCCTGTTGAAGTTGGTGAGAGAGTCTTTGAAAAAGTCCGGCTTGGTTCATCTGGCGGAAGATATTTTGGAAAGATTTTCTACTGCGGAGTGTGCCTCAATTTTGACTGCCGGGTTAAAAATTCACGAATTAAGAAAGAAAATCCCCAATCTAAACTCTGGAGAACTGATGGAGTCTGCCTTTGCGATTTCACCATGTCCCAACTTATATTTTCAACGGGACCCCATGGCTTTGACTCCAGGTGGAATTATTTTTTCAAGTATGAAAATGGACGGAAGACAAAGAGAAGCGGATTTGTTGCGGACCATATTTGAAAACCATGCTGACTTTAAGGATAATGTCAATCGATTGTATCCTATTCAAGGGCATGATAATCCTCCAAGTATTGAGGGAGGAGATATCATCGTCTTATCGGGAAAAGCAGTGGCCATAGGGAATTCTGAGAGGACCGATGAAAAAGCGATTTACCATGCTGCCAAAGCCATGTTGGCTGAAGGATCAGTAGAACGGGTTTATGAAGTGCATCTTCCTCATAAGCGGAATTACATGCATTTAGATACGGTCTTCACCATCTTGGATGAAAATCTGGTGTTAACCTACCCTGATGCTCTCAACTCGGTATTGCAGACTTCCCGTTATACATTGAAGGAAATAAAAGACGATAAAGTCCATATCAAAAGAGAGGTGTTGAATGAATCTCTTTTAACCATCCTTGAGCGTGAAATTCCACATTTGGAAATCCTACACACTGCTGATGGGAATCCCGATTATTCCCTCCGTGAGCAATGGTTCGATGGAGCCAATGTATTTGCCATTGGCCCCAGAAGGGTGATCTCCTACAATAGAAATATTCATACTAATCGGGCACTAAGACAATTGGGAGTCGACGTATTGGAGATTCCTTCCTCTGAACTTTCAAGAGGACTTGGAGGACCCAGGTGTATGACGATGCCTCTAAGTAGGTCTAGAGTTTAAGGGATTGTTTGCCAGGTAAATTATCTATCGAAGAACGATCTTCTTCTGGACACTTTTAAGTCCTGAAGGATGCTTGATTTTACCCGAATATCAATATTGTACGAAGTAAATCGGCCAAATGGAATCCAGCTGACATTCATTTGCCAACAGTGGAGGTCCCTTGCAATACCGATCATAGACTGGGTGATCTTTTGTGTTTGTAAGTCTATGCCTGTATTGAAATTGATTTTCCACTTCTCAGACAGTGAAAAGTCTCCATTCAAATTCATTCCTTGGGTAATGTTGGTGGTCCCCGTGGTCTGTTTGCTATAACTCAAATTATAGCCAAAACTCAAGTTCCAGGGGATATTCCAATCAATGTATTGACTAGGATCTGAAACGATTCGATTGATTTCACTCTCCACAAATTCATTGAGAACTCCTCCCTGCTGCATAAAATTGGAAGTAACTTCATCCCTTACTTCTCCTGGTGTTTTATTTCCACCAGGGTTCAAGGACATATTCATATTCAAGGAAGCATTTCGAATTGTACCAATTCCCTGTCCATTGTTCCAAGCAAATTCATTGATCCTTCTGATTGTTTCTGCCCCAGTACTGCTTAGGAAAGTACGAGTGGCATAAGGATCCAAGGTGGTACTCATATTGACAGAAAGTTTCCTTTCAAAAAAGCTTGTTCTGGCGCTTATGCTAAAAGGGGCAAGGTTAAAGGAATCAGCGGCGAAATTGTAGCTCGTGCTCAAGTTGAGAGTCTCCAACAATGGGATTTTTTTGGTGGTAGCCTCTGCTGTATCTGATTCCGTTTTGATTTTGGCTTCCAATACATTTCTCAAATTAAAGGTCATGGCCCTGGACTCGCCCACTGCAGCCCCCCCATAGATAAACCCTTGATGTCTGGATAAAAGTCGAGTATCGCCTTCCTCATTTATCTGGACCTCTTGGTAGTATCCAAATCTTGGATCTGAAAAGTCCGGTCTAAAACTAAACCCAATGGAAGGTTGGATGTGCTGCCTGATCGTTTGGATTTTCCCATTTCCTTTGAAATTGAAGAAACCATAAACGTTGGTGTTGAGCGCAAAAGAAGAACTATACGTGCCTATCCGGTTGAAGCCCTCTTCCAGAATTTTATCCACTCGTTGCTCAGAAGCATTGTAGTAATAATTGATTCTGTTGAGGTACCAGAGTTCCTGGTAATTAAAGGAAGCGGTACCTGTAAAGTATTTAAACAGGGTGAAATTAGAGGAAATCGGAATGGTACTTCTCGCTCCATTGCTTGCATTGTCCAATAAAAGACTTGCATTTGCAAGGTTGAAGGGAATGTATTCAGTCTGTTCAGTCCCGGTAGATAGGTCAGTGGGTACCCCGAAAGATTGATCTACCCGGTTGGTGATGGAGTTTTGCAAGGCAAAATTCCAGGCAATGTTTAAGGTTTTTAAGGGCTCAAACTTCACATTTCTGAAAGGACTCTGTCTATTCATATTGACAGAAATAGAAGGGAGATCCAATCGCACTTCCCCAGTAGTCACACTCTGGGAATGCCTCATATTAGCAGACATGGAAAAAGGGGTGCCCGTGAAAGTCTTAGAATAGGCGACATTAGAGGTGAATTCAGAAGTAATATTATTCTGGAAATTATTCTGATTGATCACATTATTGAAGTAGCTGGTACTTCCTGCATTGACTGAGGCAGAAAATCTACTATTCCCTCTCGATTCAGGGGTATGACTCCATTGAACTCTAAAAGTATTGTAATTGACCGGATTTAATTCGGTTTCAGGAGAGACGAATTTCTGGAAGTCGATGTTAAAGCTCCCCCCATATCGGTAGCGCTTTTTATATACCGCTTGAGACTTTGCACCCCAACCCCCTTTGGAGTAGATGTCTCCTGTAAATCGGGCGTGGATGTAATCATTGATTGCAAAGTAATATCCAAAATCTCTAAGGTAAAGTCCTCTGACTTGCTCACTACCATAGGATGGGAACACAATCCCTGATGCTTTTTCTTCAGGCGTGTCGGGAATAATCCCAAAAGGCAACCCTAAAGGCGTAGGAATTCCATTGAAGTACAGGTTAAATGGTCCTGATACCACTTGCTTTCCCTGAATGGATTTGATTTTGTTGGAGGAGATATGCCAATGAGGCTCGGTTAACTTACAAGTGGTATAATAACCATGACTCAGGTAGATGCTTCCGTCTTCCGTTTTTTTGATGGTTTCTCCCCGTAAAACCCCATCCTGCTGCTCTGTCACAACGTCCTTGATAATTGCCTTTTGAGTAGCAAAATTATAGCGCATCTCCTTTCTGATCTCATAGACGCTAGGGCCATCTTTAAAAAATGGATTGCCTGTAATATTTCCTAAACTATCCGTCACTCCTGAGGCGTAAAGCATGGAGTTTTTCCAATCTATGACGATTAGATCTGCCTCAAGCTTCATCTGCCCATACTCAAACCAAGCTTTATTGTAGAGGTAAACTTTGTTTTCAGTGAAGTCAGATACGATACTATCTTCCGCATAATATGTAATATCTGAGGTAATTGGCCCAGTGGGCATAATTTTTGCCAAACTATCAGATGGCAAAGTGTCGGTTAATGCAGGAGGGTTAGATTCTGGCAATGTATCTAACAGGGGTGAAGCCAAGGTGTCAGGCACCACTAACCTCCGCTCTGTTTGTCTAGTAGGTTGTTGTGCAGCTACCATTACTGGAGCAATCAATAAACCGAATAGTGAAAATAAAAGGAGTCTAAATCCCTGCACAGTTGATTGCGCTTTGTTTAATTTGTGTAAAATTTCGCGTAAAGTTAATTCTATTGCCCTCATGGAACGGTCCAAAAGCAAAAAAATTCTTATCTCTTTAATTATCCTAATCCCATTTGTCTTCGGAGGATTCATATCTAACGAATCAATGATGCCAGCGTTTCGCATGAAGAAGATTGTTATCGATGCGGGTCACGGTGGTAAAGACCCTGGGAATCTTGGTTCAAGGTCCAAAGAAAAGAATATTAATCTAGCTGTCGCACTATTAGTAGGTAAATATATAGAAGAATACCTTCCAGATGTGGAAGTAATCTACACAAGAAAAGACGATAGCTTTCCAGAATTGAAAGAAAGACCGATCATAGCCAATAATAATAAGGCGGATTTATTTGTTTCCATCCACTCCAATTCTGCTCCTAACCGTTCTGCTTACGGTACAGAGACGTTTGTGATGGGGATGAAGCATTTTGATGCCAACTTCGACATTGTAAAAAGAGAAAATTCTGTCATCTACTTGGAGGATAACTACGAGGAAAATTATGAGGGTTTTGACCCCAAATCACCCGAATCTTACATGACTTTTAATTTGTTGTCAAAAGTACATTTTGAGAATTCGGTCACTCTTGCTGATCATGTAGAGACCCAATTCAAAAATCGGGTAGGAAGAAAAAGCAGAGGGGTAAAACAAGGTCCTTTTTACGTGCTTTGGACCCCATCCATGCCAAGTGTGTTGATCGAACTTGGTTTCTTGTCCAACAGCGAAGAAGAGCGGTTCTTGATGAGTCAAAAAGGACAGGAATACATGGCCTCAGCTATTTTTAGATCCATTCGGGATTACAAAGAAGGGATAGAGGCTAATTAATAGCTGAATTCACACGAATCATTTAGCCCTTTTTCAACTCGGAAAAGGGCTTTTGTTTATATTCAAACAAACTCTTAGGTTCAAAATTGAGTTTGAAAACTGTAATCCCAAATTTCATCATGAAGTCAAACACCTCTATGGAAACCCCTACTTTTAAATTCCTTCTTGATCAATTAAAATCTAAAACTGAACAGGTAAAACTGGGTGGAGGTGCCAAAAGGATTGAAAAAGAACATGCTAAAGGAAAGCTTACCGCCCGGGAAAGAATTGATTATTTGGTAGATGCTGGTTCTGAATTTTTGGAAGTTGGGGCTTTTGCTGCAGATGGGATGTATTTAGAAGAGGGCGGATGTCCTTCTGCAGGCGTGGTTACCGGGATAGGGTATGTTCAGGGGAGGATGGTGGTAATTGTAGCAAATGATGCCACTGTCAAAGCAGGAGCCTGGTTTCCGATGACTGCCAAAAAGAATTTAAGAGCTCAGGAAATTGCGATGGAAAACCATCTGCCTATCATCTACCTGGTGGATAGTGCGGGAGTATTTCTGCCCATGCAAAATGAGATTTTTCCCGATAAAGAGCATTTTGGAAGACAGTTTAGAAATAATGCTAAAATGTCCTCCATGGGCATCGTTCAAATAGCGGCAATTATGGGAAGTTGTGTGGCTGGTGGGGCTTATTTACCGATTATGTCTGATGAAGCCATGATTGTAGATAAAACAGGATCTATCTTTTTGGCAGGTTCCTATTTGGTAAAGGCCGCAATTGGAGAATCCGTGGATAATGAGACCTTGGGAGGAGCAACTACACATTGTGAAATTTCCGGTGTGACAGACAATAAATATGAAAGTGACCAAGAGTGTCTGGATGCGATCCGGGCTATTTTTGATAAAATAGGGGAGAATCCCACTGCTGGATTTGATAGAAAAGAGCCCAAAGCTCCCGCTTTATCTGGAGAGGAACTGCTTTCAGTTTTTCCCTTGGAACGGGTGAAACCCTATGATATGCACGAAGTAATCTCAGGATTGGTGGATGGGGGAGAACTGGATGAGTATAAAAAGGACTATGGAAAAACATTGATCTGTGGAACAGCCAGGATAGATGGATGGGCCATAGGAATTGTTGCCAACCAGCGCAAAATCGTCAAAACCGCCAAAGGAGAAATGCAGATGGGAGGGGTGATTTACTCCGACTCAGCTGATAAAGCGGCAAGGTTTATCATGAACTGCAATCAGCGCAAGATTCCTTTGGTATTCTTGCAGGATGTAAGCGGATTTATGGTGGGAAGTAAAGCGGAACATGGAGGTATCATCAAGGATGGTGCAAAAATGGTGAATGCCATGGCGAACTCCGTGGTGCCGAAGTTCACGATTATTCTAGGGAATTCATATGGGGCAGGCAATTATGCCATGTGCGGGAAAGCGTACGATCCCCGTTTGATTTATTCTTGGCCCACAGCCCAAATGGCAGTGATGTCAGGGGCTTCAGCAGCAAAAACCCTATTACAAATCAAAGTGGCTTCCCTAAAAAAGAAAGGGCAGGAAATAAGTGAGGAGGATGAGAAAGAATTGCTCCAAGAGATTACAGAAAAGTATAATGAGGAGCTAAGTCCTTATTATTCAGCAGCTAGACTTTGGGTGGATGGTGTGATTGATCCTCAGGAAACCAGAAAAGTCATTAGCATGGGCATTGAAGCTGCCAATCATGCACCAATTTCAGAGAGATTTAACGTAGGAGTTATTCAAACTTAAAGACAATTTCATTAAATTAATACAACATCCATTCTTTCAAGAAATTTGCATATGAGTAACTTGACTCCAGCAGAGTTAAACGCTTTGGTTTCACTTTTAGATGACACAGATTCTGAAGTAAGAAATCATGTGAGAGATCGAATAATTTCATTGGGAACGGAGATTATTCCATTTCTAGAAGAAAAATGGGAAACAAGCTTCAATCCTGAAATTCAAAAGGAAATCGAGGAGCTGGTTCACGATCTTCAATTTTCTTTATTGAAAAAGAGGTTATTGGATTGGAAAGAATCTGAAGATCGGGATTTGCTGACAGGGTTATGGATCATCAATACCTACCAATATCCTGATTTGGAATATGAAAAGCTGAATGCTGAAATGCATCAGATCTACTTTGAAGTTTGGACGGCCTTTAAAAATGATTTGGCTCCCTACGATCAAATCAGAACCATCAACAATGTATTGTTTAATACACTCCGGTTTACAGCCAATACCAAGAATTTTCATTCTCCTGCAAACAGTATGCTTTCCTCGGTATTGGATTCCAAAAGAGGAAATCCACTCAGTCTTTGTGCGATATATTTATTGGTTGGGAAAAAATTAGGCCTTCCAATCTATGGAGTGAACTTGCCCAATCTTTTTGTACTGACCTATAAAACAAAAGACCTGACATTTTACATTAACGCATTCAATAAGGGACTGATCTTTAGTAAGCAGGATATTTTTAATTATTTGGAACACCTGAAGTTGGAACCCAAAGAGGAGTACTTCGAACCCTGTGCCTATTTACAGATCTTATTAAGAACCCTTAGGAACCTTGGCAACTCCTTTGAGAAATTGGGGGAGATGGAAAAAGTGGAGGAGGTGAAAGAAATGATTGCTATTCTTTCAGATTAGAAACTTCTGACGTTGCATCCTACGGCTCTGACTTGTCCTGGGCTAGGTTGTTCCCCTTTTAAGATTTGATTGATGGCTCTTTCCAAATACTTCTCAGTGACAGAACCTGCTGCTTGTGCATTATTGTCTATGGCTCCTCTGTAGGCAGTAATTAATCCATCGGCACCAGGCGTGATAATTACTACTTCAGGGATTTTGGTGATGTGAAAGAATTTGATCCAATCTTGATTGATATCCATTAAATAGGACATGTTTAACCCAGTCTCATCAATAAATTTTCTTAAATCAGAGGCTTTTTGGTTTTCAGGATTTGGATCTGAATTCACCAGAGCAAAATCAATTCCCTGGTTCTGATACCTTGTTCGGATATCGATGATTCTTTCTTCATACATTTTGACAAAGGGGCAGGAAGTACTGTGAAAAATCAAAACCAATGCTTTTTGATTTACTTCATTCTCAAGTGAAAAAGGCTTTTCCGTCACTGCATCTTGTAAGCTAAGGCTGTTGATGTCTTGAGCCACAGCGTATACCGTAGATAGGTAAAGGAAAAATAGGATGGAATAAATTCTTTTCATGGTAGTTACCAAATTGTATAGGTTAATACGGTATCATTGATCACCCGTGCATGTACCGTATAATGGTGATCCGAATAGTCAGTTTCTCTTATTCTGGCCTTAATGACCGTGGCATCGGGAGAAAATGGTTCTAAGAGGATATTATCTCTAAAACTGACTCCTCTTCTGCCTTGACATTTAAAAATAGACTCTTTCGCTGACCAAGCCAAGGTATAATGTAAGGGATCCTTTTCCAGAAAATCCAGTTCGGATGGGTCGAGAAAACGAAAGCCAATCCGGAGGATTTTTTCACGGATGATGTCCATATCAATTCCCACTGGAGTATCTCTATGGAAAATAGCGCCCGCTAACCCTTCGGTATGAGACAGGGAGACAAACCCATTCCCATTCATGGAGTGAGATTTACCATGTTCATCTTTAAAAAATCCAGGATAGGGGATGTACAAGGTATCCAACGCGTCTTTAATGGCTCTTCTAGCTGTAGCCCATTCCATCCTTTTTTCGGGGTGGGAGATATTCGCATAGGATAGTTTTTCTCTAAAACTCAAGAAATCTAAACTATCTACATCATGCGTCTCAATAATCTTGATGGCTAAAGCCGAGGAAGAATCAATTTTTTCTATTTTTGTTTGCATAGGCCAATAGGGCACCGCTAAGTCATCGTCCAATATATGTCAAAAATTCAAGTAAATAAATTACAAACGCTGACAGGGCATAATGACTGCATTTATGCTTTGACAGAAGGAAGTGATCCGAGTTTCTTTTATACAGGTGCTGGAGATGGCATGGTCGTAGAGTGGGACCTTGATCATCCAAAAGATGGGAAGTTGATCGCCAAACTCCCGCATTCCGTGTATGCCATGGAGGTGGATAAAGAGAGGAATTTGCTCTTTATTGGGCATAACTTTGAGGGGATCCATGTCGTCGACCTGAATGAAAATAAAGAAGTATGGTCATTGAAATTTACTGATCAGGCGATTTTTGATATTAAGATTTTTGGAAATGAGGCCTATGTGGGGACAGGAGACGGGATTTTGGTCATTATTGACATTCCCAGTCAGTCCTTGAAAAAACGGGTTAAACTCAGTTCCAAAAGTATTCGGGTCATGACCATTTCTCCTGTCAAAAAGCATTTGGCAATTGGTCTTAGTGATCATACGATCAAAGTGCTGGATTTGAGAGATGATTTCCAGCCCGTTGCAAACCTCATTGGTCACGAAAATTCTGTATTTGCACTTTCTTATTCCCCAGATGAAGCCAGTCTTGTCAGTGGAGCCAGGGATGCAAGACTGAAGTTTTGGGATACCAGCAATTATCAATTAGAAGAAACCATCGTGGCACATATGTATGCCATTAATTATATATCTTTCAAAGAAGACGGAGAATTTCTGGTGTCCTGCTCTATGGATAAATCCATTAAAGTTTGGGATGCCAAAGAGAAAAAGCTCTTGAAAGTAATAGACAAAGCAAGAAATGCCGGACACGGCACATCCATAAATAAAGTTCTTTGGAGTACCTATTCAGGGCAGGTAATATCTATATCTGATGACCGTACAATTTCCATTTGGCAAATAGAAGCAAGCTAACCCATGAAGATCACACCAGCCTCCATCAGGCAACAATCCTTTGAAACTGCATTTAGAGGTTTTGAGAAAAAGGAAGTTTCCCAGTTTTTAGAAGAAGTCAGCCAAGTTGTTGACCAGCTTCATCAGGAAAATATCGAATTAAAATCCAAGCTTCAAAATACAGAAGCAGAAGCCAAAAGATTGAAAGATGTAGAAGATTCTTTATTCAGAACCTTGAAAACAGCAGAGGATACGGGTGCTTCCATTATTGAGGAGGCGAATGAAGCAGCTGATTTGATCATCTCTGAAGCTAACGAACACTCGGAAAAGACGATTGCCGAGGCCAATGAATATGCCGAGAAAGTACAAGCGCATGCCCAGCAACAAGCGGCTGTCATTATCAGTGCAGCTGAAGCCAAAGCGAAAGAAACCATTGTAGAACTTCGAGAAAGTATGCAAGGGCTTGTTCGATCCTATGATGGGTTGGTGGAACAACGCGAAGCATTGGTGAAAAGCTTGAGAAGAATTTCACAGGATATGTTGAATCAGATAGATCTTTCTGATGCACATTTCTCAAGGATTGATGCCAAAGCATACCAAAGAGCCATTGATGAATTGAGTAGATCCAATGCATTTACCTTTGCCAATATCGAGAACCTGGCTCCTGAAGAGGAAGAGGTTTTTACTCCCGAACCGGAAAAAGAGGATCCAATTGCAGAAATGGAAATCATAGAAGAGGATTTAGAATTGGAAATGCATGATGCTACACCAGATCTGAAGATGGATTTGGAGGAAGTTGAATCAGTCGTGGAAGAAGATCAAACCGCAGAGGCATACATTGAGACAAAAGAGGAGTCGATCCAAGAAGAAATAGATCAAATGGAAGAAGAAGAGCCTGCTGCCATCCAAAAGAAAGCAGAGGTAAAGCCTTCCTCCCTATCAGAAGAACAAGCGATTCCTAAAAAGGACACGGATAAAGGATCGGGATCATTTTTTGACCAATTTGACTAATGGGAAAAGTATCGTTGGAAGGGATAGAATTTCATGCCTATCATGGAGCATATCCTGAGGAAAATGTACTGGGAAATCGTTTTACCCTTGACTTGGAATTGGATACCGATTTCAAAAAGGCCATGCTTGAGGACGATTTGAAATCCACCATAGATTATACCAAGCTCTACAAGTTGATCAAAGAGAGGATGGATGTCAAAGTCAAGTTGCTGGAACATTTGGGACATTTAATCATTGAGGATATCCTAAGAGTGTATCCAGAAGTCAAGAAAATTCAGTTGACCTTAAAAAAACATCACCCATCTCTTGGTGGATTAGTTAAATACTCCGCTGTACAAATACATTATCCTGAAGATTATGCGTAAAGTAGTTTTAGTCACATTCATTTTAGTTGCATCCTGTTTGACCTCTTTTGGTCAAGGGCAAGCCTATCAGTTTTTTTCCAATAAAGGCAAGAAGCTGGATTTCAAAGACGTGGTGAAGATGGCCAATAAAGCTGATGTAACATTTTTTGGGGAATTGCATAACAATAGCCTTGCACATTGGCTTCAATTACAATTACTGAAAGAAATGACGGCAAACAATCCGGAGCTGGTTTTGGCTGCGGAATTTTTTGAGCGTGATGATCAATTGAATATTGATGAATGGTTTGCCGGAAAAATGACTGAAAAGAATTTTGAGGCAGAGGCCAAATTGTGGAATAATTATCAAACGGATTATCGCCCATTGATGAGGTTTGCCAAAGAACATCACCTGAATTTCATAGCCAGTAATGTACCCAGGAAATATGCCTCATTAACGAGCAGATCCGGTATTTCAGCTTTGGATAGCTTAAATCAGGAAGCAAAAGGCTATATGGCTACTTTACCTTTTGAAATAGATATGACCATGCCCGGTTATGTGGCTATGAAAGACATGATGCATGGGGGACCGATGAATTCTGATTTTATGGTTCAGGCACAAGCCTTAAAGGATGCCACAATGGCGGAATCCTTGTTTTCCACCCTCTCTTCTGGCGATAAAATCCTCCATGTCAACGGTTCCTACCATTCCAAAGATGGAGAGGGGATTTTATGGTATTTGAATGCTCGTTTTCCAGACCTGGAGATCATCAATATCCATACAGTTACGCAAGATCAATTGGATTCTTTGAATGCGGATTATGAAAAGTCTGGTCAGATCATTCTGGTGTTACCCTCCGATAGTCACGAATCTTATTAAGTATGTATAGTCGGGCAGAAACCTCCCGAATCCGAAAAGAGTTTTGGATTTCTTTCGGTCAATATATGAAGCCGATTAGAGGAGCTTCGGGATTCAGGGTCAATTGGCCCAATTATAAAACCGGTGTCAAGGATATTTATTTCAGGATGAAGGCCGAACAGGGTTTTGCTTCTGTGGGTATAGAAATCTGTCATTCAGATGAAGAACTTCAGGAATTATTCTTTGACCAATTTAAAGTCTTTAAAAAGTTGTTGACTGCGGAGTTAGGAGAAGAATGGGATTGGAAATTGTTGGTTGAGAATGAATTTGGTCAGCGAATATCCAAAATTGAAAAAGTGTTGAATGGAGTAAATGTCATGGATCAGAATGATTGGCCAGCAATTATCTCCTTTCTAAAACCTAGAATCATTGCATTGGATGCTTTTTGGGATAACATCAAGCCCGGTTTTGAGGATTTTTAGTCTGAAAAATTTTTACGAATTCTTTTAAGAAATTACATTAATCCGGCTATCAATTCGTCTAAGGCAGAGTTTATTGAACCTTTATCAATTATTTCATTGGCTGTTAATATCCCTGTTCCTGTCCCCATCCACAGAACTTCATAGGTTTGGGCATCTTGGATCAGAAAAATGACTTTTCCATATTTTCCTGACTCAAAGTGATTAGAAGAAGACATTGCATTAGCAGGCAAGCCAACGCCGGCATACTCCAGAATTTCATTTTCATAATTGATCGAAGCGATTACAGATTGGACCAGAAAATCTGGGTTTTTCTCCACTTTAGAATACCCTCTTTCTTTCATTTTTTTCTCAAATAGCTTATTAAGCAGGAGGATATCTTTGGAAGCATCAGGTTTGTTAATCACCTGAAAGGTTTTTTTTCCGGATAATCCTGAAGTATTACTAACCTGATCAACGATAATATTTTCAGAAGTTTTGCAAGAAATGAGTACCAAAAGAATTCCTGCAGCTAGAAGTAGATGTTTCATATAAAAAAGGGTTGAATTAGAATAATTTACGACATAAAAGTGAATTTAGTTTCATGAAAGAACATGTATTTATTTGGATTTCAAACAGTTGAAGATGATAAGAAAAATGATGTTTGTCTGATGAGTAGGCATGGGAGAATTAAAATCCCAGAAGATCTTGTTTCTGATAAGAAAACTCCACTAAATCTTTTTCTCCATTTTCGTTCAGTTCCAGCCAAAGAGCCATTTTATCACCTTCACGTTTCATTGTGAACCCATGAAACCAGATGGTGTTTTCATCTACTCCCACCAAAGGAAAAATGGTCCATTCATCTTTTTCCTCCCATCCCGAAAGGTCTGGGTTGAAATGCTTGAGTTTTAGATAAAACGTTTCTCCATCCTGGATCAAATTCATAAACTCACTAAAGATCAATTTGCCATCTTGCCAAAATCGAAACGTACCCACCATGGTTCCATCTATGGCAGGCATCCAGGTTTCGTCACATTCTCCCCCTAGTCCTGTTCCGGACCAATATCCTACGACCCAGTCTAAGTCTTCAACCTTTCCGATACCAGGTTTTTCACCTTCTTTCAAATGCTTGACTTGTGAAAAAATAGGAAATGCCACCAGGCAGAAGAGAATAATTAAAAGAGGAGTTTTCATCAGCGATCATTTGCCTATGAATTTATTAAAAAAAATTAGAGATCGTGTCTTTTAGGGATATCCGGATTGATAAAGGTAAATCCCCTTGCTTCATCTCCTTCAAAAAAATCAATCTGCATCCCCATCAAAAACATAAAATGTCTTTTTTCAATCAGCACAGGAATGCCTGCAATTTCAAATTGCTGATCATCCGATTTAGCTTTATCAAAACCTAATGCATAGGACATGCCCCCACAACCGCCACCTTTGACTCCTACTCTCAGGCTGTAATCTGCAGGAATATTTTTGTGAGCCATGATGTTTTTGATCTCAGCTTCAGCTTTTTCTGTGATTTGGACAGGAATAATCATGTGAGTCAAATGTTTTTGGCGCGGAATTGGTTCGTTTTCGTTTCAAATTTACGATCTCTGAAGTTTTTTGACAGAAATTATTTATAGATATTCGAAGGAAATTGCCAACTATGGATTACGCGATAGATTTATTAAAAATTCTTTTACCTGCCGGAATTGTCCTTTATGGGATGTATTTGGTGGTGGTATCCTTTCTCTCCAAAGAAAGAGAGAAAATGATTGTGGAATTAAAAACCCAGAATTCCAAAACCATTTTACCGATTCGCTTGCAAGCAGCTGAACGACTTTGCTTGTTGCTGGAAAGGATATCGCCGAATAACTTGGTCCGAAGATCAAATCCATCTTCGCTCACGGCGAGTGAGCTTCATGCGCAATTGCTACATGAAGTGCGGGAAGAGTTTAACCATAACTTCTCTCAACAGGTATATTTCTCGGAACAGACTTGGGAAGCTGTAAAAAATGCCGTGGAAAACGTGAATACCCTGATCAATCAGAGCAGACAGTCCGTAGACAAAGAGGCAAGTGGAATGGATTTGGCAAAAGCGATTTTCACTCGATCTTTAGAACAGAATAACGATGCGGTGAGCTATGCCTTGAAATTAGTAAAGTCGGAGATCAATATTTACTTTTAACCTATGACCACCCTTAAATCAAAAGCTACTGAAATGATTGACAAAGCCCGAAAGCTGTATGGAAAGCAGGTGGAGGTATTGGTCAAAAAAGAAGAGCAGGTTAAGGAGTTGATGTCTAATACCATTAAAAAAATAGGGAAAGTCGGCAAAGACTCCAGATTTGTAAAGTTGGTGATGCCGTTGGGAGTATTCATCAGAATGATCAAAGCCCATTTTAATGGTTCACATAAATTGGCTACCAGTACCTTGGGATTGCTGTTATTAGGTCTGGTTTATTTTGTTTCCCCCATCGATTTAGTACCTGATTTTCTAGGATTTTTTGGATTTGCTGATGATTTGTCGGTGGTTTTGGCCATTTATGCCAAGGTGAAAGATGAAATTGAAGAATTTTTGGAGTACGAGAGAACTCAAGCTTGATCAGAGCTGTTAGTTCCCAAATTCCAAAAGTATGCTTAACCCAACTACCCCAATAATTTCTGAGGAAATTGTCCTATCTGGGCTCACTTATGAAGAATATCGTCAACTGATTGATGAACTTTTGGCGGAAGGAAAAACTACTGGAACCAATCATTCGGAAGCCAATATCAATTACACAAAAATGAATGTGGCGCGGATGAGAAGGGTCGACAAGACTGCTAAAATTTCATCTGACATGGAGTCTTTGATAAAAGGGATTCAGGAGCCACAAACTTGGTTAGTGTTGACAGAGGCTTGGTGTGGAGATGCTTCCCAAAGTATTCCGTACTTTGCAAAATTGGCAGCCCTCAATCCGCTCATCAACTTGAAATTGGTTTTAAGAGATGAAAATCCTGAACTCATGGATCAATATTTGACCAATGGCGCGAGATCCATTCCAAAGCTGATCGGTCTCTCCCAGGATTTGAATGAGGAACTATTTACCTGGGGGCCAAGACCTCAATATTTACAGGAACGATTGATTGCCTATAAAAAGGACCCTCAAGGATTGAGCTCGAAAGAGTTTTCCGAAGGAACGTACCTTTGGTATGCAAGAGATAGAAATCAGGCAATAGAACAAGAACTAAAAGAAGCTATTGCACAATATGTAACCTTATGAATATCGCTTTAATCTCAGGAACTTCAGGAATGGTTGGCATGCAGTTATTGCATCAACTGTTCAAAAAATATGACTTTGTAATCAGTGTGGGCAGAAGAAAGTTGGCCCTTAAACATGAGAAGTTAGTTCAGCTGGAGGGGGATTTGTTAAAAATCAATATCTGGGATTGGGAGCACCTTCTGATGTCAAGCTCTTTGGGCGGAGAATATCAGCTGGTAAGAGAGGAGATACTTGAAAAGAAAGCAGAGATTCATGCGTTTTCAAGCCTTGGGACTACCATCAAACAAGCAGGGTCCAAAGAGCGTTTTTACCAAGTCGATCACGATATCGTGTTGGAATTTGCAACATGGGCAAAAAATCTAGGAGCCACTAAATTTTTATATGTATCGGCTTTGAGTGCTGATCCCGAATCATCCGTTTTTTATAGTAAGGTGAAAGGTGAAGTGGAGCAGGATTTACAAAAATTGGACTATTCATTTCTTGGAATTTTTAGACCCTCTTTGCTTCTTGGCAATCGAAATGAATTCAGGCTTGGAGAATGGTTTGCATCCATCGCCATGAAACCATTGGTTTGGCTTAAGGTCCTAAAAAATTATCGACCTATTTATGATTTCCAGGTAGCAAAAGCAATGGTATTGGTAGCTAATCAAGCCAGCTCCCAGAATGTGGAAATTATCAATTCGGGGCAAATGCAAGATCTAACAAAATGATAGTAGTCATACAGCGAGTTTCCGAAGCTTCCGTCAAAATTGAAGGAGCAATAAAATCAGCAATTGGAACGGGGATGATGGTGTTGGTAGGGATTGAGAATGAAGACAACCAGGAGGATATTTCCTGGCTTTCCAAGAAAATCATCAACTTAAGGATTTTCCCTGATGAAAACGGGGTGATGAATAAAAGCCTGATAGAGGTTAATGGGGATCTATTATTGATTTCTCAATTCACGCTACATGCCAGTACTAAAAAAGGGAATAGACCTTCTTATATTAAAGCGGCAAGGCCAGAGGTAGCGATCCCTTTATATGAAAAGCTCATTCAAACTTTGGAGTTTGATTTGGGTAAGAAAATTGGGACGGGTGAGTTTGGGGCAGATATGAAAGTTAGCTTGGTAAATGATGGCCCAGTCACCATTCAAATTGATAGCAAAAACAAAGTTTAATCCCTTCTTTTTATTTTTAGAAAAGTAACCTCTAACAAAAACTATTTTGTCCAATTCTATCCTAACTATTCATGGAGCCACTGTTTTATACAAAGCTCAGCAGGCTTTTGAAAACTTAAGTTTTAACTGGAAAACAGGTGAAAATTGGGCGGTGATTGGAGATTCCGGTTGGGAGTTGACCACGTTTATAGAAACCTTGAGGGGCAACACAGTAATTTCTAGAGGAGAAGTTCATAGACCATTTGCCCAGGCATATGTACAAGAAAAAACAGAAGCAGGGGAGGTACATAGTTTTAGGGACTTAATCGCCTATGTCTCTCAGAAGTACGAGTTTAAAAACCGCTCACATATCCAGAATTTTTATTTTCAACAACGGTTCAATTCGTCTGAATCTGAAGAAACTGCAACTGTAAGGGAATACCTTTTAGAAGTTACCCCGAAAGTCGTTGGACCCTGGACCCTGGAAAATGTGGCCAAACTTCTGAGACTAGAAGCCCTATTGGATAAATCTATATTGAAGCTTTCCAATGGAGAAACAAGGAGGCTGGCCATTGCCTTAGGCTTGATGCACCAGCCCCATATTTATTTAATGGATCAGCCAATGACGGGATTGGATGTGAGAAGCCGAGAGGAGTTTGGGACAATTATCCAAGAGATCAGCAAATCCGGTGTCCAGGTGTTGTTAACCACATCAGGGAATGAAATTCCGGATGGAATTACCCATGTAGCCAAAATCTCAAAATCAGGATTAGCGGGTCGTTGGACCAAGGAGGATTACCACCAAAGTGGAGGAAAGGAAACCAACATCCCTGCTTGGGATTGGGACTTACTTCAATCTCTTCTCCCACAGGATAGAGAATTGTTAAAGGCGCCAATAGTACTCCGGAATGTCCGTATTAAATATGGCGACAAAGTGATTCTAAAAGATGTCAACTGGGAGGTGAAAGCAGGGGAAAAATGGCTCTTGAAAGGGAAGAATGGCTCTGGAAAATCCACCTTGATCAGTTTGCTGATTGGAGAGAATCCCCAAGCCTATTCGCAGAATTTCTGGTTGTTTGGAAGAAAAAGAGGAACAGGAGAAAGTATCTGGGATGTGAAGCGGCCTACTGGTTTTGTTGCTCCCGAATTGAGTCGGTATTTCCCGGCCAATCAAACTTGTAGAAAAGTGATTTTGTCTGGTTTGTTTGATACCATGGGATTATTCAAAAAAGTCAGCCCCGAGCAGGAGGAATTGGCCAATCAATGGATCAGGCTTTTTAATTTGGAACCCCTTCAACATACAGTCATACAGAGATTGTCCTTAGAACATCAACGATGGACCCTTTTGGCCAGAGCATTGATCAAACAACCCCAATTGTTGATTTTAGATGAAGCAAGTCAGGGGATGGATGAATTCCAAAGAAGACTTTTTAAAGAGACCGTTCAAAGAGTTTGCGAAGGCTGTTCCATTTCCTTGATTTACGTCAGCCATTATGAAGAGGATGTGCCGGACGCAGTAGGGAAAGTCTTAGAATTGAGGTCCTAAAAATATTAATCTGGTTTATTTTTTATTTTTCCTTGAGCGATCATATTTTACGATCCTATTGAAAAACAGGAAGATCAGAAATGTTTAAAACAAGCTTTTTTAAAAAAGGACAATTTAAACACACCCTTAGTTTTTATTTTTTATTGGTCGGGTTATTCTTTCTAAGATCGAATGTGGCCTTTGGGCAGGAGTCCAGTCTAAGCTATCCTATTTCACTTGCCGAAAAAATATTTCTTACTACTGATAGGAGCATTTATCTAAACAATCAGACGCTTTGGGTAAATGCGATTGTTACCAAAGCAGCAGATCATTCACCTAGTCAACTTAGCGGGGTTTTATATATTGAATTGATTGATTTCAATGAAATCATACTAGAAAGGAAAACGATAAAGTTGGAAAATGGATGGGGACAAGCATTTTTTGACCTTTATCAGTCTTACTTGCCAGGGAGGTATTTACTAAGAGCCTATACCAAATGGAATGAAAATTTTGGGGCAGATTTTATCTCTGAAAAGTATGTTGATATTTATGCCTCCCAAGAAATTGGTAAAAATGACCCCATCTATGATTTAACTTTAGTAGAAGAGGAGTCCGGCAATACCATCCTAGAGGCAATTTTTGACCCTGCTTCCATCGATAGTCTAGTCAAGGGAAAGTTGGATGTTTTTGTGAACATAGATGGATTAGCAGATTCACTTAGTATTAAACCAGAAAATCAGATCTATAAACTTTCTTATCCCATTTCTCCAAAAGACAAAGTGGTAAGTTTGAGAATGCGTACAGATAATGGTATGAGTTATACCAAAACTGTAGCATTAAAGGATGGGGTTTCAGAGGTTGAATTTTTTCCGGAGAGTGGGAGTTTAGTTCATGGGATTTATTCTAGAGTTGCCTTTCATGCGAAGGATGTGAAAGGGAAAGGAGTTAAAATCAATGGGAAAGTCAGAGACCAGGAGGGAAACCTAATAACCACATTTGAAAGTACCGAGAGAGGGATTGGAAGCTTTTTATTGAAAGGAGATACTTCAAAAATATTCTTCGCCGAAATCCCTTTGGAAAATCAAGAAAGGGGGGTGCTCACCATCCAATTACCCGAAACAAAATTTAAAGGAGATGTACTGTTTGCCTATATAACGAATGATGAATTAAGGCTGGATATTACTTCTTCTTATCATGATAATGATAGCAGCTATGTGAGTTTATCCAGCAGGGGTGTAGAATATTTTTATGCTAGAGGAGTATTGTCAGAAGGGAAAATGTTTTTAAAATTCCCTCTGGATTCTATTCCAGAAGGTGTATCCTCCTTAACGTTGTTTGATCAAGATAAAAAGGTCCTGGCTAGCCGTTACATTTTTAATCCAAAACCCCAGGAAAGGCTTCAACTAATAGCTAATACAGATTTAAAAAGTTACAGTCAGCGTCAATTGACAAAATTGAATGTTGCCGTGCTGGATTCAGAAGGCCGAAATAGGGATGCGACTTTATCTGTCAAAGTTCTGGATGAACAATTATATGCACTATACAAGAAGGAGCAACAGAGTTTAATAGCGAGAACCCTATTATTTAGTGACTTTAACTATTCCTTGGCAAATGAGGACTCATTGATTCAGCCCGAAAATGCGCTGGAGTTAGATACTTGGTTAATGACAAAGAGACCAAGCGATTATAAATTTCATCAACTTGAGGTAGAAGGGAACGTAAGCCCTGAATATACTATTGGAGTTTCAGGAAGGGTGGAAGGTAATTTTCTAAGGAAAAAAGCGATAAATAGAATAGAAGTCACCCTAATGACTTTTGGAGAACAGGTCGGTGTTTTTCAGGAGCAAACTGATAGTTTGGGGCGCTTTAATTTCTTGCTTCCTGATATGTTTGGAACTGAAATAAATGCATTAGTCCAAACAGTAGATGAAAAGGGGCAAAAGAAAGATTTTTCAATTCTTCTTGATGATAAGGAGGTGCCACCTATTTCGTTTGATCAAAGAGAAACAATCTTGAGATTGGATAGCATCAAACGGAATGTAATTATCAAGGAGCAGAAAAAAGATACGGTGGATAGGGCTTTTAACCTTTCAAATAATTTCATCGAATTGGAAGAGTTTACGGTAGAAGATTATTTAATGACTCCGCAGAGACAGGAAGTGATGGAGAGATTCGGAAAACCAACTCATGTCGTAGATGGAGCTGAAATTGAATCCAAAGAAGAAAAATGGTCTTATGGGCTTTATAGTATATTACTTTTTAATTATCCTGAATTGATTTCAGTTACCAGGATCAATGTTAATGGAGGGTTTTTACATGCCAAAGTAAATGGTGGAGGGCTCACGCTTGTGGTGGTCGATGGTATACCTGTTATGAATTATGATTATCACCTGATTCAAAATATTGATCCCTCAGAAGTGAAAAGTTTTGAAATTATTAAAAATGCGAAAGGGTTTCCCAAGCTCTTTTTGGAGGTTTTTCCTTGGGTACATCCTTTGGCTGCTCCTCCAGTTGGAAGTGTAATTGCCATATATACTCATGCTGGGAAAGGCCTGTTTGGGGCCAATGCCACTGAGGGAGTGATGAAAACCTCCTTACCTGTTTTCTCAGCGATGCGTGAATATGAACAGATGGATTACTCAGCTCTAACTGAAGAACAATTGATTAAACCTGATCTCAGATCTTTGTTGTTTTGGAAAAACAATATTGAATTATCGAAAATGGGGCAAGAGGAATTGAGTTATTATAATTCTGATATCACAGGAAAAAAATTCATTATTCTTGAAGCCTTGACGCCCAATGGAGAAGTCGGATTCAAGGAGTTGGAGTATACCGTAGAATCTAAGTAATGGATTTTCAATTTTTTTTCTTTTTCTACTTATTATTCCTTGGTTATTCAACTAACAACGAAGACTTCACTTAAAGCATGTTGGCTTTGAAATCTGGTCCAATAGGAAATTTTATGAAGTAAGTTATTGGCTAACGGTTAACCGGGAAGCCAAAGGTCCATTCAACCTATGTTTTATTTGGTAACCAACTTCACAGTTCTAAACATATAGGGATTCTCGCTTAATCTTAACTCTTTCCCACTGGAAGTAGTCACATTATCTAAAATGACCTCTTTTGTGATTACATAGGGGAACTTTTCCTGATAGGAAGCATCACTATTTTCAGGATTAAAATTGTGAAAAATGGCAGGACCTTGATAACCCTCTGGATGATTGGAGTCTTCGATTTTCAGGTTTTCAAATGTGATTTTTTCAGGCATGTAGCAGGTATAACCGAAGTCATGCTGGCCAGAATTATACCCATTAATCAGGGAAGCACTATATGGTTTACCTCCATTTGGAATAAAGGTACAGTCACGAATGATGAATGCTCCTTGCCAAGTGCTGCCATAATCAGAACGTAAATTGATCACACTTCTTCCTCTGATAGTGGTGTTTTCAACAAGCAGGGTCCCACTTCCAATCGCATTGATTCCCATATGTCCCATCGTCGAATTACGGATCGTAGCATTAGCTACCCCCATGTGCGCATCAAATCGGGAGAGGGTACAATGGTCATACAACAGATTTTTACAATAATTAGACCCCATGATTCCCCAATAAGTGGGATCGTCAATGTCATTGGTTTGACTACAGTTAATAAAGGAAACATTCAATGCTCGGCTGACGGAAATATCATAGCTTCCCATGGAAACGGGTTTACCGGCATTGCCAATGGTTTGATAGGTTTTATGACCGGTTAATATGGTGTTTTGGACTGTGACATTCGCGCAGTTACTGATGTTCAGGAATCCACCATAGGGAGCACCATGGTCACCTTCGCCAATCACTCGGTGCTCTAATCCATCGACCACCACATTGGATCGTTTGATGGAGATATTTCGGCTATAATAATTGTACTTGGATTCTTCCTGATTCGCGATGGTAGTGAACTTACCGCCTTTGATATTGAGAACATTTTCATCTATCGGCAACACCTTGATATCAGTAATTTCCTCAAAATCCCAGATAATGGGGGCATTCATATCCACATTCCCTTCTGTGTCTACTAGAAAAATATCTGTCTGTGAAGCACCATTGTTCTGGTTTAATCCAAAGCGGATGTATTGTTTTTTGTTGGAGTTGGTAACGGTGATTAGGCTTGGTGCAGGGAATGAGACCTCCAGTTTCTCTTGGTTTCTTTTGAGTTTGTAAATTCCTTCCAATGGATAGGATTGTAACTTAGAACTGACCAGAAAAACCGGAGCCGTACGATTTTGGACGGCTCGGTCATCAATGATAAAACTGGCTGAACCAAAGTCAGTATCTGTTTGGATGATTGCGGTTTTATCCGATCCTCCCACATAAAAGGTTGAATTGTCATTTGCTTTTACCTTCAAGTCATGCTCATTGGCAAACTCATGAGTAGCGATGATCGCATCCATATCGTCCGTTTCCCCATCTCCGATCGCCCCGAAATCCTTGTAGCTGACAAATCCTTCGGAAATGAATTGTTGAAGTTGTGCATTAGAATTGGGAGTCGGATGTTGCCTGTTTATTTTATTTTTGGAAACCCATAACAAAGGAAATCTTACAGGCATATTTCGGACCACTTCCGGAGTATCAAAGTCCGCCTCCAGTTGATTCCATAGTTGTAAATAGTCCTCTTTTTCAAAAGCCATACCGCCAAACAACAGAAAGGGATGCCGAACGGGCCATTCCTCCCAAAACATGACATCTTGTTGATAAGGCCAAGAGTTTTTATCCTTTACATAGGGAAATAAAAATGTGATTCCTTGTTCCAAAGACTTTCCATCAGAGGTTTGATATTGGAATAGAGGCTCCTGCTCCTCTGCATATACCTGGCAAAGCGTAGCCATAGCATCCAAAGTGAATAGGGAATAACCATAAGGTTTGGTACGCTTGAGTTCCAAAGGAAAGCTTCCATCAGGGGCCATTTGATCTGGAAGCAGTACCTTTTTATACATCTCTTTACAGAAATCCAGGACTTCTTGGTTTCCTACTAGCTTGGCAAAGACTGCTGCCTGCATGGCCCAACAAACACTGTGATTATTTCCATGATCTCGTTCATCGATTCCATAGGAGTGAGTAGTCATCCATTCAAGGTAAGCCCCAAACCATTCTTTCATTTGCTGAATCTCTGATTTTGTAATCACTCCTGAATTTTCAACAGCTTCGATTGCTTTTGCCACTTCCATCAAATGAATGGTGTCAATGATGCCAATTCCTCTTCCTGTCACCTTCCCTTTGATCGCCTGGGCATAAAGTAGGCTCGGGTTCATTTTGGTGTCTTCATCAATCAACCAAGCTTTCAAGTGAGGAGCTAAAGCTTGTACATATTTTGCTTCGTTTGTGACCAAATAGGCCGAGGCCAATGCGCCGGAAATCTGACTGAATCGGATCATGGCTTCTCGGTGGGCAGTGAAATTATCTGGATTGGTGAGTCCGTCGCGTTGAATATAAGGCCCGGATGGGTTTGAAGGGTCCGGCCACCAATAATCCCCTTCCGAATAAAAATCATGAATTCCCCCTGCACTTCTAGGGCTTTGTTCAGCTGTTACAGTAATGGGTTTGTATGTGGCATATTTTTCTGCCAATCGAACCACTCTTTCTTTTTCCTTTGCATAAAGATCAGAGGTAAAGATTTCAGGTGCTTCCGCTACCTTGAGAGTTGAGAAAAAAGTAAAAAAAAGAATAAAAAGGAATTGCGGCATCTTGGGTTATAGGATTGAATAAAGATTTAAAATGCAATTATTTTCGATGTTTTGAAAGGATAAATCCCTGATAATTTGAAGTGGTTCTAGGATAGTTCTTATCAAGGAGGAAAGTCGATATTTTGTATGTTTCTTTACTATCTGTTGAATAAGAGGGGAGATCAAAGATTATTTTTATTCTATATTTAAAGCTCATTAGTATTTGATCAACCCTATCAAATTCTATTTTTTTTGAATTTCAAAACCAACTGATATGAAGAGTAGAAGATCCTTTTTGCAACAACTAGGTCTCGGAGTGATTGCTCCTGGACTCGTAGGTTTCCGGGAGGTTCAGGCAAATGGATTAAATCCAGCTCTTCGAGGGGAAGAGTTTTGGGAGCAAGTGAGGGAACAATTTCCATTGACTAAAAGTCGCATTTATATGAATAATGGAACATTTGGACCTTCTCCTAAGGTTGTTTTAGACGCATTGCAAGACTCATTTGAACAAACGAATACTTCTGGGGAATATGGGCATATTGCTCCTTTACGAGCCCAGTTGGCAGATTTTGTTGGAATCAAGGAATCAGAAATTTCATTGACTCATAATACGACCGAAGGGATTAATATCATGGTTTGGGGTTTGCCGTTAAAGGCAGGAGATGAAGTGCTGATTACCTACCATGAACACGCAGGAAATGCCATTCCTTGGTTGAATAGGGCAAAATTACATGGGATCGTGCTGAAACCTTTTGAGCCAGGAAAAACACGGGAGGAAAACCTTGATTTGATTAAAAGTCTGGTTACTCCCAAAACAAAAGTAATTGCCATTCCCCATGTTACCTGTACGACTGGATTGGTCATGCCTATTCAAGAGATCGCGGATTTTGCCAGAAGCAAAGGAATTTACACGGCAATTGATGGAGCCCATGGAGCAGGAACCTTTGACTTGAATTTAAAAGAGCTGGGTGTTGATTTTTATGCCAGCAGCTATCATAAATGGGTATTGGGTCCAAATGGGACAGGATTTTTATATGTTCGAGAAGAATTATTAGATCAATTGCAGGCATTTCAGGTAGGCGCATATTCCGAAACTGGATATGATCTGCATCAAGTGCCCTTAGAGCTGAATGGATATGTGAACACAGCTCATCGTTATGATTATGGGAGCCAAAGTTTACCGATGATCAAAGGAGTAGTAGCCGCCATCAATTTTCATCAGGAAATCGGTAGGGAAAAAATAGAATCCAGGATCCGGGATCTGAACCAGCAGCTATATGATGGCTTGGCAGAGATGAATAATCAGGTAGAAATTATTACTCCAAAAGAGCCTGAATCCAGGATTTGTATGGTTTCCTTCAAACCCAAAAACAAGGATTACGAGGTGGCCTATCGTGAAATTAGTCAAGAAGGATTTCGAATTAGGATCGTACCAGAGGGAGGAATCAACGCGATCCGTATATCCACACATATTTATAACCAGAAATCAGAGGTAGACTCCCTGTTGAATGCCGTCCAAAAAGTATTAGGGTAACCCTTTACCTAGCTTTTTTCTTCATTTTTTTCAATTCAGCATTTTGCTTCGCTATTTCCTTCCTGAAGATGGCAATATCAGCAATCAGCTTTAAGGGTAAATCTGCAGAATAGGGAATTTGGATAGCTCCTTTCGAAGTATGAAATCCTTCCAGTTCCTTTTTGAATTCTTCTATGGGTTGATTGGTAGGATAATACCCCAAATGATTTTTCATCGCTGCATAATAGACCAATACCTCGGTTGTTTTGATAGCGGGCATGTGGTAGCTGATGACTTCCGTCGCCTCAGGGACCGCTTTTTTTAGTGTTTCCCGAATGATGCGAAGTTTCTCCTGTATTTCTGAGGGAAACCAAGAAATGTATTCTTCAATGGAACTTGGCTTTGGATTCATAGGGGAACTAGTTAAAAGGAATTGATGATGGTAATGCCAGTTCCTTTAAATTTATTCATTTCAGTCAATTCCTCAATGGCTTGGTCCAGACGGATATGCTGGCCTATCAATAATTCAGGGTTCATTTTGTTTTGCAAGATCATCTCCAACATTTCCGGATACTTATAAGCTTGCATGCCATGGCTCCCATAAATTTCCAGCTCCTTGGAAAGTATTTGGTTCATGGGGACTGCAGCATGTTTATCATCTCCCAGCATGAGGCCGACTTGGATATGCTTTCCTCTTTTTCGCAGGTTAGCAATGGAATTAAAAGAAGTGGTAGGGCTTCCCAATGCATCTATTGACACATGTACTCCTCCTTTTGTGATCTCTATGATTTGTTCGACTGGGTTTAGGTCCCTCAGACTATTGATGCTGTAAACTGCACCGATTGATTTTGCCAATTTCAATTTCTCCTCATCAATATCGATGGCGATTACATTGGCTCCTAGGGCATTGGCAATCATAATTGCAGAAAGCCCAACTCCTCCGCATCCATGGACAGCCAGCCATTGACCGCCGGTCACTTTGCCCTGTGCTACTACTGCCCTAAAGGAGGTGGCAAACCTACATCCTAGGCTTGCTGCGGTTTCGAAGCTAATCTGTTCAGGTAAAGCAACCAAATTAACATCTGCTCTATCGATGGCAACATATTCAGCAAAGGAACCCCAATGGGTAAATCCAGGTTGAAATTGAGCATCGCAGACTTGATGGTTTCCTGAAGCACATTCAGGGCAGGTTCCGCAGGCGCAAACAAAAGGAACAGAGACGCGGTCACCAATATTCCAGTTTTTTACATCCTTACCTATAGCTGAGATAATGCCTGAAAATTCATGTCCCGGAACATGGGGTAATTCAATATCCTCATCATGCCCCATCCATCCATGCCAATCAGATCGGCAAAGCCCAGTCGCCTTCACTTCAATCACTACTCCGTCTGAACTGGGAGTAGGGTCTTTCACCTTGGTGATTTTAGGAGTGGACTGAAACGATTCATAGAGGAGTGCTTTCATTGGATTTTGAAATTAGTTTATTCCTGATACTTGGATGTCGAATGCCACTTTAATCCCTTCTATAATCATACTGGTTCCGATAATGGCAATGATTAAACCCATGATTTTTCCGATTACTGTGATGACATTCTTACCTACGCGAAGCACCAGTTTATCTCCCAACCGAAATGCCCAATGAGTCAGAATACACATGATGGCATAAACTGCTATTACAATCCCTATATGAATGAAATCGCCGGAAGAAACGAAGTTCATAGCAGTTACAATGGTGCCAGGACCAGCTAGGATGGGGATGGCTAAGGGGGAAATAGCAATATTCTCATCAAAAGCAGTTTCTTTGAGATGCTTCACGGTAGATTTTTTTGACTGAAGCATTTCAAAGCCCACAAAAAAAATCAATAACCCACCTGTAATCTTAAAGGCAGGAATGGTTATGCCAAACAACTCAAAAATGAACTTCCCTAACAAAACGAAAATAAATACTATCAGGAATGCAACAGTAGTAGCTTTCTTACTGATTTTTCGTTTAGTCTCTTTGTCTGCATCCTCAACTAAGGAAGAGAAAATAGGGACATTTGCAATTGGATTCATAATCGCAAAAAATCCTGTGAAAACAGAAAGTGTAAAAGTTAATAAATCACTTGTCATGGTAGACATAGGAGAGGGGATAATTATTAAGAAAGATAAAGCAAGATAAAAAAGCAGATTTGTTTTCTACTGTTCACAAGCTTGGTACTTTTAATATTCTATTTTAGGAACCATTGAAAAATCAGATGAAAAAAGAAATTACGCTCTCGGAAGCTCAAGAACAGGTGGATCATTGGATCAAAACGGTAGGAGTCCGGTACTTCAATGAATTGACCAATATGACCATTTTAATGGAGGAAGTGGGGGAGTTGGCTCGGATTATGGCCAGAACCTATGGAGAACAATCCTTCAAGGAATCAGATAAAGGAAAAGACCTGGGAGATGAAATGGCAGACATACTCTGGGTATTGATGTGCCTTGCTAATCAGACTGGAGTAGACTTGACTGAAGCTTTAAAAAAGAATTTAGAGAAGAAGAATATCCGTGATATGGACCGACACAAAAACAATGAAAAATTGAAGTGAAAAGCGTTTAATTCTTTTCATCGTTATCGATGGTAAAGGTTTGAGGCTGATTGTACAATTCGAATCCCATTAACTTCCAGGATAGCACCCCACTAATTTGAAGTTGGTTTTGAACTTCATTTAAGCCCATAAGACGCCAATTTAATCCTGCCACAAATCCAGTTAATTGGGCATGGGTGAATTGAGGCAATAGATGGTTAGATGCTTTATCTCGTATGATAGTGATATCAAGGTGGTGAGTGAATGTACTTTTTAGCTCCAAATGTTCCATAGTAGCAGGCAGATCGGGGCTTTTCTGATCGTCACGCTCATTTTTTGAATTACTTGTCAGTATACTCACTAGACCTAAGATGAATACTACAGAATAGAGTCTTGTTTCGATTGGTTTATTACTCCTTCTTTTAAAAAGAAGAGAAGAGCCAATCCATAGCCAGCCAAAAAACACGACCAAATTCAGAACTCCCCAGAAAAGATATCATAACTAAAAAGTTTTTAATAAGTTGAAAAAAAATAAATTAAAAGTCAATGATCACTATTAAAAGTCAATGATCACTGTTTTGGTTTTCATATAACCCTGTGTTTCCTTTTTCCAGTAAAGGCATGAGATTTTGGACAATGTCGGGGTTTTGAGCAGCAACATTGATGGTTTCTAAAGGGTCATTTTCATGATCATAAAGCTCAATAATAGGTTCCTGGTTTCGGAAATACCTTGTGAGTCTGTACCGGTCATTTCTTACCGTAATACCTCTTTTGAAATAGCCATATGCGGTTTGATTGATGGGTGTTGCTACTTGTTCAATCAAAGGAACTAAACTTTCTCCGTCCAAATCATAGGGGGATTCAATTCCAGCTAATTCTATGAGGGTAGGGTAAATATCTACCGATTCCACGATACTGTTTTCAAGTCTGGCTTTTTCTTCTTTTCCAGGGATTTTGATGATCAAAGCACTATTTAAGGCATTTTCAAATAGGGTATGCTTTCCCCAGATCTGCTGCTCCCCTAAATGCCATCCATGATCTCCCCAGACGATGACAATGGTGTTTTTTTCCAAGTCCAGCGCTTTTAATTCGTCCAATATCAATCCCACCTGTGCATCTGAATAGCTAGCAGCAGCATAATAGGCATGTTTGATTTTTTTGGCATAAGCTTCAGAAGCCACAGTTTCTAAGTCTGGATGCTCATCACCTAAGGCATATTGATTAAATTCCCCACTAGGCAATAAACTGCTTTCAGAAACATGCTGAGGTTTGTTGGGATTAGCTGCGATCGGGATGGTGTTTTCGTTATATAAGTCCCAATACTTTTTTGGAGAGGTAAAAGGAAGATGAGGTTTGAATAATCCCACTCCTAGAAAAAATGGCTTGTCCTGGTCTTTTAATTCCCTGAGTTTCCCAAGCGCAAGTTGTGTTGTCAGGCCATCAGGATAACCTAAATCATCTACTTCCCCAGCTTCATAAGGCTTCACTTGCTTGTTCATGCTTTGCCTGTTTTCACCATCGGCATAGGCGAAGAATGCATTCCAACCTGTTTCCCATTTTCCTGCATCAAAAAGCAATTCGTCCCAACTATAGGGTAATTCCCTTTTGGTAGAAACCTCTTCCTCGTATTCATACACATATCCATCTGCAGAATGACTGATTTTCCCAATACCTACCGTATGGTACCCATTTCTTCTTAGATGATGGATAAAGGTCTCTGGTATTTCATTTTCGGCTCTACCGGAAAATTCATTTTGCATAATGAGGTTGCTGAGTTCTGCGGTTCTCCTCGGGCGCATGCCCGTCAGCATTGCTGCTCGGGAGGCACCACAGGTGGGTACTTGCACAAAATGATTGGTGAAACTGACTGCCGAGGCAGCTAATTGATCAAGGTTCGGTGTTTGAATCTGGGTATTTCCATAATGACCTAATTCAGACCTAAGGTCATCAATCGCGATAAAAAGTATGTTTGGTTTTTTGTCCTCAGAATCTTGAGCAAGGAGGTTTTCTGAGATACAGAAAGTAATAAGGAATAGGAAAGTGAATATGCGAGGCATGGGTTAGATGATAGTTTGAAAAGAAAGTTAAATCAGGTTTAAGCAAGTTAAAATCTAGTTTATTTAACCGGTATTTCCTTGCGATCATTAATAAAGCTAATTGTAAGATAAAGAGGAAAGCCATCTTTTGTCTCCTATAATTTTTGCTTTGGGAACTTATCTGGTCTATTTTTCAAACGAAAGAAATTTATAAAATATGAGGTTAAAAGGAAAAACTGCGATCATCACCGGAGCTACCAGTGGAATGGGGAAGGCCATGGCAGAACGATTTTCTGCGGAAGGAGCATCTTTAGTCATCAGTGGTAGGAATTTAGAGGTGGGGTTGGAACTGGAAAAAAGTTTGAGACTGCATGGGGGCAAGGTAGTTTTTGTGGAGGGTGATGTAGGAAAAATAGAGGTGAATGAATTGCTCGTCCAAACTGCAATCAAGCAATTCGGACAACTTGATATGGTGGTAACCAATGCTGGAAAATTAGGATTAGGGTCTGTGACTGAGGTTTCTCTGGAAGAATGGCAAGAGACCTTTGCTACCAATTTGAATGCAGTGTTTTATTTATCCCGATTTGCAATTCCTGAGATGCAGAAGCAAGGAGGGGGAACGATATTGGCCAATAGTTCTATTGCTGCTTTTAAAAGCTTCCCTAACCATGCGGGGTATTGTGCTAGTAAAGCGGCTCTAGTGGCCTTAGTAAAAGAAATGGCGGTGGATTATGGGCCGGAAATCCGTGTGAATACCATTTGTCCCGGTCCGGTGGATACCCCCCTGATTTGGGATTCTGCAAAAGCTTTTGAAAACCCGGAAACGATTGTTCAGCAAACCGCAGAAAGTACGCTGATGAAGCGATTAGGAAAGCCGGAAGACATCGCATCGCTTGCTCTTTTTTTAGTGTCTGATGAAGCTTCTTGGATTACAGGTGCCGCTTATACGATTGATGGAGGGATTTTGGCTAAGTGATTCAGATTTCACTGCCGGTTAAAGTCCCATTTTCTACCTTTCCAATCATGGAAAATAAGTCAAGGGTTAAACAAAAATCGATGTCTGATTCAATGTTGTGATTCTGAAGTCTTTTGGCATGAGAGGCTTTTGATAAAAATCCCTTTAAATCATGGCCCTCTTTTTCAAACAATGCTTTCATTGCCAAAGCCCCGTCCTCAGATGGCTCATGGCTTGATTCCAGGCTTTTTACCAAGGCTCCGGCATACAAAGAGTCTTCTAGGTTAAACATGCCTTTCCAACCCGCACAATGGATCAAAACGTCCTGTTCTTTTCCCTGAAGGTATTGAATGGTGGCACTTAGGTTTGGGAAAGCACCAATTAAAACCTCATCTGCTTCAGCTGATTTGGAAATTGCCAAGGTTCCATTGGTAGTGGTCATCGCCAATTTTTTCCCCGAATAGGCTTCATTTAAATAGGCCACTGGAGAATTTCCCAGTTCAAAACCTGGTGCAGTCAATCCATTTCTTTCACCGGCAATCAGGTATCCTTGAGATTTCATACTTCTGCATTCTTCCAAATCCGCAAACGTTTTAATCTCTGTTATCCCATTAGCCAATGCGGAAATCATGGTGGAGGTGGCCCGAAAAATATCGACCACCACCACGATTTTACCTTGCAATGAATGTAAATGAATTAATTCTGGGCTAAAGCAGATTTCTACTTTTCTCATTGAGTCTTCAATAAAGGCAGCTTTTCTACCAATGCCTTTAGGTTTTTATTTCTTACTTGGATGAAAATTTCGGTCCCAGGTTTGGCGAATTCGGTTTTTACATATCCCAAACCTATTCCTACTTCCATACTAGGGGATTGAGTTCCTGAAGTTACTTCTCCGATGGTTTCCCCATCAGCATCCACAATAGGGTAGTGGCCTCTTGGAATTCCTCTTTCTTGCATGACAAAACCTACCAGTTTTCTAGAAACACCTGCTTCTTTTTGGGCTTTTAAAGCTTCTGAATTGGTGAATTCTTTGGTGAACTTGGTGATCCAACCTAGGCCTGCTTCTAGGGGAGAGGTGGTATCTGTGATGTCATTACCATAAAGGCAATATCCCATCTCCAATCTCAAGGTATCTCTTGCCCCTAATCCGATAGGCTTGATGTCAAAATCTTTTCCTGCTTCGAATATGGCTTTCCACACGTGTTCAGCATCCTCATTCTTGACATAGATTTCAAATCCGCCGGCTCCGGTATATCCAGTTCCAGAAATGATCACATCCTTTACCCCGGCAAATTCACCAACTGTGAAATGATAAAATTTTACTTCAGAAAGATTTACAGGAGTTAGTGCTTGAACTGCCTCGATGGCTTTAGGTCCTTGTACGGCGAAAAGAGAAATCTCATCTGAAATATTGGTCAATTTGGCTCCCATGGTATTGAACTTGTTTACCCAAGCCCAATCCTTTTCGATGTTGGAAGCATTGACTACCAGCATGTATTTTTGATCTTCAAATTTGTAGACAATCAGGTCATCTACAATTCCACCTGTTTCATTTGGAAAGCAAGAGTATTGTGCTTGCCCATTGATCAGTTTGGAAGCATCATTTGAAGTTACTTTTTGAATCAGGTTCAAGGCTTCTGGGCCCTCCACCATAAACTCTCCCATATGAGATACATCAAAAACGCCCACTCCATTTCTTACACAAAGATGTTCTTCTTTATCCGAGCTATACCGAACGGGCATATTGTAACCTGCAAATGGTACCATTTTGCCTCCAATGGCGAGGTGTAGGTCGTTGAGTTGAATTTTTTTGATTTGATCTTCCATAATTTGGGTAAAATTTAACGTGTGCAAAGGTAAGGAATGAGGTGGATTTTGGGGAATGGGAAATTGAAAAAGGAAAGGTAAATCCTTACAAATGAAAAAAAGACAGCTTTTAAGGCTGTCTTTTCTATTATTTAAGCGATTTAAGCGATATTATGAATCAGATGGAGAAGCTTTCTCCACATCCACATGTTCTGGAGGCATTTGGATTAATAAACTGAAATCCCTTTCCGTTTAACCCATCTGTAAATTCCAAGGTAGTGCCAGCGAGGTACAATAAGCTTTTTCGGTCTACGATGATTTTTACTCCTTTATCTTCAAATACATGATCGGTTTCTACTGTATTGGCATCAAAACCCAAGTCATACATCAAACCTGAGCAGCCACCACCTTTCACAGAAACTCTGATGTTTTCTCCTTCTTGGCGACCTTCTTCTCTTTTGAGTTCAAGGATTCGCTCTTTGGCTTTGTCAGAAACGATTATCATATCTTTATGCTTTTACTTTAT
Source organism: Algoriphagus halophilus (assembly GCF_900129785.1). NCBI lineage: Bacteria > Pseudomonadati > Bacteroidota > Cytophagia > Cytophagales > Cyclobacteriaceae > Algoriphagus > Algoriphagus halophilus. Next base: position 849,871 of record NZ_FSRC01000001.1, read on the forward strand.
ATTCAATGGTTCAGTAGTGATGGCAACATCAGCTACTTGAAAATAATTCAATGGCAAATATAAGAAATTTAAAAATGAAGAAAATTGAACATATAGGTATTGCTGTTTCCAATCTCCAAGAATCCAATGCACTTTTTGCGCGCTTATTGGGAAAAGAGCATTTCAAGACCGAGCGTGTAGAAGGTGAGGGGGTTGAAACTTCATTTTTCCAAGTTGGAGAAACGAAGGTAGAATTGCTTCAGGCAACTCGGGAGGACAGTCCTATTGCCAAGTTTATTGACCGGAAGTCAGAAGGGGTCCATCATATCGCATTTGATGTGGAAGATATTCATGCTGAGGTTGAAAGGTTAAAATCGGAAGGGTTCGAAATCCTGAATGAAACGCCAAAACTAGGTGCGGACAATAAATTAGTGGTATTTTTGCACCCTAAAAGCACCAATGGTGTTTTGGTAGAACTCTGCCAGGAGATTTCAGCATAGCAGAAAAAAGTAAAAAGTAAACAATAATCAGCTCAATGGTTTTGCTTTAAAAGCATTGGACTTTGGGCTTGTTACCTTGTAAAAATAATATGTCAGAGAAAAGAACAGAAATTAGTGATTTGGGAGAGTTTGGTTTAATTGACCATCTCAACGAAAAAGTAATTATCAAAAATTCATCCTCTCTCAAAGGTATAGGAGATGATGCAGCGGTGATTGAAGCTGGAGACCATGTAAAAGTAGTCTCCACAGATTTGTTGATGGAAGGAGTACATTTTGATCTTTCCTATGCACCGCTACCTCACTTGGGATTTAAGGCCGTTGCAGTGAACGTTTCGGACATCGCTGCCATGAATGCGATCCCTAAACAAATCACCGTCAGCATCGCACTTTCCAACCGTTTTTCATTGGAAGCAGTGGAGGCATTATATGAAGGAATTTATGCGGCATGTGACCATTATGGAGTGGACTTAATCGGTGGGGATACCACCGCTTCCAGATCCGGTTTGGCGATCTCAATTACGGCCATTGGAGAGGCAAAAAAAGAACAGGTTTCCTACCGCTCCGGAGCCAAGGAAAATGACATACTCTGTGTCACTGGAGACCTTGGTGCAGCCTTGGTTGGACTCCAAATTTTAGAGCGGGAAAAGCAGGTGTTTTTGGCCAATCCGGACATGAAACCTGACCTGGAAAAATACACCGTTGTTACCGGCCGACAACTCAGGCCTGATGCCAGAATGGACATCGTGCATGAGCTGGGAGAGCTAGGTGTAGTACCCACTAGTATGATGGATATTTCGGATGGACTTGCTTCGGAAATTTTCCATATCTGCAAAGCTTCTGGGGTAGGGGCAACCATCTATGAGGACAAGCTTCCTATCGACAAGCAAACATTTGATACTGCAGTGGAATTGAACTTGGATCCCATCACCTGTGTCCTAAATGGAGGTGAGGATTATGAGTTACTTTTCACCATCGATCAGAAGGATTTTAAGAAGTTGGAAAAGCATCCAGATATCCATTTCATCGGTCATATAACAAAAGAAGCAGAAGGAAAATACCTGGTTACAAAGAGTGGAACTGCCGTACAGATCAAGGCGCAGGGCTGGAAGCATTTCTAAACTACTTAAGTATGAACTTCGTGTTCAAAATTTGCAATTCTAAGTAGTTTAAGTAGTCAATTATGACTTAAAATAGATTTGTATATTGTGTTGAAATCCAGTAAATAAAAAAGCTTTACCTAAATCAAAGGTAAAGCTTTTTTTATGCTACTTAGATAGCCTATTCATTAGGGTAAGGTACGTAGACAAAACTGGTGAAAGCCCCATCCATGACAAATAGGCAGCAGAACTCATCTGGGTCTTTGTAGGCTTTCTTAAAGTCTTCGAGTGCTTCCTCAGAGATTAATTTCCGCTGAACAAACTCATCTACATAGGTGATGAAATAGTTCCAATCCAAGTCTTTTTCAGCCTTGCCTAAAAATATTTTACCAATGGGTTGCATCTCTTTTGAGATTGGGAAAATCGGATAATCCGAAAATTTTCTAGAGCGTACCTGATAGGAGGCTTCCTTTAAAGTGTCAGAAATTTTCACAAAATCCTGAGTAATGGTGCCTAAATATTTTCCGCTTAATTCTGGATCGTTGAAATCTGAAATCATTTTTATTCGAGTCTTTTATTCACAAATTTTTCTACCAAGGTTCCGCTTTTTCATTCCATTTTTTACTTCCTTTTTGGATAACCTTTGAGAACAAAGTACGGACAATTTTGACTCAATTTCCATGTTTATTTGAATTGAATAAATTGAGAGAATATTGCCACTTGATTTGATCTGAAAATTGAGCCGTTTTTTTACATCAATTTCATGGGGATTTTCAGCCAAAAATTTTTTAAAAATAACCTCACTTGATTGCTTCTTTTTGATCCCATTCTTTGGAAATATTTTGCGCTCAAAAACTTAATTGATCAGTTTCAAAAATTTGAAAAAATGGATCAGGGGGATGGGTAATAAACTACCTATAAAAATGAGATTCCACATCTCTTTTTCGGGGAAGGAAAGTTCCAAAAGTTGGTTGATAGGACTGATCAAACTAGCCCCCAATAATAGCAGTGAACAGAAGATAATAGAGGCCCATAGATGGGGGTTTCTTACAATGCTGTTTTGGAATATAGGAGCCCCTCTTTTGATCAAATTGAAAGGATGGAACAGTTGGGCAAAAGCCAGGGTAAAAAAGGCTACGTTGTTGGTTTGGATCTCATTAAGCCCTAATTGGAAAGATGCGTATGCATAAACTCCCAGAATGCTCAAAGTGATGGTCAGTGAATAAACTATCAAAGACCTCCAATAAGCTTTTGTCAAAATAGGTTCATTGATGGTTCTAGGTTCTTGTAGTACATCTTTTTTAGTTCCTTGACCCATTCCCAAGGCTAGGGCAGGGAAAACGTCCGTGACGATGTTGAGAAAGAGGATTTGCAGTGGAAGTAAAGGAGAGCCCCAGTTTAAAAATGCTGCACTTGACACCACTAGAATCTCACTTAGGTTACAGGAAAGCAGAAAAATAACGAAGTTTCTGATGTTGTTGAATATGATTCTGCCTTGTTTAATGGCATCTGTGATGGAGGTGAATGAATCATTTTGTAAAATCATGTCTGCAGCTTCCTTGGCAACTTCGGTTCCTCTGAGCCCCATGGCAATACCTATGTCTGCTTTTTTTAGGGCAGGAGCATCGTTCACACCATCTCCTGTCATGGCTACTACCATATTTTGAGATTGATAAAACGCTACTAATCGAAGCTTCTGTTCCGGACTTACTCTTGAAAAAACAGAGGTATCTAAGATCTCAGCAGCCTTTTCTGAATCAAATAATAGGTCTTTTCCCTGAATAACATGCTGATCATGTTGATCCATCAATCCAATCGCTTTGGCAATCGCTTTAGAAGTCTCAGGGTGATCACCAGTAACCATGACTACCCGGATCCCAGCGTTTTTGAATTCAGTAATGGAGTCTAACACATCATGTCTGGGAGGGTCCTGAAGCCCTACCAGTCCAGCTAGTATAAATTGGGTTTCCTTAGTTGGGCTTGATTCTTCAAGGACCTGGAAAGCTGCTGCCAAGACCTTCAACCCTTTTGCAGAAAGCAGGTCTGTTTGCTCTAACCAATATTGGATGCCGGTTTCATTCAGGTTTTTGATTGCTCCCTCATCCTCAAAAAACTTACATTTTTTAAGCACTTCAGTAGTGGACCCTTTCAAAGAAACACGAAGCTCTTTTCCTTTTTGATGAAAAGTGGTCATGATTCTGGTTTCACTTTCAAAAGGGAGTTCATCGGTTTTGGTCCAAACAGACCTGATTTCTTGAATTGAATTAGGTTCAATTTCTTCCGCCCATTTCAGTAATGCGATTTCAACAGGATCTCCAACATCTGTATTTTGATCATTAAGCTCAGCGTTGTTACACAAAACCAAGGTGGTCAGTAAATTTTCGGATTGGTTTAATTTTGATAATTCTGGAAGTGTCTCCAGTACTTTTAAGTGATTTTCCGTCAGGGTTCCAGTTTTATCGGTTAAAATGATATTGGTGCTTCCCAGTGTTTCTACCGCAGCCAGTTTACTGACAAGCACTTTCTTTTTGGAAAGCCTAAGCATGCCGCTGGCAAGCGCAATGGTCGCCACAATGGGTAATCCTTCTGGGATGGCTGCTACAACCAGGGCGATGGCTGTTTCGATCAATAGATAGGGTTCCTTGGATTGAAGAAGTCCAATACCGACGAAAGGGATCATAATAGCAAAACTCAACCAGATTAAAGTTTTGCTGAACTTGTTCAGTTTTTTATTGAGGGGAAGTTCTTCTTCTTGTGCCTCTTCAATCATGGAAGAAACATTTCCAATTTGAGTTTCCTTTCCAATGAATACCACCACGGCCAATCCATTACCTCTCGTCACGGACGTTCCTCTAAAGATCATGTTACTTTGATCTCCTATAGAAACATCTTCTGGAATTGCAGCAGTTTGTTTGATGGTGGGCAAAGACTCACCAGTAAGGGCAGATTCATTTACTTCAAGTGCATTGGTTTTTAAAATCCGGGCATCCGCTCCAATTAGGTCTCCTGCTTCCACGGACAGTAAATCCCCTGGAACCAATTCTTGAAATGGAATCTGAATTACTTTACCTTCCCGAATAACTTTTGAAGTGGGTTGCTCCAGTGCCTTTAGTGCATGCATGGACCGGTTAGCTTGGGATTCCAAAATAAAGCCGATCACAGCATTGATTAGGATCACCGCCAGTATGGCAATCATTTCATAATAATCTTCGAAAAAGAAAGAAACAAGTGCCGCAACCACTAACAGCCCTACAATCAGATTTTTAAATTGAGCGATGAAAATGCTCCAAGCAGAGCGAGCTTTTGCGGGCTGAATCTGATTCAAACCATGGATTGACCTTCTTTTCAAAACTTCTTCTTCGGTCAACCCTTTAGTAGGATCTACTTGGAAGCTTTTTAACAGCTCTTCTATAGAAAGTTTTGCTGGTTTGATCACGAGTCAAGTTTGTGGTTATAAAAACTAAAAGCTAGATTTTCTCAGGGCACTATTGAATAATAAATAGCAATAAATTATCTAAATGGAGGTAGACTTTCAAATTGGACTGCCTGCTCTGGGTTCAACTTTTGATCTTTGAGCACTAAAATGATGGACTTGCAAGAAGAGTACAGCTCTCTATTAACATTTAAAACCGTGGCAATCTCTTCTTCTTCCAAATGTTTCCTATTGGAATGATCATAGACCATTTCCAACATTTTATCATAATTCTTCTGGTTGTCCAGCATCAGTTTTCCTAAGTCTTCTAAAAACAAACCTTCTTCTGTTGACAATAGAAATTGTTCAGTCCGGTTAATCATCATATGACTCACCTCATTGAATTGGGAATATAAAGTATTGAGGGTCCCGTTGCCTGACTTTCGGAAATTGGAAAGATCAAGTTCAATGTCTTTGATATCTTTTGCTGCATATAGTGCATTTCCCGTTGCTGAAATACTTCTCGAGAGCTTCAGAGATTCCTCCTCCGTTAAAGACTGCTTTTGAATATCACCATAGAAGTTAATCATTTCACCATGGAGTTGCTTGATTTGATAATAATAGTCCTTGAATCTTTCTTTTGGTTTAAAAAAATTCCTGCTTTTTGGATTGGAGACCTTGTTTTCTTGTTGTAGGAATGCCATCCTCCATAAATTAAGAACCAATTGAATCAGGTGTCCGGTTTCATTTCGTAAAGCTTCCAAAGCGATTTCGGGATCCTCAACAGGTGTGTCATGGATGAATTTTCCTATTCGCTCGTCTCCGCTTGAAAACCTATTATTCAGGAAATCAGCAAACTGTTTCAAGAATGGGAAAAATACGATGATCCCTAAAAGGTTAAACAAGCTGTGAAAGACTACCAGTCCAAATAATTTATCCTGAATATGGAGTACATCGGTAATAAATAGGATTAACATTCCCATGCATAGAAACGCAAGGATATCTGTGACCAAATTAAATAAGAAATGGCCTAGAGCAACTCTTTTCTTGGAAACAGTCCCTTGAAACCCTCCCAATAATACAGTGATAGTGGTTCCTAAATCAGCACCGATGACCAAGGCTGCAGCTGCATGAAATTCAATGATTCCAGCATTCAAAGCACTTAAAGTGATCACCATGGTAGCAGAACTGGATTGGATCAGAGCCGTAAAGAAAAACCCAACTAATAAAAATACGAAGGGACCATAATCTGCAAAGATGCTGATATCAAAATTTTCAGCTAAGTAAGAAATGCTATCCTTCATAAAGGACAGGCCAAGAAAGAGAAAGGCCAATCCCAGAATTAAAAGTCCTGTGTTGAAGAGCTGAGGGCGTTTCGGAAAAAGTACTGCCAATAAACCTCCTAAGGCTATAAAAGGCATGATGAAATGCTCGATGTCTACTTTGAAACCTAATGTGGCTACGAGCCAACCGGTAAAAGTGGTGCCCAGATTAGAGCCTAGGATGATGCCTAACGCATTTTTCATGCTGATCACTCCTGCTCCTACAAAAGCAAGAAGCATGAGCGATACCACCGAACTACTTTGTAACAAGGCGGTCACCACAGTCCCGGTCAGAATAGCCTTAAACTTGTTTTTCGTGTGTTTTTTAATAAAAACTTTGAACCTTCTTCCGGCTAATTCTTTGACACCATTTTCCAATTGGGACATTCCATAAAGAAACAGCCCAAGTCCGGCTAAAAATTTCCAAAGATCAAAGTTTTCCCACATGTGATAAACTCAGGTTAAAGGAGTGTGCCTCTTTCAGATTGATGGAGGCACACTTAAATTTAACCCAGTTTTTTGGAAAAGTTAGGGCTTGAAAACTTGATTTAAATCAGGTTTGGACCTTGGTCAACAAATTCCAGGAATGCAATTCATCCATCCACCAGTTTTGTTGGCCTATTCAGAATTGGAGATCATCCAATTTAAGAAGTTCGTTTGGTCAACAAGATCACATTTTCCACATGGTAGGTTTGTGGAAACATATCTACAGGTTGGATTTTTACGACATCGTATTTTTCAGCCAAAAGTGCTACATCCCTTGCCTGAGTAGCAGGATTACACGAAACATAAACCACCTTTGGAGCTTCTAGGCGAAGCAGCATCTGAACCACTTTTTCATCCATTCCCGCTCTAGGAGGATCCGTAATGATGACATCTGGCGCAGCATGGTTTTGAATGAACTCTTCATTTAAGATGTCCTTCATATCACCCGCATAAAACAGGGTATTTTCAATGCCGTTGATTTGAGAATTGATTTTGGCATCCTCAATTGCTGCTTCCACATATTCCACTCCGATCACCTGTTTCGCTTTTTTGGCTACAAAATTGGCAATGGTTCCTGTCCCTGTATATAAATCGTATACTACCTCATCTCCCTTCAAATCGGCAAAGTTTCTGGCCACTTTATAGAGTTCGTAGGCTTGTTCTGAATTGGTTTGATAAAAGGATTTCGGTCCGATTCGGAATTTTAAGCCTTCCATTTCTTCCTCGATATAGGGAAGTCCGGCATAAGTCACTAACTCTAAATCATGAAATGTTTCATTTCCCTTTGTATTGATTACATAGAGCAAAGAGGTGATTTCAGGAAATCTGTTTTTCAGGAAATCCATCACTTGATCAATTGACTCGGGGTCAGATTCTCCGAATTGCACAATGACCATGGTTTGTCCGGTGCTGGTAGTGCGAATGATCAGGTTTCTTAGCAATCCCACCTGATTTCGGATATCATAGAATGACAACTTATTTTCCAGGGCAAAACTTCTCAATTCATTTCTAACATCATTGGAAATTCCACCTTGTAAATAACAATGATCTACATCTATGATCTTATCAAACATTTTGGGAATATGAAAACCTAAGGCATTTCGATCAAAATCTTCTTCTGACCTGATTTGCTCCAGAGTAAGCCATTTCTTATTACTGAAGGTAAAATCTAATTTATTCCTATAATATTGGATTTGTTCGGAACCTAGCGTAGGTAGTACTTCCGGTAGTGCTACTTTTGCGATTCGCTGAAATTGGTCCAGCACCTGTTGTCGTTTGTAGGTTTTTTGCAAGTCATAATTAATATGTTGCCATTTACAGCCACCGCAAGTGCCGAAGTGGGAACAAAAAGGGTCAATTCTATCTTTAGAATATTGATGGAAGGCAACAGGTTCTCCTTCCATAAAGGAACTCTTTCCTTTCGTAATTCTAACATCTACCACATCTCCAGGTGCAACACCGGATACAAACACGACTTTTCCATCATGATGTCCCACACATTTACCTTCCGAAGCAATTCGTTCGATTTGAAGATTGGTGACTATTTTATTTTTCATTTTCCGCGACATGGGCGCAAAATTAGGGAAAAACATAGGGCCAAAGAAAATCCATGTTTAAAAGGTGGCACGATCCTTTCATTTTTTTTGTTTTGACTATCTTTGTAAGATCGTAAACCCATGGAATTTAAGAACAAAGTCGTCGTAATTACAGGAGCAACTTCAGGAATTGGTGCTGCTTGCGCGTATGCATTTGGTCGAGAAGGTGCAAAAATTGCTATTACAGGCAGAAATGCTGAGAAATTAGCGGTTGAAAGAGAAATCCTGGAAGAAGCAGGAATTGATGTTTTGGCAATTTTGGCGGACGCTGCTTCTGAATTGGATAACCAAAAAATGGCTGATGAAGTATTAGCCGTCTATGGTAGAATCGATATTTTGATCAATAATGCTGGGATTTCCATGCGGGCCTTATTTCAGGATCTGGATTTGGATGTCTTTAAGAAGGTAATGGACACCAATTTTTGGGGAACTATTTACGCGACGAAATATTGTTTACCTTCTATTATGGAAAACAAAGGTTCTATTATTGGGATTTCTTCCATTAATGGATTTAGAGGAACTCCTGCCAGGACTGCATATACGGCTAGTAAATATGCGATGAATGGATTTTTTGAATCGCTTAGAACGGAAGTCATGCATAACGGAGTCCATGTTTTGGTTGCGTCTCCGGGATTTACTGCTTCCAATATTCGGAACAATGCACTTACGGCCCATGGGGCTTCTCAAGGTGAATCACCCAGAGATGAATCAAATATGATGTCCCCAGAAGATGTGGCAGATGCCATTTTGAAAGCTACCAAAAAGAGGAAAAGAGATTTAGTCTTAACCACCCAAGGCAAACTCGCCGTATTTTTAAATAAGTGGATTCCCGGAATCATGGATGGTATGGTTTATCGGGAAATGGCCAAGGAACCAGATTCGCCTTTTAAATAAATGGGAGAATCGATCTTTCAAAACTACCTGAATAGATTGACTGACTTGTCTTCAAAAAACAAGTCGCTGTACATCCCCAAAGTTGAAGGAAGTGGATTTCTAGATCTTCAAGAATTTGATTTCCTAAATGGGGAGCCAGCTTTTGAGATCATAAGAAAAGCGATTCAAGGAAAGAAATCTATTTTTCTTATTCCAATAGCTGACCCTCGACAAACTTCCAGCAACCAACTTTCCAAGGCACTCTCCAAATTACAGTTTAGGGACCAGTTGACCCAAGAGGAAACCGGGGAGCATACCTTGGCTATTGCTTGGCTTTTTGTAGAAGGCAAGATGATGAATGGGCAGGTGCTTAGAGCGCCATTGCTGATGCATCCGGTAGCCATTCGGAAAGAAAAAGAACAATGGAACCTCTGCATTCAAGGCGAGTGGCAGATCAATCCTGCATTTTTATTGGCCTATCAATTGGCTTACCAACATGAATTGGATGTTGAAAAACTAGAGGAGCAACTAAACTCCCTGTCCAAAGATCCCATGGAATTTAGAACTGGCCTGTCCAAATTGATTCAGGATACATTCTCTATTCAACTTCATTCTGCACTTTTTGAAGACAAGATTCATTTTTTTCCAAATTCCCAGAAGTCTTTGGATCAAGATCAATTCAAGGATGGAAAAATCAGTTTGAAACCCTATGCTCTGCTTGGGCAATATGGGCAAAAAGAAAGTTTTCTGTTTAAGGAATATGAATACCTATTGGAGCATTATGGAAATCATGATTTAGAACAGGTGTTTCAGGAGTTCTTTGCATTGGATGCTGAATTGCCTGATCCTAAGGAGTCCAACCTGTTTCCGGTTTTTCCTTTGGATTCTTCGCAGGAGCAGGTATTACATTCCGTGCGGAAGGGGAAAAGTCTGGTAGTAGAGGGGCCTCCGGGAACAGGGAAATCCCAGCTCATTGCGAATTTGGTTTCAGATTACATTTCCAGAGGAAAAAAGGTGTTGGTGGTTTCCCAAAAACGAGCGGCGTTGGATGTGGTGTATGAGCGAATGCATAAGGCAGGTTTTGGAGAGTTCTTGGCCTTGGTCCATGATTATAGAGCCGATCAAAAGGAACTGTTCGCAAAAATCAAAAAACAGATTGATTCTATAGAACAGTATCAGGAATTAAACCGAGGGATTGACTCCATGCATTTGGAGAGGGAAATTTCACTTCGGTCCAAAATGATTGAATCACTTTCTTCCAAATTTGAAGATTTAAGGGAGAGTTTACTGGATAGTACTCAAGCGGGATTGCCCATCAAGGCCATGTATTTGATGTCTGGAGGTTCCAGTAGCCCAAGGTTGCTCCATGATGCTGGACTGCTTCAATTGAACTGGGAAGAAGCCAATGAATTTAAAAGTGAGTTTCGAATTTTTAAATCCTATTCAGAAAAATTCACCTCGACCTTTTGGAAACATAGAAACTCTTTTGCTCATGTTGATTCTCAACATTTCGCTTCTGTCCAAGAAATCTTGGTATCACTGGATAATTTTTATACAGAAAATATTCCTGAGCATTCTGATCAGACAAGCTGGGAGGGGGTACTGAAATACATGTTGGAGAATGATGCCATTTCAGATAAGCTGGAAGAAGTGATTCAAGGGTTCGACCAATTGGGAAATCCTTCACTTGCTTTGGAATTGATGCTATTTCCAAAAAGGAAAAAGGAACTGAAAAAGATTCAGGAATGGACCAAATTATCAAAAAACCGATTGGATTCCCTCTCCCTGAATCTGCCAGAAAATTTGCCTGCCGTAATGGAGGAGTCTGTCATGTTAAAAGAGAAGCTTCAACATTGGAAGGATCGATGGATGCTTTATTTTGCAAAGGGTAAGTATCCAAACATTGCTGCTTGGTTAGACCAAAATGGATTGAAATTCAATCTTCAAAACCTAAGAGTGTTGTTGAATGAATTGGATCAATTAGCCGACATGGCATCTGAAATTACTGCTCTTCCTAGTTTTTCAACACTGAACCTCTCCTTAGAAAGTTTAGAAAAGCACCAAAAGGAATTGAATGAACTACTCTATTGGGAAGAATTATGGATAAATATTCCGGTGTTAGAATCCTTCCACAATTGGAGAAAATTTGAAAAGAAGCCTGAAGAGCTTTCCATCTTTCTAAAACAGGTACAGAGAAAGGTCCACAGCTTTGAAAAACAAATGATGTCCTGGAAAATGTATTTTTCTCCTTGGCAAATCGGAGAGATTTTGTTCCGGAAACAGAAAGTTCCTCATGCGAATTTATTTCAGGAATTATCCGAGTTGAAGGCATTTGATCAATTTTTAGAAAACTGGGAGCTATCGAAAAGGAAAATTGCCGAAAATTTACAGAGGGAGTATCCAAAAGTTGACACTGAGTTTCAGGTTGAGGTGTTTGAGAACGCTTGGTATTCTAGTTGGATTTCAGAAATCGAGAAAAGGAATCCAGTTCTTGCTGAGGCTGGTGGCATGAAGCTATTCCATCAAATGCAGGAACTGAAAACTGCTATTTTGGAAAAAAGAGCGATGGCCAAAGATGTGGCTATGCTCCGGCTTCGGGAGCATATGAGTTCCGGTCTTGAGTTTAATCGATTGGGGAACCGAGTAACCTATCGGGAATTAGCACATCAAGTCAATAAAAAGCGTCAAAAATGGCCAGTTCGTAAAGTGATCAGTGAGTTGGGAGAGGAGGTGTTCCGTGTCTTGCCTTGTTGGTTGGCCAGTCCCGAAACGGTCTCAGCGGTATTTCCAACCCAGGATATTTCCCAAGGCATATTTGATTTGGTAATATTTGATGAAGCCTCACAATGCCAAGTGGAGAGAGGGCTGCCTGCGATGTTAAGAGGAAAGCAGGTAGTAATTGCTGGGGATTCCAAGCAGTTAAAGCCTTCTGATTTCTATCAAGTCAAATGGGACTCAGAGGAGGAGGGAGTGGCATTTGAATCGGAATCATTGCTGGAACTGGCTGGATACTTCTTTGAAAAGCGACAGTTAAAAGGGCATTACAGATCTACGGATCCTGCATTAATCCATTTTTCCAATTCACATTTCTACGAAAATCAACTAGAAACTTTGCCTGATTATGGTACAGTTAGATGCAAACATGCAGCATTTACCTGGCAAAAAGTAGAAGGCATATGGGAAAATCAAATCAATAGACAGGAAGCCGAAGCGGTATTGGAAAAAGTAAAAGATGTAGTGTTGAATTATCCTGAAGACACCATTGGGGTGGTGACGGGCAATTATTTCCAGATGGAGTTGATTCGGGAAGTACTTTGGAGTTCGGGGGTGCAGGATAAAGGGATCAAGGTTCGAAATATCGAAAATGTACAAGGAGATGAATTTGACCAGGTTATCCTTTCTTTGGGCTATGCTCACAATAGGGAAGGGAGGTTGGTAACCAATTTCGGATTACTCGGGAAGTCAGGTGCTGAAAACCGTCTGAATGTGGCCATCAGTAGGGCCAGGAAAAAAATGCACGTCATCAGCAGTCTGGAGCCAATCGATTTTCGATCCTCCCATCTCCAAAACCCCGGTTTGTCTTTGTTGAGAAGCTTTTTACTTTTTGTTCAGGAACAAGCGAAAAGTCCAGGAGTTCAGGCTCCCGAGGTTCAACGTGTAGGTTTTGAGGTGGACTGGAGTTTGAAGAAACGCTTGTTGAAGCAAGATGCTTCTTTTACGGATTCAGTTCCTTCTTCCGTGATGGATTTGATCCAACAGGAAAGTGATGGTCAGTGGAAGGCGATTCTCACAGATGATCAACGATTTTTTAATGCGAGCTCAGCGAAAGCTGCCATGACCTATCATCCGATTTTATTGGAACAAAAAGGCTGGAAATGGGATTGGAAGTGGAGTAGAGAAGAATTTTTTAAATAAATTGTACGATAAATCATTCGTTAAGTGTATTATTAAATTATTATGAATGATTTTTCATTCAAAAAATATAATATAATTTGTATGATTTATCATTCATTATTTTTTATATTTATGGTTAGTGAATGATTTTCAAGTCATGGATTATAAAACTAAAACCGATATTCAGATTCTCCAGCAGATAGGAGACTTTGTAAAAGCGGAGCGTATTGCTCAAAATAAATCCCAAGATCAGCTTTCCTCAGAAGCCGGGATCAGTCGATCTACCTTAAGCTTATTGGAGAGAGGGGAGAAGGTAAATCTGATCACCATGATTCAAGTGCTACGTGTATTGGATCAATTGCAATGGTTGGAAGCTTTTGAACTGAAAAACACCATCAGTCCCATGGATTACATCAAGCTTCAAAAAAAGCATGAACGGCAACGAGTTCGTAATTCGGATAAAGCAGCAGAAAATCCTCCATCAGAATGGTAGTAGCAGCAGAAATATGGATTTGGGATCAATTGGCAGGGGCGGTACTTTGGGACGAACGCCAGCAGGTAGGGAGCTTTGAGTTTAATCAAGACTTCCTCCGTTCGGGCTTGGATTTATCTCCAATCAAAATGCCTTTGGCCCAAGGAAGAAGGGTTTTTTCATTTCCAGAACTAAGGAAATCCAGGGGAGATGTATTCGATACGTTTAAGGGGCTGCCAGGATTATTGGCCGATATGCTTCCTGATAAATACGGAAACCAGTTAATCAATACCTGGTTGCAACAGAATGGTCGGCCAGCAAATAGTCTCAACCCGGTGGAGCAGTTATGTTTTATCGGAAAGCGAGGCGTTGGCGCCTTGGAAATCAAGCCGTCCTTGAGAACAGAGGTACGTAGGGCCACGAACATAGAAGTAGATAGTCTGGTCCAAATTGCCGGAAAAATATTGAATGCAAGGGCAGGGTTCGAATCGGACCTCAGTAGCCAGGAAAAGTCAGCTTTAGCGGATATCCTAAAAATAGGGACCTCTGCCGGAGGGGCTAGGGCAAAAGCAGTCATTGCTTATAATCCAAAGACGGGAGCCGTAAAAAGTGGGCAGGTCAAAGCTCCCAAAGGGTTTTCCTATTGGATTATCAAGTTTGACGGTGTGCATGATTCTCAATTTGGAGTGACAGTAGGGTATGGCAGGGTAGAAATGGCCTATTATTTAATGGCTTTGGAAGCGGGAATAGAAATGAACGAATGTCAGCTCTTGGAAGAAAATGGAAGAGCTCATTTTATGACCAAGCGATTTGATCGAACGAATGATGGTCAAAAGATCCACATGCAAAGCCTCTGTGGTATCCGCCATTTTGATTTCAACAGGGTGGGAGAGTTTAGCTACGAACAAGTGTTTGAAACCATGAGGATGCTTCGATGCACCTATCCAGAAGCAGAGCAGATGTTCATCCGAATGGTATTTAATGTTTTGGCAAGAAATTGTGATGACCATACCAAGAATTTTGCATTTCTAATGGATCAAAAAGGAAAATGGACATTGTCTCCAGCTTATGATATTTGCCATGCCTACCGACCTGGAAGCATTTGGGTAAGTACCCAGTCATTAACAGTGAATGGAAAAAGAGAGGGGATTTCTGAAACAGATTTTTTAGAGGTAGCCAAAAGGATGAATATCAAAAAGCCCAAGGAGAAAATTGCAAAAGTTACTGCCGCCATCCGGCGTTGGGAGGAGTTTGCTGCTCAAGTAGGGGTGGAGGAGCAATTAAAATCAGGGATCAAGAAAACGCTCTTGGTTTGACTCCTTCCTTTGTGCCTAGATATATCCTACCAATTTATAAACCGTAATACCCATCCATTCCTTCACCAATTTGTGCCAGTTTTCGATGGAAGAGGGACTAGGGTAAACCAGTGTAGGAAAGCTGAATTTTACATCATAACTGTAATAATCAGTGGGGAAAGTTTCAGTTTTCAATCCTACTTTATCGAAACAGCCTTTAGAGCGGTACATATGAAATGCCGAGGTGATCAGTAAAAACTCCTGATTGGTATCGATTTTATTTTCCTCTAGAAAAGCTTTGGTAAACTGCGCATTTTGAGCCGTGTTTTTTGCTTTGTCTTCGATTAATACATCTTCAGGAGGCACTCCGGTCATCAACAGAAATCGTTGTAATAATTCTGCTTCTGATTGGGGGTTGACCGGATTCAAGCCCTGACCACCGGTAATCAGGATTTTTTTGATTTTGCCCATCCGGTAAAGTTGGAGGGCATGGGTAATCCGATCTGCCCCTTTATTAAAGAACGTTCGATCGTATGCTGTTTTACTCAAGTTGGTGACCCCGGTCAGGACAATTCCGTATTCATGGGGTTTCACTTCATCGAATTCCTTGAATTCTGGTTCCCAGGCCAACATGGCTTGGTTTGCAATAAATTGGTTGGAGAAAAACCAGAGCAATAGGATTCCAGCCCAAAGGCTCCTTTTGCCCCATTTTCGTCGGAAATAAATTGCCCCAACTACAATGAGCAAAGAGATAATGGTCAAGGGCATCGCCAAAAAACTCAGGAATTGGGAGAGATAGAAAAACATATGTTGCTTGGGTGTACCTCACAAAGAAAAGAGGGAATTCACCAATTTTCAAATTCATGAAATAATGTTCCTGATCAATTGTGTATAAATGGAGTTTATTTGAGTCGTGAATAGATACGGACTCCAAATCTAATTTTCTAAAATAATCTGAATCAAATCAAAAATTCTTTATCCTTGAATATTCCTTTATCTCTAAAGGAAAGTTATTTTTGGGCATGAGTTCAAACCTATTGCCTTTACTGCAGGAGCTTTCTTCCCAATTGGAAGGAACCTTGCAATTCGATTCTCTGACAAAGACCCTTTATGCCACTGATGCTTCCGTTTATCGGGAGATGCCATTGGCAGTAGCTTTTCCCAAAACTGAATCAGATATCCAGAAGTTGATCCGATTTGCTTCTGTGAACGGGACATCCTTGATACCCCGAACTGCAGGAACCTCTCTGTCCGGTCAATGTGTAGGGAACGGCATTGTGGTGGATGTGTCCAAACACTTTACGCAAATCTTGGAGCTTAATATGGAGGAAAAATGGGTTAGAGTGCAACCAGGGGTCGTAAGAGATGAACTCAATAGATTTTTAAAACCTCATGGGCTTTTCTTTAGTCCCATTACTTCTACCGCTAACAGAGCAATGATTGGTGGGATGGTGGGGAATAATTCCTCTGGAACTACCTCCATTGTCTACGGGGTCACCAGAGATAAAGTGATTTCACTTCATACCATTCTAAGCGATGGCAATCCAGTAAAATTTGGGGCATTGAGCAAGGAAGAATTTGCACAAAAGACCCAACTGGATACACTAGAAGGAGCTATCTACAAAAAAATTGAAGAGGAATTAAGCGACCCGGCAGCGAGAGAAGAAATTCATGCCCAGTTTCCAAAAAAATCCATCCATCGAAGAAATACAGGATATGCAGTGGATGAATTGCTCAAGTCGGAAGTTTTTGAAGGAGAAGAGCAGTTTAATTTCTGTAAACTTCTTTCGGGATCGGAAGGGACTTTGGCATTTACCACGGAGATCAAAATCAGTTTAGATCCTCTGCCTGACCCAATTGAGATTGTGGTGGCTGCTCATTTTGAGACGATTCATGAAAGTATGGTTGCGTCCCAAACAGCCATGAAACATCCGGCCACTGCGGTGGAATTGATGGATAAGATCATTTTGGACTGTACCAAAGAGAGTATAGAATATTCCAAAAATCGATATTTCGTAGAAGGGGATCCTGAAGCGCTTTTAATGGTAGAATTCCGAGGTAAAACATTGGAGGAAGCCATGGAAAAGGGGAGGAAGTTAGTGGAGGATTTTCAACTAAAAGGGATCGGGTATGCCTATCCTATTATCGAGCCAGCCATGGTTTCTGCTGCTTGGGCATTGCGTTCGGCAGGATTGGGCTTATTGGCCAATATTCCGGGAGATCCCAAAGCAGTGGCTTGTATTGAAGATACTGCGGTGGATATTGAGGATTTGGCGGATTACATCGATGAAGTGGATGAGATGATGGAAGGCTTTAATCAAAAGCCCGTTCATTACGCCCATGCCGGAGCAGGGGAAATTCACTTGAGGCCCATTTTGGATTTGAAAAAATCTAAAGATGTGGAGGAGTTCTATCAGATTTCAAAAGCGTCTGCCGAGTTAGTGAAGAAGTACCAAGGTTCTTTGAGCGGGGAGCATGGAGATGGAAGGGTTCGGGCTGCTTTTATTCCTTTGATGGTAGGAGAGAAAAATTACCAGTTGTTTCGCCGTTTGAAATTCACTTGGGATCCTCAAAATATTTTCAATCCTGGGAAAATTGTGGATGCGGCTCCTATGAATAAATTCCTTCGATATGAGCCAGATTCTAAAACTCCGGAGCATCCAACTTTGATGGACTTTTCCAATGTAGGAGGGATCCTTCGCATGGCTGAAAAATGCAATGGTTCAGGTGACTGTAGGAAATTACCGGGTTCGGGAGGCACAATGTGCCCAAGTTATATGGCAACCCGGAATGAGCGGGATACCACGCGAGGACGTGCCAATACCTTGAGGGAATTTTTGACTATGGATAAAAAGGAAAATGCCTTTGATCATCCTGAAATCAAGGAAGCCATGGACTTATGTCTTTCTTGTAAAGGCTGTACCTCCGAATGTCCTTCCAATGTAGACATGGCTAGCTTAAAAGCGGAATTTCAATATCAATACCAACAAGCCAATGGAATCCCTTTACGTTCCAAAGCCTTTGCCCATATCAATGAACTGAATGAATTGGGATCCTTGGTTCCTGGAATTGCTAATTTCTTTTTAAGTAACAGTCTTACAGGGGGATTGATGAAATCTGTATTGGGGGTTGCTCCCAAACGAAATCTTCCTGCCATCAGCAATCAAAGTCTTAGGAAGTGGTACAAAAAGAATTATCAAACATTACCAGGAGCAAAGCAAACCATTAAATCCATCTACTTTTTTGTGGATGAGTTTACTAATCATAATGATACCCAAATTGGCATCCAAGCAATTTCACTATTGAAAAAACTGGGATATGAGGTGAAACTCGTCGATCATCAGGAAAGCGGGCGATCTGCTATTTCTAAAGGACTATTACCAAAAGCTAAAAAGCATGCAGAAGCCAATGTGAAAGTGTTCGCCAACTTGATTGATGGAACTACTCCTTTGATAGGTCTGGAACCTTCGGCAATTTTGAGTTTTAGAGATGAATACCCTCGCCTTGTTGGGAAGGAGTTTGTAGAATCTGCCAAAAAGCTAAAATTTCATGTGAAGTTAATCGATGAATTTTTGGCTCAGGAAGCAGCTGCTGGAAATATCAAATCGGATGCTTTTACTTCCGAAAATAAGAAGATTAAGCTTCATGGGCATTGTCACCAAAAAGCACTTTCATCGGTACTTTGGACTCAAAAAATATTGTCGCTTCCTGCTAATTATACGGTGGAGACCATACCTAGTGGCTGCTGTGGGATGGCTGGAAGCTTTGGATATGAAGCAGAGCATTATGAAGTTTCTCAACAGGTGGGTGAATTGGTATTGTTTCCGGCAGTGAGAAAAACAGAGCTTGAAACCATCATCGCGGCTCCGGGTACTTCTTGTAGGCATCAGATTGCAGATGGGACCGGGAGGAAAGCAAAACACCCAGTGGAGATTTTATGGGAAGCATTGATCCTTTGAGATTTCTAACTTCTACCAGGTTTTTTCTTGACGTCTTCCCGTTAATAATCAATTGATAGAAAGAAATAACATAGTTCTCAAGGAGCGTAAAAAAGTGACGAATAGCACTTCTTTTCTTAATGGGTATTGGCAAGAAAAGTACTTTAAAAAATATAATTTCTTTCTCGGAGTGATGTGCGATAAGGTATTGAATTGAGAGGGGGAGGATTGCATGG
The DNA here is from genome assembly GCF_900129785.1 of Algoriphagus halophilus. Classification (NCBI taxonomy): domain Bacteria; kingdom Pseudomonadati; phylum Bacteroidota; class Cytophagia; order Cytophagales; family Cyclobacteriaceae; genus Algoriphagus; species Algoriphagus halophilus. Next base: position 868,970 of record NZ_FSRC01000001.1, read on the forward strand.
AAAAAGACTGGAAAAGTAAATTCCAGTCTTTTTGTTTACTTGGGTATTGGGATGAACTTTTAGGAAGCTTTCCCTTCTGGATAATAATGATGAACATCTCGTTGAGGAAATGGAATTCCGATATTTGCTGCATCAAAGGACTTTTTAATGTGCTCCTGCATGAAAAAATGGACATTCCAATAATCTTCAGTTTTGCACCAAGGTCTAACGGCAAAGTTCACAGAGGAATCGCCTAACTCCGATACAAGAATATCTACCGGTTGGGAATGGTCTATAAATTCACAATTGGCAGCAACTTTTTCGATGATACTTCTCGCTTTGTCAATATCTGCTTCATAGCTGATCCCGAATGTCATCGGAACTTTTCTTTCTGGGTTGGAAGTCAAATTTTCCAAAGGATTGGAGGATATCGCTCCATTGGGGATGATAATGACCCGGTTGTCCAGTGTGGTCAGAATAGTATTGAAAATCTGAATTTCCCGGACCGTTCCAGAGTAACCATTGGTTACGATGAAATCACCTACTTTGAAAGGCCTAAAGAATAATATTAGAATCCCTGCCGCCATGTGTCCAAGGTTTCCCTGAAGAGCCAAGCCAATAGCAAAGGCTAATGCACTAAAAATGGCAATGAATGAAGTGACGTTAAACCCAAACATTGAAGCTGCACTCAAAATGACTAATAGCCTTAATGAGATACCGATCAAAGAAGATAGAAAAGGGGCTAGAGACTTGTCAACATTACTTTTTGTCAGCGATTTTTTGATTTTTCCTGCGAAAATACCTGCAATCCAAAAGCCGATGAGCAAGGTTAAAATGGCACCCAGAACCTTAGGGGCATAGAGGTATACCATGTCCAAAATTTTCTCAAAATCGAATTCCATAATTAGAAAGGTTTATGTGAACAGGAACGTATTTGACCTGTATGAAAATGAAAACATAAAAAGAGTACCTATAATTTGGGAAAAAAATAGTTTAGTGAAAACAAAAATTTTAAAAAAATAAGAATTGGATCTTTGTCTTAATTAGATGATAATTAATATTGGTTCCGTTAAATTGGCTTTGGTTGGTTTTTTTAATTTTGGATGTTTTACGTTTCTCCAGACTATTGAAATTCTGTCTTTCGGACTTAAGAAAATATTTTTCTTACTACATATTCCGCACACCTTGCAGCAAGCCTGGCAGTGGCATGATCCAAGTCAAAATTCGGGTTGAGCTCTACCACATCCATGGATATGACTTTCTTGCTTTTGGTGATTAATTCGAATACTTTGAAGGCAAAGTCCGGTTCGAATCCCATTGGTGATGGTGCTGAGACCCCTGGAGCATAGGCCGAAGCAAAGCCATCCATGTCTACCGTGAGATAGATTTTATCTTTGGAATCCAAAAACCATAAGATTTTCTCTTGGATGACTTCCCAGTTATTTAGCCGAAAATCCTCCATGACCATCCATTGTGAGTTCGATCTTTCTGCAGTTTTAAAAAGTGACTTTGGATTCACGGAGCGCTGAATCCCTAAACACAAATAGTGAAAATCATCTTTAAATTCCTCAGCAAGTTGGAAGAAAGGGGATCCCGAATGTCCTTTCCCATTGTTTAAAGGTCTCAGGTCGAAATGAGCATCCAAGTTGATAATACCTAATTTTTCATCCTTGGATTTGAGGTATTGATAAACGCCTCTTGCATGAGCCAGAGCTAAATCATGTCCACCGCCCAATAGAACAGGAAAATGATTGGTTTCCAGAAGTTTGAGTACGGTTGTAGAAATGAGGTCATGGCTAGATTCCATGTCCGAGTTATGGGTAATGACATCACCATAGTCAAAAACTCTGGTTTGTTCCGGAAGATGAAAAGCAAGACTTCCCATCATATTCCGGATGGCTTTTGGCCCTGCTTTCGTTCCTAGTCTACCTTGGTTTCTATTGACCCCTTCTTCGCTGGCATAACCAAGGATTCCGACTTTTGGCTTTTCGGTATTGGTATCGAATTGGAGGTCATTTACTGAAATACTGGCTTGATGCCAATACTCAATCGCATTGGATTTCCTACCGTACCAATTGGAAGTTTCTGGATTTTGGTGAATTTGCCCCATCTTTTTTTTAAAGCAATTTATCCAAAATACTAGGATCTACCAGATTTGGGAGGGTTACTTTTAAATTTGGGGTCCTTTCCATTTCTCTTTGAATGGCTTCCAGGGAACCTGAATTTCTAGCCCAGGCTCTTCTTGCGATCCCATTATTGACATCATAAAAAAGCATGGAATTTAACTTTCTTTCTGCTTCCTTCGAACCATCGAGGACCATCCCAAATCCTCCGTTGATGACTTCACCCCATCCTACACCACCTCCGTTATGAATGGAGACCCAAGTAGCTCCTCTAAAACTATCCCCAATGACATTGTGAATCGCCATATCTGCGGTAAACTTACTTCCATCATAAATATTGCTGGTTTCTCGATAAGGAGAATCTGTGCCGCTGACATCATGGTGATCTCTTCCAAGTACGATAGGAGCAGAGATTTCACCGGATTCGATGGCCTGATTAAACGCGTTCGCAATTTTTGCCCTTCCTTCTGCATCGGCATATAGAATCCTGGCTTGGGAACCCACCACCAACCGATTATTTTCTGCCTCTTCGATCCAAGTGATGTTGTCCTGCATTTGTTGCTGGATGGATAAAGGGGAATTTTGCATGATTTCTTTTAGGACTTTCGCTGCAATTTGATCTGTTTTGGACAAGTCATCAGGATTCCCAGATGTACATACCCATCGGAAGGGTCCGAAACCATAATCAAAACACATAGGTCCAAGGATATCCTGAACATAACTTGGATATTGAAAGTCTATGCCGTTCTCAGCCATGATATCAGCCCCAGCCCTGGAGGCTTCCAATAGAAACGCATTTCCATAATCAAAAAAGTAGGTTCCTTTTTTCGAATGGTTATTGATAGAAGATGCATGTCTTCTCAAGGTTTCTTGAACCTTCTCTTTAAATAATTCAGGATCTTCGGCCATCATTCGGTTAGACTCCTCAAAAGATAAACCTACAGGATAGTAACCTCCAGCCCAAGGGTTATGTAACGAAGTTTGATCCGAACCTATTTCCACAAAAACATTTTCCTGATCAAATCTTTCCCAAACATCTACCACATTGCCTAGGTAGGCGATGGAAACCACCTCTTCATTGGCTTTGGCTAATTGAGTTCTGAGGACCAATTCATCCAGGTTTTCGACCAACTCATCTACCCAACCTTGCTCATGCCTTTTTTTGGCAGCAGCAGGATTGACTTCTGCACAGATGGTAATACATCCTGCAATATTTCCTGCTTTGGGCTGTGCACCGCTCATGCCTCCTAGGCCTGCAGTCAAAAATAGTTTCCCTTTTGGGGATTTTCCAGCACCCAGTTTTTTACGGAAGGCATTCATCACGGTGATGGTTGTTCCATGTACGATTCCCTGTGGACCAATATACATGTAAGAGCCAGCAGTCATTTGTCCATATTGTGTAACGCCTAGAGCATTGAATTTTTCCCAATCATCCGGTTTTGAATAGTTAGGAATCATCATTCCATTGGTGACAATCACCCTTGGAGCTTCCTTGGAAGAAGGGAATAGTCCCATCGGGTGCCCGGAATAGACATGGAGTGTTTGCTCTTCTGTCATTTCCGATAAATATTTCATGACCAGTAAATATTGAGCCCAGTTTTGAAAGACAGCCCCGTTTCCACCGTAGGTGATCAACTCCTCGGGATGTTGTGCGACCGCTGGATCTAAATTATTTTGGATCATCAGCATCATCGCAGCAGCTTGATTTGACTTGGCAGGATATTCACTGATGGGTCTTGCTTTCATTTCATAATCCGGCATGAATCGGTACATGTAGATTCTCCCAAATTCCTGGAGTTCGGCGAGAAATTCTTCTGCCAACTCGAAATGCCATTCTTTGGGAAAATACCTGAGCGCATTGGAGAGCGAGAGTTTTTTCTCTTCTTCAGTTAAAATATCCTTCCTTTTTGGGGCATGACTGATTTGCTCACATCTTACCTTTTTGGAAGGTAAAACGCTAGGGATACCTTGTGAAATTTGCTCTTGGAAAGTCATTTGAATGATCAAATTAAATGTGTTGAATTGAAGAAGAATCTTTTTTAAATAGGTGGTCCTTGTGCTTCGATTAATTTACTGAAGCAGTCACTCGGTTACCGCTTTTCCAAACTTGTGCAGGTTTGAGTTTTCCCTGATGGTAAAGAATCTCTTGGTAATTACTGCTAGGATAAATGGAAAAGTCCGCCAGCATTCCTGGTTTTAAAATACCTCTGTCGGATAAGTTTAAAGTTGCTGCAGCTCGTACTGTTATCCCGGCTAAGACCTCTGCGGTACTTAACTTTTGGAATGTGGCAAGAATAGATGCTTGAGTAATTAAATCTCCCATGGGAGCCGAGCCCGGATTCCAGTCGGAAGCAATTGCCAAAGAACCTCCTTTGTCCAATAATTTTCTGGCAGGAGTAAAATCACAGCCAAGGCCTAAACTTGCTCCCGGCAATGCAACGGCGATGGTACCAGTTTGGGCAAGCAAAGAAATCTCATGTTCTCCCGATGCTTCTAAATGATCGGCAGATTTTGCGTTGAATTTTACTGCTACTTCAGACCCTCCAGCCGTGAATTGGTCCGCATGGACTGTAATATCAAATCCAAATTCTTTAGCTTTTTGGAAATAGGGTTCTATTTCTTCCGAAGAGAATGCGCTTTTTTCAATGAATGCATCGACCCGATTAGAAAGCTGTTCTATTTTGATTTGAGGAAGTAAGGTCTCTCCAATTAGCTTTAGGTATTCTGCATTAGTCCCTTCAAAATCTCTAGGCTTCATATGAGCTGCCAAGCAGGTGGAAATCAAATCGGCGGGGGTTTTGGAATTCGCTTCTTTGATTGCCCTTAGCATTTTCAACTCCTCTTCATGATTTAGGCCATATCCGCTTTTTACTTCAATGGTGGTCACCCCTTCCATTAAGTGCTGGTTAGCATTTTTAGTGGTGTTCGCAGCGAGTTGGATGAGGTCTAGTTTTCTTGTTTGGGTAACAGTATCCCAAATTCCTCCTCCCGCCTCGGCTATTTCCAAATAGGATTTCCCTGCATTTCTCATGGCAAAATCTCTGGCTCTGGTTCCACCAAAACAGATGTGGGTATGACAATCGATCCAACCCGGTACTGCCACGCAATCCCCTTCCAAAAGATGGAGTTCGGTCTGGTCCAAGGTGATTTTTGATCTTAACTCCTCAAAGTTTCCAACTTCAATAATTTGATCATCCTGAATCAGGATCCCCGCCTCTTGAATGATTTCCAGGCTTTCGTCTTTAAGAGGCCCCTTAAGTGGAAGTTTATCCAATGTCAACAGCTGATGAAAAGGACCTATTAATTTTTGCTTATTCATGTTGAAATTTTTTAATAGGTGAACAATTCACTCCATTCCGTTTCAAAAGCCAAGCCTTCTTTAATGGCTACTTGTTTCGCAATTTCCACTAACTCTCCACTTTGAATCAGTTCGATCGCAGTTTCCATATCCTCGGTCATCACCCGGTCAGAGACCACTGGAGAAATTTTGGTACGAACGTGCTCATAAATGGCGGTCATGATTTTTCCTGATTTCATTGGAGCGTGGAAATCCATGGCTTGTGCTGCATAGAACAGTTCCACTCCGAGAATCTTCTCCACATTCCCAATTACTTGAAGCGCTTTTCTTGCCCCGATAGATCCCATACTCACATGATCTTCTTGCCCAAGGGAAGTTGGGATACTGTCCGCACTGGAAGGGAAGCAAAGCCCCTTGTTTTCTGAAGCCAAGGCTGCCGTAGTGTATTGCGGAATCATCAAACCTGAATTCAGGCCTGTTTCTTTAAGTAGTAATTTTGGTACGCCTGGAGTATCTCCTTCTATGGACAAGTAAATTCTTCTATCTGCGATGTTTCCTATTTCGGAAGCCGCCAGACAAGCATAATCCAAAGGTAGGGCAATGGGCTGCCCATGGAAGTTCCCCCCGCTAATCGTATGTTCTGCATTCAGTACAACGGGGTTATCTGTAACTGAATTGATTTCAGTCTCTATAGCATCCCTTAAATGTAACCAGGCATTTCTGGAAGCTCCATGTACCTGAGGCATGCAACGTAATGAATATGGATCTTGGACCCGGGCACAATTCGCATGTGAGTTCACGATCTCAGATTCATGGAGTAGATTTAAGATGGTTTGTGCAGTGTGTTTATTTCCAGGGTAAGGTCTCAATTGATGAAGCTCTGCCGAAAAAGGTTTAATGGACCCCATCAATCCTTCAATCATCATGGCGCCTGTAATATCAGCATGGGTGAGTACATTATGCAATCGATCCACCACTTTAACTCCGAATGCGGCAATAAATTGGGTTCCATTGATGAGAGCCAAACCTTCTTTTGGACCAAGTTGTATGGGGGATAGGTGATAGGATTGAAGGGCTTTTTCAGCTGAAATGATTGCTCCTTTCAAATGTACTTTTCCATATCCAATTAAGGGTAAGAAGAGGTGGGAAAGTGGAGCCAAATCTCCTGATGCTCCTACCGAACCCTGAAGTGGTACCACAGGAATCATATCATTTTCCAACATCCAGAGCATTCGCTCAATAGTAGCCAGCTGAATGCCTGAAAACCCCTGTGAAAGCGCCTGCACCTTCAAAACCAGCATCAGTTTGGAAATTTCTACAGGAATGGGTTCCCCGAGTCCTACCGCATGACTTTTCAAAAGGTTTTCCTGAAGAGTTCGGGTATCAGACTCGGAGATCCTGCTGGTACATAGAGGGCCAAATCCTGTATTGATCCCATAAACCGCTTTATCTCCCTTTGCAATTTGCTGAACTGCTTCACTGGATTTCATCACTTTGGATTTGGTCTCCTCAGTCAAAATCCCTTTTACCTCTTTTCTTGCAAGTTTTAAAGCGAAAGAAGAAGTAAGTCTATCAATGCCATATCGGAAAGTGTTCATTTCGTATTGGGTTATATTCTAAAGGGTTATACAAAAATACTTTATTTATGTGATAAGTTTTGATATCATTTTTATCATATATTGATAACTTTGAGTTATCATGGAATTACGACACCTTAGTTATTTTAAAGCCGTTGCAGAGGAGCTGAACTTTAGGAAGGCGGCTGAAAAATTATTCATATCCCAACCGGGCTTGAGTAGGCAAATCAAACAATTAGAGGACATGCTGGAGGTCAAATTACTGGAAAGAGATCAGAAGCATGTAAAACTGACTGCTGCCGGGGCCTATTTGAAAGGGGAAGTGGATTTTATTCTAAATCACTTAGAGATTACCAAGAGTCAATTGAAATTGATTGACTCGGGAAAGGTAGGGGAGTTGAGAATAGGCTTTTTGGGTTCTGCTTCCAATCGAGTATTACCGGACTTATTGGCCAAAATCAATCAGCATCACCCGCTCATTACCTCAAGCTTGGAGGAGCTAAGCAATTCGGTCCAAGTGGAGATGATTCAAAAGGATAAGTTGGATTTGGGCTTTGTTAGACTGGCTTCAGTAGCAGAGAATTTGGAAATGAAACCGGTGATGAAAGATTCCTTTTCGCTGGTAGTCCCTATTGATCATCCCATTCCTGAAAGCCAGTTCAAGTCAATTTCACAGTTTTCGGAAGAATCCTTTATCCTTTTTTCCAGTGATTACAGCAATTTCTATTACGAGCAAATCATTGGGATATGTAAGGATGCAGGGTTTTCTCCTAAAATCCGACATAAATCTGTACATGCCTTGACCATTTTCAAATTGGTGGAAAATGGGTTGGGTATCGCAATAGTTCCTACCTCCCTAAAAGAAGGCTATGATCTAACCGTGAGATTTATGGAAATTCCCAATACAAATCGATATTCAGAACTGTCAGTAATCTGGAAGCCGGGAAATAGGAATCAAGCTTTGAACCAGGTATTGCCTTTGATTTAAGGTTTAGTGTTTAAGTAGTATATCTGGATGGGTTTCTATTGAATGATGGTATTCAATATTTATTATTTTAGCCCAAATCCAGAATGTCGGGTAAATGTCGGGTGAAAACCGAGCTTATTTCAGCCTATGTCACAACTCAAAAGAAGAAATTGCCATGGTTAATCAAAAAATATATAAAATGAAACAACCAGAACTTGGCAGAAAAATTTCCGAAATAAGGAAGGCGAAAGGACTAACTCAAGAAGAGTTGGTAGAAATGTGTAATCTTAATGTACGGACGATCCAGCGCATTGAAGCAGGTGAAGTGACTCCTAGGAGTTATACAATTAAAGCCTTGTTTGAGGCTTTGGGAATTCAGGAAAACCATGAGTTAAAAGAAGCAGAAAATGAGCAGGCCGTTCCGAATATTTTGTATTTGGCATTGGCAGGTGGAATTCTATACTTCTTTGCTTCGATTTTTGAGATAGCAATGGAAGGAGAGTACGTAACGGGAGAATATTCATTTAAAAAATTAGGCTTTATAGCTGCAAAATCTTTATCCATTTTGGGATATGTAGTTTTTGGAATTGGCTGGATTAAAGTTTCTAAACTCTTTCCAAATCAGCTTTTAAAAATCAGCTTTTGGATTATGGTGGTAATCTCAGTTGTCTGGTACCTGACAGACATGGTGGCATTAAATTCACCTATCATTGCTTTTGAAGAATATTACTTGGTGAAAATAAGTTCTTTCGGCTTTTGTTATGTTTTGATAGGATTTGGGTTTATAGCCTATAAAAACTCTTTTTCTTCCATGGGAATGGTGATAGGAGGGCTTACCTTGGTTTCGGGAGTATTCATTTTCTCTTGGATTGGAGCCGTATTTGGTTTGATCTTTTTATCCTTGGCAGAGCTAGGTCAAATCGGATTGTTGATGTATTTAATTCCAAAAGTGGGAAGAGTTCAGACTCCCACTTTTTCCTTCTGATTTTAAACATTTTATGATGATATTACTTTTAGTATAAAAAGATCATCAACCCAAAATTTCTTCCAGGATGCTTCAATTGCAAAAGTCTCTTTTATTGCTTTTATGTCCTCTTCTTTTCATTGCTTGTTCCAATGGTGATGAGGTAGATGACCAAATCGAAACAATTACAAATTTTGTTCTCGAGGTTGAAAAACTAGGAGATGGAGAAGTCAGAGCGACTTTCTCTGCAGACAATGCAAGTTTCTTTAGAGTGAACTTTGGAACTTCTGGTGAAGTACCAAAAAGGGTCGATGGAAATACCGCAAACTTTACCTACACCGAAAAAGGAGATTATAACATCACCGTTTATGCCCATACTACAGAATCAAATTTTGTAGTCAATACCAGAACGATTAATATGAATGCCGCCTCCTTGGGATTGGACCCAAATACGGGCTATACTAGTCCAGATTCCTATGAAGGGTTTAAACTCGTTTGGTCTGATGAATTTAATGGGACGAGCATTTCAGATGATTGGACGTTTGAATTGGGGGATGGATGTCCAGACTTATGTGGATGGGGTAACGAAGAGCTTGAATATTACAAAAAGGAGAACACCTCATTGGAAGACGGTAAATTGGTGATTACTGCAAAAAATGAAAATGCCGGATCAAAGAATTATACCTCTTCTCGTTTGATCACCAAAGGTAAACAGTCCTTTACTTACGGACGGGTTGATATTCGTGCTTTACTTCCAAAAGGCCAAGGATTGTGGCCAGCACTTTGGATGTTGGGTGAAAATATTGATGAGGTAAGTTGGCCAAAATGTGGTGAAATAGATATCATGGAAATGGTGGGCGGTTCTACTGAGGACCGTGACCGAACGGTTCATGGAACGGTGCATTGGGACAATAATGGATCCTATGCGAATTATGGAGGCAGCACCAAACTTACTACAGGGATATTTAATGATGAATACCATGTTTTTTCAATTATTTGGGATCAGGAGGAAATCATTTGGCTATTGGATGGTGAACAATACCATGTGATTGACATTACTCCCGCTGGATTGGATGAATTCCATAAACCAATGTTTTTTATTTTCAATGTAGCAGTGGGAGGTATTTGGCCTGGGAGACCAGATGGAACCACCGTTTTTCCCCAAGAAATGAAAGTCGATTACATCCGGGTTTTTCAAGAAGAGTAGAAACCCTTCTTTATTCCATTAAGGAGTTAGAGATTTGATCTTTAATTGCTTTCAGAATAGAAGTATTAAGCTCACTTTCTGTTTCTATTTCTAAAATTTTGGGATGTAAAGATTCCTGGTAAAAATCTACCAATGAGGCATCCAGTTCTTCAGAATTTACCACTTTGGTATAGAAGAACCCAAATTCTGTTGCCAAATGCTGAGCTGATAATTTTTGTTTAGTCTCAAAAAATTCCTCAAGTTCAGGTTGCTCACTAGGGCCTTTGATGATCCTAAATATTCCCCCTGCATGATTATTAAGCAGGATAATTCTTAGGTTGGGCATGGCATAATTATGCCAGAAAGCATTACGATCGTAAAAGAACGCCATATCCCCAGTCACCAATGTAACCAGCTCTTTCGTGGTAAATGTGCAGCCCACTGCGGTAGAACTGGATCCATCAATGCCACTGGTTCCACGATTACAACAAACTTCCTGTTCTCTTGCTCCCAAAAAATTTAAATAACGGACAGACATGCTATTTGCTACATGAATTTTGGCTTGTTTAGGAGAGGTCTGGAGCGCTGCATGAAGGGCAGAGTATTCGCCAAAATCCACCTGGTTAAGTACCATAGGTAATTTATTTTTAACCTTTAACTCCAAGGAATGCCAAGCCTGATAAAATTCAAGGTTTTGCGGTTGTAGATTCCCAGAAAGCCATTTGAAAAAGACCATTGGATGAGTGGGCAAAATACGGGTAAGCCGTTGAAAGGTGTCTTTCGCATTTCCATCTTCCTGAATATGCCAATGGGAAGCTTTTGTTGATCTTAAGAAGAGCTTTAGTGCTTTGGAAATAATGGACTTCCCAAAGCTAATGATCAGGTCAGGCGCTAGATTGCTGTTTAGTTGAGGGATGCCTAACCAGTGATCATGGAAGGTGATACTTTTATCGGATTGCATATTCCCGATGCAATCGGAAACAAAAACTACCTGATGAGTGTCTGATAAAGAATTGAGTAGGTTTTGAATTTCCGGATTAGGCCTTTGCTGACCAACAATAACCAGCATTCTTTTCACGGCACCTAAGCGACTTTTGAGTTTTGCAAAAGATTCATCCGATAGCAGTACTTTGCTGGAAAGCTGGTTGAAAACACGAGGTTTCCCTGGAAAATGGATTGATTCCCCTTCAGTAGGGTAAAAGGGCTCCTTTAATGGAATGTTGAGGTGAACAGGACCACAAGGATATTGTTTGGAGAGGTTGATTGCCTCATTACTTACCCTGGCAGCAAGCCAGGAATCATCTTCCGTTCCTATTGAATTTGGGAATTGGAAACTTCCTTTCACATGTTTTCCATAAACCCCCTCTTGAAATATTGTTTGGCCATCGTATTGATCAATCCATTCATTGGGTCGATCGGCAGTGATGAGGAGCAATGGGATTTGTTGGAAAAATGCCTCTGCCACTGCAGGGAAATAATTCAAGGCGGCAGAACCACTGGTACATACCAAAGCCACAGGTTCTTCTAATTGTTGCGCCATCCCCAATGCTATAAATGCCGCTGAACGTTCATCAGAGATCGTCCTCGTATGAATATCCGGGTGACGTGCAAAAGCCAAAGTAAGAGGGGCACATCTGGATCCAGGAGACAAGATGACATTCTTGATTCCTTTTTTAGCGCAAATAGCCACCAATTCGATAATGTGAGAGAGGATCAAGCTGTTGGATTTTGGATAAATTTCCCAATGATTTCACACTTATACTCTGTTTCTTCCCATTCCTTTTCAGGAACTGAATCTTCAGTAACCCCTGCTCCAGAATATAAAACCGCTTTATTGCTAAAAAGAGCAGCAGTACGAAGATTGACAAAAACCGAAGTTTGTCCTTGAACATTTACTGGACCTAGGAATCCAGCATAGAAAGAACGATCAAAATCCTCATATTCCTGCAAAAAGTCATGAGCTTCTTTTCGTGGCATGCCACAAACAGCAGAAGTGGGGTGTAGTAAATTGAGCATGATGGAACCAAGCTCCGGAAAGCCAGTTGCTTCCATGTCTATTCTAAAGTCTGTCTTGAGATGTAATAGATCTCCTGCTACAACAGTTTTAGGACCGTGTTCCTCGTATTCTCTAAGTCGTATCTTCTTAAAGCAAGAAACTATATACCTGCTCACCAATGCTTGCTCCTCAATCTCTTTCTGCGTCCAGGCTACAGATTTAAGCGGGTTGTCCCCAGTTGCTTTTTGGGTCCCTGCCAACGACATGGTATAAAAGATATCACCTTTGGTTTCAATTAATACCTCTGGAGAAGCCCCCATCCAAGTTCCTAAATGTGGAATGTGGAAAAAGTTTATCAGTGCATTGGGATAGGAATTCATCAAACTTAAGAGCGTGCAAGCTAAATTGAAATCCTCTGGAATGTCAATGGTTTTCGTTCTAGCTGGAACGACCTTTTCCAGTTTATTTTCTTTTACAGCTTCTATACCCCGTTCTACAAGTTGGAGAAAATGGGATTTATCTTCACTGATTCCTGAAGTAATGATTTTGTTATTGATGGTTTGATCAAAAAGTAATTTTCTAAGCTCTGCATCATTGAGTTTTTGTTGGTCTTCCAGTTGGATTTTTGCCCATTCTGGTAAGTCTTCAGGTTTAAATTCCTGGTCTAGCTCGAAGCTGAAATACCGATTCGCCTTGATGTAATATGCTTTTTTATCCTCTTGATCTGCAAAGGGATGAACGATAAACCCAGGGGGCAATTCTTCAAGGCTTAATGCTACTTTCTGAGGAGACGCAGTTTCATCCAATACCATTTCCAGTTTTTTGGATTTTGGTTTTCTCCATATGGCAAAGGATCCGCCGGAAGTTAATCCAAGCTGCAACAAAAGCTGAATAATTTCTGTTTGGGTATGATTATATGAAACCTCAGTATTCATTATTTTCTATCTAAAATAGCCATTGTAATTCGACTGATGCAGCAAAGCTGGTTTTCTTCATTTCGGATTTTTATTTCCCAAACCTGAGTGCTTTTACCCAAATGAATGGGACTTGCAGTACCAGTTACAAAACCATCTTTTACGGATTTTAAATGATTTGCATTTATTTCCAAGCCTACGCAAAACTGCTTTTCCGAATCCAAAGTGAAGGAACTTGATATACTTCCCAAAGTTTCAGCAAGCACTACATTCGCTCCTCCATGCAACAAACCCATGGGTTGTTTTGTTCGGTGATCTACGGGCATTTTGGCAGAAATAGTATCTTCTGTAACATCCGTGAAAAGTATTCCCAAATACTCTACCATCGTATTTTCAATTTGTTTATTGAGTTGATCAAGGGAAGGCTTTCGCTTAAATACCATGAAAATTAAAGTAAATGAGTTTTCTTTGGGGGAAGACAAAAATAGAGAATCTTGAATCGAAAAAAAATTTACTTAGTTAGGCACGGGCAAACTGATTTCAATTTGAAGGGCGTAGTACAGGGAAGTGGGATTGATGCTGATATCAATGAAACAGGTAGAGCCCAGGGAAAGATGTTTTTTGAGGCATATAAAGATGTTCCTTTTGATCGGGTATACCATACTGCCTTGATTCGAACCAAGCAATCAATTCAGAGATTTATAGATCTAGGAATTCCGACGACTACCTTGCCAGAGTTGAATGAAATTTCATGGGGTGACTATGAAGGAACTCCAATGACTACGGAAGAGAATCAATATTACGAACACATGCTCAACCAGTGGAGGGTAGGTAATTTGGATTATGCCATTGCAGGAGGAGAAAGTCCAAACATTGTGGCAGCTAGAATGATTAAAGGAATTGAAAGAATAATTGCAGACCCAGGAGAAAACGTGTTAGTATGTATGCACGGAAGGGCGATGAGAATATTTTTAAGCCTGATCTTGAAGGAAGATTTGAAAAATATGGACCAGTTCGAGCATCAAAACCTTTGTCTCTATTTACTGCAGGAAAATGAAAATGGGGAGTTTGAACTAGTAAAGAGGAATGATGTGAAACATCTTAAAGTTTAGTATCTGCTTTAGCAAGTTTACCGTTCTTTTTGAGCTGCTGGGCTTCTTCATATTCTGAAATGAAGCTTTGCAGTTCTTCTTTCCCTTCCGTCAAATCAAAAAGGCGAAAAGCGATTTCCTGAAGTTGCATTTCTTGGCCCTCTCCAATTTCCACAATAAAACTTCCTAGACTGCATTCATCAATTTCACTGCTTGGGACTTCAATCACCAAAGTGAGGTCAGAATTCCCCGAATAGGTTTTTGTTTTAAAGGCCTCAGAAAACTGATCTTCAATTTTTTGAATGGAAGTTTTTAGCGATTTAAGCTCTTTTTGTTTGAAAATCACCATAAAGGTCTTTGGATCATCACTTTTTGCAAAGGATGAGAGAGACATAAACATGATTATTAGTAGGGTTCCTAAACTTCTCATACCTTCCAAGATACTAAAATAATGCCTGAAGAAACAAGAGCTAGTGTCTAAAAAAATAAAAACCCCGAAAATGAATTTATTTTCGGGGTCTCTTTTATTTAAATCTGTGATTTAGGAAGCTTTAGATCTCTTCTTTTTCACTGGAGTTGGTTCTTCAATCTCATCCTCTACTCCGGCTAAGATTCTACCACAGTGCTCACACACGATTAATTTTTTCTTTTCTCTGATGTCAGCTTGTCTTTGAGGGGGAACTGTATTAAAACAGCCTCCGCATGCACCTCTTTTTACGAGCACTACTGCTAAGCCATTTTTAGCATTGGCTCTGATCTTATTGTAAGATTTAACCAAACGATCCTCCACTTTCTTCAAAGCTTTCTCTCTATCCGCATTTAATTTTGCTTCCTCAGACTCACTTTCAGAAATAATAGTGGATAATTCGCTGTTTTTCTGATCAAGATCTTTTTGGCGATCTTTCATCACTGCAGTAAGTTCTTCTAGATCAACTTTCTTTTGATCAATTTTTACTCCTGCTTCAGCGATTTTTTTCTTTGAAACCTGAATTTCCAAGTCTTGCAATTCCAGCTCCTTGGTGATGGCATCATACTCACGGTTGTTACGCACGTTCATCTGCTGCTCCTGATACTTCTTGATCAGTTTTTCAGATTCTTTAATGCTGTCCTTGAGTTGTTTGATTTCCTCTTCGTATGCTTCAATCTCGGCTTTGAATTTTTCCAAACGGGTTTCATAACCAGCAATCTCGTCTTCTAGATCTTGAACTTCCTCAGGTAGAGCGCCTCTTACCTTGATAAGAGCATCAAGTCTTGAATCAATAAGTTGAAGGTTGTGTATAGCCTCGAGTTTTTGTGCTACTGTACTTTCCATGTACTATCGGTAGGATGTGGGATTTGTAACTACTTTCGTCAAATAGAGTGCAATATTAGGAAAATTTTGTGACAATAGCTCTCCTAGTAATTCTTTTGTGAAAATTTCACTCTCATAGTGTCCAATATCACAAAGGATTAATTGCCCTTCTGTATCAAAAAACTCATGGTATTTGACATCAGAAGTGATAAATACGTCCGCATTGGCCCTTTTCGCCTGATTTAAAAGAAAAATTCCAGCTCCACCGCATACGGCAACTTTTTTTATTTTCTTCTGAAGAAAGGAGGTGTGTTTGACCACCTTCAGCTCCATTTTTTCTTTCAAATAATCTAAAAAGCCAGTTTCTTCCATGGATTCCGGTAACTCCCCAACCATACCTGCACCTACTTCTTGATGTTCGTTCTCTATACTGGACAAGTAATAGGCAACTTCCTCATAGGGGTGACTGGATTTGAGCTGGGCTAAAACTTTTCCAATCAAATAATTTGAAACCAGTACTTCGACTTTTATTTCCTCCAAGGTTTCGGGTTTACCTTGTTTTCCGATTGTAGGATTGGCTTTGGAAGAAGGAGTAAACGTTCCAGTTCCTTCTGTTTGAAAAGAACATTCTGAATATTCCCCAATTTTTCCAGCTCCTGCTTGATAAATGGCTTTCAAAACTTGCTCTTTATCTGCTTTAGGCACAAAGAATTCCAACTTACTCAATAATTGTTTTTTAGGCTGGAGAATCCTGGTGTTGATCAATCCAAGCCGATCACAGATTCTCTTATTGACCCCGTTGGAGACATGATCCAAATTGGTGTGGATTGCAAAAATAGCGATGTCATTTTTGATGGCTTTGATGACAGTTCGCTCCACATAGTTTCTTCCTGTAAAACTCTTTAACCCTTTGAAAACAATAGGGTGATGGGCTACAATTAAATTGGCTCCCAGGGATATTGCCTCTTCCACTACCTCCTCAGTACAGTCTAAAGAACAAATCACCCCCGTCACTAGATCGTTCCGATTGCCCGTAATCAATGTGGCGTTATCGTAAGATTCTTGGTAAGAGGGCGGAGCATAAGATTCTAGCCATGAAATCAATTCTCCAATCTTGTATCCCATAATTTTTATGTTTATTTGGTCAAAAATAGTAAAACTTAGGAATGCGCCCTTACGCTTTTTTGCTTTATCCATTTGCCTTGCTTTATGACCTTATCACCCGGATTCGGAATAAGTTTTTTGATTGGGGATGGCTTAAAAGTAGTGAATCTCCCATCCCAAGTATTTTGGTGGGGAATCTCCGAGTAGGGGGGACTGGGAAAACACCCATGGTGGAATACCTAATTGAGTATCTAAAGGCCAAAAAGAACATTGCTACGTTAAGCAGAGGCTATGGAAGAAAAACTCAAGGATTTTTGCAGGCCTCAGGAGGTTCAACTCCATCTGATATTGGAGATGAACCATTTCAGATTTATGAAAAATATGGGAATGGTATCTCTGTTTTTGTAGGGGAGGATCGAGTTGGAGCAGCCTTTCAAATCGAAGAAAAAAAACCAAATACAGAAGTGTTGCTTCTGGATGATGCATTTCAGCATCGATCATTTCGGGCTGATTTGAATATTCTTTTGACTACCTATGATCAGCCGTTTTTCTCTGATTTTTTACTTCCGATGGGGAGGTTGAGAGAAAGTAGGTCTGGAGCTAAACGCGCCAATCTAATTGTGGTCACCAAATCTCCAAGAGGATTGGATGCCCAAAAAAGAGATAGGTTCAAAAAGAAAATCCAACCATATAATCCAAGTGTTCCCATCTTATTTAGTTCGATTGGTTATGGGCAACCTGTGACACTTCAACCCGAGCATACGTTTTCGGATTCAGTGATATTAGTAAGTGGGATAGCGGATGATTCGCAGTTGAAATCCTTTGTGTCCAATAATTATGATTTACTAGAAACGCTCAATTATCCTGATCATCATGATTACAAACAAGAAGATTTTGAACGGATGAAACAGGTTTACCAGCAAAATGCTTCCAAAAAACCAGTGTTGATCACCACCGAAAAAGATGCAGTAAAAGTTAAATCTTCTTGTCCAGCAGGATTTCTAAGAGAAATTCCGATTTTTGTCTTGCCAATCCAGGTGGTTTTTTCACCTGAGGATGAACAAATCATACAAAGTTTTATCGATCAGGTAATTCTTTAAAAGAAAAAGATTAGGTGAAAATCAGAGTTTTCGGTTTACTTATGTTGTTGGGTATCGGGCTTTCCACAAGTTTGATGGCTCAGCGTCCTGTGACTACCAATCCTAACCAGCAAAGGACGAGGGAATTGGTTGATCCTCAAGAGGAAGAGGAAGAGATAGATGGAAGGAGACCCTTGTTAGATGATAGTACCAAACAGGTCTACGGGCCTAAAACCAGCCTTTATTTTTTCGAAAAAGACATCAAGAGAAATAACTTAATTCTTTATCCTCAAGATACCTCGTTGACCAATTTTCATAACTATGATCCAGTGTCAAAAGGAGGATGGAAATATCAGGACCTAGGCAATATAGGAAGTGCTTCTCAACCAGTCTTTTATCAGATTCCGGAATTAATAGGGACTAGATCTGGGTATTCTGCCTATGATTTATATTACCGGAACCCCGAAAATTATAAATATTTTGATACCAAATCCCCGTTTACTGAAATGTCTGCACTTTTTGGGGGAGGGCATCGGAATATGCTGGACCTGGCCTTTGCTAGAAACATTAACCCTCGCTGGAATGTAGGGTTTGAGTTTCATACCATCAAAGCCCGGAAAACGCTCAATCCTGTAGCAAGAGACGATAATATGGTGGATCAGACCTCCTATTCCCTGCATACGAATTATCGTTCTGAAAACGGAAAGTACTGGTTCCTGGGTAATTTTTCCAGGATGAAACATAAAGTGAATGAAATAGGAGGCATCATACCTCCAGAAGTGGATAGTACTTCTATTTATTTCACTTATGAGGATGCCAAGGTGTGGTTGAGAAATTCACAGGCGAGGGACCTGAGACAAGATTATCATTTTTATCATGAGTATAAGGTCCAGGATGGTTTGCAGATTTACCATGTGTTTGATAAAAAAAGCCAAGACATGACTTTTGAATCTGATCTGACTACCTCGGACTCCCTGTTTTATCCGAAAACAAGATTCAATCAGCCCGATACAACCAGAAATTTCAATGAATTTTCGGAGTGGAGAAATGAAGTTGGGTTTAAAGGTACCTTTGGAGGCTTTTTTTACAATGCCTATGGGAAGTTCAGGACAGGAAGGATGAAAAATAAGTTTTTTGAGGAGGATGATAAATTCAATGAAGTTTATCTAGGTGGACAATTAGTAGGTAAAATTTCTGATCAATGGTCTTTGACAGCTGATGGGGAGTATTTACTGCCTGGTGCATATAAACTTCATGGAATTTTCGTTTCTCCTTGGATAGAATTGGAATATACCAAGGCCTTGTACAAGCCTACCTCGGTTCAACAGGTGTACATGGGGAATCATTATCAATGGGAAAATGATTTTGATAACACCGGGGTGGATCAAATCAAAGGGAAATTGATCATCAATTTTGATAAAATCAGGTTAAGACCCAGTCTGACCATCAACAGAGTTAATAATTACATTTATTTCAATGAAGATAGGGGCGCCACCCAAAATAATGGGGAAGCTTTTATGTTAATGCCTGGTTTGGTGGCTAACTTCCAGATTGGAAAGAAATTCAGGTGGGACAATGAATTGGTATTTACCCAGGTTTCTGGAGCCGGAAGTGATGCCTTTAGAATTCCAAAGTTTTACGCTAACAGTAAGTTTTACTTTGATAGCCCTGCCTTTGATGAACATGTATTTATCCAGTTTGGGATTGATATTCGATACAAGTCTGACTATTATGCGGATGCTTACTTTCCTTCTACACAGCAGTTCTATCTGCAGAATTCATTCAATGTATATGCCTATCCAGTAGCAGATATATTTTTGAATTTCAGAATTAACAGAACCCGGGTATTGTTGAAGTACAATCACCTGAATAGCGGCTTGATGAGCCAGGAAGGTTATTTTGTTACCCCTGATTATACTGGATATAAATCATTTATTGACTTGGGAATCACTTGGTATTTATTTGATTAATTATGAGTTGGGAAGAAAGCACCAGAGAGAAAATGCTTCATTTGAAGTTGCCAACTGATCCTCGCTGGGTCAATATTGCTGAAATGCAGATTGAAGATATATTGACGGATCATGCGTATTGCGAACAAAAGGCTGCTTCTTCATGTATTAGTTTGATTTTGAGATTTTTTGATTTACCTGAACTAGTGGATACATTGACTCCAATAGTTTCCGAGGAATGGGGGCATTTTGAGCGTGTCATGGAGCAAATTCGAAAAAGGGGGTTGAGATTTGGTGAACCTCGGAAAGATGAATATGTTACCCGTCTTCAAGGATTTGTCAAAAAAGGAGGCAATCGATGGCAGCAACTTACAGAAGTATTGTTGCTGAATGCATTGATCGAAGCCAGAAGTTGTGAGCGTTTTAAGTTATTGTCCAAGAACATTGAAGATTCTGAGCTTCAAAGTTTTTATTATGAACTTATGATTTCTGAGGCAGGACATTATGTGACTTTTATTGAACTGGCTAGAAAATACCAAGATCCCGAAATTGTAAATGCTCGCTGGCAGGAATGGTTGACATTTGAGGCGGAAGTGTTGAAAGAATTGGGGGTTAGAGGAGATCGAATGCATTGAGAATGGTAGTAAAAATCAGAGAAATTCAGCCAAAGGAATTGGTGGGTCAAAAAATTGTGACCTCTATTTCGAAGAAAGAAACTTCAAAACTATGGAAGCCCTTTAGAGAGATTCTCAAAGAAAAAGACCTTTTTCCTAACCTTTTTTATTCCATCCATAGATATGGAAAAGCCATGCAGGAGGGGAATTTTTCATCAGATACTCTATTTGAAAAATGCGCAGCTATTGAGGTAGATTCTGATAGACTTGATGGGTTGGAGAAAATCAGTTTGGAAGGGGGGAAATACGCAGTATTTGAACATTCGGGATCCGTTTCCAAATTCCAACAAACCATGCAGAGATTTTATCAGGAATGGCTTCCTAAATCCGGATATGGATTGGACAATCGAGCCCATTTTGAAACATTTGATGAGCACTATGATCCTTTTTCAGAAAGTTCCGTTGAATTGATTTGGATACCCATAAAAGCCTTAGAATAATCAATTAATTGAATTTTAAGGTTAAAATTTGTGTAGCAATAAGCATTGTCAATCATTATTGTTATACTTAATCATAATTTTTAAAGCAGGTTATAAAATCTGTTCCAATTCGGACAACATATGAATTTGATCGAAAATATTAGGGAAGCCCTTAATTCTGTAAAAGTAAACTTGCTTCGTACCATTTTGACCGGGGCGATCATTGCCATTGGTATTTCCTCATTGGTAGGGATGCTGACGGCGATTGACGGAATCAAGACACAAATTGCGGAAAGTTTCTCGGGGCTAGGAGCCAATTCCTTTGATATCCGAAACAAAGGGTATTCAGGTGGTAGAGCCATTCAACAGGGAGTAACGGAGAAGACCTATCCAAAAATCACGTTCAGGGAAACCCAGGCATTTAAGTCTGAATACAGCGCTATTGGTAGCGCTACGGTTTATACCAGAGTAACTGGGGCTGCCGAAATAAAAAGAGGATCCAAAAAAACAGACCCTAATTCAAGGATTACTGGGGGTGATGAGAACTATCTGAATATCAAAGCTATGAAGATAGAGAACGGTAGGAACTTCAGTAATTTGGAAGTTGAATATGGAAACAATGTTTGTGTCGTAGGTACTGAGATTATTTCCACTTTATTCGAGCCCAATGAGGATCCAATTAATCAAAAGATTACAGTTTTTGGAAGGCCGTATGTGATAGTTGGGGTATTGGAGGAGCAAGGAGGAGTAGGTCAAGATCAAGGTGCTGATAGGCAGGTGATTATTCCTATAGAGAATGCTAGTAGATTGGATAGAAATGGGAATTTCAATTATAATATCACAGCCTTAAGTTCTGATGGTACCAAGATCGAGTACGATATGGGGCAGGCCACTGAGATTATGAGAAAGATTCGCCAGGACCGTGTGACGATGGAAGATTCATTTGATTTGACAAAGAGCCAATCAGTTGCTGAGAGCTTAGAGGAAGTGGCAGGGTATTTAAGAATGGGCGGTTTCGGAATTGGATTCATCACCTTATTGGGAGCCTCCATTGGACTCATGAATATCATGCTGGTTTCGGTAACGGAAAGAACCCGAGAAATTGGAGTTAGAAAAGCCTTGGGAGCTACCCCTTTAAGAATTCGCCAACAATTTTTGTTGGAGGCAATCATGATCTGCATTTTAGGCGGAATTTTGGGAGTGATTTTAGGAATCGCCATTGGTAATTTAATTTCCTTGGTTATTGGAGTAGGAGGATTCCTGGTTCCTTGGCTATGGATGTTTGTGGCCTTCTTGATCTGTATTATTGTTGGACTTTTGTCTGGATACATCCCGGCAAAGAAGGCAAGTAAAATGGATCCTATAGAATCACTTCGTTACGAATAAGAATAAAATAGAAAGACTCAATCAAACCTCCGGAATTTTGGAGGTTTTTTTATGGAAAGGAATTTGACCAATCATCGAATTCAATTATGGAATTGAAGCGTAATCCTATATTTTTCAATTATGAAAGCAAATCAATTTGACGCGATCGTTATTGGGTCAGGAATCAGTGGTGGTTGGGCAGCAAAAGAACTTTGTGAAAGAGGATTAAAGACACTTGTTTTAGAAAGGGGAAGAGCGGTAAAGCATTTAACCGATTATCCTACTATGACAGCTGCTCCTTGGGAAATGCCCCACAGAAACCGGATTCCATTAGAGGATAAAATTGCCAACCCAGTAGTCAACCGCTGTTATGCTTATAAAGAAGATACCGAACATTTCTTTGTGAAGGATACCGAGCACCCTTATG
Organism: Algoriphagus halophilus; assembly: GCF_900129785.1. Taxonomy (NCBI): domain Bacteria; kingdom Pseudomonadati; phylum Bacteroidota; class Cytophagia; order Cytophagales; family Cyclobacteriaceae; genus Algoriphagus; species Algoriphagus halophilus. The sequence continues at coordinate 891,373 of NZ_FSRC01000001.1, forward strand.
TGCAGGAGAAACCATTTGATTGGGTAAGAGGATACCAAGTCGGCGGCAAATCGTTGATTTGGGCGAGACAAACACAGCGTTGGAGTAACTATGATTTTGAAGGACCTGGAAGAGATGGATTTGCGGTAGATTGGCCAATTCGATATCCTGATATTGATCCTTGGTATAGCTATGTAGAGCGTTTTGTGGGAATAAGCGGTAGTTATGAGGGTTTGGATACCTTGCCTGATGGGGAGTTTTTGAAAGCCTGGGAAATGAATTGTGTAGAAAAGGAAATCCAAAAAAGGATTGTAGAGGCCTACAAAGACAGAAATGTAATCATTGGTAGATGTGCTCATCTGACAGAACCCAAAGATATTCATCTTGCACAGGGTAGAGGTCAATGCATGGCTAGGAATCAATGTTACCGAGGGTGCCCTTTTGGAGGGTATTTTAGCTCCAATTCCTCCACCTTACCTGCTGCCGCCAAAACAGGGAATCTTACGATCAGACCAGATTCTGTGGTTCATTCCTTGATTTATGATGATCAACAAGAGAAAGTAACAGGTGTCAGAATAGTGGACCGTATCTCGAAAGAGGTGATAGAATATTTTGCAAAAGTGATTTTCGTCAATGCCTCAGCTTTAAATTCCAATTTGATCTTATTGAACAGTACCTCCAAGCGATTCCCTACTGGTTTGGGAAATGATTCAGGGCTGTTGGGGAAATACATAGCGTTTCATAATTATAGAGGATCGATTGGGGCTCAGTATGAAGGCTTTGAGGACTCCTACTATTTTGGGAGAAGACCTACAGCGGTGATGATGCCTAATTTTAGGAATGTGAAGAAGCAAGAAATGGATTTTATGAGGGGCTACATGACTTTTTATACTGCAGGAAGAGCAGGGTTTGGTCATGCGGATGCTCCTTTAGGAGCGGAATTTAAAGCAGCTAATACCAAAGCAGGACCATGGTCAGTGTACATGATGATGCAAGGTGAGACGATTCCTAAAGAATCCAATCAGGTGAGTTTGAGTACAGATCAGCAGGATGAATGGGGAATTCCCCTTTTAAAAGTCAATGTGGATTACGATGCCAATGATGAAATGATTTTGAAAGATTTCCATGAGCAAGGTGAAGAAATGTTGAGGAAAGCTGGGTGCACCAACATACGGAAATCCGATAGTAAGCAAGCTCCGGGATTGGATATCCATGAGATGGGTGGGGTTCGAATGGGAAAAAACCCAGCTACCTCCCTATTGAATGGTTATAATCAGATGCATTTGGCACCCAACGTATTTGTTACTGACGGGGCTTGTATGACTTCTACCGGTACTCAAAATCCTTCCATCACATATATGGCTCTGACTGCGAGGGCAGTGGATCATGCTGTAAGAGAGATGAAAAATGGAAGGGTTAGATAATCCCATGAGATACGATTATTTTCTATATTAGCATCATCAAATAAGGGGTGCCCTAAATTACGGGCTGAGATCATACCCATCAGTAAGAGGTTACTGAGCACCTGATCCGGGTAGTGCCGGCGTAGGGATAAGATGAATTGTTCTCCCTTTTTTGAATAATCATAACAAATTATTCAAATGGAAAATTTTATGGAATTGGATCTGCTTTTGCAGCAGATTAGGAACACGAGTTTGCTCGAATGGGTTGCTGTGGGCTTTGGAGTGACAGAAGTGTTGTTGGCTCGGAAAAACAATGTGCTTTTATACCCGGCAGGAATCATCGGTATAGTATGTTCCTCCTTTTTATTGATTCATGCTAAACTGTATGCAGAAACGCTATTGCACGGGTATTATTTAGTGATGAGTATTTATGGTTGGGCCATGTGGAAAAACAGAAGTAGCTCTGGGGCCAGCCAAATTTCAAGAAGTAGTCCCAAAGATCAAAGAATCACCTGGTCCATAGCATTGGGGGGATGGGTTCTGTTGTATTTTGCGCTTCGCTTCTTCACCGATTCAGATGTCCCTGTGATAGATGCTTTCGTTTCTTCAACAGCTTGGGCAGGAATGTGGCTTTTGGCTAAACGAAAGCTTGAAAATTGGATTTGGCTGAACATTTCAAACGTAGTGGCCATTCCTTTGCTAATTCACAAACAATTGATTTTGGTTTCATTTTTAACCTTGTTTCTTTTCGTGGTAGCCATTTTCGGTTATTTAGATTGGAAAAAAGAACTAGAAAAAAAGCATGAAGGATACAACGCTATTTAGTCACGAGCTCGCCCTTAAAGCTGAAAAATCAGGAGCCCTTCCAAAGGAATGGCTGGAGTTGATTTATCAGGAGAAATGGTTTAAACTATTTGTGCCAAAAGAGCTTGGAGGGTTGGAGTGTTCGTTGCCAGAGGCCCTACAGGTAGAAGAGCGCCTTGCTAGTTTGGATGGTAGCTTAGGCTGGACGGTCACCTTATGTGCAGGTGCGGGATGGTTTGTAGGTTTCATGGATGAACAAATGAGAAATACCGTTTTTCCAGCATCTGACTTATGCCTGGCAGGGAGTGGGTTTGTAGGAGGGAAAGCTGACTTTGTAAATGGAGGATTTGAGATTTCAGGAAGTTGGACCTATGCATCAGGAGCTTTGCATGCCACCCACTTCACAGCGAATTGCGAAATTTTTGAAAATGGAAAACCTAACTTGGATGAAGAAGGAAATCCATTGGTCAAAGCTTTTTTGCTGGAGAAAAATGAAGTGGAGATTCTAGACGGATGGAATTATATGGGAATGATAGCGACAGGTAGTCATGCATTCAAAGCAGAAAAAATCAAGGTGCCTGCCTATAGAGCATTTGAAATAAAGCCGGATAAAACCACTCTTAAAGATCCAATTTACAAATTCCCTTTTTTGCAATTTGCAGAGGCTACGCTGGCGGTAAATATTTCAGGGATTTCCCTGCATCTGATTGATTTAATAGAGGAATCCTTTTGGAAACGACATCATTATAGAAAATATGATCAAAAGCATTTGAGCTATTTTCAAAAGATACTGGAAAAGAAGAAAAAGAAGCTGGATAAGTATAGAAGTAATTTTTTTAAAGAGTCGGACAAATCCTGGGAGGACTTGAAACTTCACGGTGAGATTTCCAAGAAGCATTTGAAATCGCTCAGTAAATCCGCAAGAAAATTAAGCCATAAATGCAGGGAATATAATGCTGCACTTTACCCATTTTCAGGGTTGGAGGCAGCAAAAACCCATACTGAATTGAATAGAGTTTGGAGAGATTTTAATACAGTAAGTCAACATGCCTTACTGATCTTTCCATTTTAGAATCTAGGTTTCTAATCCTTTTGCTTCAACACCATCATGGTCCGGTTAGGGATATAAAGCAATAAACACTGGTTTTCATTGGTCAGGAAGGTGGTGCTCGTATCCAATCTTTCAAATCCTCCAAATTCCTTTTCATCCGAATCCAAAATCAATTGATAGGATCCAGTCCATGGTACTTGAATAGCAAAGCCAGAGAACGACTCCGTTGGATGGAAGGAGAATACAAAAATGAGCCCGGCTCGTTCGTATGCGAGTATTTTTTTATCGGGATCCAGGTGTAATTGGCGTGCATGTTGGGAAGCAAGAACCTGAAAGTCTTTAGCCAATTGAATCATGGATTTGTCCCAAGCAGCCAGTTGCCCATACCGAAGAAGAGGATCATCTGCCAAAGACCATTGTCTTCTGGCGTATTGGTAGCTCCAATTATTGCCTTCTCTTGGAAAATCTACCCATTCAGGATGACCAAATTCATTTCCTATAAATGTGAGGTATCCTTCTCCTCCTAAGGAAAGGGTGATCATGCGGATCAATTTGTGTAATGCAATCCCTCTATCTACCACCAAATTTTGCTGTAATAAAGACATGCTGAAATACATCTCTTTGTCCATCAGCCAAAATGCCAGCGATTTATCACCAACAAGCGCCTGATCATGACTTTCGGCATAGGCGATAGATTTCTCTTTGATGGGTCGATTGGATAGTTGGTGCCAAAGCTCAAACATATCCCATTCCTCATCCTGCTTATGTTTTAAGGTTTTAATCCAATAATCCGGAACACCCATGGCCATTCTGAAGTCAAAGCCTATTCCACCATCTTCTATTTTCCTGGAAAGTCCGGGCATTCCACTGACATCTTCTGCAATTGAAATACTTTGAGGTTTTAATTTATGGATTAATGTATTGGCAAGTTGTAGGTAAAGAATAGCATCATCATCCACATTGGAATCAAAATATAAATCGATGTTGTCAAAATCCATGAATAATCCATGATGGACATACATGATGGAGGTGACACCATCAAAGCGAAAACCATCCATATGGAATTCTTCGATCCAATATCGGATATTACTCAAGAGGAATTGTTGGACTTCTCTTTTTGAATAGTTGAATACTTTAGAGTCCCAACCTTCATGGTATCCTTTTGGGCCTGCATGAAAGTATTGGTGATCACTCCCATCGAATTCATTGATTCCTTCATTCACATTTTTTACGGCATGTGAATGAACGATGTCCATTACCACAGCTATTCCCATCTTATGGGCAGTATTGATCAGGGATTTTAATTCTTCCGGTGACCCAAAACGAGAGGTGGGGGCAAAGAAGTTAGATACATGATAGCCAAAAGAGCCATAATAAGGGTGTTCCATGACGGCCATGAGCTGGATGGTATTATAACCTGCAGATTTGATCCGTGGAAGGATGTTTTGTTCAAACTCCAGATAAGTCCCTACGCCTAGTTTTTCTTGTGCCATCCCTACATGGCACTCATATATTAAAGGTTGTTTCCTGCTTTCTGCCAAAGAAAAATCTTGATCAGTCCAGGGAAAAGGAGAATCAAACCAAACTTGACCTGCAAAATCATGTGTTTCTTCATTTTGAATTACCCGGGTGATGTATACAGGGATTCTATCCAAAGCCCCATTGGCACCTATGACATGGACTTTTACCTTTGAACCATGGACGAACGTATCTTTATATTGATCAAAGGGTAAGAAAATTTCCCAATCTCCCCGAGGATTTTTTTTCATAGGGTGGGATTGTCGATCCCAATTGTTAAAGTCCCCAAAGAAATAAAGTGCTTCTGCGGCAGGGGCCCATTCCCGATAGACCCAACCATTTCTCCAACTCTCGAAATGAATCCCATAAAAATGATGGTTGCTACCATATTCCAAAATGTCCCCACAGAAATTTTCAATTTCTTGGATAGCTGATTGGTATTTACTCCAACGAAGAGAAATCTTATCACTGTATTTTTCAAGCCAAGGCTCGTCTATTACTAAATTGAGGGGGGCGGACTTTCTCACAAACATGAAATTAACTTGGCTTAATTTAGAAAAATGTAAATGGAATCAAGCATGTACTTCTTTTTTTCATTCCTGTGGAGAATTGAAAAATAAAAAGCGGTAAGAAAATTTAATTCTTACCGCTCTGATTTAAATGCTAAATTATAAAATACGTCCAGCCTCAAACAATATCTGTCTTTCTAGGGTCTGGACCATATTGATTTTCTCCTTTCTGACCTTTTTTTGCGGCCAGCCAAATAAAACCTATAAAATTGATTGGAGGTGGGATCAATAAATAAAAGGCATATTTCCAATCCAGTCCTATATCATGTAGTCTTTTAATAGCTTGAACCATTAAAATGCTGATTGATGCTATCAAAGCCACTCCCGCTCCATAAAATATCATCCAGGATTCAGTTTGGAAACTATCCCATATTAACAATAAGCACAGAATGTTGATGAAATAGAAAATCATGAACATCCACAAATACTTTCTTCTAGTTATTCTTCCCTCCGGTTTAAATGTTGAATTCATAATTTTATTAACGAACTTGATAGGAAGTTGTTTTCAAAGCAGAAATCGGAGCACCCCTGGAGTCTACTCAATGATTCTCGTAAATGAATTCTGGTTCCATCACCTCGACAGTACCTTCATCGTTGATTTTATCCAAGGTGACCACTTTCAATTCATTGACTAACATGGGGTCATATTTGGCAGAAACCCGGATATAGTTTTCGGTAAATCCGTGGATTTTCCCATTTTCAATATCCTCTTCAAATAGCACTGTAAACGTGTTGCCCAGATTTTCTTCGTAAAATTTCCTTCTTTTCTTTTCAGAAAGTATCCGTAGCATTTTGGAACGTTCGTTTCTTTTTTTCATCGGAACGACTCCTTCCATTTCAACTGCTCTGGTATTTGCACGTTCAGAGTAGGTGAAGACATGCAAGTATGAAATATCCAGTTCGTTTAAAAAATTATAGGTTTCTAGAAATAGTTCGTCTGTTTCTCCCGGAAACCCTACAATCACATCTACTCCAATACAGGCATGCGGCATCAAGGTTTTGATCTTGGAAACCCTGTCTTCATATAATTCGCGAAGATATCGTCTTCCCATTTTTCTTAAGATGGTATTGGAACCAGATTGCAATGGGATATGGAAATGGGGTACAAATCTTTTGGACTGGGCCGCAAAACTGATGATTTCATTGGTGAGTAGGTTGGGCTCAATAGAAGAAATCCTAAATCGATTAATTCCTTCCACCTCATCAAGCGCATAGACAAGGTCAGCGAATTTTTCATTTCTTTTTCCATCGACTATTCCAAAGTCACCAATATTAACTCCGGTCAAAACGATTTCTTTCACTTTGGTTCCGGCTATTTCTTTTGCAGAGGCAACGACACTTTCTATGGTGTTACTTCTACTTTTTCCTCTAGCTAATGGAATGGTACAGAAAGCACATCCATAGTTACAGCCGTCCTGAACTTTTAAAAATGTCCGAGTTCTATCATTGATGGAGTAGGCATTGTTGAAAGTAGTGGCTTCTTGGATTTCTGAGGCTAGGATTTTAGTGTCCTGGGCTTTTGCAAAATCATCCAATAGCTCGATTAACCTGAATTTTTCTGCTGCACCCAAGACTGCATCCACTCCTTTTATTTCCGAAATCTCTTTCGGCTTTAATTGGGCATAGCAGCCAATGATTGTCACGTAAGAATTGGGAGAGATCTTTTTAGCCTCTTTTACTATCTTCTTACATTTTTTATCTGCATTCTCGGTTACCGAGCAGGTATTAATGATGAAAATGTCAGGATTATCCTGAAAATCCACCTTTAAATACCCTTTGTCTTCAAACTGTCTACTAATAGTAGACGTCTCCGAGAAGTTGAGTTTACATCCAAGTGTATAAAATGCTACCTTTTTCACAATTAATCTCCAGCTTATTTGAGAATGCAAAGGTAATTAAAGTCTACTTGTTTTCAATTTTCTAATTTCTGAACGGAAAATCACTTTTTTGAACGAAATGGTGTGAAAAAGACCATGTTTTTTTGATAAAACTGTAAATTTTTCAAAAAATGAGCTCAAATTTTGGTCATTTTCATTTTCGAGTCAGTATTTTTCTATTTTTGTGAGTATAATCTTAAACCACACTTTGTAGAAATGGCAACACTCAGACAACAAGCCTTGTCAATGGTGCAGGCTAGACAGCGATCTGCTGTAAAAGCACCATCTACCAAAATATCCGATTATTTTGGCGAAAATGTATTTGGAACTGCGCAAATGAAAGTGTCTTTAGCTCCATCCGTTTTCAAAAAGGTAATGGAAGCGATCGATAAAGGCTCAAAAATAGATGTTTCAACTGCTGAGGAAATCGCATCTGCAGTGAAAACTTGGGCTCTTGCGAAAGGAGTAACACATTATACTCACTGGTTCCAACCATTGACAGGTTCTACAGCTGAGAAGCATGATTCCTTTTTCGATGCGTTAGGCGGATTGGAAAAGTTCAAAGGTAGTGCCTTAGTTCAGCAAGAACCAGATGCTTCTTCTTTCCCAAATGGAGGAATCAGATCTACTTTTGAAGCAAGAGGATATACTGCTTGGGATCCTTCTTCTCCAATTTTTATTTTTGAAAACACACTTTGTATCCCAACTATCTTTGTTTCCTATACAGGAGAGGCGTTGGATTACAAAACTCCTTTATTAAAATCTATGGAAGCGATCAATGATGCTTCCGTGCAGATCTGCCAATTATTTGACAGGAATGTGAAGAAAGTATTTCCTTCTCTTGGAGTAGAGCAAGAATACTTTGTAGTAGACAAAGCATTGTTTGCTGCAAGACCAGATTTGGTAATGGCTGGTAGAACTGTTTTTGGTCATAGCCCTGCTAGAGGTCAGCAATTAGATGATCATTATTTCGGTACGATCCCTACCAGGGTGAAGGACTTTATGGTTGACTTTGAAATTGAGTCTCATAAGCTTGGTATTCCTGTAATGACTCGTCACAATGAAGTGGCTCCTGGTCAGTTTGAGGTAGCTCCTTTGTTTGAAGAGATCAATAAAGCGACTGATCACAACCAGTTATTGATGGATGTGATGGATAAAGTTGCTGAAAAGCATAATTTGAAGGTGTTGTTCCACGAGAAGCCATTTGCTGGTGTCAACGGTAGTGGAAAGCACAATAACTGGTCATTGATTACTGACACTGGAGTAAACTTGTTCCAGCCAAGTAGTTCTGCAAGAGAGAACCTTCAGTTCTTGACATTCTTGGTAGCGACTATCAAAGCAGTATATGATCATTCAGATTTATTAAGAGCTAGTATTGCTTCTGCAGGTAATGATTACCGATTGGGTGCCAACGAAGCGCCTCCTGCAATCATTTCTGTTTTCTTGGGTGCTACTCTTACGGAGGTATTGGATGAGCTTGAGAAAAACGGAAATATCAAAATCGAGAAAGGTGACAACATGTATATGAAGTTAGGTATCTCCAAGATTCCTGAAATCATACTTGACAACACTGATAGAAATAGAACTTCTCCATTTGCATTTACAGGAAACAAATTTGAGTTCCGTGCGGTAGGATCTCAAGCTAACGTAGCTGGTCCAATGACTGCTCTTAACGTAATCGTAGCAGATGTCTTGAAAGGTATGTATAAAGATATCGAGAAAGAGATGGCTGCTGGTAAGGAGAAGAAAATTGCTATTGTGAATGTATTGAGAAAATACATCAAGGATAGTAAGAAGGTAAGGTTTGAAGGTGATGGATACTCTGATGCTTGGGCTAAAGAAGCTGAAAAAAGAGGTTTATCTAACTTGAAGTCTACTCCAGTTGCACTTGACGTGTACCAGAAGAAAGCTACGAAAGAGCTATTCGAAAGACACAACGTCATGAATGAGATAGAACTTCATGCACGTCATGAGATCATGTTGGAGAACTTCATTATGAGAGTTCAGATCGAAGGAAGAGTAATGGGAGATTTGGCATTGAATCATATCATTCCAACGGCTATTCTATATCAAAATAAAATGATTGAAAATGCCAATGGTCTGAAAGGACTTGGTTTGGATCATACTGCTGCTGTTGCTACGATCAAAGAGGTTTCTAAGCACATTGAATCCTTGAAATCCAATATTACTGCAATGATTGAAGCTCGTAAGAAGCTCAACAAAGAAGAAGATATTGTGAAAATGGCGAAAGGCTATCAGACTGAAGTGAAAGAAGCTTATTTTGACAAAATCAGATATGCTGTTGATAAGCTGGAGTTATTGGTAGACGATGAGTCTTGGCCATTAGTGAAATATAGAGAAATGTTGTTTTTGAGATAAAATTAAACTCGAAAAGTACAAAAGCCTCTCATTCATTTGAGAGGCTTTTTTTATGCATTTACCTTTAGGAAAAATTTATTAACTCATGATCTAAAGAAGGAAATTTTATTTATAGCTATTAGTTCAAGAAGAAATATCGATTATTGGAAAGCAGGAATACTTAAAATAATTTAATTTTGAACTTACTTTTGTAAAAAAATTAAATAAATATCCTATTTCATTAAAAAATATTATCTAATTGTTTTGAATGGATTTTGAAATTTATAGATTTACCACACAGACTAGTGTATACTGAAAAGATTCTAAAGTTTCTCCTTGTCATTCGTCCGGAAACGAACTTTTAAGTAATCTTTAGTTATATAAGCCAAATAATTAGTAGGTATTCCCTGGTCTGTCTATTAACTCATTTATTTTCTAATCATTAATTAATTGCTATGAGAAAAGTTTTATCAATTGCTTTGACTCTGGTTATGATCTTTTGTGTCTCGGCTATGGCACAGGCTCAGAAAAGAGTTTTGAAAGGAGTTGTGACAGCTTCGCCGGATGGAGAACCCATGCCGGGTGTTACAATTCTGGACAAGACAAACCAGACGGGTACTACCACCAATATAGATGGTGAGTATTCTATTTCTGTGGGACCAAATTCAGTTTTGGTGTTTTCTTTTATTGGTTTTGCTTCTCAGGAAGTCGTTGTCGGAAATCAATCTGAGATCAATATTAATTTGGAGGAGGATGCTAGTGAATTATCTGAATTTGTCGTGACCGCTTTTGGGATGGACAAAAGTGAAAAATCCTTGGGTTATGCTACTAGTACAATCAAGGCTGATGAATTGATCAAAGTAGGTAATCCAAATGTAGCATCTGCTCTTTATGGTAAAGCACCTGGTGTTAGAATCCAAACAGGGGCGGGGGGAGCTACCTCAGCAGTGAACATTCAGATTCGAGGAATTAACTCGATTACTGGTAAAAACCAACCACTTATTGTTTTGGATGGTGTTCCAATCCGAAATGAAGAAGTAACGAACAACAACTATTGGGGCGACCAAAGACTAAGAGGAAATGGCCTATTAGACATAAACCCAGCAGATATTGATAATATTTCCATCTTAAAAGGTGCATCTGCGGCTGCACTTTATGGTTCAGAGGCGGTGAATGGTGTTGTTTTGATTACTACCAAAAAAGGCACCGCAGGTAAAAACGGAATGCAAGTTGACTTTAATGCGAATGTCAGCTTAGATAAAATTGCCTATTTGCCAAGATATCAAAACGTAAGAGGACCTGGTATGCCAGCTCATATCCAGAACTTAGGCCAAGCAGAAGATGGTTTTAATTATACGGAAGATGGAATTCGTACAGTGCCGAATACAACCACTAACTATGGACCAAGATTCGATGGTCAGCCAATGCAGGCTTGGGATGGTATTTCTAGACCTTATGTAGCACAAGAAGATAATTATGCGGCTTTATTCAATAGCCCAGTAAGTTCTAATATTAACGTAGCTATTTCTAATAGTACCGATAAAGCTAATTTCCGCCTTTCATTAACCCGTCAGGACAACGAAGCGTTGAGTTTGAATTCTAAAAACAGCAAGAATATCATGAATTTGAATTCAAGCTATAATGTGAACAAAAGATGGAAAGTGGATTTGATGGTGAATTACATCAATCAAAACACAAAAAACCGTCCTTATTCAATTGACCGAATGATCAATAACTTCGGTGGAATGATGACTCGTTTCGATAATGGTGAGTGGTATTTGGACAGATATCAAACGAGCCGTGGTTACAGATTTGTGACTGGTAATGGACAAAGTTTGACTCCTGATGAAAACATTACAGGTGCAGGTTTTAGAGGTGATATTGCAGATTATGTTTGGAGAGTAAATAAAAACTTGTCTTCCGAATTGAGTAATCGTGTAATTGGAAGTTTGACCAACCACTTTCAGATTACGGATGATTTGAAACTAAGGGCTAGAGTTTCTACAGACTTCACCAATAGATATTCTGAGTTCAGTAATTATTCTACTCGTCCTTTGGCTTTCGGACCTTCAGGTGCTTTTGGAATGAATACTGAATTATTCAGCATTCTTTACGGTGATTTGATGTTGACTTACACGAAGAGCCTTACCGACGAAATCACTTTGAGTGCAATGGGTGGGTATACTGCTAGAAAAGAAAGCTTTAGCAATGTGTCAAGAAGTACCAATGGTGGATTAAGTACTGAGAATCTGTTTGATATTGTGGCTTCCACAAACATCCCTAACTCAGGATCTGATAGATCTTACAGAGTAATTGATGCATTCCTTGGAACAGTGAATTTCGATTATAAAAACATTTGGTTTGTTGAGGGTACGATCCGTAGAGATAGAATTTCTACCATGAATCCTAACAACAATGCATTTGTTTACCCTTCTGTTAACACCAGTTTTGCAATTTCTGATGCCATTCAATTACCTCAATTTATCACATTCTCTAAGTTGAGAGGTTCTTGGGGTATCGTGGGTAACTATCCAGATATTTATAGAGCAAATATTGCATACTCTCAGAATTCTTTGGGCGTTCAGCAGCCAGGTGGAGCCAATGTGCTTTATACCACTATTTCTAACTCATTCGGTAACGATGGGATCAAGCCAGAGCAGAAGCATGAATTTGAATTTGGTTTAGATACTAGATTCTTTAACAATAGATTTGGTTTAGACCTTTCTTATTATAACGCTCAGATCAGAGACCAAATCTTGCCTTTGACGTTGCCTTCCACTTCAGGAGCTAGTTCCGTATTGACAAACATCGGTACTTTGAGGAATACAGGTGTTGAACTTTCATTGAATGGGGCGATCGTGCAGAGTTTGAACTTTGGTTGGAATATGACATTGAATGTTTCTAGAAACATGAACAAAGTTGAAAAGTTGGCCAACAATGCAACTGAATTGCTGCATGCGGATTATGATGGAAATGCGGCTCAACTTCGTTCTGTAGTAGGTAGACCAATGGGTGATTTCTATGCTAGACCAATTGCAACTGATGCAAATGGTAATAAGATCGTACAACCAAATGGTTTATATAAAATCGATGATCAAAACTGGATTCAGGTTGGAAATGCCATGCCAGATGCAGTAGGTGGTTTCATCAATGAATTAAACTACAAGAACTTCGCTCTTTCTGCAGTAGTTGACTTCCAAATTGGAGGTAGTGTTATGCCGACTGGTATCAACTGGATGATCAGCCGTGGTTTGACTGAAAAGAGTTTGAACTATATGGATGAAGCAAGCGGTGGTTTGGCTTATTATGTAAATGAAGATGGACAAGGAATCCAAATAGACCATTCTGCAACCCAAGGACCAAATGGTGAAACTGTTTATCACGATGGTATGGTGATGGATGGAGTGGTCGCAGATGGTTCTCCAAACTCTAATGTGATTTCTCAGGCATATTACTATTGGAACACTTACAACTGGGGTGGACCTCAGTATAGCCAGTCAAGATATGAATTGTATATCAAGGACAATGATTATGTGAAAATGAGAGAATTGTCTTTGAGCTATACCATTCCTGCTCAACTTACCTCTAAAATTGGTGCTTCCAATGTGAACCTTTCCGTATTTGGTAGAAACTTGTTTTTCCTTTATAGAAATATCAAGGATTTAGACCCAGAAGTTATGACTGGTGGATCTAGATGGACTCAAACGTTGACTAGTGCGGGTACCAACCCAGCTACTAGAACTTGGGGCTTTATGTTAAGAGCTAGATTCTAATAATTGATATAAGATAAAAACATGATGAAGATGAATATCAATAGAATATTACTATATATAATGCTTGTAGGCTTCTCGGTGAGTTGTACTACAGCAGATTTTGAAGATAACTACACGGATCCTTCGAAGCTTTCTGAAACTTCAGTGGGTAAGCAGTTTACCGGAATGATTTATACCAATCGTCAGTCCGTGTTGCCAACCTATTGGGATTACTTTGTGATTAAGCGAATTACTTCCAATAGATATACTCAGGCAGTAGGATGGGTAAACACAGAAAATCAATATGTGCCAGGTTCTGCGGCAGTAAATGACCGTTGGAATAATTACTACAATTTTGTAGCTCAATACAGAGAGCTTGAAAAGGTATATAATGATTTGTCTGAAGAGGAGAAAGTTGATAACCGCGTTTTCATGATTGCGGCAGCTACATACTTCTATGACCATACGCAGCAGGTAGTTGATTTGCATGGAGATATTCCATGGTCTGAGGCTGGTATGCTAAGTACTAATGGTGGAGACTACACTAAATCTTATGCTGGTTACGACAAGGCAAGTGATATCTATACCAAGATGTTGGATGATTTGGCTGGGTTTGCTGATGAATTACGTACACTACAAATCAATCCTGCTATTGAAATTGAATTCAGTACGCAAGACTTGATCAACCGTGGCGATATAGATCAGTGGTTGAAATATATCAATTCTTTGAGATTGAGAATGTTGACCAGAGTTAGTGGTACAAGTGAGTTTAGCGCAAGGGCAAAAACTGAAATCGGAACCATTTTATCAAATCCAGGACAGTATCCAATTGTATCTGAAAATGACAGTAATATCCTTTTCCGTATCCATACTTTAGGAACTTTGATGCCTGCTAATAACTTCCAGAGTGGTTTGGAGGATTGGGATGGTAACATTGCAGGAAAAGCGATTTTAGATCATATGGTAGGAAATGAAGATCCAAGATTAACCTATGTATTCCAACCAGGAGAGAATGCAGAAGGAGAGTATCTTGGCTTGGATCCATTAATGAATCCTACTGAACAGAATGAATTGGTATTGACACAAACTTTGAGTATCTACAATCACTCTACAATCAGTAGAAACCAGTATTTCCCAGGTTTAATCATTACTGCTGCTGAGGTACATTTAATGGCGGCTGAATATTACTTGAAGGAAAATCAGGATATGATGGCGAAGACTCATTATGAAGAAGCCATTCGCCAGTCTGTTGATTTCTACGAATACCTAAGAAGTATCAGTAATAATGCCGAGTCAGATGATCCGATTGTTCCTACAGAAGAGTCAATCAGTGCCTATTTATCAATGGATGATGTTTCTTGGGAAATGGCAGGTTCTTCTGAAGAGAAGCTCAAGTTAATTGCGGAACAAAAATGGTTACACTTTAATGTGGTTCAACCAAATGAAAGCTGGCATGAACTGAGAAGATTGGGTAAAGTTGACCTTGAGTTCTGGGAAGATAACTCTAACCAGCAAAGCCTACCTCCATCAAGATGGATGTATCCTGGATCAGAACAGACCTACAATATGGAAAACTATTCTGTAGTACAGCCAGAGGATAAATTGATGAACACCATTTTCTGGGATGTGAATTAATTTTTTCAGGTAGTATTTTATCAAAAAGCCTCTCAATTACATTGAGAGGCTTTTTTTATACTAAATATCCATTAATCTCTATGAATTATTCAAATAAAATTTTATGTAACTAATAAATAACCAAATTATATACTGTAAAAAACTCATTTACTATGTTAACTTTTTTAAAAAAATAGAAAAAATAAATTTATCTTATATAAAATATTAATTAAATACTTTTGAATATTTTTTAAAATATATAGCTTTACTCTACACAAAGTGATTGATATCAATTTTGAAATTACTTATGCTGTAAAGAGATTAATTTCTATACTTTTAGTTTTTTCAATTTTCTTGCCTAGCTGTTTTTTGAAAAGATTTAAAGATTTGATATCTAGCACTTTATGTTAAACTCAATTATTTCTAACCATTAATTACCAACTATGAGAAAAGTTTTATCAATTACTTTTACTCTGATTTTGATGCTTGGTACGATTGCATTCGTTCAAGCGCAGAGTAGGGTCTTGAAAGGAGTTGTGACCTCGGCGCCCGATGGCTTGCCCATGCCTGGTGTTACAATTCTCAACAAGAGCAATCAATCTGGTACTACCACCAACGTGGATGGAGAGTACTCGATTTCGGTGGAGCCAAGCACAGTTTTAGTGTTCTCTTTTATTGGCTATTCCACTCAGGAAATTACTGTCGGTAACAGGACCGAATTGAACATCACATTAGAAGAAGATGCAAGTGAACTCAATGAAGTAGTAGTTACTGCATTGGGTATCAGCAAAGAAAAGGAGAAGTTAGGTTATTCACTTACAGAAGTAAGTAGTGAAACCATGACAAAAGCTCGTGAAACCAACGTCGCAAATTCTCTTGCAGGTCGTGTAGCGGGTTTAGTAGTGAAAGGTACCAATTCTGGGCCTGGGGGAACATCAAAAATTACTTTGAGAGGTACTCCTAGTATCAACGGAACAGGATCTCCACTATATGTAATCAATGGTGTTCCAATGGACAATACCCAAAGAGGTGGTGCTGGACAATGGGGTGGTAGCGATAATGGAGATGGTATTGGAAACCTTTCTCCGGATGACATTGAAACAATGACTGTTTTGAAAGGTCAGGCAGCTTCTGCTTTGTATGGTACTAGAGCATCTAATGGGGTTATTTTGATTACTACAAAATCCGGAAGTAAAGGAGGAGATTGGAGCGCTAGTTATAATCTAAACTACATGGTAGAAAATCCTGTGGATTTCACAGATTTTCAAAATGAATATGGTCAAGGTACAGGAGGCCAAAGACCTACTACTGCTACAGATGCTCAAACAACAGGTAGATTAGCTTGGGGTGAGAGAATGGGTGGTTCAGTAATAGGATATGATGGAAACCAATATCCATATACTCCAACCAATGACGGATATTTGGATTTCTATAGAACAGGGTCCAATTTCACCAATACTGTTTCAGTTTCTAAAGGTTTGGGTTCTGATGGTTCATTTAGAATGTCGGTATCCAATTTGGATTCTAAGTCTATTGTCCCAAATAGTGGAATGGATCGATTGAGTTTGAACTTAAATGTGGATCAAAATATTACTGATAAATTGAATGTGACTGCAATGATCAATTACATTGATCAAAAATCTGATAACATTCCATTTTTGAGTGATGGACCTAAAAATCCTAATAACTTCTTATTCCTAGCTCCAAACATCAGTCAAAGCATCTTTGCTCCCGGTTATAATACAGACAATGGTGCGGAAACTGTGTTTAGTGATGATATTTACGTAACCAACCCTTATTTTATTGTCAACCAAGGGATCAATGATCTAGGTAGAAAAAGAACTATTTCTGCATTGTCTACCAAGTATAGTTTCACTGAAAATATCTATGCAATGGTCAGAATTGGAAATGATGTTTCTAATGATGATTTCTATAGCATTGATCCTTACGGATTGGCATATACTGCCAACTTACAGGGTAATTTGAATTCCAGAGGCCAATCTACTAGATCAGAATTGAACATAGATGGTTTATTCGGGGCAAAAGTTGACCTGACTGAAGGATTGGTTTTAGATGCATTGTTAGGAGGAAATATCCGTAAAAATAAATTCGAATCTGTAAGTGTTGGTGGTAGCCGGTTTGTATTACCATACCTTTATTCTCCTTTCAACGTAGAGGCCTTTTCAAGAGGGTACTCCTTCTCTGAATTAGAAGTTCATTCAGGATTCTATTCTTTGGATTTCGGAATTAAAGATTTCTTGACCTTGTCTACAACAGGACGTTATGATGTCTATAGTACCTTAACAAGTCCTGTTTCAGATGACAATAGCATTTTCTCACCTTCTGTTTCTGCTGCGTTCTTATTTGATAAATTCTTAAACATCTCAGCAATGGATTTCGGGAAGTTGAGAGTTTCTTATGCGGTGACTAGTGGTGATCCGGGAGTTGCTTACAGCAATCAATTCTATTATTCTTCTGCGAATTCATATGCTGGAGTTCCAGCTGGATCATCTCCAACTTCGCTTCCTAACTTATTCTTGAAGCCTTTCACTACAGATGAATTTGAAATTGGTCTGGACATGAATTTCTTCAATAACAGATTAGGTTTGGATTTGGCTTATTACACCAAGACTACGAATAATGAAATTATGAACGCGAGCTTGAGTATTGCTTCTGGTTTCAATAGTGCTGTAGTGGCAACAGGATCTATTCAAAACAAAGGGTTGGAAGTATTATTGACTGGTAAGCCGATCCAAACTTCGGATTTCACCTGGACATCTTCTTTTAATATCACTAGCGTGAAAAATGAAGTGTTAAGTACAGATGAAAACAACAATCCTGTAAACTTGGGACAAAATAGAGCTACTCTAGGAAATGCTGTGACTGCCTATGTAGTGGGTGAGCCTGGTCCTCAAATTAGGGCTTATGATTATCAATACAACCCGGACGGAAGTATTGTGGTAAATGAAGCTGGACTTCCAGTTAGAGGAGAATTGATCAATATGGGTTCTGTTCTTCCAACTCTTTATGGAGGATGGAATAACGAATTCAATTATAAAGGAATTTCATTCTCATTCTTGATTGATTACAACTATGGAAATAAAGTGTTATCAGCAACTGAGTTTTATTCTACGTTCAGAGGTTTGAATAAAGTGACGTTAGAAGGTAGAGAGTCAGGAGTAACCAATGGCGGAGTAACAGCTCCTGCTGAAGATTACTATAAAGCTTTAGCTCAAAATATTACTAGAACTTCTGTAGTAGATGGTGACTTTATCAAATTGAGACAAATGACATTGGGTTATTCTTTACCAGCTTCTTGGTTTGGAAATACTCCAGTCATCAAAGGATTAGATGTCTCTTTTGTGGCTAGAAACTTGGCTATTTTGATGAGAAAAGCCAAGAATATTGATCCAGAGGCTAGCTTTGGTTCCAATATCAACTACACAGGTATAGAAGGTACTTCTCTTCCAAGTACAAGATCTTTCGGTTTCAACCTGAACTTTAAACTGAACTAATTATGAAAAAAATATATAGCATATTGTTATCAGGCCTTCTCTTAACAGCTGCTGGTTGTGATGGGGATTTTTCCGATATCAATACCAACCCAAACAGTGCAGGTTCCAATGTTTTTGATCCTAACCTGATTTTACCAACTGTTTCTTATAACTATGGAAACATGATGACTGGTTATACCGGTGCCATCTTGTTTCAGAGTATGTGGGTACAAGTGATGGCTTCTACTTCTACAGGAGGTGCCAATTATTATTCTAATGCAGATAAATACGTGGCATCAGGTAGTACCAACAGTTATATCCAAAATGTTTGGAATAATGGGTATGCATCTGCTTCTAGAGTGTACCAAATGCAAAAACTAGCTGAAGAAAAAGGATTTAATAATCTTCAGGCTGTAGGTACCATTTGGAAAGTCTTGACACTGTCATTTGTGTCGGATATTTATGGGGATATTCCTTACAGCGAGGCATTACAGGCGGAAGATGGAATTACAACTCCTGCTTATGATTCACAGTCTGCTGCTTATACAGCGATGCTTTCTGATCTAGACAATGCCATTTCTTCCATATCAGATTCAGGTGATCCTATCAGAAATGATGTGCTTTATGGAGGTGATTTGGCGAAATGGAAAAAGTTAGGTTATTCCATTATGTTAAGAATGGCCATGAGATTGGTGGACGCGGATCCTTCAACTGCCCAGACCTATGTTACAAAGGCAGTTTCAGGAGGTGTATTTACATCTCCAGCTGATGAGGCTGTACTGGTTTCAGATCAAAATAATGGCTATTCAAATTCTAGTGCCAATGCACTGAATGTAACTGACGATGTGTATGAAGTTCGCTGGTCTGATAATTTAATTGATTTCCTAAAATCTACAAATGACCCTAGGTTGCCAATTGTTGCAGAGGTACCTGCTGCTGGTCTTGCCGCAAATAGAAGTGCCGCAGCTGGAAATAGTGACCCAGCTGTACAAATTGGACTTCCTAACGGTTATGATTTGAGAGGTGGAAGTACTGATGTTTCAAATGAGCCAAATTATCCAGGCCCTACTGGTTCTGGTGATGACGTAGCACCAA
Organism: Algoriphagus halophilus; assembly: GCF_900129785.1. NCBI lineage: Bacteria > Pseudomonadati > Bacteroidota > Cytophagia > Cytophagales > Cyclobacteriaceae > Algoriphagus > Algoriphagus halophilus. The sequence goes on from NZ_FSRC01000001.1 coordinate 910,887, forward strand.
TTGGTGCTTATTCAAGACCAACAGCCATTTACAGAGATCGAAATGCTCCTGTATTCATTCTGACCTATGCTGAAATCCAATTGCTATTGGCTGATGCTGCAGCAAGAGGTATTAATGTTCCAGGTTCTGCATCAAGTTATTATGCAGCAGGAGTTGAAGCAGCATTGACTTCCATTGGTAAATTTGGAGGAGGAAGTGTTTCAGCTGGGGATGCGGCAGCTTATGCGGCGGCAAATCCATTGGATACTAGCAGTTCTTCCGCTTCTTTGAAAATGATCAATGAGCAAATCTGGGCAACTACTGGATTGTTTGCAAATTTCGTTGAGTCTTGGAACAATTGGAAGCGTTCTGGATATCCAGAGCTAACTCCTGTAAACTACACAGGAAATTTCTCAGGAGGCCAAATTCCAACAAGACAGGTTTATCCTGCTTCTGAGAGTACTACAAACCCAGAAGGCCTTGCTAATGCAATTTCTAACATGGGTGGTGATACTTGGACCACTAAAATGTGGTGGGATAAATAACAAATAAAAATCTTCATAGATAGATTACCGAAAGGGGTTTTGATTAAGTTCAAAACCTCTTTCACTTTATATACTTTAATAAAATTCAAATGCGGCTTCTGCTTTCAGAAATTACAAATTGATTAGGAATGCTGGAATAATCTCTTTTTAGAAATGATCCGTAGAGAATATCTTTAAGAAATGATACAAATTGGAGTAGATATCGGAGGCTCACATATTTCAGCTGCAAAAATTAAGTTAGGAAATAGAACTTCCGATTGTTATGATGTTTACGAAGCTGATGTAGATACTTTTGGGGATCAAGAGTCCATCATTTCCGCTTGGACTAAGATAATTAAGAAGGCTGCAGGAAATGCAAAAGAATTTCAAGTAGGAATAGCCATGCCTGGTCCCTATGACTATCAACAAGGGGTTTCTTTAATCAAAGACCAAGGCAAGATGGCTTCTCTTTACCGGCATTCCGTCAAGAATTTACTTGCAGAAAGCTTAGGGATCCATCCTTCCAATCTAGTCTTCACCAATGATGCTGAGGCGTTTTTAATAGGAGAAAGTTTTGCCGGGGCTGGAAGAGCATTTCAAAATTCAATAGGCATCACCTTGGGTACAGGGCTTGGTTCTGCCATAAAAGTTTTGGATGTCGTCAAAGATGCCAAACTTTGGACCGCACCATTTAGGGATGGAATCGCAGAGGATTACTTAGGGACAGCTTGGTTCAAAAATTTTGCTTTGACGAAGTTTGGACTTGAAATAGAAGGAGTAAAAGACCTGATTTCACCAGAATTTGATCCAGAGGTCTCCCATCAGCTATTTACTTCTTTCGGTAAAGCCTTTGGCGAGTTCTTGTTTCCCTATCTGAGCCGGTTACATTCCGAAGGAGTGGTATTGGGCGGTAAAATCAGTTTAGCTGCTGATTATTTCCTGCCATCTACCCAATCCTATCTGGAAACAATGGGATATCCTGTTCCTTTTACTATTTCTGAACTTGGAGAAAAGGCAGCTTTGATTGGTGCCTGCTTGCCATTTTACACTGAATAATCACGGATGAAATATTTTACTTTTCCTATTTTGATGATCAGCTTGCTTTTTGGCTGCTGCCAAAAGTCAACTGCTCAAACTTCTTATGATCTGATCATCGTAGGAGGCGGGGCAAGTGGTACGGCAGCAGGAATTTCAGCAGGTCGATTGGGGATTAATACATTGATCATTGAACCCACCCCTTGGTTGGGAGGGATGTTGACATCAGCAGGCGTGTCAGCAATTGATGGGAACCACCGGTTACCTTCAGGAATCTGGGGAGAATTTAAAGCTGGGTTAGAGGCATATTATGGAGGGGAAAAGAATTTAGCTACCGGTTGGGTGAGTAATACCCTTTTCGAGCCCAAAGTAGGAAATGAAATTTTACAGGGTATGGCCGCCTCGGTACCTTCTTTAACCATTTCACTGGAGAGTGATTGGCAAAAGGCAGTTTATGAACAAGGGGTTTGGAACCTTGCTTATTTGAAAGATGGTGAGACTTTTCATATTTCAGCTCCAATTCTTATTGATGCCACAGAATTAGGTGATGTAGCTGCCTCTCAAGGCATACCTTATCGCTTGGGCATGGATGCGAGAGATGAAATTGGAGAAAGTTTTGCCCCTGAAAAAAGTAACCATATCATTCAGGATCTAACCTATGTAGTGACCTTACAGGATTATGGAGTGGGAGCGGACCGAACCATACCCGAACCCGAGAATTATAATCCAGAGGAGTTTGCCTGTGCCTGTGCCCATGCTGATCCCATCTCTGATCTAGCTCCTACCTTGGATTGTGATAAAATGATGAGCTATGGAAAACTTCCTAACGGAAAATACATGATCAATTGGCCCAATTGCGGGAATGATTATTATGTAAATATGGTGGAGATGAATGAGGAAGAAAGATGGTCTGCAATGGAAGAAGCCAAGCAAGCCAGTTTAAGATTTATCTATTACATACAGCATGAATTAGGGTACAGACATCTTGGTATTGCAGAAGATGAATATCCAACCAAGGATCATTTGCCAATGATCCCTTATCATCGGGAATCGAGGAGATTTGAGGGGTTGGTTGATTTTACCTTACCCTATGTGAGGACACCATATGAGGCACCTAATCCATTATACCGAACTGGGATTGCAGTAGGAGATTATACCATTGACCATCATCACAAAAAGAACGTAGATGCTCCCGCGATTGATTTCATCAAAATTCGTGTTCCTTCTTATACGATTCCTTTGGGGGCTTTAATACCGAAAAATCACCCTTCGCTAATCCTTGCTGAGAAGAGTATTTCTGTTTCAAATATCGTCAATGGAGCAACTAGGCTTCAGCCAGTGGTGTTAGGAATTGGGCAAGCTGCAGGAGTGTTGGCTGCAGTAGCAATCAAAGAAAATAAACCCTTGGGTGAAGTTTCTATCAGGGAAGTGCAGACCTTATTGCTATCTCAAAATGCCTACATCATGCCTTTTTTGGATATGAGTCCAAGGGAAGATCATTATGTAGCCATGCAGAAAATTGGAGCTACTGGAATTTTAAAAGGAGAGGGTGTCCCTTATCTCTGGGCTAACCAAACTTGGTTTTACCCAGAGCGTTTGGTCACTGAATACGAATTGGTAGAAGGAATGCGGTCTTTATATCCGGAATTGAAGGATTACTGGGGTGCTTCAGGGAATTATTTATCAGGAGAAAGACTTCGGGAAATACTGGAACTTGTGAAGCCCAATACTCCCTTATTGGAACTGGCACAAGCTTGGAAAAGAAGAGGATTGGAAGGGAATTTCACCTCTGAGAAGAAACTCAATCGAAAAGAAGTATCGGTGCTTCTGGATGAGTTGCTAAATCCTTTTTCTAAAGAGGTGAATTGGGAAGGAGCGTTAAAAAATTAATAGGAAAGAAAGGCTGAAAATCAATGAACTAGGAATTGATTTTCAGCCTTCAAATTTATTCTTCTATGGCACCATGTTTTCTCAAATTGCTTCCTTCTGATTCTGTCAAGGCATCTCCCATATCTGCTCTTGCTTGTTCTGCAAATTGATTCATTTGAGCGACTATTTCTGGATTTTTTGCAGCAACATCTGTTGTTTCATTTGGATCGGAAGACAGGTCAAAAAGTGCTGCTTTATCCAGATTCAGCATGTGGTATTTTACCGGAATTCCGTCATTTCTCATGACTGTACCTTCTGGTATACTTCGGTAAGAATGTGGCATAACCATTTTCCATTTCCCATAGATCACGGCCTGTAGTTCGTTTCTGTTGTAATAGGCATAATAGGGTTTTGGCTCCATTTCTTGACCCTCCAACATTGGAAGAATACTTCTTCCATCAATCGGTAAATCAGGCAGTTTAGAGCCCGTAATTTCTGCCAGCGTGGGAAGAATATCAATGGTCATCGCGGCTTGATTTTCCACTTTCCCGGCAGGAAAATGATTTGGCCAGACAAATATTCCTGGTTCCCGGATGCCTCCATCCCAAGAAGTTCCTTTTCCTTCACGAAGTCCTGCGGTTAAGCCTGCATGACCTCCATAGGAAAGCCAAGGACCATTATCAGAAGTGAAAATGATCATGGTATTGTCAGCCAGACCTAATTCCTCCAATTTCTTTCTTACCTGGCCCACAGACCAATCCACCTCCATCATTACATCTCCATACAAACCTTGTTCTGACTTGCCTTTGAATTTTTCTGAAACGAAGAGTGGCACATGTGTCATGCTATGAGCGAGGTAAAGGAAAAATGGCTGGTCTTTACTCTGCTCAATAAATTCCAAAGCCTTCTCGGTATAGTTGGTGGTCAGCATACTTTGATCGTCCAAGGTGTCAATTACTGCTGTGTTTTGATACAAGGGAAGGGGAGGGTAATAATCCTTTACTTCTGGATGATGTGGCCACATATCGTTGGAATAGGGTAAGCCATAATAAGAATCAAAACCTTGCTCGGTTGGTAAGAAAGGAGCCTGATGTCCTAGATGCCATTTCCCCACCATGCCCGTTGCATAGCCGTTGGCTTTTAGCATTTCTGCAATCGTAGTTTCCTCTGGGTTCAACCCATGTTTTGCAGTATGGTCCAAAGCTCCAAAGATTTCTAACCGATTGGCATAGGTGCCCGTCATTAAGGCTGCTCTGGAGGCAGAACAAACTGCATGGGGTACATAAAACTGATTGAACCGGACTCCGTCAGCGGCCAATTGGTCCAGGTGAGGGGTTTTCCACTGGGTAGCTCCATACACCCCCAAATCCCCATAGCCCATGTCATCTGCAAAAATCAATACGATATTAGGTTTGTCCGGAGTCTCCGGTGTTTCCGTTTCTGATGAGCTGTTTTGGCAGGAAGTAAACCCGACCAAAGCTGTAAATAAAGAGAGGTATATGGAGTTCTTAAATCGCATGTTGTACTAAAATTCTATTGTTTTTGTTGAAGGTTGGACCAGATCATATCGCCAATTTTTTCTCCCTGTTTCACTCCTTCTTCTATGGCATCCCTAAAATGGATTCCTCCATATAATCTGGAAATTGCAGCTTCTTCAGAAGCTAGGAGAAAAGATTTAAATGGCCTTTCTGGCAACCCAAAATAAGTCTCTGAACTGTCTATAAATTCAAAGTTATCCCCGAAATATCCTGTTAATACTACTGCAGAGGCTCGACTGATTACTGAATGACCAGAGGTATATTCAGGAAATGGAGGAGTTTGAAGGATGGGTCTCCAACGTTGATCCATTTTTTGATTAATCACCGTTTCAGGGCGAATTCGATCGGTGTCATATTTGGCTTTCCAGCAGGAGATAAATGCATCATGCAAAGTCATTCCCACCAATGCATGGATGTAGGCCGTTTCCTCAAAAGACAAATCAGCCTTTTGTGCTGCTATCCCTGTAATCCCCATCCAATGTCCTCCGGGTGAGATTTTTTTAACACCTATGGCCATATGGCCTGAAAATTCAACCTTAAAAGGATTACAATCCCAAAAATTGGCGATGAGAATTTTTTCCTCATCCAGCTCATTCGTGGTGTTGTACACCTCCATCAATTGCTTATGAAAAGAGCTTCCTTCTGACATGTCAAATGGAGCCATGGGTGCCGGTTTGAATTTTTCCAAATCTTGGATGAAAAAGGGTCGGATGGTTTTCCATTCTGGTTCTATCGCAGCGATATAGGCTGGTGGAGTGGGATACCAGTAACCTTCTCCTTTTTTTGGGGTATAACGAGTTAGGGTGGAGAGTTGAAGGTAGCCGTCTTTCTTGGCTACTTCCATTACTTTTTCCGCTATTTCTGTCGCTAAGTCAATATGGGATTGAAGGTTTTTTTTGCTCACGATCTTTGCCTTCATCGCTTTATCTATCCAATCCTGTTGTTTTCCTTCCAGCAAGTAGCCGGATGGCATGATGGCTTTTCCAACTTTCATGAAAGCCAGAATGGCAGCAAACTCCGGGGATTGAATTTTATCAGTACTGATATTCCAAGTATGGTCTGATAGATAAGTGTGCGCTAATAAACTCTGATGTTGAAATTGAGCCCCTTGGCTTTTACTTACTAAATAGGCTGCCAAACTGGTGTAAGCATAAATTCTTGCAGCAACTGGAGGACTTGCCACATCTGTCACCATGACTTCTGTGATATGAAAATACTCCTCAGCGTATGTTTTAGGCCAATCCGTTTCCTTTGAACCTGCGAAGGTATTTCCAAGTGCCCATAGGAATACAAAGCAATTGATCAAGATATGTTTTGTCAGTAATCTCATTTTAAGTGAAAGCTTTGCAGAGGCTGTTGGTTGACGCCTACTAAGATTTGAGTTCCTAAATCAGTTTGGATAGGCAAGAAGGATTTGATGTCCCCTTTGATGGAAATACCGGATTCAGCAGGAGATATGGGACTGAAGTTTCCATTTCCATCTCCTAACATGACGAGACCTAAGCCAGCGTCGATCACTCCAATTCGAATTCTTGTGAAAGATTGGTTTCCTCCTAAAATGAGGTCTTGATTTCCATCTTTATTGATATCTATAGGTAGAATGGCATAAATGGGGAATGATTGAGCAATTCTAGGTAATGGTTTAACGTTAAAACCTGATCCAGTATTTTCTAAATAAACCGACTCTAATATATTGGCCTCAAGTATTTGTGCATTCTCCAACTCTTTGGAGGAAAATAAATCCTGCATCGTTGCTTTAGAGTAGGATGCATAATCCGTAAATCGACTTCTCATACCTACCATTTGATCCAATAATTCATCCCTACTTGGAAATGGATACATTTTATCTCCTACAAAACATTCTAAAATCGGATCTATGGAACCATTTTGGTCAAAATCTGAAGCATATAATCTCAACGATTTGTTTTCGTTAGCTTCAAATTGAGAGTTTAAACCGAAGTTTCCGGCGATCAAATCAAGATCCCCATCTCCATCCATATCTGCTTTGCTGAGACTTCCCCACCAACCTGAAAGTTCATTTTTGAAATAGGAAGATGTTTGATTTTGAAAGCCAGAATCGGTATTGATCAAAATAGTAATAGGTAGAAACTCACCTACGAGAACCAAATCCATTTTTCCATCCGCATTCAGATCTAGTTTTTCTGATCCCGTAATCATTCCTATTTTTCCTTCCTCCGGCAAATAAGAAGATGTTTGATCTGTGAAATTCCCTTTCCCATCATTGATTAGGACTTTACTAGCAGGGATAATAGGGTACCTCCCAGGAATTAGTTTAGCCCCAACAAAAAGATCTGCTGCTCCATCTCCATTGATATCTATGGATTGAGCGGTTCCAGTACTGAATTTATAGGTAGGATAGCTGGATTGGCGAACAAGTTTACCTGTTCCATTATTGAGGTATAAGCGATCGTTTAAAGCATCATCAGAACCTATATAATCATGGTATCCACCACTTCCCAAGAATAAATCTTGATTTCCATCTCCATTAAAATCCTCAAAAATCGCCACAGCATCTGTAAATTCTGGCGAGCTTCTAAAGCCAGCATATTCAGTCCATTTCCCTTCAGAAAGGGAATATATTTTTCCTGGGTTTCCTTTTTCTCCTCCTACAAAAACCTCAGGGTTTCCATCCTTATTTAAGTCACCACTTGCTAAGATCGGATGGATATAACTTGCCATGGTAAGCATTAAAGGTTGACGTTTGAAGTCATTAAAAGTTGGAGGAATGGGGGAGTAGGGAGGTGTATTTGAACTCTTAGAAAGGAGTGGAGCTGTTGCTTCTACACTTTCGGTGGAGGAAGTGTTTTCTTTGTTTATCGTGATGAACTGGTTGGGTTGAATATTCTGAATGGTTTGAATGGTACCATCAGGCCAGCTTATCTCAATTTTATTAATCTGTTGATCATTTCCGATCCCGGCATGAATTCGTGGACTTACAGAAGATTGAAACCCACGGACTGGTTGGACTTCCAAAGTTTGGGTTTCTGTGTCCGAACTAATTTCAACCTTTGCCCCGATGCCGAAGGTATTTTGACCCTGTGAGGAAAGGGATAGTTGAATCCAGTTAGACTTGCCACTTTTATTTTCATATAAACTGGCAAAATCATTTAAATTACTTACCACCAAATCCAAATCCCCATCATTGTCTAAATCCGCATATACCGCTCCCGAAGAAAACCCTTTTTCATCCATCCCCCAATCGTCCGATCGGTCTTTGAAATCCAGGTTTCCTTGATTCTCGAAAATATAATTATGGACAGGGGTGGAAGTCATGGACGTGACCAAGTGGAGCGTATCTGCTTTTTCTTTGGCTATGGCCTGTTGGAAATAATAATCTCCCTTGTATTTCAAGAAGTCTCGGTTGGTATAATCCCGAAAGTACCCGTTGCTGATAAATAAATCCTTATTGCCGCTGTTCGTGGCATCAAAAAACAAAGCTGACCAACTCCAGTCACTATTTGAAATATTCGCCAATTGACCGATTTCAGCAAAGTTTCCGTCTCCTTGGTTCAATTGAAGCATGTTTCGCATATTTTGATGGTGAAATCCTTCTTGGATCATCAATGCGTATTGCTCATAATTTTCGGGACCATACAATAGTTTTTGCCGTTCATTATCCTCTGGCAGCATATCCAAGGTATAGATATCCAAATTTCCATCGTTGTTGATGTCTGAGATATCAGCACCCATAGAAAAATGGGATATGTGCTGAAAATACTCCTTCATTTGGTCCGAAAATGTCCCGTCTTTCTGATTCATGTATAGGTAATCGGGCTCTATGTAGTCGTTGGTGACTAATAAGTCAGGCCATCCATCTTGGTTGATATCAGAAACCACTACACCTAGGCCAAATCCTAATGCAGAACCTTTGATGCCTGCCTGTTCACTGATATCAATAAATTTCCCCTGGTCGTTTCTATAGAGTTTGTCACCGGCATAGGGGTGCCGGATGTTTTTGACTTCACTAAACTCCAATTCGTTGATTACTTCTATGTGGTGATTGAGAAGGAACATATCCAAATCACCATCCCGATCAAAATCAAAGAAAACGGCTTGAGTACTATTAGATGGGTCAGCAAGTCCATATTTTTCCGCTTCTTCACTAAAAGTAAAGTCTCCCTGATTAATCCAAAGCTCGTTTTTTCTGAATTCGGGACTTCCTTTTCCGGAATAGCAAACATAGATATCCAACAGACCATCCGCATTGACATCTGCCATACTGACCCCTGTGGTCCATACCTCCTTACCGGCAACTCCGGCAGACTTGGTTTTGTCCTCAAATTTCCAATTTCCCAAGTTCCTGAAGACTTTATTGGGGCTCATGTTTCCTGTAAAAAAGAGGTCTTCTAAGCCATCATTATCCAAATCACCCACAGCTACACCCCCTCCATTGTAGAAGTACTCATAGCGAAGGATATTGTTCTTTTGGTCTTCTTTTAATTGGTTTTTAAAAGTAACTCCCGCTTTTTTAGTTGAGATTTTTGCAAAAAGGGGAGTGTTAGCACTTTGTGCCAGTAGCGTATTTCCCTGAGTGATATAGACTAAAATCCCCAGAACAATGATGCTTGTCTTGGATTTAAATAGGAAATTCATGTAGTTAATTTGAAGAGTTTTAACTCAATCGATTGATGACATCTTCAAACAGTTTTTCGTTTACAACTGCAACCCCTCCCAAAAGTCCAACATCTTCACCTAACTGATAGAGCGCTAATTGGGACTTTTCACGGGATTTTGCCATACTGTAAATGTTCAGTGCTTGTTGGATTGGAGTAATCAAATACTGATTGGCCTCTGCCACGGAACCTCCAATGATGATTAATTCAGGATTTAATAACTGTATTAATATAGAAATACCTCTACCCAAATCAAGGCCTGCCTCCGAAAGAATGGTAATCGCTCTTTGATCGCCTGCAAGAGCAGCTTCCACTACTAAAGCTGGTTCGAGTTCACCTTTGTGATCTCTGACCATCCTAGCCAAAATGCTGTCTTTGTCAAGCTTAATGGCATCTTCAGCCATTCTTACGATGGCAGTTCCTGAAGCAACTGCTTCTAAACATCCTTTCTTCCCACAAATGCAGGTAACGTCGCGTGATTCAAATATTGGAGAATGCGAAAATTCACCGGCAAATCCAGAAGCACCTTGATACAATTTACCATCAATAATTATTCCTAAGCCAATTCCCCAACCCACGAATATCCCTAAGACATTTTTGTGAGAATGATCTGAACCAAATTTGAACTCTGCCAAGGTCATTGCCCGGGCATCGTTCTCCATGTATATTTTCTTGGAAAACCGTTCCTCAAGATTTTCAATGAGAGACTTTTTCCCAAATCTTAAATAAGTGTAGTTGACGCCTCCGACAGAGTCCACTAAACCAGGCATAGAGATCCCAATGGCAATCACTTTTTCAGGCTTGATTTCCGTCCTTTTCAGGTAAGAATCAATCAAATCACATAGATGATCAAAAGTCTCTTTTTCATTGTCCAGTGTGATCTTATGGCTTTCTTTAGGAAATGCTAATGTTTGATTACAGGAATATAGGGCGAAGTTTGCTTGAAATTTGGATAAATCTACCGATAAAACATAAAAGGCATCCTCTGCCAATCGGTATAAGTCAGGTTTTCTTCCCCCTTGGGATTCAGCTCTACCATGCTTGATTACTTCCCCAGAAGCCATCAAGTCCGATAACAAGGCATTTACGGTGGGAAGAGAGATCCCTACTTCGGCACAAATTTCACTTGCAGTGTTTGCCCCTTTCAGGTATAAGTTTTTGATGATTTTAATCTTATTAAGATAGCTCTTGATTTCGACGACACCGTCCATCTTATCAATAACTTCTTGCGGGTTTATTAGATGCATAAGTCTGAATTGATCTCTAATTAAGGTATTTTTTTGATTTCAAAAAAGCACTTATTTAAAAAAATATAGAAACATGTTTGTCTTTTTTATGGGAATTGAAATTAATTCCTTGAAGAAGTTGATTTCAGCAAAAGAATTGAATGAAAGATTTCCGCCTCCTCAATTTTTTCCTGTCTTAAACCGGGGAAAAAGAATGGTTAGGGAGTTTAAAAAAAGCCCGGTAAACCGGGCTAAAAAATTTTTAATAAGTCAGTCCGTAGCTCAATCACCCTTAAAATAAACTTAGTAGTCAAAAAAATGTCTAGCGGACAAGTTTTAAAAGTACATTAATATAAACATAAATATCTAAACATCAAAATATTGCATGTAAAAAACATTTTGAATTGTCTAAAATGTTTATGGGGTGAAATTGGCTTATTGAACCTTTTTTTAATTAAATCTGATTATTTGATTTTCCTCTTTTTCAACCACCACCTCATCTTCTTTATAATTAATCAAATCCTCCAACCTTCCAGACGGATTGTAATATCTCCAAGTACCTTCTTTCTTTCCATCTTTCATGGTTCCTTCGGATGCTTTTCTACCATTTTCATGGTAAAATGTCCAAATTCCTTCAGCTTTTCCTTGCTTATAACTTCCTTCCGATTCTTTTTTACCTGTTACGTAATAGGTAATCCTAGTGCCATTTCCGTCCTTTAATGTGCCTTTTTCATAGGTTTCTGTCCCATCGTAAGAATAATATTCTCCGACGTTTAGCAATTTCCCAGACTCCCAAAATTCTTCCTGAGTAAGTTTTTTATTATCATAGAACAAACCCCAAATTCCATCCTCTTTACCTAGTTTATAGGTTCCTACAGATTTTAACTGGCCCCCATCATAATAGTAAAACCATTGCCCTTCCTCCAGTCCCAAGTTGAAGCTTCCTTCTGCTATTAAGATTCCGATTTTATTGAAGTATTTCCAGACTCCACTTTGCTGATCATTTCTATATTCACCTATGGAATAAAGTTCCCCATCAGGAAAATAGCTTTTCCAAAGACCTGTCTTCATTCCCGAGGCATAATTTCCAAAAACGGATGGTTCGCCGGTACTATGGAATTCCACATATTCTCCTACAGGAATCCCTAACTCAAAGGTTTGCCTTTTAGAAAGGCTTTTGTTTGGGAAATATTCTTCCCAAGTTCCCTCTGCAATCCCATTTTTATATTTTTCCAATCTAGCCATCCGGCCATTTTCATAAAAATAGGTCCAATCACCTGTCTTTTTCCCATATTGATCATAGGTCTCTACAGCTTCAAGTCTATTGTTTTCAGGGTAATACCTTTTCCAAGTTCCAACTTTTACTCCATTGGAATACTTGCCTTCCTCTATGGGTCTATTTGGATAGAAGTAGCGTTTAAAATCTCCGTCTAGCTGCCCATTTTTATAAGTAGCCTCTATCATTAATATTCCTTCTGGATCATATTCCAGGTAAGGGCCTTCTCTTTTGTTTTCTTTGAAATATTCAACTATGGCTGTTTCACCGAATTCATGGTAAGTAACCCACTGACCGGTTTTCATTCCGTTTTCATAGGAGCCTTCTCTTTTGACCTGTTTAAAAGGAATATATTCGGGATTACCTGTCTTCCCATAATATTCAGTGAATTGTCCTACCAATACACTGTCCTGAAAAATCATTTCTGTAATTAAAGCTCCATCCAAATCATATACTTTGGCGGGACCAAACAACTTTCCATCCTTATAGTCTGCCACGACTTTTTTCAGCCCCCTGGCATTATAGGAAGTCCAAGTTCCCTCTTTTTGTCCATTTTGATAATTTCCTTCAGAAAGTATTTGGTTTGTTTTAGGGTTGTAATATTTCCACAGCCCTTCTTTGCTAGTGCCTTCCATTACCCCTGTTGCCATAATTGTAGAATCAGAATTATATAGCTTCACTATTGAAGATTGTTGGGCAAAAAGGGAGAATGAAAATAAGGTTGCACCTAGAATCAGGATAAATTTCATATATATACTATTCTTTCAGGAAATTGTGAATTGTAGGTAATAACTCAAAATAAGAAAATAAAACCAGCGATTTATCGATTGTGATAAGTTTACGTCAATCTCAAATTTCAGGTTTGTTTTGTTCACTAAATCGTAGAAAGATAATTGACAATCAATTGTATTTCTTCTGCGATTTTAGTGGTGATTTCATGGTTGTTTCCCTCAACTTCAATTTCTTTTATCCAGACATTTAAAGATCCGGGCTCAATCATTTCAGGATGTTGGGACTTTATTTTTTGGTTTTCAAGAATTAATCCTGGGTAATCCCAGGGACTTTCTGTAGTTCCAAAATAAAAATTATTCTCGTAAAGAAACGATGAAATCTTTTGGTAATTTTTCTCTCCAGCAAGAATGATCAAAAATAATCCATTGCCAAACCAGTTTAAAACTCGAATATTTAGACCTGTTTCAGGGTCGAAATTCCGGATGATGTCTAATACATGATAAGGCATCCCCAATAAGTCATTTCCTCTGGAAAGTTTTTTTGATTTATGTTTCAAGGAAATTGCCCTCAAGTCTTCATCAGCAATGGTCTCGGCCACTTGGGAGAATATATCCCAAAATTGAAGTTTAAGACGATGAAGCTTTTTTAATAACTGTTGGTCTTTCCAAAGCTCCAGGTCAGGATGTTGGTCAGGTTCGTTCATGTTACCATGTTAATAATGCTGATGCCCATGTGAAACCTGAACCAAATGCTGCTAAACAAACTAAGTCACCTTCTTTGATTCTACCCTGTTCCCAAGCTTCACTCAAGGCAATTGGAATGGTTGCGCCAGTGGTATTTCCATAATACATGATATTGTTGAACACTTTTTCATCAGGGAAGTCCAATTTTTGCTGGATGTATTGGCTAATACGCAAGTTGGCTTGATGAGGGACCAGTAAATCTATTTCTTCTTTGGTTTTACCGTTTGCCTCTAAGGCTTCATTGATCACTTCTATGAACCGGACGATGGCGTGTTTGAAAACCACATTTCCATTCATCTTTAAAAAGAAACTACCGGAATCAAATAATTCTTTGGAATAACGATCTTCTCTGGAACTGCCTGGGTCTTTGCAATAAAGTTCCTCCGCAAAATTTCCGTCAGCATGTAAGTGCGTGGAGAGAATACCTGAATCTTCTTGATCAGTTGCACTCAAAACCACAGCACCAGCTCCATCAGCAAAAATCACCGCACTTGACCTGCCTTCATTGCTTTTATCCAATCCTGAAGATTGAATTTCTGCTCCCACTACCAATATGTTTCGGTACATGCCGGTTTTGATAAATTGGTCTGCTACTGACAAGGCATATATAAATCCTGAGCAGGCATTTCTGATGTCTAAGGCTCCAATACCGGGGATTCCCAGTTCACGCTGTAACAGGACTCCATTCCCTGGTACATAATAATCGGGTGTAACTGTCGCAAAAACGATGAAATCCAAGTCTTTTGCTTCTAACCCAGCTCTTTTTAATGCCATGATTGAAGCGTCTTTGGATAAACTGGTGACGGTATCTACTCCTGGTGTAAACCATCTTCTTTGTTCAATTCCCGTACGTTCTACAATCCAATCATCATTGGTATCCATCATACCTGATAATTCCGTATTGGTCACAATCCTTTCAGGCAAGGAATGGCCCACTCCTAAAATTTTGGATTTCTTCATCTCTCCTTGGGTTTATTAAAAATGAGTTCAAATATGAGGATATGATCGCTCTCTTACAAAATACTCAGATGAACAATAAAAAGTTTAGAATTAGCCAAACAAGGTGTAATTTCCATGTTGGTCCATCGGAGATGTTTTTCGCATGACCGCAGGGGTATCATTCTGAACAGAATTCACCAAAGGTGAGACAGTGTAGCTTAAGAGGAAATCGGAAGATATCGGCTCAAAAAGGCTTTTTAGGTCTTCAACTTTGGAGTAACTATCCAACCATTTTTTTTCACCTTCTTTGTTCAAAATGACTGGCATTCTATCATGCACATCGGAAACAACCTCATTTGGGGTGGTCGTCAAAATTAAGAATGTATGTTGGGTTTCTCCATTTACAGATTCGTACTCCTCCCAAATGCCTGCCATGGAGAACAATTCTCCTTCTCTCATGGTAAAGCGGTAAGGGATTTTTGTTTTTTTACCGAGTTTTTTCCATTCATAAAAGCCGTCTGCAGGAATTATACATCTTCTTTTTTGGAAAGAACTTTTAAAAGAAACCTTTTGATCTACAGTTTCGGATTTGGCATTGATCAATTTCAATGCGACAGGTTTGTTTTTACCAAACTCTGGTGTAATTCCCCAATAAAAATAAGAAAAACCATTTGGGCTCGCCGAGGTGATGACTGGTACCAACTGGGTAGGGGCGATGTTATATCTGGGATGAAAATCAGAAAGCATCTCAGCCTGGAACCTTTCTTCCAATTCAATTTTACTTTTGCTTAATGAATAACGTCCACACATATAGAATATAACTTGATTAGCAAGCTGGAAGTTAGATATCCTTGGTTATAAATTCAACAGCCCGAGACTCAGAATAATAAGGTTTTTCAGAATTTGCTACTGTGAAACCCACATGGCCTCCTTGTTTTGGGAATTCAAAGTATACATTGTCCAGATTTTTGGCAAGTTGGTAAGGGTAGCATAAATCACTAAGAAAAGGATCATTTAATGCGTTTAGAACGAGTGTGGGCACTTTTATGTGTTCTAAATAAAAGAGGGAAGAGTTGATAAAATAATATTCTTCGGCATCGGCAAATCCATGAAGTGGTCCTGTTAAATAATCATCAAAATCTGCCAAAGTTTTTATGTTTTTCAACATTTCGACAGGGATTTCACCTGGATGGGTCTTTGATTTTAGAATAACCTTTTCTTTTAAGGTTTTTAGAAAACGCTTGGAGTACAAGGTGTTTTCTACTGAGGAAATTTTTTTACTTGCACTGCTTAAGTGCAACGGAACTGAAATGGCTACTCCTTTTCTTAGTTTATCAGAGACCATTTCTTGTTCACCTAAATATTTTAAGATAAGATTTCCTCCCAAAGAAAAACCTACCAGTGAGATTTCATCATAGTCATGTTCAGCATGCTTGATGACTGTGTTTAAGTCATAGGTAGCACCAGAATGGTAGAAAATAGGCTGTTGGTTGAGTTCTGCTCCGCAGCCTCGATAATTCCAGGCAAGCACGTCAAAACCATTTTTTATAAAAATTTTACACATTCCCAGGATGTAGGCACGGGAACTATTTCCTTCCAGGCCATGGTTTACGATTATCAATTGGGAGCTGCCTTGTTTGTACCAATCTAAATCGAGAAAGTCTCCATCTATGGTAGTAATTCTCTCACGAATAGGCTTTTCTAGCTCTACTTTCCTGAATATGGCAGGATAAATAGTTTCCAAATGACGATTAAAAAGCCATCTTGGTCTTTGGTAAATGCTGTCTGTAATTAAAGGCATATCAGGGGATTGGTGAATAAAGGCTGAAATGCAGGGGGAAAATACTAGTTTTAAATTTGAATAAAGACATTATAAAAACTATTTTTGGACACTTTAAAAACGAATAGAGCGCAATAACTCATGGCCGAAATTATTAGAATGCCTAAAATGAGCGACACCATGGAAGAAGGTGTGATCGCTGCATGGTTGAAAAAAGTAGGGGATACTGTTAAACCAGGAGATATTCTGGCGGAGGTTGAAACTGACAAAGCAACAATGGAGCTTGAATCCTACGACGAAGGTGTGCTTTTATATATAGGAGTAAAAGAGAAAGATTCTGTACCTGTCAATGGCGTTATAGCTGTGATAGGTGAAAAAGGAGAAGATTATGAACACCTTTTGAAAGGTGCTGATAGTTCATCCGATAAAAAAGAGGAAGCTCCTAAATCAGAAGAAAAAGCTCCAGAACCAGCAAAAGCTGAGGCTCCTAGCGAAAGCATTGATACTTCAAATATTAATGCGACGGTAATTACCATGCCTAAAATGTCCGATACTATGCAAGAAGGTACGATTGCCTCTTGGCTGAAAAAGGTTGGTGACGAAATTAAGTCTGGTGAGATCATCGCTGAAGTGGAAACTGACAAAGCAACCATGGAGCTGGAAAGCTATGACGATGGAACGTTGCTTTACATCGGGGTAGAAGCTGGAGATAGCGTGCCTGTAGATGGAGTAATCGCTGTGATAGGTGAAAAGGGGGCCGACTTTGAAACTCTTTTAAAAGCTCAACAACAAAGCTCATCAGAACCTGCGCCTGCACCAAAAGAGGAATCCGCACCTGCACCAAAAGCAGAGCCAGTTGCTGAAACAAAATCTGCACCTGCTTCAACTGCACCTGCAGCCACTACTGCAAATGGAGAAAGAGTAAAAGCTTCTCCGTTGGCTAAAAAGATTGCTGAAGAAAAAGGATTGGATATTCGTCAAGTGAGTGGGTCTGGTGAAGGAGGAAGAGTTGTCAAAAAAGACGTAGAAAACTTCGTTCCAGCTGCAGCTCCTCAAGCAGCACCTGCAAGCGCAGGGGCTCCAGCAATTGGACAGGAAAGCTATAAAGAGGAAAAAGTTTCTCAAATGCGTAAAGTAATTGCTAAGAGACTTGCCGAAAGTAAATTTGGTGCTCCTCATTTCTATCTGACCATGGAAATCAACATGGATAAGGCGATAGAAGCTAGAAAGAGCATGAATGAAATCGCATCTACCAAGATTTCATTCAATGACATGGTAATCAAAGCTACTGCAGCAGCTTTACGTCAACATCCAAAAGTAAATTCAAGTTGGTTAGGCGATAAAATCCGATACAACGAGCATATCCATATCGGTATGGCAGTAGCGGTAGAAGAGGGATTATTAGTTCCTGTGATCAGATTTGCTGACAACTTATCTTTATCTCAAATTTCTGCTCAAGCAAAATCTTTGGGAGGAAAAGCGAAAAACAAAGAATTGCAACCTAAGGACTGGGAAGGAAACACCTTCACTATTTCTAATCTAGGGATGTTTGGTATTGAAGAATTCACTGCGATTATTAATCCACCAGACGCTTGTATTTTGGCCGTTGGAGGAATTAAGGAAACCGTTATTGTGAAAGATGGTCAAATGCAAATTGGAAATGTCATGAAAGTGACCTTGTCTTGTGACCATAGAGTTGTGGACGGTTCAGTTGGTTCAGCATTCTTGATTACCTTAAAGAATCTTTTAGAAGATCCTGTTAGAATCTTAGTATAAAAATCTAAATACCTGTCAAAAAGTCCTGTTTTCAGGACTTTTTGCTTTTTGTATGGTTATTGTCAGAAAGCAACCTTAAAAATGCTATTTGCTTTGAAAGTGATTTTTCCAAGTGAAGCATTTTGAATCATCGCTTTGTTAATGAATAGAGAATCATGGAAAGAATTAAATCAACCACAGTCGTAGCAATTCGCCATCATGGAGAAGTAGTGATCGGTGCCGATGGCCAAGCTACACTAGGAAATACCGTTGCAAAAAGCACCGTAAAAAAACTGAGAGTGCTTCAGGGAGGTAAAATTGTGACTGGCTTTGCCGGGTCAACTGCTGATGCCTTCACCTTGTTGGAGAAATTCGAAGAAAAGTTGGGCGCTTTTGGCAATAATATGAAAAGAGCAGCTGTGGAACTTGCTAAAGAGTGGAGAACGGACCGGATGCTGAGTAAGTTGGAAGCAATGATGATTGTGGCAGATAAAGAAGATATTTTGATTATCTCTGGAACAGGCGATGTGATTGAGCCAGATATGGAGATTGCTACCATAGGCTCAGGAAGTATGTATGCCCAATCTGCCGCTAGAGCAATGAAACAATTTGCTCCTCACTTGTCAGCTGAAGAAATGGTGAGAGAAAGCTTAAATATTGCTGCAGATGTATGTATTTATACCAATCATAATTTGGTGATTGAAAAAGTAATTTGATCACTTGAAAATAGGAAAATGAGGCCGGAGTGAATTCTCCGGTTTTTTTGTGCCTAATTTTAAACCTGTTGGCTCGTTTGTCTGTTATCTATAAGATAATTAGCTACAACTTATGACAACGACCGCAGCAAAAAAGAATACAAAAAAAGATTTTAAAAAAATTATCCCTGATGCATTTAAGGAATATGTCTTAGAACATGGGGGGTCACCGAAATCGGTATTCAAATTTTCTAAGGACTTAAAAATGAAAGAGGAGGAGTTTTATACCTATTTCACCTCTTTTGAAGCCATTAAATCAGCCATTTGGGTAGAGATGTTTGCAGAGACATTATCCCAAATCGAGGCTCAGGAAGTGTTCAATGAATACTCTGCGAGAGAAAAATTCTTGGGATTTCTATTTACATGGATTGAAGTTTTGAAAAAAAACCGATCCTACCTGCTTAGCCTTTATGGAAGCAACTCTTCCCAAATTACCTCTTTGCCAAAAGAAGCATCTGAATTTAAAGACAAGTTTAAAGATTTTGCCAACGAGATCATTTTGGAGGGAAAAGAGACGGAGGAAATTGCAAATCGTCCATTTATTTCCGAGAAATATGATGAGGCAATGTGGATTCAACTTTGGTTCGTTTTTCAGTATTGGTTGAAAGATCAGTCACCAAGATTTGAGAAAACAGACGCAGCCATTGAAAAGTCCGTCAATTTAGCTTTTGACCTAATGGGTAAAAGTGCTCTTGACTCCTTTCTTGATTTCGCAAAATTCATGTATCAATCCAAATAAGTCATGACAGGAAATTTAAACGAACAGGAGTCTATTCCAGTTTCCAAAGTTCAGAGAGCGGCAAAATTCATCTCTACAGGCGCAAAAGTAGGAGGGAATTATGTGAAGCATTATGCAAAAAAGGTAGTGAGACCTGGTTTGGATAAAGAAGAGCTTCATCAGAATAATGCCTCAGATATTTATAATTCTTTGAGTCAATTGAAGGGTTCAGCGTTGAAAGTGGCTCAGATGATGTCCATGGATAAGAATTTATTGCCAAGAGCATATCAAGACAAGTTTACGATGGCTCAGTATTCGGCTCCCCCACTTTCTTATCCTTTGGTGGTAAAAACTTTCCAGAAGTATTTCGGGAAATCTCCTGACCAGATGTACGATACTTTTACCAGGTCAGCGGTCAATGCAGCTTCTATTGGACAGGTTCATCAAGCTACAAAAGATGGCCAAACCTTGGCTGTAAAAATCCAATATCCAGGTATTGCAGATTCGGTAGGTTCAGACTTGAAATTGGTTCGGCCATTTGCGCTTCGATTATTAAACATGAATGAGCGGGAACTGGATCATTACATGGAAGAAGTGGAGGAGAAGCTCTTGGAGGAAACGGATTATCATTTGGAAGTACAGCGATCGAGAGAAATTTCTTCAGCATGTGCCCATATTCCAAATCTCAAATTCCCTAATTACTATGATGAGTATAGTTCCGACCGAATTATCACCATGGACTGGATTGAAGGGAAACATTTGAAGGAATGGTTGGAGACAAATCCTTCTCAGGAGGCCAGGAATAAAATTGGTCAAGCCCTGTGGGATTTTTACCACCACCAAGTCCATAACCTCAAGCAAGTACATGCAGACCCACACCCTGGGAATTTCATTGTCCAGGATTCGGATCAATTGGGAATCATTGATTTTGGATGTGTCAAAGTGATACCTGAAGATTTTTATTCAGGATACTTTGCATTGATTAAAAAGGATTTGTTAATAAAACCACAGGAGTTGGATCAAATCTTTTTTGATCTCGAATTTATTTCTGAAAAGGATACCAAAGAGGAGCAAGCGTATTTTAAAGGAGTCTTTAGAGAGATGATTTCATTATTAGGGAAGCCATTTCATGTGGATCGTTTTGACTTTTCAGATGATGGATTCTTTGAACAAATTTTTCAGCTAGGAGATAGAATTTCCAATGATAAGATGTTTAAGAAATCCCGTCAGGCAAGAGGATCCAGACATGGGCTCTATATCAACCGCACTTATTTTGGGTTGTATAACCTGTTGAACCAATTGCAAGCAGAAATTGATACGACCAAGCCAGATTGGCTGAAATAAAAAAGGGAAGCAATTTGCTTCCCTTTTTGGTTTATTCCGCAGAGTTGTAGGTGACTCTATAAATAACTCCCGCCATATCGTCTGAAATCAGCATGCTTCCATCTGGAAGCTCCTGAACATCGACTGGTCTGCCCCAGGCTTCTTGACTGGCCTCATCGAGCCAACCTTGGATAAAGATTTCCTCTCCAGTTACATTGGAGTTTCCGTCTAATTTCTCCACTGCAACCACATATCCTGATTTTTTGCTTCGGTTCCAAGAACCATGCTTTGCTACAAATATGGAGTTGTCATAGCTACTAGGAAACATTCCTGCTTCATAAAAACGCATGCCTAGGGGAGCATTGTGGGGTCCCATTAGTGCGGCAGGAGCGATGTAGTCAGATTGAGCACCTCCGGCATCTCCAAACTCTGGATCTTTGACATCACCTGCATGCCAATAAGGATAACCAAAATGCTGACCAACTGCTGTGATTTTATTGAGTTCGCAATTGGGAATATCATCGCCCATCATATCCCTTCCATTGTCGGTGAACCACATATTTCCTGTTTGGGGATTCCAGTCAAACCCTACCGTATTTCTAACTCCATGGGCATAAACTTCCGGCTCTGGATTAGCTGCATTGACATCTAAACGGGTAATACTTGCAAAAATATCCTCTTCTGGGTCACAAATATTACATGGAGCACCCACTGGTACATAGAGTTTACCATCAGGCCCGAATGCAATGAATTTCCATCCATGATGTGTTTCTGTTGGGTAACCATCATACACCACCTCATAACTTGGATTGCCCAGATTATTTTTGATGTCTTTGAATCTTAAAATTCTACTTACTTCAGCCACATACAAATCCCCATCTTTATAGGCTACACCATTTGGCATTTGTAAACCTTCTGCCAAGATGAATTTTGAATCAGCTTTGCCATCGCCATTCTCATCAATCACGGCATAAACTTTATCTTCTTGCCTGTTTCCTACAAACACAATCCCTTCCTCTGTAATGGTCATGGCTCTGGCATTTGGAATATCCGCAGCCCAAACATCGATTTTAAAATTGGGAGGCAGGGTAAGTTTATCCAATTGTACTTCCGCCGTTGCCTGAGAAATATCTCTTTTATTGGCAGAATTTACAGTTTGTATGGGTTCAATTTTCACTTCCTTCTTTTGTTCACAGCTCATCGTCATCGAGGCTGTTGTCAAAAGCACAGATAATGTTAATGTTGAAATGGTTTTCATGATATTTTATTTTCTACAAGTTAAGTAATCTAAACAATTTCAGAATGTTCAACTTTCAAAGGTATATGAACGGGTTAATCTTTATTTTTGGGGCATGTTATCGATTAGTAATCTCTCTTATTTCATAGGCGGACGTCCTTTATACGAAAATGCCAACCTTCATATCAAGCCAAAAGATAAAATTGGACTGGTAGGACAGAATGGTACAGGTAAATCTACTCTCTTGAAAATTATTTCCGGAGACTATCAACCTACATCAGGAGAAGTCCAAAAAGCCAAAGATTGTTCCATTGGGTTTTTAAATCAGGATCTGCTTTCTTATCAATCGGATGAAAGTATTTTAAATGTGGCCTTGGCAGCATTTAAAGAGACCTTGGATCTTCAAGATGAAATTGATCAAGTTCTCAAAGAAATGGAAACCGATTATTCGGAAGAAATCATGAATCGGTTGGCAACCTTGCAGGACCGCTTTGAGGCAAACGAAGGGTATACCATCAAAGCAAAGGCAGAGGAGGTATTGGAGGGAATTGGTTTTAAGACCTCGGATCTTCAAAAGCCACTTCGAACATTTTCCGGAGGTTGGAGAATGCGGGTCATGCTAGCCAAACTTCTATTGGAAAAGCCATCTCTATTGATGCTAGATGAGCCAACAAACCACTTGGATTTACCATCCATTCAATGGGTAGAGAACTACCTGAAGACTTATGAAGGTGCAGTGGTAGTGGTTTCTCACGACCAAACCTTTTTGGACAACTGTATCACCAGTACGGTTGAAGTAGCCAATCATACGTTGACGCTTTACTCTGGGAATTACTCTTTCTATAAAGAGGAGAAGAAAGAGCGGATGGAGATTCAACAGAATGCGTATGAAAATCAGCAGCAAATGATCAAACAAACGGAAAAGTTCATTGAACGATTCCGTGCAAAAGCCACCAAATCCAATCAGGTCCAATCTAGGATCAAGGCGCTGGATCGGATGGAACGTGTGCATGAAGTAGTCAATGACGAAGTGTCTGTAAACTTTAAGTTTAAATTTTCAAAGCAATCGGGAAGGGACGTCGTAACCTTGGATAACATCTCAAAAGCCTATGGAGATAATGTTATTTTGAAAAATACTTCAGCGCGAATTGAGAGAGGGGATAAGATTGCTCTGATTGGAGCGAATGGGAAAGGAAAGTCAACCTTACTAAGAATCATAGATGGCTCAGAAAAGGGAATTACCGGAAGGACTGAAGGCTATAATGTCATCAAGTCATTTTTTGCTCAGCATCAACTAGAAGCCCTGACTTTAGACAATGAGATCATTCAGGAAATGTCCCAGGCAGGTAGCGCAAAAACTGAAATGGAACTTCGAGGGGTTTTAGGCTGCTTTTTGTTTTCCAATGAGGAGGTGTTTAAGAAAATCAAAGTCCTTTCCGGAGGGGAGAAGTCCAGGGTGGCTTTGGCCAAAACACTGATTTCAGAAGCGAACTTTTTGCTGTTGGATGAACCTACCAATCACCTGGACTTTCAGTCTGTCAATATCTTAATCCAAGCACTGCAGCAATACGAGGGTACTTTTGTCACTGTTTCTCACGATCGGCATTTTATTAAAGGGGTGGCGAATAAGATTTGGTATATTGAAAATTATGAGATTAAAGAGTACCCTGGAACCTATGAGGAATATGAGTTTTGGAAATCTCAGCAAGTAGAGGAGAAAGAAGCTGATACTCCCAAACCAGCCAAGAAAGAGAAACCTGCTCCCACACAAAGCCAAAATGAAATAAATCAGGCCAAAAAAGAGTTGAAGAAGTTGGAGGAAAATCTATCTAGGGTTGAAAAGGAAATAGAAAAGCTGGAGTCTCAGAAAACGGATGTGGAGCTGAAAATGGCTGATCCTGCATTGTATGCCAATGAAGATGAGTTGAAAAAAGTGCAGGATCTTCATCAGTCTATTCATCGAAAAATGGATGATTTGAATTCAGAATGGGAGGTATTGGTAGATGAAATATCGGCTCTTCAAGAAGTCCTGGCTTAACAATTAATAATTACATACCAAAAAGGAAAAACATGAAGTATGTCCCTGTTTTATTTTTAGCGATTTTATTGGTTTTTAGTACCTATGTGGATGCCCAAGTGGAGGATAAGGTATATAAAGACCATATTCAATCTGTAAGAATATTTCCTTTGGGGCCGACTACTGGGAGCCAATTGGATGCACCTGTTGTTTCAATTTTGGGAGGAAAACAACTTGTTCTGTTATTTGATGATTTGGCTTATGATCCTGAATTGTATTCAGCAACTTTGATTCATTGTGATGCAGATTGGAAACAGTCAGATTTAAAAAACAATGACTTTCTGGTTCCTTTTAATGAATTTAATATTCAAGATTATGATTATTCGATAAACACCCGAATACCCTATATCCATTACAAGTTTCTCATTCCCCAAGTGACCAAATCGGGGAATTATGTGGTCAAAGTTTATCGCAGAAGAGATCCGGATGATGTGATCCTAACCAAGCGATTCATGGTTTATGAGGATTTGTTGACAGTAGGGGCGGGGATAGTACCTCCATCTCAAACAGCCAATATCCGGGGGCAGCAGCAAATCAACACAGTGGTAAATTATTCAAAGGTGGAGGTTATGAACCCCGAATCACAGGTTAAAGTGATTATTAGGCAAAATCAGCGCTGGGACAATGCCAAATACCTGACTAAGCCTACTTTTATCAACCAGAGCTCAAAAACGCTCCGATACGAGGATTTTGATGGCGGGAATGCATTTGATGCCAGTAATGAGTTTCGATTTGTGGATCTCAGGTTTATGAGAGCCACTGGACAGAATGTTGGTGCCATGAGAGTAGAGGAGGATGCAGTTTTTGGCGAATCCTTGGCAAATAAACCAAGGCGGAATGAGGCTTACTCCCAATATTTGGACTTGAATGGCCAGTATATTGTGGATACAAATGATCGGCCAGGGGGAGACCCAGAACTGGAAAGTCAATATGTTTACATGACTTTTAATGTAGATGTTCCCAAAGGAACTGAGCCCATCTATTTGTTAGGATCTTTGACCAATTGGGGGAAAGCTCCAGAAGCTAAATTTGAGTGGGATGAGAAGTTTCAGATCTATAGAACCTCCTTATTGCTCAAACAAGGTTGGTACGATTATCAGTTAGGTTACCTGAAGAATGGCGTATTTGTAACGGAATCATTCGAGGGGTCTCATTTTGAAACTGAAAACGTATATGAGGTCTTTGTGTACCTCAGAGCATTAGGATCAAGATATGATCAATTGGTAGGCTATTCAGTATTGCAGCCTAATCGAAGGAGGTTATAAAAAAAGCTCCCAGGTTTTGGGAGCTATAGTATATTAATCTTCAGATTCAGTTTCCGAATCATTCTCTTCTGCTGGAGGTGCTACATTTTGCCTTACTCGCTCATTTGGCTTATAAGGGACGAAGCCTTCTCTTTTAAATTTGTAAGTTTTTGTTCTTGCTCCAGGAGGATGAGTCGCCAAATCCAACATGCCAAAACCTTTATGGGTAAAGGCACCAAGACCACATTTGAAGACGAAATCCTGTACCTCAGGAGCTGCATATAAAGTAAATGGTAGGGTGTAACCACGTACTTCATATTTTACATCCATGTCGTACACTGCATAGATTCTTGCAAATTTCTTCTGCTGTTCTTTCAGTTTATTCACATAAACCATATCAGGAACCACTTGAAATTTGAAGAAAGACTCCATTTGTTCCGGAGTATACCAACCAGAACGCTCCATACGAGTCAATGTAGATTCGTACAATAGGTCAGAGAACTCATCACTGTCTGGACTGATAAATCGTTTACCAGCTTCTTCATTGAATGCTGGGATGATCAGTACCAAAGGTGAAATACAAACAAACTTATTCGAAGTCTCCAATTCTGGTTCAACTTCAATTTCAGTATACTCAGGGACTAAGATTAAGTTTCCAAGCTCTACTTTTGGAGTAGCAAAAACTTGCTCTAATAGATAGTCCATGAAATCCTCACTTTGCGAAGATAGTACAAGAGTGACAAGACTGGAATAATAGTGAAGACCGCTTCTGCTTACTTTGGTCTGTCCTTTTAGTCCAGAAAAGTTAAAGAAGTTGTAATTGTAAAATTCTTCTCGTCCACCTTTTACGATCAGTCCCTTTAGGAATTGGGCAAGGATATACTGATGATGGAAAGGCAAATAGGAGCCTTTGTTTTTTAGGGAAAATATAAGTCTAACTCTCACGGTGATTTAAAAATAAATTGAGACAATAGATAAATTAAAATATTTACGTTTTTGGGTGATTAAGAGGCAAAATTACAATTTTTTTCAAGAAAATGTTAAACATTGAATCTAAAATGCATGATATCGCCATCTTTGACCACATATTCTTTTCCTTCTATGGAAATTTTTCCATTTTCACGGCACCCTGCTTCTGTTTTGAATTGTTGATAATCAGCTAGTTTAATGACTTCAGCTTTAATAAAACCTCTTTCAAAATCCGTATGGATTACCCCTGCGGCTTGTGGGGCTTTCCAACCTTTGACAATTGTCCATGCCCTCACTTCTTGAACACCGGCAGTAAAGTAGGTGATTAGGTTCAATAACGAATAAGCGGCAGCTATTAGTTTATTGAGTCCACTTTCTTCTAAACCATATTCACCTAAAAACAGTTCTTTTTCTTCCAAATCTTCAAATTCTGCAATCTGAGATTCAATAGCTGCACAAAGAACGATTACTTCCGCATTTTCTTCTTTTACATTTTCTCTTAACTGATCCACGTATTTGTTACCAGTGAGAATGCTGTTTTCATCCACATTGGCTACATACAATACAGGCTTGATAGTCAATAAATGTAGATCTTTAACTGCCTCTAAGTCTTCTTTCTCTACTTCTACTGAACGTGCATTTTTACCAGAGGTTAAGGCTTCTTTGAAAAGTGTCAGGGTTTCTAACTCTTTTTTAGCTTTGGCATCCCCTGATTTGGCAATTTTCTCAGTCTTTAAGATTTTCTTGTCGATGGATTCCAGGTCCTTCAACTGAAGCTCCGTGTCGATCACTTCTTTATCAAAAATCGGATCAACACTTCCTGCTACATGGACGATGTTTTCATCCTCAAAACATCTGATAACGTGAATGACAGCATCTACTTCACGGATGTTTGCAAGAAATTTATTTCCTAGTCCTTCCCCTTTACTAGCCCCTTTAACAAGGCCAGCTATATCCACAAACTCGATAACAGTAGGGAGTACTTTTTGAGGATTGACCAGTTGTTCTAATATTTTAAGTCTATTATCAGGGACTGTGACTACTCCTACATTAGGTTCGATGGTACAAAAAGGGAAGTTAGCAGCTTCTGCTTTTGCACTGGAAAGAGCATTAAATAAAGTGGATTTTCCAACGTTTGGAAGTCCTACGATGCCACATTGTAAGGCCATTAATTAATTATTTAATTTTAAAGATTCTATAGGATTTATACCCTTGATAGAATTCTAAGATAGATACTCTAAAAATGGTATAAACTGGGATGGCAAAAATCATCCCGGTTACCCCGGCGATTTTTGCACCCGCAAAGATAACAA
Source organism: Algoriphagus halophilus (assembly GCF_900129785.1). Lineage (NCBI taxonomy): Bacteria > Pseudomonadati > Bacteroidota > Cytophagia > Cytophagales > Cyclobacteriaceae > Algoriphagus > Algoriphagus halophilus. Next base: position 938,553 of record NZ_FSRC01000001.1, read on the forward strand.
CAAAAATTTCAAGGGGATGCGCTTTTACAGATTTAGAAAAAATCATGGGTTGTAAGAATACATTGTCTGTCATTTGTACGACCCCAAAAACCGATATAATTTTTAATAAAAGGAAATTCAGTTCATGGTTTTGTGTGTAATCTCCAGTTGATATCCCTACGATAATTCCAAATGATGCACCGAGGATAGGGCCTGCATAAGGAATAAGATTGGCTACAGCTGCAAATAAGCCTATGGTCAAGGCATAATCTACCCCAACTAAAGTAAGTCCAAAACTCGCGATGGAAAAAATAGCCAGCATTTGGAGTAAAAGTCCAGATAAATAATTTGAAAGTAGTTTTTCAACCTTTGTGAACGTGGCTACAGATAATTCGAAATAGGGATTCGGGATTAAATTGAGCAAGTTTCTTCTTAAAAGCCCATTTTCTAAAAGGAAGAAAAAGGTGATAAATAAGACCGCCATCAAACCGATGAATAAACTACTGGTAATGTTTAATACATTGGATATAAAGGCTCCAAAATCAATTCCTTTGATGGTTTCTAATAATTGGGACCTTAGTTCTTCAAATAAATAGCCAGGTTGACTTTCGATAAGCTGATATCGGAATAGGAAATTTTCAATTTTTGAAACAGGGCCTCGGACTTCCTGATAAATAGTATTTAAATCCAGATCACTCAGGATGATTACTTGGTTATTGATAAGGGGTAAAAACAGAAAACTTAACAATACCAATAACAGGACAATGGATGAATAGGAAACCAAGATGGCCATCCACCTAGGTATATGTTGACCCAAAAGGTGAAAATCATTCAGTTGGTTCGTCATCGGACGAAGTAGTGCGGCCAGGATAAGAGAAATAACCAGGTATAGGGTAATATTTGAAAAATACCATCCAAATAGTAGGAAGATGGCAATAAATAGAATCAGATAAATAAAAAAGCGCTGCATATCCGGTAAATAAAAAGGAGGCAAAAGCCTCCTCTAATATACTATTTCTGTCCTACAAAAACTTTTGTAAAACAGTTTCTATTCCCATTTTAACTCGTTGGAAGATTCTTCTTCCTCTTTTTCATATTGATCAAAATCAACATCTGGCAGTAGTTCATTTTTAACATGGTCTACTGACTCATTCAATGCTTCAACGAATTTGAAAAAATCTTCTTTATAAAGGAAAATTTTATGCTTTTCGTATGAAAAAGAGTCTCCGTTAACTCTTCTTTTACTTTCTGTAATCGTTAGATAATAATCGTTAGCACGGGTCGATTTGATATCGAAAAAGTAGGTTCTCTTTCCTGCCTTCACTTTTTTCGAAAAGATTTCTTCCCTGTCGTAACCTCTTTGATCTTCCACAGTTCTTCTATTAATTAATTTTTGATAAAGATAAAATACGACCTAAGATAAGACAATTCAGAGATAGAAATCAAAGCTATTTTGGACTTTTTTTCTAGAATTGGCCGATTATAGGCGTAATAAGTTAAAAATCAGGGCTCAAATTACCCCTTGAAATCCTAACTTATTACTTTATTCACCATGCATTAATGCTTTTTTTGCAAGCAATTCTTCCTCTGTCTCGACATGATCAGGGTCATCCACACAACAATCTACTGGACATACTGCCGCACATTGGGGCTCTTCGTGGAAACCATTACATTCTGTACACTTAGCAGTTACGATGTAATAAAATTCATCTGAAACAGGCTCCTGTGCTTCATTCGCATCTACAACCGTACCGTCTTCCAAGGTTACTTCTTTAAGAGATGTTCCTCCTCCCCAAGTCCATTCTACACCGCCTTCATAGATTGCAGTATTTGGACATTCAGGCTCGCATGCACCACAGTTGATGCATTCGTCAGTAATCATTATTGCCATAACTCAAATATTTAAATCCAAAAGTAACAAGCCTGACTTGAAGAGACAATAAAAAAATGATATGGTATGGAATTTATATTCATTCTTTCCTGCTCCTTCCTCCTAAAATCGGTAAATTCGCAGTTTTAAAATACCCTTATGATTTTATCCAAGAGAATAGAAGCATTTATCAAATTAGGACGAACCATTCAGAATTTGGATGAAGAGGCGAAAGAGGAGCTATACTGGAGATCCCAAAATGGGAATAATTGGTTTACTCAAGAATCAGTTTCTTCCTCCCTGGAAGGAATAGTATTCATGCTTCAAGAAGATAAGCTGAAAAAATGGCTTGGTGAATATGAGATAAAAGAAGAGGTGGAACCAAAATCAGTAGGAGTTCTGATGGCTGGAAATATTCCGTTAGTAGGTTTTCATGATTTGATGACCGTATTGATTTCAGGGAATAAGGCTTGTGTTAAATTAAGTTCCTCGGATACCATATTGATGAATTGGGTGATTAATCAACTTATTCAGATTGAGCCGGAATTCAAGTCCTTCATTTCGGTAGAGGAAATGCTCAAAGGAAAAGATGCTTATATCGCAACTGGAAGTGATAATTCAGCAAGGTATTTTAATTATTACTTTGGAAAATACCCTAGTATTATCAGACAAAACCGAACTTCGATCGCGATTCTTTCTGGAGAAGAGACTCCTGAGGATTTGAAGAATTTGGGGAAAGATATTTTTAAATATTTTGGACTGGGATGTAGGAATGTTTCTAAGATTTTTGTGAAATCTAAAGAACAACTCGAGGATTTATTGGATGCTTTAGAAGGATATGCTTCCATCGCGAATCATCATAAGTATCACAATAATTATGAGTACAATAAATCCATCTACCTGGTCAATAATGAACCTCATTTAGATAATGGTTTTCTGATTCTTAAAGAATCTAAAGAGCTTGTATCACCTATTTCGGTCCTTTATTATGAGATCTATGATTCCAAAAATGACCTGTTGAAAAAATTGGAATCTATAAAAGAAAAAATTCAGTGTATTGTCGCAGATTCTTCTTATTGGGGTGGTGGAGTTTTTTTTGGTTGCGCCCAGCAACCTGAACCTTGGGATTATGCTGATGAGGTGGATACCATGGAGTTTTTAATCGGATTAAATTAGGAAGGTTTTGTTCCAATAGGGAGTTGAATGCAAAACGTGGTGCCTTTTCCTAATTCTGACTGAACATCCAAAGAGCCATGGTTTTTGGAAATGTATTCATTCACTAAAATAAGTCCCAACCCAGTACCTGATTCATTGTGTTGACCTTTGGTTGTGAAAGAGATCCCGTTTCGAAGTTTAGTAAGGTTTTCTTCAGATATTCCTGATCCATTATCCTCGATACAGATAGAGACGTGTTGATCTTCGATTTTAGTGGACATCTTTATGATTCCATGAAGGCCTGAAAACTTCACCGCATTGTTGAGCAGATTTCGAATTACCAGTTCAATCATGTTTTTGTCGGCCAGCACCCAAGCTTCTGATTCTCCTTCCAAGGTGAATTCAAGTTCTTTTTCCTGAGCAATTCTTTCCAATAGATTTTTTTGCTGAACCAAAACTGGAAGAACATTAAAATCAGATAATTGCAAGAATTCACCGCGGATTTGAGAACTGGTCCATGCCAAGAGGTTTTCAAGGAGTATCGCCACATTCTCCATGTTTTTTGAAATTTCCGGCATCATGGTCATAAACTCTTCCTGAGAAATTACCCCACTTTGGGTGAGGTGAATTAGCTCTTTAACTCCAAAAATTGGGCCTTTAAGATCATGGGAAATGATGCTGAAGTATTTGTCTTTGAGGTCGTTTAGCTGCCGTAATTCCTTTGCCTGTGTCTGCAACTTTTCTTTTGTTAATACTTCTTCACTAATGTCCTCAAAGAGTAAAACGGATCCACTTAAAGATGACTTTCTTTCCAAAATGGGGATGCATTCAATCCTTATCACTTTCCTTTCATCAAAAGTTTCATCTTGAACCTCAATGGTTTTGGCTTCATTCGATTGAATTAAATCAAGAACAACCTGATAATCTTTTAAAATCAGTTTGAGATTTTCTCCTGTCTTTATAGACTCTGGGTTTTTATAAAATGCTTTAAGTGCAGGGTTGAAATCCACTATGTTCAAACTGGAATCGATAACTAACACCCCTCGTGTAATGGTTTCGATAATTCTTTCTTTTGCAATAGGTTTGATACTAAATAAGTTGAATCGAATGATTGCAAAAGCTAAAATCAAATACGTGAACAAGAATGCATATGGGGTCAAATCAATTTCTGAATAAACCCGAATGATGTCCAGCTGGTAAAAAAGGTTAATAATAATTGGAACTATACCAGCTACAAAAATGAATTTTGTCTGAGTTTTGTAAAGAGGATCAGCATTTTGAAATCGTGTCCAAAGTATGATCAATCCTATTACAAATGTGGCGTAGGAATAAAAAATGTTCACCAAATACCAAGGCCCAATAGTAATCTCTAGGACAGGAAAAGGGCCTTGGTCATTAACTGCGGTTTGTGCATAATGTAGATGATGGAAGTCATTGGTTAGTAATATCAAGTAAGAAACTGCTGGAATAGCTCCAATTAAAAAGTAGATTAGTTTTAAAAATTTGGATCGCATTCCTGTATATTTCATACAGAAAATCAGCCAGAAAGCAGGGGTTGATAAAATTCCTAGGTATTCGAATTTTATGAACAATAGCATTGCTTCTTGTGTATTGCTCGATAATTCCAGCCCATAAAATAATCCCCAAATGGAAACAGAAAGCATGGTCAGAGCGATCCACCTTGTAGAATCCCCTAGTTTAATTGCTATAAATGTGGATAGCATTCCTACTAGAGCCCCTGAGAAAAGAAGGGTAATCGAAAATGGATTTAGTACAAGTTCCATCTTGTGAGTCCACTGGAATACCTGTCAGCGGTTTTTTGGGTTTTGGTGGTGATTAATAGATAATATTAAGTTTTAAATTTAAACTAAAAAAACAATCTTAAAATTGAATCAACCTAATAAGCGACATATTTTTCCAACTCCCTTTGTTTTGGTTATTGGACTGACAATATTTTGTTTTAGTTGGGTAGTAATTTCAGAAGGGGAATCGAATCAGACGTTTGGAGAAAAACTATATTCTGCACTAGATTATTGGCAATCTGGATTTTTTGGCCTGCTAGGTTTTACAGTTCAAATGATGATGATCTTGGTCTTTGGATATGCCTTGGCCATTGTTGAACCAGTGAATAGATTTTTAAAAGCAATTGCTTCTATTCCTACAAATTCTACTCAAGCTGTTTTTAGTACTGGTCTGATCACCATGTTAGCAGGTTTATTTAACTGGGGCTTTGGTTTGATTATAGGAGCTTTGTTGGCTCGCTATATGTCTGTTGGATTAGCTGAAAAAGGATTGAAATCCAATACTGCATTATTGGCCTCCGCAGGATATTTGGGAATGGCAGTTTGGCATGGGGGACTTTCTGGATCTGCCCCGCTGAAAGTAGCTGAGCCAACCCATTTTTTAGTGGATCAAATTGGGGTAATTGGAATGGATCAAACGGTGTTAAGCATTTACAACATAGGGGTTACCGCAGGATTGATCATCGTATTCCTTGGAGTGTTATTGGTTTGTGATCAATTTTTTACGGCAAGCCTTGGGAAAACCAAGCCTAAGCCCATGATACCCATCAAACCGGGGAAAACGTATCAACTCGGTGGTGTTTTAGGAGGAGTAATGTTATTGGTTTTGGGGATCAATTATTTTTTAAGTTCTAATCCAGAAAATTCCTCCATCAACTTAAACTTGGTGAATTTTTTCCTTTTTGGATTGACCATGTTGGTATATAAATCATTCAAACAATTTACCAAAGCAGTGGCCTCCGGATTAAAAGTTTCAGCGGATATTTTTATTCAATTCCCGTTTTATGCGGGGATATTAGGGCTAATGACCCAATCAGGCTTATTGGTTCAGTTCTCAAATCAAATTGTTGATTTTTCTAGCTCAGCCAATCTTCCTGTGTTCACTTTTTTTTCGGCCGGATTAGTGAATGCGTTGATTCCATCAGGAGGTGGGCAATGGGCGGTTCAAGGGCCGGTGCTCATGGAAGCAGGAAAAGCCCTTGGAGTCTCTTATGAAAAGTTGATTTTGGCCTTTTCTTATGGAGATCAACTCACGAATTTACTTCAGCCGTTTTGGGCCCTGCCATTGTTGGCTATCACGGGAGTTAAGCCAAAGGAGATGTTTAAATATTGCTTTTTACTATGCTTGGTTGGAACTATTTATCTGACTGTTGTCCTTTATATTATTCATTAATTGAATCAATAAGGTTTATAATGGTTTTAAATTAGGATAAACCCCTGTCTACAGCTTGTCTGTGGCTACCGATTATTGGGCTATATTTCTATATTTGCCTTCGATAAAACAGAACCTTTTAATACAACATAAAATACCTTTACAAATGGCATTTGATATAGAAATGATCAAGGCAGTGTATGCGAAGTATCCTGAGCGTATCGCAGCTGCCAGGAAGGTGGTGGGAAAGCCACTTACTTTAGCTGAGAAAATACTTTATGCTCACCTTTGGGAAGGAGATGCTACACAAAGCTTTGAAAGAGGGAAGTCGTATGTAGATTTCGCTCCTGATAGAGTTGCCATGCAAGATGCAACTGCCCAAATGGCGCTATTGCAGTTTATGCAAGCTGGAAAAGAAAAAGTGGCAGTTCCTTCTACTGCACACTGTGATCACCTGATCTTGGCGCAAAATGGAGCGAAAGCTGATTTGAAGAGCTCTCTTACAGCCAGTGGTGAGGTGTTTAACTTTTTGGAGTCAGTTTCCAATAAATATGGAATAGGGTTCTGGAAGCCAGGAGCAGGTATTATTCACCAAGTGGTATTGGAAAATTATGCATTCCCAGGAGGAATGATGATTGGAACAGATTCACATACTGTAAATGCAGGTGGCCTTGGAATGGTTGCGATAGGTGTTGGTGGTGCTGATGCAGTGGATGTGATGGCTGGCATGGCTTGGGAGTTGAAATTCCCTAAACTGATTGGTGTGAAGTTGACTGGAAAAATGAATGGCTGGACTTCTGCCAAAGATGTAATCTTGAAAGTAGCTGGAATCTTGACTGTAAAAGGAGGAACCGGTTGCATCGTAGAATACTTCGGAGAAGGTGCAAAATCACTTTCTGCTACTGGTAAAGGTACCATTTGTAACATGGGTGCTGAGATTGGAGCAACTACTTCCACTTTTGGTTATGATGAGTCTATGGAGCGTTACTTGAAAGCTACGGATCGTGCAGATGTAGCTGAATTAGCGAATGCGGTAAAAGAACATTTGACTGGAGACGAAGAGGTTTATACCCACCCGGAGAAATACTTTGATCAAGTTATTGAAATTGATCTTTCCACTTTGGAGCCACATATCAATGGTCCATTTACTCCAGATAGAGCAACTCCAGTTTCTCAAATCCGTGCAGAAGCGGAAAAGAACGGATGGCCAACAAAAGTAGAGTGGGGTTTAATCGGTTCTTGTACCAACTCTTCCTATGAAGATTTGTCAAGAGCTTCTTCCATCGCTCAACAGGCGGTAGATAAAAAATTGAAAACCAAAGCTGAATTTGGAATTAACCCAGGTTCTGAACAAGTAAGATTTACAGCAGACCGTGATGGACTATTGAAGATTTTTACTGATTTAGATGCCACGATCTTCACAAATGCTTGTGGACCTTGTATTGGACAATGGGCTAGAGCAGGTGCAGATAAAAAAGAGAAGAACACCATTGTTCACTCTTTTAACAGAAACTTCTCAAAACGTGCGGATGGTAATCCTAATACCCATGCATTTGTGACTTCCCCTGAAATGGTGGCTGCAATTGCTATTTCTGGTGACTTAGGTTTTAACCCACTTACAGATACACTGGTCAATGCTGACGGGGTAGAGGTGAAATTGGATCCACCAAAAGGTGATGAACTTCCAGAAAAGGGTTTTGCAGTTGAAGATAATGGATACCAGGCTCCAGCAGAAGATGGAAGTGGGGTTGAAGTAGTGGTGAAGCCTGATTCCAATCGTCTACAATTGTTGGAACCATTTGCTCCATGGGATGGAAAGAATATCACTGGTGCCAAATTGTTGATCAAAGCTTTCGGAAAATGTACTACCGACCATATTTCTATGGCTGGTCCTTGGTTGCGTTTCAGAGGTCACTTAGATAATATTTCAGACAATTGCTTGATCGGTGCTGTCAATGCATTCAATGAGGCAACCAATTCTGTAAAAAACCAATTGACAGGAGAATATGGTCCTGTACCTGCTACTCAAAGAGCTTACAAAGCAGCTGGTGTTCCAACCATCGTGGTTGGGGATCACAATTATGGCGAAGGATCTTCTAGAGAGCATGCGGCCATGGAACCAAGACACCTAGGGGTGAAAGCAGTTTTGGTGAAATCTTTTGCGAGAATTCATGAAACCAATTTGAAGAAGCAAGGTATGCTTGCCTTGACTTTTGCAAATGAATCAGATTATGATAAAGTTCAGGAAGATGATACCATCAACTTCTTAGACTTGGATCAATTTGCTCCAGAAAAGCCATTGACCCTTGAGTTTGTTCATGCTGATGGTTCAAAAGACATTATTGTTGCAAACCATAGTTATAATGATGCTCAGATTGATTGGTTCAAGGCAGGTTCTGCATTAAACTTGATTAAGGCAAAAGCTAAGTAAGAGAACTTCTAAAAATCCGAAACCGCAACATATCATGTTGCGGTTTTTTTGTGCTCAATATTTCTTATGAAATTAGTTTTTGCTTGTTCCCTTTCTATTTAAACTAAATTATTTCCATTTATCCTTGAATTTTGGTTTCAGATTCTGAAATCAAAATTTTTTATGCAAAAAAATGTATTTATAAGACGATTTATTTGTTATGAAATGCAAATTGATGTATGTTTACGACAGATAAGACTGTAAAAGTCTCAGCTTTGAAAAAAAAGGCATACACCCAAAAAGCGATAAATTATTCAATGCAAGAAAGAGGTATTAATAGCACCTTTAAAAAAATCATTTACGAATCTTCGGAAATGGTGTTTCTTGCTGATGATACATTTCCCTATAGTATTTTCTATGCGAATGAATCATTTGAAACGCTAATTGGAGAGTCACTCCAAGAGAAGACCCTTGCTGGTCTTGGTTTGGACATCAATGCCTATATCTTTAAAGAAGAACTGATTCTTTCCCATGGAGGTAAAGATTATAGCTTCCGGTTAGAACTTCCACATGAGAATGGTTCTAACTATTTTCTTTTCTACAAAGGAAAAGAGGTAAAGACACACGGATTGCCGAATAACCAAGAAGCGCAACAGTTTTTTAAATCCAACCTTGATATCATTGCAATCGGTCAACATGATTACTTTACTTATGTGAATGGATCTGTATTACCAGTATTAGGGTATGAGGTGGAAGGATTGTTAAATACCAGTTTATGCAATTTGATCCATCCTCAAGATTTGGATCTTGTCAAGTCTACTTGGAAAGAAAACGCTGGTCAGGAAGGGAATGCTTTCTTTGAAGTTAGGGTAAAGAGTAAGCAGGGCCTTTATAAAAGTATTGAATGTTCTGTCCAGTTTACGCCGGACAGATTTTTTATTATAGGCCGGGATATTTCTGAAAGAGTAAAAGAGGGAGAAGTATTAAGTCAAATCGAGAAATTGAAAATAGCTTCTCCAACCATGGCTCCATCAGGCTCTTGGAGATATAACAAGAGTACTCGAATCATTCATCTGGATTTAATAGCCTCCAACTTATTAGGCTTTCCTCAAGTTATTGACTTGAATAGAATAGACCTCCATGAACCCATACAGGAATTCAAGTCCGTTTGGAGTGCTGTCTTTGATCAACAGGAGCCTGTACAAGGAGAACTGGAATGTGAATTACCAATCAAAAGTCTAGAAGGGAAGCATATTCAACTTAAAGGAATACAAGTAAGTGACGATAATGACCAATTTGCAGGTGTTTTATGGGACGATTTTGAAATAATTCAACAAGCAAATCGTACAAAGACGCTGGAGCAACTTTTGATGGAATCTCCTGAGCCAGCGATGGTCGTCTATCCAGATGGAGAAGTATACTTAGCAAATGCAGAAGTCAATCGACTTTTTGGTATGGATAAGGATATTACCCATCTGTCTGACCTAGGAGTTTTGTTTGATGATCCAGAACTTTGGAAAGATTGGATCCAAACAGAAGATAATACCAAACATACCCAACGATTCTCTTCCTTGTTGATCAATGGGCAGGGGAAGCAATTGACATTAGAAGTGGCTTCTAAAGTGGTTTTGACTTCCGAAAAAAGTTTGATTAGTCTTTCTTTTAGAAATATTTCCGAGAAAGTAACACTAGAGAAAAACCTAGAGGAAAGCAGTAACTTCTTGATGAACTTAACAGAGCAAGTTCCTGGTGGATTGTACCAGATGTTGCTGGATAAGGAAGGTAAAATGAAGTTTTCATTCCTTTCCAAGGGAATCAGTTCTGTGCTTGGACTGAATCCGGAGGAGATTAAAGACTTTGAGGATATTTCTTCGGCCATTTCCAGAGTACATCCTATGGATTTGCCACAGGTGATCATGAGTTCTGTAGCCTCAGCACGTAAACAAGAGCCTTGGCAATGCCAATTTAGGGTCAAAACCAACTCTGAAAACAACGAATATCGTTGGGTGCTAGGAGCTGCCAGGCCCCAGTTGTTATCTAACGGTGATATGGTTTGGTATGGATATCTGACCGATATCAGTAATCAAAAGGAATTTGAAGCTAAACTGGATGAAGCGAGGAAGACTGCAGAAAAAGCCAGTCAAATCAAATCTGATTTCTTGTCCATGATTAGTCATGAGTTAAGAACTCCTTTGAATGCCATTTCAGGTTCCACCTACTCATTACTCCAAGAGCAGCCTACTGATTCCCAAAAAACAGCTTTAAATACCATAAACTTTGCGGTAGATAATTTGATTATCATGATCAATGATCTACTGGATTTCCAGAAAATTGAAGCTGGTAAACTTACCATTGAGAAAGCACCTTTCCATTTCGAAAATCTGATCAATCAAATTATTAAGGGATTATCCTTCCATGCACGAGACAGCAAAAATAATTTAAACCTGCACACCTCGGAAGGATTGGATAAATGGTTGAAAGGGGATAAAACCAGGTTGTCTCAAATTTTGAATAACCTGATTACAAATGCCCTGAAATTCACAAAAGAAGGGGATGTAGATGTTTCTGTTTTATTGAGAAGTCAAGATTCAGAAAAAGTAAGAATCTATTTTGAGGTGAAGGATAGTGGGATCGGAATTGCTAAAGAGAATCAAGAAAAGATTTTCAATGATTTTGACCAGGTGAAACCTACGTTTAGCACTAAGTATGGAGGGACCGGTCTTGGGCTTTCTATTACTCGTAAATTATTGGGTTTAATGGGAGGGAAGATCCAATTGGAATCCGAGGAAGGTAAGGGAAGTAGGTTCTTTTTTGAATTAGAATTTGAGGTTTCCGAAGATCAACCTTTATCCCATGTTTCTGCTAAAGAAGTACAGAAGGATCCCAAAGTATTAAATCTGTTGATGGCAGAGGATAATGATGTAAATGCATTGGTATTAGGTAAAATTATAAAGAAGTGGGGCTTCACCTATGAACGCGTTTTGAATGGCCAGGAAGCCGTGGATGCTGTCAAGTCGAAAGACTATGATTGTGTACTGATGGATATTCAAATGCCTGTAATGGATGGGTTCGATGCAACCACCGCCATCAAATCATTTTCTACTATCCCTGTAATTGCATTAACTGCTGCCGCAAAGCTTGAGATCATGGAAAAGATAGATCACTGTGGCTTTGATGGGTTTGTAGCCAAACCGATCGATGCAGCAGAGCTATTGAAGAAAATAAGAGAAGTCGTTTCCGGCGAGAGTTATAGTGCCTGAGCTTTTTGAATGTATTCCGCTACCAAATCCATGTCTGGATAATTTTGACTTAGCTCAGCCAAAAACTGCATAGCAGTGACTTTATCCCCTTTCATTACATAATAGATTCCTTTATTTCTTAGGGCAAATGGATTATTTGAATCCATTTTTAGACTTTGGTTGACCAACTCTAGACCTTCTTCCAATTTCCCCAAATACATCAAGTATAGGCCTTTATTGTTGTAATAATAGGCTTGAGAATTATTGATTACAATCGCTTTATCTACTGCATTTAATGCATTTTCGTAATCTCCTTCATCAAAATAGATCATGGATCTCAAATTGTGAAGATTAGGTTCCATTGGATTTACTAATTCAGCTTGATCCAAGATTTCCATGGCTTCAGCAGACTTATTCTCATAATAAAGTAGGGTTGCTTGATTGACCAATAAATCAGAATTCGTAGGGTCTAAGCTTACTGCTTTTTCGAAAGAGGCCAGTGCTTTTGGATAATTGTTCAATTTCTCTTCCACCAGGCCAGATAAGAAAAAAGATTTCCAGGATTGATCATCTAAACTGATGAGTTTCTCTGCATCCTCTCTTGCCTTGTAAAACTCTCCATTGTCCAAGTATGCCAAGCCTCTTTGGAAATAACCTTCAAAATTGGAAGGATCGATTTTTAGGGCATCATCCAATGCATGAATGGCCAAATCAAGTTGATTGATTTTTAAATGAGCCATCGCTTTATTGAAATAAGCGTCAACGTAATTGCTGTCTAGCTTGATGGCTTCTTCGTAGAAAGAGATCGCCGATTTAGGGTCGTTTTCTTCAATTTTCTCATTCCCTTTCAACAGGAACCTACCTTTTTTATCCTCCACGGTGTCGCAGGAATAAATCCCTAAAAAGGCAATCATCACCATGGATTTAATCGCTATCCTCTTTTTTACGCTCAATTTTTGCATGATCTTCTTCTTCACCTAATAGTAAGGCAAATGGGCTAGTCTGGTCGCTTAATTCAAATATTTCTCTTAGAATTGCTAAGGTAGGAATAATCAAAACCATTCCGGCAATCCCCCAAATGGAACCACCAATTAATAGTCCTAAGAACGTGATGAAAGGATTCAAGTTGACATTTCCGCCCACAATTTTTGGAGTTAAGAAATTACCCTCTATCAGCTGTATTATTTGATAAGAAGCTAATACTGCCAAAGGGTAGAAAAGACTATCCTTGGTCAAAAATGAATAAATCATGGGCATCAATGCGCCAATAAAAGGACCTACATAAGGAATGATGTTTAGAAATGCCGCTATTATCCCAAAGAAAATTGCATGCTTGATACCAAGGGCACTAAATGCAGAAACATTTAGGATCGCCAAGATTCCCATCACCTTTACCACGCCTATAATGTAATTTTGAAGCAGTTTCCTGAGGCTGGTAATTCTCATTTTTACCAACTGAGGGTCTTTATCCCGGTAGATTCTGATCATCACTTCTGTCAGGTGATCCCTGTAAAGGAGAAAGAAAAACATGAAAACAGGAATAAGAATTGCGCCGGAAAGGGAGCCAACAGTTCTTAATGCAAATCCAGTAATGTTGGCACCATGTTGTTGTAATAAGGTTTTAATGTAATCATCACTGGCTTTCTCTTCCAGGTTTTCGTCTATTCCAAAATTACTATAAGTCCAATCATCAATTTCTTTCGCATAATTGGAAAGCTTTTCAGAAACATTGTCAAAATCATTGGTAAAATTAGAAACCGTGGTGATAATAAATGATAAAAAACCTACGACCATCGCGATATTAACCAATAAGGATAATATACTAGAAACGGTCCTTGGGATTTTTTTCTTTTCAAACCAATTAGACAAGGGAGTAAAAAGGACTGCGAAAAAACCTCCCATAAATAAGGGGACTAGGAGACTTTTGCCAACAATAAGAAAAAAGACCAACACAATGATGAAAATCAGCACTGACAGGGCTTTTAAATAAGGGGGTAAAATAAAACCTTTCTCTTTCATTTATGTGACTTTAGTTGTTCCTAATCTCTACTTAATATAGGAGATTTTCAATAATATTTATTCTATCATCATTAGGATTCTATTAAACCAGCCCGCTTTAATAAAGCATCTGTTTTAGGCTCTCTTCCTCTGAACCTTTTATAGAGAACAGATGGATGTTCGCTTCCACCTGCTGATAGAATATTCGTTTGGAAAGAAGCCGCCGTAACCTCGTCAAAAACCCCTTTTTCCAAGAATAAATCAAATGCATCCGCATCTAAAACCTCAGCCCATTTGTAGCTGTAGTAACCTGCTGAATATCCTCCTTGAAAAATATGAGAGAACGAGGTTGCCATTAAAGTCTCAGGTACTTTAGGAAGTAAGTCAGTCCTTTTCATGGCCTCTTGTTCAAAGGCTGGAATATCGGTAATTGTAGATGCAGGAGCACTATGGAATGCCATATCTAGCAATCCAAAGCTAATTTGTCTAACAGTTTGATAACCTTGTTGAAAATTTGCTGCCTTTTTTAATTTTTCAATCAGGTCCGATGGAATTTTTTCACCTGTTTCATAGTGGTCTGCAAAGAAGTCAAGGCATTCTTTCTCGTAACACCAGTTTTCAAAAATCTGAGAAGGCAATTCCACAAAATCCCAATAAACACTTGTTCCGGACAGAGATTCATAAGTAGTATTGGCAAGCATCCCGTGAAGCGCATGTCCAAATTCATGGAAAAGCGTTGTTACTTCATTGAAGGTTAGTAAACTAGGTTTGGTTTTGGTAGGCTTTGTAAAGTTGCAGACAATGGAGACGTGAGGCCTATTGTTGATGTCACCTTGCATACTTTGACCACGGTAACTGGTCATCCAGGCACCATTTCTCTTTCCGGGTCTTGGAAAGTAATCTGCATAATATACTGCCAAATGTTTCCCGGATCTATCTGTTACTTCATAGGCTTTCACATCAGGATGATAAACCGGAATTTCTGGATTCTGTTTAAAATCTATTCCAAATAATTTGTTTGCAGTTTTGAAAACACCTGAGACAACTTTTTCCAGTTGGAAATAAGGCTTTAGTAATTCATCGTCAATCGCGTATTTCTCTTTTTTTAATAATTCAGAATAGTAAGCGAAATCCCATTTTTGTAATTCGGATATTCCGTCTAGTTTTTTGGCAAATGCGGTCAACTCTTCTACTTCTTTCTCAGCTTTTGGCCTTGCTTTCTCCAGAAGCGATTCTAAAAAATTGATTACTTCTTTAGGGCTTTTTGCCATGCGCTCTTCTAAAATAAATTCCGCATGATTTGCATATCCCAATAGCTTTGCCCTCTTTTCTTTCAGAATCAATATGTCTTTGATGATTTGCTGATTGTCCAATTCATCTCCTTTGGAGCATTTTGTATTGTATGCTAAGAAAAGAAGCTTTCTCAATTCCCTGTTTTTCGCATAGGTCATCGCAGGAATATAACTTGGATAGTCCAAGGTGAATGCCCATTGGCCGGGCTTATTTTTTTCTTCAGCGATTTGGGCGGCCGCCTCTTTTATTCCTTCAGGCAGGCCTTCTACGGCACTTTCTTCTGTTTCAAAATGAACAAACTTATTGGTTTCTTCCAGCACATTCTCACCGTACTTCAGACTTAACTGAGCTAGTTCTTGATCAATATTTCGCAGAATCTCACCTTCTTCAGACGTTAATTTTGCGCCATTTCTCACAAAAGATTTATAGGTTTTTTCCAAAAGCATATTTTGCTCTGGTGTCAAGGTTAGCGCTGATTTGGAATCAAAAACTGAAGCTACTTTTTGGAATAATACCTGGTCCAACAAAATGTCATTAGAATGCTGTGTTAAAAGAGGGGAGATCTCTCTAGCCAGTTTTTGTAATTCAGGGCTAGTTTCTGCAGAATTTAAATTGAAAAATATAGAGCTGATAATACCAAGCTTTTTACCGGATCTATCCAATGCTTCTATCGTGTTTTCGAACGTGGGTTGATCCGCCTTCTTGATCTCCTCAATCTCTAATTTGGCTTCCTCAATGGCTGTTTTAATGGCAGGAAGATAATCTTCTGTTTTAATTTTAGTAAATGGAGCTGTATCGAATGGAGTGGCAAATTGAGCCAATAATGGGTTTTGCATATACTTAGAAACTATAGTTTTTGGTTTAGCTGATGGATTTCGGTAGGAACCATCAAATGACCTGACTTTTTCAATTCAGCCTCTAATCTACCAATTTGATCTGTAAAGCTCTCTCCGATCCAATAGGGATGTGATATTTTTTGCACTTTAATTTCCCGCAATTTCATTTCAAATGGCTCTATCTCAAACCATTCGAATTCTTGACGCATACAAAGTCACTTAGCGATTTTATAATAGGGAATTTGGGGAATGGGATGGTAAACATGACCTACCAATTCCGATGGCACAAAAATGAAAAAAGCAGCCTTAACATTTAAAGCTGCTTTTTAAGGATTAGTTAATTCGTATCCTTTTAATAATCAAAATCGCAAGACATAGAATCGGAACCAATTGGAGAACCATCAGGAGCCTTTAACGTTTCCTGAACAGTTAATTCAACTGGTAGTTCTAAAAATGCATTGATTTTTTCAGTGAGGTACTCAGAATGTTGGGAAAGCAGTCCAGAAGTTACTCTTCCTGAAAGCTTGTTACTTCCGTTGGCTAGCTCATCTAACTGAGCTCTGGTGATAGCTCTTACCGTATTGGAAGCATTTCCATTCTTGGCTAAAGCAATCATATGATCAACCAATTTTGTTTCAGTCATCAACTTGATTTCTGTTTCCAATCCAGAAGGAATAGTAGATGAGAATACTTGAGAACTAACTTGATCCAATACAGACTGGTAGCTAGGTAAGCCGTTGTCTTGTAGATTTTGAAGATAAACTCTATTCATTCTAGCATCATCCAACAGGAAGGAGAAAGTTAGATCAACCACTGTTTCGGCTGGTGCAATTGGGTCGAAAATAGGTCCAGTTCTTGAAACAAAAGTTTCTCTGGTTCTTCCATACCCATAAGGTCTTGGTGGAATCAAAGCAAGAATATGTGAAGGAACCGCCAATTGGCTTGGGGATACAGTCAACAACAAGGCATCAAGAGCTTCTAATTGCTCTTTGGCAGGTACCCATTTGTGATTGGGTTGATTGTCTCCCTTCACTTTGTAGTTGTAATCCATGCCACCTACCAATTTGGTGGTAGCTTCCACTTGATACCGATGCATTAAGTATAGCGGTACAAGCACCTCCTCCAGCATTGCTTCTGGGGTACCAGTAGGAATCGCATTTAAGCCAAAAGATTGTAATTTATTTGCTCTCAATTCCAACATTCTTTTCAACTCTTCTGGAGAAGAAGCACCGTTATCCCAAAGGTGGGATCGAGGATGAGCTCCACTTGGGTCTCTGGAATCCGAATCAGTAATGAACTCATAGCCTGCTGAATAGGTGTCCTGAAGGGTTTTTTCTAAATATTCTTCTTCGGTCATGCCTGGAGGAACTGTGCCATATCCAAATTTAATCGCCCACTTATCCCATTCTCCAATTTTTTGATCATAAGCCACAGAAAGATCTAATTCTCCATTGGCATTTTGAGTGATTACAGGATAAGGATAGTCCATCACAGAAGATCTGTTTTCTGCAGATGTTGCATAGCTATGGGATATTCCCAAGGTATGACCAATTTCATGGGCAGAGAGTTGTCTTAATCGGTCCAATGCTAATTTCAGCATTTTTGGATCGGGCTCTGTTCCATTTTCATATGGCTGGATTAGTCCTTGAGCAATTAAGTAATCCTGTCTTACACGAAGAGATCCCAAAGAAACATGACCTTTGATGATCTCTCCAGTTCGAGGGTCTCTAACGCTGCTACCATAAGACCAGCCTCTGGTAGATCGATGAACCCACTGCACTACATTGTATCGAACGTCCATAAGATCCATTCCTTCTGGAGCAAGTTCAACTCTATATGCGTTTTTAAAACCTGCTGCTTCAAAAGCCTGTGCCCAATAATTTCCACCTTCAATTAAAGCGGATGCAACAGGCTCAGGTGTGCCTCGATCTAGATAATAAACGATGGGCTCTACCACTTCTGAAACAGCAGCAGTTGGATCTTTTTTCTCTAACCGATGTCTGGTGATAAATCGCTTTACAATTGGTTCAGTGATTGGAGTAGTAAAGTCCATATAGGAAATGGCATTAAAACCACCTCTTGGATCAAATTCACGCTTTTGATAGTCTAAATCAGGAAGTTCTATAAATGAGTGTCTTTGACGCACTGTTACCGCATCTGAGCCAGGGGTCACCGAGCTTAGCTCTCTACCTGTAATTTGTCCTGTAAGTGTAATAACCGCTTCTACTTCCGTGTTTTTAGGGAAGTTTTTGATGGTAGGATAATATAAACTAGATCTGCTTGCATCGGTACGGAAGGTTCCTTGACGGCTCCTGGATAGTCTGCTTCCTACACCATGGGTATCTTCCATGTAGAATTTGGTCGCTTCTACAATGAAACTACCGTCATTTTCCTGTGCCACCTCAAATCCCCAAAGAGTGGACTCCGCAAAGGCATCGCGGATGGATTTTACTTCGGCAGGGTTTTCTGAATAAGCTCGATAATCATAATTCTTTTGAACCAAAAAGATTTTATTTCCTGTCTTTCTGAATTCCACAATTCGAGTTTGTCCAAGTTGGCCTCGATCCAAGCCCAGATCGTTGGATCCTACTCCGGCAGTAAGTGAACTGACATATAGAAATTCCTTTTCTAAATCGTCAATTTCCAAATAGATCTTTCCATTTTCCTCATCTAAATAGAAATCAACAAAGCCCTCCATTTTATTGAATTTGCTCAGATCCAGATTTTGAGCAAAGACCGATAGGGTGCTTAGGAGTACAATGATAGTTGTATAAAGTGTTTTTCTCATGGATTAGTGGTTTGTTGACAAATTATTAAAAAAACTGCCTCAACATTGCACCATTGATGGAAAATTATCGATGTATCCTATAGCTACTTAAAAAGGTACGCTCGGTTTGATAAGAGAGATTAATAGTTTGAAGTCCAGAGCTGATGTGTTCACGATCAACATCACCGGTTCTGGCAAATCTTAATTAGGCAGATATTCGGGAGTGGAACTTGTATGGTCCAAGTTTGTAATGTAGCCATCCCTGGCCAGAGAATGCAGGAATGGAAAATGTCCAGCGTACGATGTTCTCATTTGCATACTGTCTATTGTAATGGATTTCTATGTTAAATAATACCCCTCTTGCAGTGATTTTACAATGTCTTGTCCATGTTGGAGGTCTTGTAGGATCATAGACCCTTCAAGAAGTCCTTATGGTTCGACCGCAGCCTCAGCAAAGAGCATGGGATATCGGGTACCTCACTCCAATTTTGTTCAAAGTGGACCAAGTGTCAGGAAGATTAACGTGAAGGCTTCCCATGCCTTGACTTCTGGCACCATAGGCTTGGGTCAAATGGTCCGTTTGAGGAAAAGCTGTAGAACAAACAAAAACAGCGAAGCAACAAAAAACAGCTTCTTCCTTTCTCAAAAACTTAAATGAACCATGAATTAAATAAAATTCATTTGCTTTGAAATGAGAACTAAATATTTTTTTATTAGAAAGGTGTTTTAAAGTTGAAGAAAAAGTTGCCTCCCCCAGTGTTGTTTAGGGAATATTCAAACCTTAATACCGCATCGTAAAAACCAACTAAATCAATGCCGAGTCCATACCCAAAGAGGTATTTGTTAGTCAGTCGAGCATTAGCAGGAATTTCATTTCTATCTTTTACAAAGCCATGGTCAAAGTTTGCACTGAGGTATAACCTGACCGGAATGGTACTGAATTGGTCAAGAGGAACAGTTCTAGATATGTCGAAATCATAGTCAAAAAACTTCCATCTAAAGCTGTTTTTGTGAACATACAACTGTTGGCCCTCTATGACATTTAATTCATATCCTCTAATGAAGTTTGGATTATATCCTATACCTCTAACCAAGGTATAGGGTTGGTTTTCACTAAGAAACCAGTTGGCTGTTAATCCAGTGTTAAAATGGAATTTATCGTTGATTTTGAAATACTTATTGGCAGTAAGATTTACCTCTATCTCATCTAGTTCTTTGGTATAGAAGACTCCATATTTCGTAGCTGAAAGGACAAGTAATTCTCCATCTGTAGCATAGGCTACATTATCCCTTCGATCATGACGGAATGTATAAGTCAGGTATAAATAGCGTAAGGTATTGGAGCCATGCTGGAAGTAATTGGGGTTTTCTTCCAGAACTGATGGGTTTATCCAAGTATGATTGAATGCGAGGGTTACAAAATGGAAATTGTAAAAACTCCTTCGGTAGGTATACCTGATTGCGGCAGCAATATTTTTTCTTAAAACATTTTCTTCTGGGGAGGTATAAAAAACCTGTCGGTTGTTTTCAGATTTAATAGCAAGGGTTTTATTGTTGTAAAAGGTGAATTGAGCAGCCAATCCATGCTTTTGTTTTTTGTCTATATAAGGTTTGCTGTATTGAATATCCAATGCTTTTGTAAACCCTAACTGGCCAGCAAACTTCAATTTTTCATTTCTTCCGGCCACATTATTATGGCTCAATCTCATTCCAAAGTTTACTCTGGAAAAATCTCTACCTTGGTTGGTCCACCATTCTGCAAAGTTTCTGTCTGCCAACTGGAAAATAATGGAAGGAAGAATGTACCACCTTTCTTTGACAGTGATGACCACTTCCGCTTCATCTTCTCCAGTTAAAAGTGGCGTGATTTCCACCTCGGTAAATAAGCGAAGGTTATAGATCTTTTTTTGATCTGCCTGGATAATTTCTATAAATGTATCCCAATCGTAGTAATAGTCTGTGGTGAAGTCCAGCTCCCGAAGGATGATACTCTTTTTGGTTTTTTCATTCCCAATGATAAAGATATTGTTCACCTTCACTTTTTCCGGAGTTCCTGTATTAGCCGGACTAAATGAGGTGTCTACCTGCGCATAGACACTTTCAGGTCCTAAACCGAAGCTTAGAATCAGTGTAACTAGCACTACAGGAATGAAATTTATGATCTTATTGGGCAAGAGGGAATTCAGATTGAGTAATTTTGGTTTAGTAATTAAATCCTACTGAGTTTTCAGATGACGTTCAGATTATTAATTCGAAAGATAGCCATATTTCCCGTTTTGGTATACCAATACACAATATCTCCGTTGTTTCCTTCAAGTTGTCGTTATACCCCTACTTGTAGTCAATATACCAAAGAAGCAATTCTTAAATACGGGATCTTCAAGGGAGGTTGGCTTGGATTGAAGAGAATTGCAAGTTGTAATCCCTGGGGAGGTCACGGGCATGATCCTGTTCCTTAATTTTTTTCAGGTTTGATTCCATTACTTAGGGCACGTACTACAAGTATGATTCCTATAATTACTAAAGGTATACTTAGGATTTGCCCCATATTTAGCGCCATATTTTCCTCGAAGTCTACCTGAACTGCTTTGAAATATTCCCAAACAAAGCGCATTCCAAATACGGCAATCAGAAATAATCCTAGCAGAAGTCCATCCGGTAACCTGGATTTATACTTGTTCCATAATCCCAACAAAATCAAAAAGATGAGGAAGTAGGAAATGGATTCGTAAATCTGCGTCGGATGTTTTGTTCTGCCATAGGTTTTTACTGTCGCCAAATAATATTCTCCTTTATCAGAAATAGTCAGGTCCAGTGGACTTTCTTCGGGTTCTGCTAAATACTCTTGAGAGGACTTAAATTGGGTCAAAACATACTTTAAATCCCTTCTTAAAGTGGATTCTAAATCTGTTAGGCTATATCCTCCTTTATTGATTTCTATATCAAAATTAACGGGGACTATCCCATTATTTTGAAGTTCAGATTCACGATCTGTAGGCTTATAGGCCTCGATGGATTCAATGGGAACTCGCATGGTCCCCATGATGTCTTTGGTATCCCAAGCATATACAAAACCATAATCCGTTCCTGTGTCTTTACCGCCGATTTCGGAGTTCATCAAGTTTCCAAAACGAATCAATGCTCCAGTCATGGCTGTAACAATAACAATCCTGTCAACTACCCAAAGGTAACTTTGACCTGGAGTCCTTTTGGCGTATAACCAAAGGGCAAATAAGATGGCAATAGCAGCGCCATGACTGGCAAGGCCACCTTCCCAAACTTTAAGGATTTCAATGGGATTGCTGAGGTATTTTTCTGGCTCATAAAACAGGACATGTCCCAGTCTAGCTCCAATGATGGTTGCCAACACCATATAGATGGTAAGCTTGTCCACCAACAATTCATTTTGACCTTCTTTCTTGAAAAAGTAGACCATAAACTGTTGAGATATAATAAAGCCTAAGGCAAATAATAAACTGTACCATCTGAGCCTTTCAAATCCTGAGAAAACAGCAGGGTTCGGGTCCCAAACGACATAATTCAGCAATGATTCAATCATATTTAAAGTTGATCTAATTGTTCAAGTTCTTCGGCAAATCCTCCAGATAAAATTGGGAAACGATACCAGGTTTTTGGGTCCACATTGAATTCGTCCAAATGAAAAGAAGGAGCCAAACGTTCCCTTTTCCATTGGTTTCTTGACCACAGTCTAAAGAATTTTTTGATATAATCCTTCAAAACGCTGCTTTCAAGTTGAAGTTCTTCATGAAGTATTAAAAAAATGTCCATTGGAGATCGTTTGTCCCGAATGGCCAATTTTTCTATTTCCACAATGACGGCATAGGGCATCAAATCTTTTTCATCCGTCTGTGTTCTTTCCAAAGGCCTAAGTTCGGCCGTCGGTTGAAGGGAATTGACCAGCTGCAAACCTGGCTGTTTTAAGTTTTTTTCAGCCCAATTGAGCCAATGCAAAATGAAATATTTGTCAACCGCTGCGATAGGAGAGATACTTCCACTGGTATCCCCATCCATGGTGGCATACCCTACATCACCTTCACTTCGGTTGGAAGTAGAAAGCAACAGTGAATTCTTAATATTTGCCAGCATCCAGATAATAGGGGACCTAGATCTAGCTTGAATATTTTGTAAAGTGATATCATCCTGCTCCCAAGTCAGTGGTCTTCCGATGGCTTCCTCTATTTTCTTGGTATAGGAGAATACCTCCTCGTCGATGCTCCAATGGTAAAACTTTGCCCCAATGCTTTCTGCCAATGTTTTGGCACTTTGAAAGGTATCATTCGAAGAGTTTTTGGTGCCTTGGTATGCAGTAGTCAATAATTCACCAACCAAAAATTTGTCGGCATTTTCCTCTTTTGGAGGAAGTGGTAAATTTAATTTGTTGCAAAAAAGAACGATACCTAAATCCTGTATCCCTCGTTTGACCATTTCAGAAACCAGAATAGCAATGGTAGATGAATCTGCTCCTCCACTTAAAGAAAGTACAAACCCTTTACTTTTGCTTTTTCGGAGGTAGTCAAATAATGCAAGAGAAGCGGCTTGAACAAATTCTTTTTCTTTTTCTAAAATGGGAGCGATGTCCTGTTTTTTGGGCTCTAGGTAAAAACTTTTTACCTGAAAATCCTGAAAGGATAAGAGTTGATTTCTACCTAGGATTTCACCTGATTTGCCCAACATCATCTCACCATCGAAAATCATTCTTCCTGCCTCATTTCCAAGCAGGTTTGCATAACAGTAATAGCAGTCAAAGATTTTGCTACTCTCTTGAATTAATTGGTAGCGTTCACGGGTTTTACCCATGGCAAAATGGCTGGCACTTGGGTTAAATATTAAATCAACATTTCTTTCGGCTAATCTATACCCTGGGCGCATAGTTCCTCTCCAGGCATCTTCACAGATTTCGAATCCATATTTTATTCCTTTATGCTCAAAAATCTGATCTCCTAGAGGGTAATTTTCACCTTGAAACTCAAAATCAATCACCTCATTTGCTTGCCAGGGAGTGAACCATCTGAATTCGTAATGTACTCCGTCAATGGCAAGGTATTGTTTGGCTACAAAGCCCTTTAATATTGCATTTTCTATGACCGCCACACAATTGTAGACGTTCTCCTGAATTCGGATAGGTAAACCTACTGCTACGGTGATATCGGTACATTCAGGGATTAATAATTCCAGTTGTTTTAGCGCTTTTTGGGGAAACCAATAGCTTAAAAACAAATCTTCACTACCATAGCCAGTGATAGCCAATTCAGGTAAGCAAAGAATTTCTGCTTTTTCAGATTTTGCTTCTTTTACTGCACGAATAATTCTGTCCAGATTACCTTTCCAATCCAAAGGGGTTTGATTGACGGTACCAGAAGCAATTTTTATGGGGGACATGGTAGATTAGAATTGAAAATGAAATTTACTTCTAATAAGTAATATTAAGCGAGTCACAAGCATTTTTTGAAGCTTCCTGTTCTGCTTTTTTCTTGGTACTTCCTTTACCTTGGGCTACTTCTTCTCCATCCACCTCTAGTGCAACGATGAATTCTTTGAATCGCTGGTTCCCATGTACATGAAGTACCTTGTATTCGATTGCCTTATTTTCTTTTTGGGACCATTCGATGATTTTACTTTTATAATTGGTGACTGTAGCGATCATTCCCTCCAGGTCAAAATGGAGTAAAATCCTTTTTAGGATAAATTTCTTGGTAAAATGATAACCCTTGTCCAAGAAAACTGCACCCAGGAGGGCTTCTAAAACATCTCCGTAGAGGGATTTATTTCCAATGAACGTGCGGTCCCCAATTTCCAGATTGAGTACTTTTTTTAATCCAATTTTTATTCCGGTAGAATTTAATGATTCTCGGTTAACAAGTTTGGAACGTGTTTCAGTCAAAAAGCCTTCGTCTCTGTAGGGATATTTTTGGAATAAATATTCTGCTACGACTGCTCCTAAAATGGCATCGCCCAAATATTCAAGTCTCTCATTGGAGATTTTGAATCCTTTTTGGGTTTCTTCTGCCAGTCCGGAAGGAGTTAAGGCCAGTTTATACAGCGCAATGTTAAAAGGCCTGCTGCCCAACATCACTTTGATGGAGGCAGCAAGCCTTTTATCTTTTTTGCTAAAGAAGAGAGTGTTGATTCCGAGTCTCTGAAGGATTTTCAAATTCGGTTCAATTATATTTTTTGAAAATGACAGAACAGTTATGACCGCCAAATCCAAAGGTGTTGCTCAACGCGTAATTTATTTCTCTCTTTTGGGCTTTATTGAAAGTTAAATTCAATCCTGGATCAAAACTCTCATCATCCGTAAAGTGATTGATCGTAGGAGGAACTATACCATTTCTTATTGCAAGGATCGATGCGATTGCTTCAATAGCTCCTGCAGCACCTAGCAAATGCCCTGTCATAGATTTTGTACTGCTGATATTAAGTTTGTAAGCATGATCACCAAAAACAGTTCCTATTGCTTTGGTTTCACCTACATCACCTAATGGAGTAGAGGTTCCATGCACATTGATATAATCAATGGCTTCAGGCTCTAAGCCAGCATCTTCAAGGGCCATTTTCATAACCGAACTAGCACCTAATCCTTCTGGATGTGGAGCAGTGATATGGTATGCGTCAGCAGACATACCTCCACCTACTAACTCAGCGTAGATTTTGGCCCCTCTTGCTTTGGCATGTTCGTATTCTTCTAAGATTAAGGCTCCAGCTCCTTCACCTAATACAAATCCATCTCTGTCCTTGTCAAAAGGTCTGGATGCTGTCTCAGGAGAGTCATTTCTTTGTGAAAGTGCTTTCATTGCGTTAAACCCACCGATTCCGGCTTCAGTTACCGCAGCTTCAGATCCTCCACTGATAAAAATGTCAGCTTTGCCTAATCGAATGTAATTAAATGCATCAATAAGCGCATTTGTTGCAGATGCACAAGCAGATACGGTTACAAAGTTTGGTCCTCTGAAACCATATTTAATGGAAATAAATCCTGCGCTGATATCTGCAATCATCTTCGGAATAAAGAATGGATTGAAGCGGGGAGTACCATCACCTTTGGCAAAATCCGTCACTTCATCTTGAAATGTCTTTAATCCTCCGATCCCTGAACCCCAAATTACACCAGCACGAGATTTATCTATGGAATCTAAATCGAAACCTGCATCATTCATGGCCTCTTCTACAGAGATCATTGCGTACTGTGTGAAAGGATCCATCTTTCGGGCCTCTTTTCTGTCAATGAACTGTTCGAGATCAAGATTTTTGACTTCGCAGGCAAATTGAGTTTTGAATAGAGAGGCGTCGAATCTGGTGATCGGTGCAGCACCGCTCACCCCATTAACCAATCCGGTCCAGAATTCTTCTGCCGTATTGCCTATTGGGGTGAGGGCACCAATACCTGTTACAACAACTCTTTTTAAATTCATAAAATGAATTTATGGGTTATTATTTAACGTTAGCCTCAAGATAGGTAACTGCCTGTCCCACCGTACCGATTTGCTCAGCTTGATCATCAGGAATCGAGATATTGAATTCTTTTTCGAACTCCATGATCAATTCTACGGTGTCCAGAGAATCAGCTCCTAGGTCATTGGTGAAGCTTGCTTCTAAAGTCACTTCAGACTCTTCTACGCCAAGTTTGTCAACAATGATGGCTTTTACTTTTTGTGCAATTTCAGACATTTTGTGATCAGTTTAGTTAATAACACTTCGCAAAGAAATATATTTAATACCTAATTGGCAAAGAAAAGATCCAAGTAAATTTTATTATAAATGACTCTTCTGTTAGGTTGCGTTTAAATTTTTAACTTTGTCTCCATCTATTTTCTTCCTAAATGAAGAAGGCAAAATTACTAATTGAACATACATATGATTTTGAGCTTCTTGGCCTACAGTCTCCTGTAAAAGACTATAAAATGGCCTGGCTGATCAATCGTGACCTAGATTTAAACTTGGTCCGGAAAGAAGATCTAGAATTAGAGTTTCTTACCGCTCCGAGTCTGAAAATATCACAATATTTCCTTTCTTTACCACATGGTTACATCCAGCTTTTGAAAAATAAGGCTTTAAATAATGAGCATCAAGTCACCTATCTTATTCCAGAGCTTCGATTTATGGATTATTTCCTTTTGGTACAAGATGATACCTTTCAGACGAGTATTCATACATTTGTAGATCAATTGGCTAAAAATTCATTTGTTCAAAACGTTGTCAAACTGGATATTTCAAAATTAAAATCAAAAGAGAACCTGTTAACTTATTAATATTCCAATGAGCTATACTCAATTTAACAAGACCAAAATTCTTGCAACAATCGGCCCTGCATCAAATAACTATGAGACTATTTCCAGTCTTGCTGCAGCTGGTGCGAATGTTTTTCGTCTAAATTTTTCTCATGGAAGCCACGAAATCCATAAAGAAGTAATTGAAATTATTCGAAAAGTAAATAAAGAAAATAATTTGAACCTGGGTATCCTGCAGGATCTACAAGGGCCTAAAATCAGAGTAGGTGAAGTAGAAAACAACGGAGTAGAAATCAAACCAGGAGAAAAAATAACGATTACCAATGATCCTGTAGTGGGTACGAGTACGTTGGTGAGTACCGTTTATCAAAATTTACCAAACGATGTGGTTACTGGAGATAGAATTTTAATTGATGACGGTAACCTAGAAGTGGTGGTCAATGATACGGATGGTAAAAATGTAAACTGTACAGTGATCCACGGCGGTATTTTGAAATCTAGAAAAGGAATTAACCTGCCAAACACCAAAGTAAGTGCGCCTTCCTTAACAGAGAAAGACATTGAAGATCTTCAGTTTGGTCTATCTCAAGAAGTGGATTGGATTGCTTTGTCTTTCGTTCGCTCTGCAGAAGATATTGACGATTTGAGAGAAAGAATTCAAGCTGCAGGAAAAGTTTGTAAAATCGTTGCAAAAATTGAAAAGCCTGAAGCGCTTGAAAATATTGATTCCATCATCGAAGCTACAGATGCAATCATGGTAGCAAGAGGGGATCTTGGAGTGGAAGTTCCAATGGAAATCGTTCCTCTTTGGCAAAAGAAAATTGTTGAGAAATGTAAATTGGCCTGCAAGCCAGTAATCATTGCTACCCAAATGATGGAGAGCATGATTGTGAACCCAAGACCTACAAGGGCTGAAACCAATGACGTCGCCAATGCAGTGCTGGATGGTGCTGATGCAGTGATGCTTTCTGCTGAGACTGCTTCTGGAAAATACCCAGTCAATGCAGTGAAGGCCATGAGTAGTATCATCGGATATCTCGAGGCAAATGCTGAGATCTACCATAACCTGTATAAGATTCCGGAGGATGATGAGACATTCCTAAGTAATAATTTAATTTTGATGGCTTCCAGACTTTCCCGTAATGTGAAAGCAAAAGCAATTGTGGGGATTACATCTTCTGGATTCACAGGATTCCGAATTGCTTCCCACAGACCATTAGCCAATATCTTTGTGTTCACTAGCAAAAAATCCCTGATCACCCAAATGTCTTTAGTATGGGGAGTAAGAGCTTATTATTACGACAAGGTCGTTTCTACGGATGCTACTTTTGAAGACATAGAAAATATTTTGAAAGAAGATGATCACGTGAATACTGATGACATCATCATCAATACGGCAAGTATGCCTTTGAAGGTGGAAGGTAGAACCAACATGTTGAAAATACACGTGGTGCGTTAATCTAAATGAAATTATAATTCTTAAAGCCCTCCTTGTGAGGGCTTTTTTTGTCCATATTGAATCGCTTGCTTTCTAAAATTCAAATCTGATATTACACCATTCATCCCTTTAAGAATAAGAAAAGAGGTGGGTTTGAACTATCATTAATTGTAGCTGTATAGGTTCAAAAAGGAACATCCATATTAAGGAGTTGAAATTTCATCGTCAGGGCCTTTTGGGCTGACCATGATTACTTTTTCACGATCCACTTTGACGGAGCCCGCAGGAGATCCCTTAACTTTTCGGACATATTTAGCTTCTGTATAAATCACTGGAGCCAAGGATTCATTTTTGTGCTTTGAATAGAATGCAGCCAGTTCGGCTGCTCTTTCCAAAACACCATTTGGAATGGCTGAATGGCCTTTCATTTTGACCACTACATGTGAACCGGGTACCAGCCTAGCATGCAACCAAATATCGTCTTTATGCACAAAGCCTCTGAGCATTTCGTCATTGTCTTTGGATGATTTACCCACCCATACCGGAAAGCCTTCCACTTCGAATGATTTAAAAGGAAGGGAAGTGGTGGATTTAAGTAAAGATTTTTCGGGCACGTCCAGCTTTTTGAATGCTTTTAACCCTTTGAATTCATGGATTTGCTCCAGTTTGGAAATTTGATCTAAAAGTTCTGTCTTTAAGGCTTCTTTATTTTTGATGGTTTTTTCAATCTGCTGCCATTCCAATTTTCTGTTTTTATTCTTTCTATACAGTTGGGCTGCATAATCTTGTGGTTTCTGCTGAGGTTTTAACTTCACTTTGACCATTTTACCGGAGTAAAAGTCCATCAACTCCACCTCTTGTTTATCAGAGGAAAACTCATGGAGATTTGCCATAATGACATCTGCCAATTGAGAGGGAGGGGGCGAGTTTTTTAACTCATCAAGTTTGGCAGAGGCCTTAGTTAGATAGGAATTGGTTTTTTTGAGTTGATCATTGAGCTTCTTCAATAGCTCATTTTTCTCCTTTTCAAAATTACCTTTAACGATCGCTAGATAAAAAAGCTGATTGACAGCTTCAATGGGATCTGAGTAAAGGTATAATGGGTTTTCTTCAGGCAATAAACTCAGGTGTACTCCATCGGAATTTTCCACCAAAGCAAAAAGGGGGGCTTCTAGGATATCAATGATTTCTTCCATCAAAATCCATTTTTTGTCAAGGTCAGCCTCGGGATATCCTCGTTCTTTGAGCCAAGCTCTGGCGATTTTCCCGAGCGTAGGTAAAAACTGAGATGCATTTCCGTTTAACTCATCAAACCTTGATCTGCTTAGGTCTTGGTGAACAGGCAGGCTTTTCCAGTCCAATATTTTATCTTCCTGAATCTCATTTCTGAAAACCTTGGTAGGTAATTCCTCTTGATCTTCATAATAGATCACATTACTCCGGTTTGCATGAAGCTTAAATAGCAACAGTTTACCGGAAGTAAGATTCAAGATAAAAGAACGTTCAAAATCCAATACTTCACAGGAAAGGATGGTTTCTTCCAATAGTTCAGGAAAGAGATTGATGCTGTTCCTTTTAGCTCTACGGAATTGATCCGGAAAGCTGAGGTAAATCTGTGGAGTTTTCAGGTGGGCTCTGATCCAACATTCTCCTTTTTCACCAAGCGTTTCAATAATTAGCTCATCCTTACTTTGGGAAAAGCAGGACACAATTTTTTGACCTTGAAATCGCTGGTTGAGTGCAGGGCAAAGGAATTTAAGAAAATGATAATTCAGGTGCATTAGGGCAAAGTTACCTCAAGACCATCGTAGGCCAAAGCAATTCCCGGAGGTAAATCTTTTTCTACTTCACTATGTAAGCCCAGTTTATGTGAAATATGGGTGAAATAAGTTTTTTCTGCCCCTAGTTCTTTCGCCATTTCTATAGCTTCATTTAAAGTGAAATGTGAAATATGTGACTCTTTCTGAAGCGCATTGAGAACAATGACTTTACTTCCTTTAATAAGTTCTTTGGACTCGTCTGGAATGAAATTGGTGTCCGTGATATAAGTAAAGTCCCCAATTCTAAATCCCAATACTGGAAGTTTATAATGTAATACTGGAATAGGAGTGATGGTATGACCTTGAATAGTAAAAGGCTGGTCGGTTATTTCAACAGGTTCAATTTGAGGAACTCCAGGGTATTTTTTGCTCGAAAACACATAGGCAAATTCTCTTTTGATTTGCTCTAAGACGGGTTTCCTTGCAAAAATGGGCATGTCTTTCTTTTGCGCAAAATTGAAAGGACGGATGTCATCCAAACCAGCAGTATGATCTTTATGCTCATGGGTGAATAATACGGCGTCCAAGTGATTAATTCCTGCAGATAAGATTTGACTCCTGAAATCTGGACCCGTATCTACGACCAGACTTAGATCTCCTAAATCAAAATAGATGGATGAACGGAATCTTTTGTTCCGAAAATCCAATGAATTGCAAACTTCACAAGTACAGCCAATGACAGGGACACCCTGTGAAGTTCCTGTACCTAAGAAAATAGCTTTCAAAATTTTAATGTGGTTTGCCTTAATTCACGAAGGAAATCTTGATTGCTTTTCTCTGAAAAGTCTTTGGGATTGAAATCAAGTTCTGCAATGATGTCTATCAATGCATTGATTTTACCTTCTATTGGGAAATATTTATTGATGATGACGATTTTGGTATCTCTAAGCACACA
The DNA here is from genome assembly GCF_900129785.1 of Algoriphagus halophilus. Taxonomy (NCBI): domain Bacteria; kingdom Pseudomonadati; phylum Bacteroidota; class Cytophagia; order Cytophagales; family Cyclobacteriaceae; genus Algoriphagus; species Algoriphagus halophilus. The sequence goes on from NZ_FSRC01000001.1 coordinate 969,673, forward strand.
ATATCCAGATTTGAAGTTGCCTTTTTCATAGCGAAGCACGTAATCAGATGCTGCAAAAAGGTTTTCTAGTTTATCCAGGTAATGTTTGGTGTACTTGACAGCCATTTTAATTCAAATGTTTTTTTACAGTTGCAAGAACTTTGTCGAAGTCCAGGGGTTTTTGAATGAAATCATCAAATCCGAATTTGCGTAATTCATCCATGGTGTAATTATGGACATTGCCTGATATCGCAATGATTGGGATTTTGGATTTTTTTTCATCCTCCAACTTTCTGATTTCTTGTGTACACAAAGCACCATCCATGACAGGCATACTAATATCCATCAGTATTAAATCAAAATCTTCCTTGTCCAGCATGTCCAACACCTGCTTGCCATTTCTGGCAGCTTTCATTTGGTAATTTTCAAAAGCAAGAACACTTTTCGTCAAATTAATAATCACCGAACTGTCTTCTCCGACAAGGATTTTTTTTGTATCGCTCATGACTCAAAAATAGTTTCTTCATTTAAATATTCTCTGAAAATAAGAATTTCATTTTGCAACTGTTGAAGAATTTTTTTTGTTTCTCCCCAATTTGAATTTTTAGCGAGCAATTCTCCCTTTTGCGAAAGCTTGAAAATCTTATTAGCACCCAGAGTTCCGCTGTTACCTTTGATGATATGTAGGTGATCTTCAATAGCTTGTAAATCACTTGTGGAAAAGGAATTTTGAGACTCTTCTACCAATTTTTCACATTCATTCAAAAAGTCCAAGTATACATTTTTTATAATCTCAGTGCTATTATATTTCATGAGCTGCTTTACCACTTTGACATCTAGGACAAGATCAGAAAGTGTTTCAGCAATCGGTTCGTCTTTAGTATTTGAAGGGGATGGGTTACGGTTTAAGGCATCTTTAATACTTTCTATGAATTCTCTAGGCCGGATTGGTTTTACAATGAAATCATCAAATCCTTGATCTAGAAAATTGTTTTTGTCTTCTAATTCCGCGAATGCAGTCACGGCTATGATTGGACTTTCAGAAAGTTTTGAAACTTTAATTTGTTTCATAGCTGTCATTCCGTCCATTTGAGGCATTTGGATATCCATCAAAATCAAATCAAAATTTTCGACTTTAAGAATGTCTAAAGCTTCTAAACCATTTTTCACACTTTTAAAACAACATAATTGCCCGATGAGATTCTCAAAAAGTTTACGATTGAGGTCATTATCATCAACAATAAGTACCCTTTTGCTTTTCATTTGGTAAGTTTGGATTTTAGATTTCCGCCTAAGCAAAGAAACCATTGGCAACACAAAATTATTTGATACTCATAGTTGGCCCCACTGCAGTTGGAAAAACTGAATTATGCCTAAATCTAGCCAAAAAATTTAATTCAGAAATCATCTCCTGCGATAGCCGTCAATTTTATAAAGAAACAAATTTGGGGACTGCTAAACCTTCTAAAAATGAATTAGAACAAGTTCCCCATCATTTTATAAATAGCCTTTCTGTGGAAACATCCTACGATGTCAAAATGTTTGAAAAGGACGCAATCAATTTGATAGAAAAACTGTTTTTCAAACATCAATTTTTGATTCTGACAGGAGGTTCAGGACTTTTCGCAGATGCGGTGATCAATGGCTTGGATGAAATGCCAGAGATCGATCCTGAATTTAGGAAGGAAGTTATCGCGGAGTTTGAAGAGAAAGGGTTGGAGTTTTTACAAAATGAAGTTGAAAAAAACGATCCGGAATATTTTCAACAAGTGGATATCAATAATCCTCAGCGATTGATGAGAGCAATTGAGGTATTTCGTGGGACAGGTAAACCCTTCAGTACTTTTCGGGTAAAGAAAAAGGCAGAACGAAACTTCAAAACCATTAAAATTGGTCTTACTAGAGACAGGGAAGAGTTGTATAAGCGAATTGATGACCGAATGGACCTAATGATTGAAGCAGGGTTATTCGAGGAGGCAGCAAGCTTATTTGATAAAAGACATTTAAATGCCTTACAGACAGTTGGCTATTCAGAGATCTTCGGATTTTTAGAAGGGAAATATGACAAAGAAGAAGCGATTCGTCTTCTGAAAAGAAATTCTAGAAGATATGCCAAAAGGCAATTGACATGGTTTCGAAGAGATTCTGAAATCACCTGGTTTCATCCATCCGAGGAGTCAAACATCATTTCTTATATCAATTCTCAAATAGCAGAATAGCCTGAGATTTTGGCAACCCAATTATAGGGTGCTTTTTTAATCAGCTGGTTGTATTGAAGCTTGTTGATTTTGAGTGCTTTAATTTGTTCTAAAGTTTTCTTTGGAATTTTTTTATCAGCGTGAACTTCCTTCCATTTTTTGGATATGAGTTCCGGGTCGGCAATTTCGCCAAGAAAAATATCTAATTCCGGATGGTTGATGCCCAATTTTGAAGAAATTTCCCGTTGAAGATTTACCTTTCTTTGCAAGGTAGTGCGGACAGTAAGAAAAAATAGGAGGCAAGCGCCTCCCAAAGTCAAGAAGATCGGAATGAACCCCATATTAGATACTTAAAATTTCCATCAATTTAAGATGCTCATTACTTAACGGCTTTTCTTTTCCGATGCAATCAGCAAAAGGGGTATAAACTATTTGCTGGTTCATCACGCCTGCCATGCAGTTCATTTTTCCGGCAATCAATCCTTCCACAGCTGCCATCCCGCATAAGCTTCCTAATACTCGGTCCCTGGCTGTAGGGCTACCTCCACGTTGGATATGGCCCAAAGTAGTTACTTTAAAATCTTTATTTTCGTCTTTGATGCGTTCTTTTACTTTGTTCATAATGACCTCTGCATTGCCTTCCTCATCACCTTCAGCAACCACCACGATACTGGAAGTTTTGCTTTTTCGAAGGTTTTTCATGCTTTTGACCACTTTGTTTAGATCTGTTTTGGTTTCAGGAACCATCACGAATTCTGCTCCACCACCTATTCCACAATCTACTGCTATAAATCCAGCATCTCTTCCCATTACTTCTATAAAAAAGATTCGGTCGTGTGCCGCTGCTGTATCACGAATCTTATCAATAGCTTCTAAAGCGGTATTGACTGCAGTATCAAAACCGATGGTATAATCTGTTCCATAAAGGTCATTATCGATCGTGCCTGGGCAACCTACCGTTGGTATCCCGTATTCTTCCTGAAATATTTTGGCACCTGTAAAAGTCCCGTCTCCACCAATGGCAACAATGCCTTCTATTCCATTGGCTACCAAGTTTTCATAGGCTTGCTTTCGGCCTTCGGGAGTTTTAAACTCCATGGATCTGGCAGATTTTAAAATTGTTCCACCTCGTTGAATAATATTGCTAACGGAATGAGAATACATCTTTTTGATATCACCCTCGATCATTCCTTCATATCCTCGATATATTCCGTACACATCCAGTCCCTTGTAAATTGCTGTTCTGACAACTGCTCTAACACAGGCATTCATACCAGGACTATCTCCACCAGAAGTAAAAACTGCGATCTTTTTCATTTTAATAGGTTTAAGGTTTCAAAAATAGGGATTAATGAAGGAATATTTAAAAAGGTTGATTTTAAAAGCAGAAAAAAATAGGCTTTATTACAAAACAAGATATTTAGGTTAAAAACAGGTTAATTTTTTATGAAAATGATCAAGCTTTCTTCTTCTGAGGTTCAAATTTCTTCAATTGGTTTAGGTTGCATGTCTCTTCCTGAAGATGATGGGTTGAGCCAAAAAATAATAGATGCAGCTATTTCAGGGGGAATCAATCTTTTAGACACTGCCGATTTATACCAGAAGGGGCTCAATGAAGAAATGGTGGGTAAGGCTATGAAGGGCAAAAGAAATCAAGTGGTTTTGGCCACCAAAGTCGGAAATCAATTGCGTCCCGATGGGAATGGCTGGGATTGGAACCCGAGGAAATCCTACATTTTGGAAGCAGTTGAAAGAAGTTTGAAAAGGCTACAAACTGATTTTATAGATCTTTACCAGTTGCATGGAGGTACGATTGATGACCCTTGGGAAGAAACTTTGGAAGCGTTTGAACTACTAAAAGAACAGGGGAAAATACGTGAGTTCGGTATTTCTTCCATCCGCCCCAATGTGATTCGAAAGGTATTGTCAGACGCAACGCCTGCTACCATCATGATGCAATATTCTCCGTTGGATAGGAGGCCTGAGGAAGCTGCTTTTTCTTTAATTTCTACAACTGAAACGAAGGTGTTGGTACGAGGTAGTTTTGCCAAAGGGATCCTTATCAGCAAGCCTGCAGGGGAATATTTGGATAGGTCGGCAGAAGAAGTAGAAGAAATGAAAGAGTTTATCCATGATTCTGGGTTTTCTCCGGAAGCCTTTTTAATCAGATTTGGACTGATGCCGGCTGCAGTAGGTTCTTTGATCATAGGGGCAAGTTCCGTGGAGCAAGTTCAAAAAATGTTGAAAGGGTATGAAGAAAGTTTGTCTATTCCAGAAAGGATAATTTCTGATTTTAAAGAAAATTTTAGTCCAAATTATTATCAGCAGCATCGATAAAAATTGAGTTGCCCACTGAAAACAAATAGTTTATTTTCGGCAACATGGATAGCTTTCCGTCAAACCACCCAAAATTAAAACACAGATGAAGTTTAGATTACTCTATTTGGCATTACCACTATTGGTAGTTGCCTGCCAACCCAAAGAACTGACAGAGCATGAACGCTGGGAGTCCACGGCCGAAAAAGTGGAAATTATCCGAGATGATTTTGGAGTTCCCCATATTTATGGAGAAACCGATGCTGATGCAGTATTTGGAATGCTATATGCACAGTGTGAGGACGATTTTAGAAGGGTGGAAAGAAATTATGTCTGGGCTACTGGAAGGTTGGCGGAGTTAGAAGGAGAGCAAGCAATTTATTCAGATTTGCGGGCGAATTTATACATGACGGAAGCTGAAGCCATAGCAGCATATGAAGCTGCCCCCGATTGGCTAAAGGAATTATGCATTGCCTTTGCTGATGGAGTGAATTATTATTTAGCAACACATCCAGAAGTCATTCCTCAAGTGATTACTCATTATGAGCCATGGATGCCAATGTTTTTCTCCGAGGGTTCCATAGGTGGAGATATCGAGCAGATTCCTACCCGAAGAATAGCTGCTTTTTATGGGGATGATCAATCCTTGGCTTTGAATGAATTCGGGAGTGGTTTGGACCCGATTGATTTAACCGAAGAACCTAAAGGTTCCAATGGATTTGCAATTTCCGGAGAACTGACTGAATCTGGAAATGCCATGTTATTAATCAACCCGCATACCTCTTTTTACTTTAGACCAGAAATTCATGTGGTCAGTGAAGAAGGCTTAAATGCTTATGGAGCGGTAACCTGGGGGCAGTTTTTTGTATATCAAGGTTTTAACGAGAAAACCGGATGGATGCATACTTCCACTGGCGTTGACTTCATTGATGAATTTGTGGAAGATGTGAGTGAAACTGAGGGGAAATTGACCTATAAGTATGGAGAGGAAACTAAGAATGTATCTGAGCTACCCATCACATTGAAGTATAAAGAGGGAAATGAATTAAAGGAAAAATCATTTACCATGTACCGTACCCATCATGGTCCGGTAACCCATAAACTGGATGATCAATGGGTGGTGACCAAAATCAATTGGGATCCCGTGAATGCTTTGACTCAGAGCTTTACACGAACCAAGTTGAATAACCATGCTGAGTTCAAGGAGATGATGAATATTCGAACCAACTCCTCCAATAATACGGTCTTTGCCGATGCGGAAGGGAATATTGCCTATTTCCATGGGAATTTTATTCCTAAACGAAATGAAGAGTTTGATTTCTCAAAGCCAGTAGATGGCTCTGATCCCAAAACAGATTGGTTGGGATTACATACCGTAGATGAAAGTATTGTGATCTTGAATCCGGCGAATGGATGGATTCAAAATTGTAATTCGACTCCATTTACGGCGGCAGCAGAATATAGTCCTAAGAAAGAGGATTATCCTGCCTATATGGCTCCAGAATCGGAAAATTATAGAGGAGTGCATGCAGTCAAAGTATTAAGTGATGCCAAAGATCTGACTATTGATAAACTCATTGAGTTGGCCTATGATCCCTATTTGCCGGCATTTGAAAAATTGATTCCTATGCTATTGAAAGCGTATGATCAAAAAGGAATTGCTGACCCTGAATTGACGGAACCTATGAAAGTTTTAGAGGATTGGGACTATCGAACTAGCAAAGAATCTGTGGCGATGTCCCTTGCTCATTTCTTTGGAATGAATTTCATGCGAAACCATGGAAACATCAATAATTTGCTGGAATTCAATGAGGGTAGGGGGACAGTGCCATCTCCCAATGCTACTGAATTGATAGCAACGTTTAAGACTACTTTGGAGCAAATGAATGCTGATTTTGGAACCTGGAATACTCCATGGTCCGAAATCAATAGATTTCAGCGCTTAACCGGTGATATAGATTTGAAATTTGATGATAATAAACCTTATGTACCGGTTGGTTTGGCTTCAGGTACTTGGGGAGCATTAGCTGCATTTGGAGCTAGATCTACTCCAGAAACCAAGCGCTTGTATGGGTATAGAGGAAATAGTTTTGTGGCAGTGGTAGAATTTGGAGAGAAAGTGAAGGCCAAGTCCATGTTGGCAGGAGGGCAGAGTTCTGATCCGAATTCTCCTCATTTTGATGACCAAGCCCAGCGATATGCTGATGTGGAATTTAAAGAGGTAGCTTTTTATCGAGAAGATATTGAGGCCAGAGCGGAGGAGACTTATCAGCCGGGGAAAAGAGGTTTATAGTAGGAACTGGTAAGTAGGAAGTATGGTAGAACTACTGTTGAAATAGGCTCACCCCCTGTGGCGGATCGCAAAATAAATCAAGATAGCCTTTCAGGCAGACATTATTGAAGATAAGGCTAAAGCCTAGATATTTCGCCTTAGGCGTATTTCAGGAGCGAAGCGACTTTATCTCGCCGCAGGCATATCTTTAGATAAAATCAAAAAAACCGGGAAAGATATTCTTTACCCGGTTTTTAGTTTAAAACAGAAGTCAATTTTAGAATGGCAAATCATCTTCTGTCTCTTCTGAATTGCCGGAAACACTTGATTTTTTATCCCCCATCAACAAAATATTTTGGACGATCACCTCGGTCACATATCGCTTGTTGCCTTCCTTGTCTTCATAGGAGCGATTACTGAGTTTGCCTTCGATGGCGATCTCTGAACCCTTATCAGTATACTTGTCCAATAGTTCTGCTTGCTTTCCCCAGGCAACTAAGTTGTGCCAGGTGGTTTCTTCCACTCGTTCCCCTTTTTGGTTTTTGTAGTATTCATTGGTAGCTAGGAATACCTTTCCGATGGTTTTGTTTCCATCTAGATTTTTGATTTCTACTTTGGATCCTAGACGTCCGATCAACTGTACTCTGTTTCTTAGCGTGTTCATAATGTGTATTGTTTTGTGTGAAAAATTGATTTGTGATTTCGCTAGAGGAAAATCGATAAGCCAAAGTTGGAGGATGGCAGGGAGCGTAGTCGGGAGTTAGTCGTTTGTATCCGTTTGTAGTCGTTTGTTGTCGGATAATCAGGTTTTAGAGACTATATGGGCTGATTATTTAATCAAAAAAGTTTAGTAGGTTTAGTGGGTAAAAAAAAGCTCCTTACATAAAATCGTGAGATAAATTTTTTAAAAAAATACCAATTCCTATCCATGGACATACAAAAAGAAATAATACGAATTACTTCAGAATATTTTGAAGACAATCTTGATTACCACAAATTATCTATTGCTTCAAAAGAATATAAACTCTTATTAAATAAGATTTGTGGGCGAAATATAGATATTGAAAAAGGAAGGGATGATATTGGCTTTGATAATGGATGGGCCTTAGGAACTTTTTGGGCGGCTCTTTGTCTTGATGATTTGATTAGAACCAGACAATTTATTCGAGGAATAAATAAAGCCATTCAGGAAAAAATTAAAAAGCAAAAGTCTCTTCATATTCTATATGCTGGGACTGGGCCATTTGCAACACTTATTCTTCCTATAATTTTTAGGTATTCAAAACAAAAAATTAAATACACATTTTTAGAAATAAATCCATTAAGTTTTGAAATTCTTCAAGGTGTAATTTCAAAATTAGGATTGAAAGATTATAACATAAAATTAGAAAGGGAAGACGCGACAAAATATCAAATAGATTTTAATGATAAACCTGATATAATCATCAGTGAAACTATGCAAAATGCTTTAGCAAAGGAACAGCAGGTTTCAATCTTTTTAAATTTGATGAATCAGGTTAATGAGGGTACAATCTTTATTCCTGAAAAAATTGAACTATCTATCGGTCTTAAAAAAGCAGGCATTTCCGAAGAAGAAACTCAAATTAAGCATTATCAAAAAGAGGAAAAAATATTTGATCTGAGTAAAGAAGCAATGTTCCATTTAAACCCGATAGAAAGTAAGTTGAATGGAGAAATTTTATTTGATAAGAGACAAACCACTTTGGATGAAAAAAGATTTAGGGGTTTTTCTCAACTCTTAATCCTTACTGAAATACAAGTGTATAAGGATGAAAAAATAGGGATTAATAAAAGCGGCTTAACTACTCCAAAAATAATTAAAGATATTCCGAGCGATTTAAAAGGATCTATTATAATTAATACACAATATAAAATTTCTGCTCAACCAGAACTTGAGTACATCATAACTTTGCCTAACCCTAGGTAAAAATTAAAAACCAAGAGATGAATAATTGTGCATATGGTATAAGTGATTTTTGAATGTCTTACAACTATTTCAATTTACAATAGTCTTAACCATTGCTATTTTTGGAGGCTCTTGGTCCAAAATTTCTTCCCGATTTGATATGTACTTTAGTCTATCCTAAAAAACTCAAGTCCGCTCTTTTTTGAAGAATTTGCGCCGATAATTTTAATATCCTTTCAAACATTTTTCAGGCCGATCAGCTTTATCTAAGTAGAAATTAATTCAAAGGAAATAGGTCTTTCCAATTCCAATTTGAAGAAGAATTTTATATGACCGATAGAGAATTAGATCGAATTATAGAAATGGCTTGGGAGGATAGAACTCCCTTTGAAGCCATCGAATCCCAATTTGGACTTTCCGAGTCTCAGGTAATCAAACTCATGAGAAGAGAATTGAAAGAAAGTTCTTTTAAAATGTGGAGGAAGCGGGTGAATAGTGGGGTTAGCCAAAAACATTTGAAAAAAAGAAGTGAGGAAATCACCCGGTTTAAATGTTCCAGACAAAGAAGTATCTCCCTAAATAAGATTACCTAGTGCACTCTTTTCCAACCAAATTAACAGCTATTGAGCAACGGATTCAGGAAATTGAACCTGTAAAATATGCGTCCACCCGAAATTTCAAAGATGGAGCAGTCACCCGCTTGAGCCCTTACATTTCCAGAGGAGTAATTTCCACGAAACAGGTACTGGATCATATTTATTCCCTTCAACTTCCATCTTCTCAAACAGAGAAATTGATACAAGAATTAGCCTGGAGGGATTATTGGCAGCAAATCTGGATCTCTAAAAGAGAGGTGATTTTCCAGGACTTAAAACAGATTCAAACACCCGTGTCAAATTGGAAAATCCCACAAACCGTTATTCAGGCAAAAACCGGTATAGAGGCTGTGGACCAAGCTATCCTCGAATTGTATGAAACCGGTTACATGCATAATCATATGCGAATGTATGTGGCTTCTATTTGTTGCAATATTGCCCAATCTCATTGGCTGGAACCTGCCCGTTGGCTATACAGTCATTTGTTGGATGGGGATTTGGCAAGTAACCATTTAAGTTGGCAATGGGTGGCGGGATCAAATTCCAGTAAGAAATACTACGCAAATCAGTCTAATATCAATAAGTACTTCCAAAGTGATCAGGAAGGAACTTTCTTGGATGTGGACTATGCGGATTTTGAGGGTTTGAAAATTCCTTCTATTCTTAAAGATACCGTGCCTTTTAAAGCAGAATTCAAGTTACCAGAGGTGGGAAATCCTCCATTAGATTCTTCATCCGCCACCTTGGTCTATAATTATTACAATTTGGATCCTTATTGGTATCAGGGAGAGAATGTCCAGCGAGTTCTCCTTTTGGAACCTTCCTTTTTCGGAAAATACCCTATCCAACAAAAATGCTTGGACTTTGCCTTGGGACTCAGTCATAACATTTCGGGAATACAGGTGTTCGTAGGGGAATATGCAGACTTGATGAAACTTGTAGAGCCTAAAAACCTGATTTTCAAAGAACATCCAACCAACTTGCATTACCAAGGAAAAGAAGAACCAAGAGATTGGATGAGTTCTGTTAAAGGATATTATCCTTCCTTTTTTGCCTTCTGGAAGAGATGCAAGAAGGAATTTTCCCGAAACGCTGATTTTGTGAAGTAATAGCTAATAATACTAAGAAAACATGCAGTTAACTAAAGAAGAACTGGACCAAATGGATCGGAAGTATCGGTTGAACTTGATCAACTCGATTTCCGGGATCAAACCAGCAAACTTAATAGGTACTAAGTCTGTGGACGATCAAGAAAATGTTGCAATATTTTCCTCAGTGGTTCATTTAGGGTCCAGTCCTGCACAACTGGGGTTTATCATGAGACCTCAAACCGAAATCCCCAGAGATACTTATCCGAATATCATGGAGACTGGTTATTACACCATCAACCATATTTCGGAATCCTTTATCAAAAAAGCACATTTCACCTCGGCTAAATTAGGAAGAGGAGAATCGGAATTTGATCGAATGAAGTTGCAGCAAGAGTATATCGGGGATTTTTTCGCCCCCTTCGTCAAGGAAAGTCCCGTGAAAATTGGGATGAAACACCTCGAAAGTATCCCATTGCCGAATGGATGCATTTTTGTGATCGGTTTGGTAGAGTTAATTGTAATGCCGGATGAAATCATCAATTCACTGGGGCAAATGGATTTATCTAGCTATATGGGAGTCGGAATTTCAGGTTTAAATACCTATTACGGGCTGAATATGTTAGATAGCTTCCCTTATGTGCGGGAAAATGAGATTCCTGAATTTGAATGAAAAAATCTGATTTGCCTACCAAAATTTGTCCAGTCTGCCAACGATCCTTCTCTTGGAGAAAGAAATGGGAGAAAAACTGGGGGGAAGTAAACTATTGCAGTGAACGATGTAGAAGAAACAAACACCATGGAAAAAGCCATTAATCTTATTTTTCCCCATCAACTTTTCTCAACGGGTCCTTTATTGAAAAATGGAAATGAGATTTATCTGATAGAAGAGTTTTTATTTTTTAAGCAATACCGATTCCATCAACAAAAATTGGCATTTCATAGGGCATCCATGAAAGCTTACCAAGATTTTTTGGAAAAAGAGGGTTTAACCGTCCATTATATTGAAAGCCATTCCGAACTCTCAGATATCAGGAAATTTAGTAAAGAAATTAATGACAAAAAGATAACAAAGATCCATTGTATTGATCCGGTTGACAATTGGTTGGAGAAAAGGGTAGGGGAAATGTCGAGGTCCTGTGAATTAATCCTTCACGAAAATCCTGCTTTTTTGAATAACAAGGAAGAGCTATCAACGTTTTTCAAGGTGAATAAGAAATCTTTTTTTCAAACTTCTTTTTACAAACAACAGCGAAAGGATAGAGGAATTCTTTTGGATAAGAATCAAGAGCCGGAAGGTGGAAGTTGGACCTATGACACAGAGAATCGAAAAAAATATCCTAAAGGGAAAACTCCGCCATCAATAACGTTTCCAGATGCTACTGAACATTGGAAGGAAGCAATGGATTATACCCAAAAGCATTTTGGAGAGAATCCTGGAAAATTAAGCAAACAACCTATTTATCCCATTGACCGAAAACAAGCTGCCGAATGGTTGGATCAGTTCTTGAAAAACAGATTTCACGAGTTTGGGGCTTATGAAGACGCCATTGTCAAAGAGGAGTCATTTTTGAATCATAGCATGTTATCTCCCTTGATCAACGCAGGTTTATTGGTACCTAATGAAGTTATCGAAAAGAGTCTGGAATTTTCAAAAAAAGAGAAGGTGCCCATTAACTCAACCGAAGGCTTTGTACGTCAGATTATAGGCTGGAGAGAATTTATTCGGGGGATGTATGAATGCAAGGGAAGTTATTCCAGAACGAGAAACTTCTGGGGATTTAAACGAAGGATCCCTGCCAGTTTTTATGATGGAACCACAGGCATAGAACCCGTTGATCAAACCATCAAAAAGGTTTTAAATACTGGGTATTGCCATCATATCGAGCGATTAATGATTTTGGGGAATTTCATGTTGCTTTGTGAATTTGATCCTGATGAGGTATACCGATGGTTTATGGAGTTGTTTATTGATGCCTATGATTGGGTCATGGTGCCCAATGTTTATGGAATGAGCCAATTTGCGGACGGGGGACTTTTTGCTACCAAACCTTATATCGGAGGCTCTAATTATTTGAAAAAAATGAGCGATTATCCCAAAGGGGACTGGGAAAAGGTTTGGGATGGGCTATTCTGGAGATTTATTGATGAACATCAAGACTTTTTTAAATCCAATCCACGTATCTCTATGCTTTATTATTCTTGGGAGCGAATGGGCAAGGAAAAGAAAGAAGTACATCTAACAAATGCCGAGAATTTTTTGGGGAATTTGTAAAGAAAATACAATTGAATAACTATTGAAATAAGCTCACCGCATTCGGTGGATCACGAAATATTTTAAGATAGCCCTTCGGGCAGATAAATTTAGGATTAAGCTAATGCCAAGATATTTCATAGAATATCTCTGAATTACTTAGAAATAAAATGGAAATAGACTCCTTTCAGTCGCGAAATAATGGTTTCATTTCGGGCAAGTTTTAAAAATAGAGTATTCACCTAGACAAGTATTTGGGAGTTTATTTCGCGAAGCCTATCTCGCCAAATGCGTATCTCAGCGCAGCTATATCTCGCAAAGCGTATCTTTTAATTAAGATTTTGATAAAAGCACCTTTAATTTTAAATTTAGTTATAAGTGGTAATTAATTTGAAGTTTAGATGAACTAAATTGTAGGTATTGTTTTATTAAATCTTTTTTGTTTTGAATTATTTAACCTTTAAAACACTTTTTAAGAAGGATTCAATCTTTCTATTGCTCAAAATTTTTGTCCCAGTGATCGCCCTTTTATGGGTAATGTTTTCGGTTGGGAAAATGAATGGGGTCAGTTTTGGATACCTGTCTAGAGATGCCATTCAAACGCTTTGGCATGAACCTAATGCGGAGGTAGAATTTTATATAGGTCTTTTGTCCAATATTGGAGTGATATTTTGGTGTTTTACAGCAGCTATCCTTTTCTTTTCAGTAAAACTTGCTAGAGACTATGGAAAACCGAAAAAAGTGATCCAATTTTTCTTTTATTCCGGAATATTATCCGTATTCTTTTTGGTAGATGATTTGTTTTTAATGCATGATGTGATCATTCCCTATTTTTTACATATCAGTGAAAAATTTCTCTATCTATTCTACGGTATGAGTGTATTAGCGCTATTATATCTATTCCGGGAAATCATTGAAGAATCAGATTACTTATTATTCCTTATTGCTTTTATTTCCATGGCAGGATCTGTATTTACAGATGTAATTCTGACGCTTGGGGTTACTTTAAAAGAGATTTACTTATTTGAGGATGGCTTTAAGTTTATCGGCATCATCAGCTGGTTTATTTACTTCGCCCGTACCTGCTATAATCATTTAAAAAGTAGGGTTTAATATTTTTAAGGAAGATTTTTTAATATTCAAAGAGCATAAAAAGGTATTTGAAATACCTTTTTATGAATAATAAATTCATTAATTGCTTTTAATTCTATTATTAAATCATTAAGTTTAATTGATTTTTAGGTTAACTTTTTACAATACCAAATGGAAATTCTTTCTTGGAGGAGAGAAATTTCTTTAAAGAGATTTATTTAAACTTAATGAACAACAGGACCAAATCTCCCGCATTTTCTGTCTTGATTCCAGACGGTGATGAAGCCAACGCCCTCTCTGTCGTCAGGTGTCTAGCAGAAGTGAAGAATATCCAAGTATTTGTGATATCTGAACACAAATATGCCCCCATACGATTTTCCCGTTATGTAAAGAAGTTTATCCATCTTCCTTTTGGAGATAATGAAAATTATTTGGCTGGGATAATAGAAGCGATAAAAAAGACAAAGGCGGATGTTTTGCTGCCTGTTGGAGTTCGGGCTGTCCGTTTAATCATTGAAAAAAAAGAAACATTTGCCAAAGTAATAGCTAACATAAACACACCTGAAATCCACTCATTTGATATAGCAGATGACAAATGGTTACTTTCTCGATGGCTGAAAGAGAATAATATTGCTCATCCGGAAACCTTACTTTTTAGTCCAGGTGATAACTTGGAAGAGGTTATTTCAAAAATTAGCTTTCCCATCATCGTAAAACCAAGAGTGGGATGGGGAGGAAAAGGAATTGAAATTTTTGAAAATAATGATCAATTCGAGGAATGGTATTCCGGGTTTGATCATAAAATGGACTTGATCGTTCAGGACTACATCAAGGGATATGATATTGACTGTAGTTTATTAGGGAAGCAAGGGGAAATACTTGCATATACCATCCAAAGAAGTATCAAATATTCAGCAGATTACCCCTGGCCTTATGGATTGGAATTTAAGAACCAGGAAGAGATTTTGGCAATTGTGGAAGATCTGGTCGAAAAATTCAATTGGTCTGGTATCGTGCACATAGATTTAAGGTATGACGAAGTGGAGAAACGGGCCAACTTAATTGAGATGAACCCTCGGTTTTGGGCCAGTGTAACAGCTTCTATTTTTGCCGGTGTCAATTTCCCATATCTTGCTTGTTTAACGGCTTTGGGGGAAGAGCTTCCAATCATAAAATTAGAGGATAAAATTGTGGTGAGGTCAGGGCCAGCAGTTAAAATGACCTGGAAGAGAATAGTTAAAAATCAAAAGAATTTAAACTTCGATAATTCGTTTTTGGAGTTCATTGCGAAGGACCCTTTACCTACGATCATTGGTGAGACTTTAGAATATTATCAGAATTTTAGAAATCGGTAAAAGGGAAGTTTGAAATGCGAAGAACGAAGATAAATAGATTCCGTAAGTGCCACTGTCTATAACAGTGTGTATTATTAAGGCGATACGCAATATGGACAGGCTTAAGAGCCAACCTAATGAAATATAAATGAACGAAGACAATTCATTGCAGCATAAAATGTTCCTGGAACTGAAAGATGCTGAGCTCTTTCGTAAAGCGGAATCTTTTGGTATAGAATACCTCGGGAGCATTTTTGACAGGAATGTATATCCTTCCAAGAGTGATCTCCATGATCTTTCAATATTTGAGGAAGATTTTCCGGAAAATTCCGGAGATCCCCTTGAAACTTTAAATCTTTTAAATAGATATGGAGCTCCCGGGACAACAGCTCAAATTGGCGGTAGATATTTTGGATTTGTTCATGGTGGAGTTATTCCAGTGGGGCTAGCGGCAAAAAATCTGGCCACATTTTGGGATCAAAACGCAACAGTATACCAGAGCTCTCCCATCTCCTCAAAATTAGAAACTGTCGTTCAAAAGTGGCTTGTCCAACTACTTGCACTGCCAAATGAAACCGTAGCTGGATTTGTAAGCGGCACCTCGACTGCCAATTTTTGTGCCTTAGCTGCAGCGCGATACCGGATATTAAAGAATTTGAATTGGGACGTCACGAAAAAAGGACTTTTTAATGCCCCAAAAGTTAGGATTGTAGCTGGAAGACAGGTTCATTCCTCCATGCTGCAGGCAATTTCTTTGGCTGGTTTTGGAATTGATACTATTGAATTTGTGGAGGTTGACGATCAAGGAAGGATTTTGGTAGATAAAATTCCCAAACTTGATCATACCACAATTTTATCTCTACAAGCGGGAAACGTAAATACTGGTGCTTTTGACAACTTTGCTTCAATTTGTAAGAAAGCTAAAGAGCAAGGGGCATGGGTTCATATAGATGGTGCCTTTGGACTATGGGCCGGTGCTACCCAACATTTTAACCATCTTACTACCGGGTACGAATACGCAAGTTCATGGGCAGTTGATGCACATAAGACATTAAACTCACCCTATGATTCCGGTATTATATTTTGTACCGATGAGGAGGCACTAATTTCAACTTTACATATAAATGCTGCTTATCTGCCAAATGACAATGAAAGAAATGGCATGTATTACGTACCAGAAATGTCAAGAAGGAGCAGAGTTATTGAACTTTGGGCTATTTTAAGATATCTAGGCCGAACCGGTATAGAAGAACTGATACATAATTTACACAAGCGTGCCGTTCAATTTGCTGAATTATTGAATTCCGAAAAGGGTTTTCTTGTGCTGAATCAGGTCGTATATAATCAAGTTCTTGTGCAATGTGATACTGATTCCTTAACAGATAAAGTTCTTAAAGAAATTCAAGAAATGAGGGAATGCTGGGTGGGTGGTTCCAGTTGGAAAGGACGTAAGGTTATCAGGATTAGTATTTGTTCCTGGGCAACTACAGAGGAAGATGTAAAAAGATCTGTTGATTCATTTAGGAAAGCCCTTAAGAATATAAAAAATTAAAGGTCTGCCTTATCAAATCATAAGGGGCAAATACACGTCCGATATTACTGGACCCTTACACAGTATTTCCTGATGCGTATATTCGATCGGAATAAACTATATGAGAATAGTTAGATGGATGGTCGAACCTGGCTGTTTTAGAATTTAGTGGGAACCATTTTTCAGAATCAGAGCAACTAGAAATTAAGTCTTTGCTACCAACTACAATGGTGATATTTTGAAATAAACATTCCAAAACAAAGCTCAAAAATGAATTAGTATTCAGCAAAATTTGGCGGAGTCAGCAAATATTTGACTTAGGAGTACAACTATGAGACTTTCTTAAAGCTGCTAGAGGATTAAAAGCACAGTTTTTTTAACTTAAACAGAAGAAGATGAAAAGATTTTATAAATGTTCTCCTCAGTTACCCGTAAGAAATTTGCGGCAAACACTTGACTATTATCGTGATGTGCTAGGCTTTACAGAAGAATGGACATTTGGGGATTTTGATGGGGGGATCCGTAAAGATGACTTACGATTAATTTTTTCTCAGGATGAGACCTTTACAAACGATATCAATAACAAAAACCATCGACTAGACCTCATGTGGTTTGTAACAAATATTGAGGAAATCTATGCAGATTTCAAACGACTGGATGTCAATATTATCGACCAGTTACAGGAACAACCCTATGGACTTAAGGAGTTTGCATTTGTTGATATCAATGGATACTGCATCCGAGTAGCCGAAAGTGTGTAAAAATCTGAACAACTAGGGTTTATTAGTAGCCTGACCGCTGAGAAGCTTTTTTGTTGAGTAAAAAGGAAATAGTATTGACTGAATTTGGAGATGTGATTATCAATGAAATCGGAGCAATCCATCGAAAATCCATTCTGGAAAAGTTTTAATCTAATTAGCTTGAGGCCAAAGTAATTTTAAAAAGAGCTTGGCTACCATAATTGCACTAAGAAATAAATAAAAATGAAAGCAGCGATCACCACCAAAGCCGGAAGTCCTGAGGTTATTGAAATTAAGGAGGTCTCTACACCCCAAGTAAAACTAGGTTGGGTTTTAATTAAGGTAAAAGCTTTTGGCCTGAATAGGTCTGAGTTATTTACAAGACGTGGTGATTCTCCAGGAGTTGAATTTCCACGCATTCAAGGAATTGAATGTGTAGGAGTGGTGGAGGAAGATCCTTCAAACACCTTTGAAAAAGGACAGCAAGTGGCAGCAATCATGGGGGGGATGGGAAGATTTTTTGATGGGGGGTATGCAGAATATACCTTGGCACCAATAGAAATAATTTTTCCTTTTACAAGTAGTTTGGATTGGGGGACCCTTGGAGCAATTCCAGAAATGTTTCAGACAGTATCTGGATCTCTCCATCAGGCACTTGAAATCCAAAAGGGTGAAACACTTCTAATTCGAGGAGGCACTTCATCCATTGGAATGTTAGCCTGCCAACTTGCCAAAGGAAAAGGATTGACAGTGCTATCGACTACTAGAAATTCAGAAAAGAGGCAGGCCCTGCTAGATAATGGGGTTGACCATGTTATTTTGGATGATGGAATTGTAAAGTATCAAGTCAGAAAGATTTATCCCAGGGGTGTAGATAAAGTGCTGGAATTGATTGGTACAAGGACATTAAAAGATTCTTTGAAATGTATTGCGCCTAAAGGAATGGTTTGTATGACTGGAATATTAGGAAATGAATGGACCATGAAAGAGTTTACTCCGATGGGGGATATTCCATCACTAGGTAGGCTTACTGTGTATATGGGGGAATCCAATAATCTTTCTAAAAATCTGCTTCAGGAATTTATAAATGATGTGGAAAGGGGAACTATCCAATTACGGATTGATAGGATGTTTCAATTAGATGAAGTTGTAAAAGCCCATCAATACATGGAAGAAAATAAAGCAAAAGGAAAATTAGTAGTGAAGGTTGAATAGTGTTAATCCACCGATTTGATCGTTTCTATAAAAGGTGAGTGGCCTCTGCTTTTCGGTAAAAAGGATTCCAGAAGTTGACGTTGAACTTAAGTACTAAACTGCCTCTTGCAGCTTCTATTTTGGCTAACGATTCCGTACTTTAATCCTTTCAATTTTTTATTTTAATACCTGCGAAACCAAACAATTCATGGGGAAACTAAGGGAGATCGTCAATCGGAATGTTTCTGGCAAGAAAGTACTCCTGCTCTTTATTTTAACTAATACGGTTTATGCCATCATGTTATGGATTACGATTCCAAAAACAATGGTTTATTCAAATGGGCTGAAACTCCTAGATATGATGCCCTTGGGATATAGTCCCGAATATATCACGAAGCTTTTAGAGACCTTAGGAGAGCAGGGAAGACAGATTTATTTGACGACGCAACTTCCAGTGGATATGATTTATCCATTTCTCTTTGGTCTAGGTTATGGGCTGTTAATGGGGTATTTATTAAAGAAACTGAATAAATTAAATTCCTTTTTTATCTACCTCTGCTACCTACCCATAATTGCAGGATTAGCGGATTATGCAGAGAATTTTGGAATCATGATCATGTTGAACAGTTTTCCCAATTTATCTTCAATTTCCATGAAGGTGACCAATGTATGTACGATTGTGAAAAGCATGACAACGACACTCTTTTTTTCGATACTATTGATTTTGGTATTCGTAGTTGGGATAAAATCTCTTAAAAAGAGAAGCTACACAAATGGTATCTCAGAATAAATTGCTGGCAAAGAACCACCTTATCAACTGCATAGAAAATTCATATGAACAGGGAAAAATCTATTTATTGGAAATCAATATTTGTGGAAATGGTCTTGGATTCTGAAATAGATTTAAAGATCAGCTAGGGATCTTCTCAATTCGGATTGGAAGATCGTACACTCGTTTTCCACAAGCTTGGTATACTGCATTGGCAATAGCCGCTCCGGTGGGAGGCATGGAAACTTCTCCTCCTCCTTCTGCAGGTAACTCAGGATGGTCAATCATCACTACTTCCACTTCTGGAATTTCATCAAATCGGAAAATTGGATAACTCATCCAGTCTTTACTGGTAATTTGATCTCCCTTAAAATTAACCTGTTCCTTTAAGGTCCAACTGGCAGCCTGGATCATTCCACCTTCAAATTGATTGGTGATTCCATCTAAGTTGATAATCTGGCCAACGTCTCCCACTGCCCATAATTTTTTGAGTTGGAGAATTCCTGCAGCTGGATCCACTTTTACATGTGCCGCTACAGCTGCATAAGCAGTATTATTTTTATACCTGGAAAAGGCCATCCCTATTCCTTCTCCAGTATTGACCCTGGCAGCGTTGCATAATTGCTGAAGTTTTTGGATTACAGCGATGGCTCTTTCATCATTTAAATGAGTGATCCTAAATGCAAAAGGATTGTTATTGGCTTTTTCTGCAAGTTCATCCATAAAGGATTCAATAGCGAAAATATTCCCATAGGAGCCTAAGCTTCGCAAGGAGGATACTCTCAAGGGGCCATTAAAAAAATGGGCATTCACCTGCATGTTAGGAAAAGCATAGTAGGGATCGGCATTACGATGACCTCCTCCTAAATATCCTCTTTGAGTTAAGGGTATGGGACCCTCCAGATATCTGGTGTCCAACAAGGTTGCTGGATCCCGATTGGGTCTCATACTGTGGGTATCGGTCCACACCTCAGATTTCCATGCGGTGATTTTCCCTTGATTGTCCAGACTGGCATGCATCTTCATGATCATCGCTGTACCATAGGGCTCCCAGGTATGTTCGTCAGTTCTAGACCACTGAACCCGGACATGCTTTCCAGGGTATTCAGTGGCAAGAATGGCTGCATCTGCAGCTGCATCATCTGCGGCATTATGTCCAAAACACCCGGCACCAGGGATTCCAGTCACATGAATCTTTGATTGATCCATCTTCAACATGGCGGCAATGGCGCTACGCATGGGGTATATTCCCTGACTATGGGACCAGATATGTAAAATGTCACCATCGAACAGTGCGATGCCACAAGCAGGACCAATGGCCCCATGTTGAAAATAGGGCTTGGTATATTCTGCTTGATAGGTCTGGTTCTCAGCAAAGGCTTTGCTAACATCCCCCTGGTCCCGGATGCTCTCAGGAGGCTCAGCAATGGACTTTAAATGCTTGTATAAATTTTCTTCCTCAGGGAAAGCTGTCTCAGAGGTCCATTCCGAATGGTTTTTAAGGTACCGCTCTGCTTTAACTGCTTGATACTCCCGTTCAGTGATGACTCCAACAAAATTCCCTTTTACCACAGTTTTTAAAACTCCCGATACTTCAGAAGAGAGCCCATCTAGGTCAATGGATGTTAAAGAGGATTGATAGCTGGCAGGTCGTAACACACGGGCATGTACCATCCCGGGAAACCGAAGGTCTTGCACATAGATTTCTTCCCCAATGACCATTTTGGGAATATCCTTTCTGTGGATGGCTTTCCCAATGTATTGGTAAGAGGAGCTATCTTTTATTGGGACTGGTTTGCTTACTTCCATTTCAATTTGAGCCCCATCAAGGATTTCAGCAAAATTTAATTTTTGGTTTTGATACCCTACATTCCCTTTTGAAAATGAAAGCTTTTCTATTGGTGCATTCAGTTGACTACTAGCAAGCTCCAATAGTTTTTTTCTTGCAGTCGCTGCGGCATATCGAACAGACATGGCGCTGTTTGGAACTGACCCACTTCCGGCAGTGTATCCTTCGTCTGGCGTAACTCCAGTTTCTGCCAAATGGACTTCCACTTGGTCTAAATCCAGATCTAATTCTTCCGCTGCTACTTGACAAATCGCCATTCGAATTCCTTGGCCCAATTCAACTTTTCCAGAATAAATCAATACCCTTCCATCTTCCAATACTTGCAGCCAGGCATTGACTGCACTGGCATTTCTCATACTTCCGGGTAAATCCCCATTGTAATCAATCCGCTTGGCCATGGTTTTTTCTTGTTCCTCAAAACAAGAACTCAGCAATGGGAAACCCACGCTGATAAATCCAATATTTCTTAAAAATTTCCTTCTTGATGTTTTGGGGAGCTCCATTTTGATCCTTATTGGGTTTTTGCTGCAGTTTTGATGGCCTTAATGATTCTGGAATGAGTGCTACATCTACATAGATTTAACTGCATTCCTTCTCTGATTTCTTGGTCATTGGGGTTTGGATTTTGATTCAATAAGCCCACAGATGCCATCACCATTCCATTGAGACAATAACCGCATTGAGCAGCTTGCTCTTGAACGAAAGCTTGCTGGACTGGGTGAAGTTCTCCGTTTTTCCCTCTTAATCCCTCCAAGGTGATTATTTCAGCATTACCTAAAGAGGATATCGGTCGCATGCAAGAGGTAGTGGCTTCTCCATCGATTAATACCATACAGGCTCCACATTGGGATAACCCGCATCCAAATTTGGGTCCGTTGAGTTCCAATTCATCCCTTAAAACATAAAGAAGAGGGGTGTCTGCATCGGTTTCTACCTCTTTGACTAAGCCGTTGATCCGTAATTTGTACTGGGGCATTGCTAACTAGTTTAATCTTCAAGATAAGTAATTGATTGCTTTATAGAAACAAAAGATATGTTAGCGGGAATAAGGATGTTTATGTTAGAAAATAGAAAGTATTTGTACATTGAATGGTATTGACTTAAACCCAATTTTCTTTTTGAATGAACTATCTCAAAAATCAATTTTATCCATTTTTTAGGTTCTTTTGCCTAGTTGGAGTACCTCTTTTGATATTTTCATCTTGTAAGGAAGAAGAGACCTCGCCAATACCACCCAATATTTTGGTAATCATTTCTGATGATCAGGGATGGGGTGATTTAGGTGTAAATGGAAATCCCTCTGTACATACCCCCCGAATTGATGCGATGGCTAAAGCTGGAGTTCAATTTACCCGCTTTTATGTCAGTCCTGTTTGTTCTCCAACCAGAGCAGAATTATTAACTGGGAGATACCATCCAAGAGGAGGAATATATGATACCTCTTCGGGAGGTGAGCGATTGGATTTAGACGAAACTACGGTTGCTGAGATTTTTCAATCTGAAGGGTATAGAACAGGTGCTTTTGGGAAGTGGCATAATGGCACTCAACCTCCCTATCATCCAAACAATCGTGGATTTGAGGAATATTATGGCTTCGCTTCCGGGCATTGGGGCAACTATTTCAGTCCCATGCTGGAACGAAATGGAGAAGTAGTTCAAGGAGATGGCTTTATCATTGATGACCTGACCAATCAAACATTAAAATTTATTGAGGAAGAATCCAATCAACCCTTCTTTGCTTGGTTGGCACTAAATACGCCCCATAGTCCCATGCAGGTGCCGGATCTGTGGTGGGATCGCTATAAAAATGATTCTATTCCTCCGCATAGGTATCAAGATTCAGAAAGCCCAGATAAAACACGTGCTGCTTGGGCGCTATGCGAAAATATCGATTGGAATGTGGGAAGAATTTTAGATCGCCTGGATAGTTTAGGAAAGCTTGAAAACACCATTGTGATTTATATGTCTGATAATGGCCCCAATGGTTGGAGATGGAATGATGGGTTGAAAGGGATTAAAGGCCATACCGATGAAGGAGGAGTACGCTCCCCATTCATTGTTTTTTGGAAGGATCATTTACAGGCAAAAAAAATCCATCAAGTGGCTGCCACCATCGACGTACTACCTTCTTTAGTTGATATGGCTGGGATTTCGATGAAGGAAACCAAGAAATTGGATGGGGTCAGTTTAAAACCTTTGTTGATGGGAGAGGATCAAGATTGGGAACAACGTTTCATCTTTTCTCATTGGAATGGAGCCGTCAGTGTGAGAAACCAAGACTATCTCCTGGATAAAGAGGATCGGCTGTTTGATTTGAAAAATGACCCTGGGCAATTGGAACCCATCATAAATCCCTCTGATTCCTTGCGCTCTCTATTTGTTGAGGCAAAGACCAATTGGAAGAAGAACGTATTGAGTGAGTTGGATCGAAATAGAAGAGAAGTATTTCCTATTGGCTATTCAAAAAGTACATTTACGCATTTACCAGCGAGAGACGGAATAGCCCATGGATCTATCCAACGATCCAATCGCTTTCCAAATTCCTCTTTTTTTACAAATTGGATTTCGGAGTCGGACAGTATCACCTGGGATGCTGAGGTCTTAACCAGTGGCAATTACAAGGCAACAATTTATTATACCGCAAAGGAATCTGCGGTGGGGTCTATCGTTTCCTTGGAACAGGGAGAAAATCAATTGGAAGCTCCTGTTTTGACAGCTCACGATCCTCCATTTGTAGCCGTGGAATATGATCGATATCCTAGGCAAGAGTCTTATGAAAAGAACTTTAGACCCCTAGAACTTGGAGTAATTCATTTAGATGAAGGGGGCCATTCAATCGCCTTGAAGTCTAAGAAGATAAATGGACCAGAATTTATGGAGGTCCGATTATTGGTTCTTGAAAAACTAGATGAATAGAAATGAACGTCTTTTTTAAGGTTTGGAGGATGGGTTTTAAAAGTAAGATTATGGAATTTCTTTTTCTAATCATGCTTGGAACCGTATCCTCAATTTTTGCTCAAGAAAAGGGCATTCATACACAGGTGGTTCGACTGAATGACGGAAGAGCCATCATCGACAAAGCTTGGTTTGAACGTCAAGGGATTGCCGGTTCGGATGCGAAGAATATTAATGGAGCCAGTTTGATTAGGATTCCGGATTGGTTGACAAAAAATGAACGTGCAGATCCTTCCGCACAGTACTATCTTTATTTTTCCCACCATCAGGGAAATTACATCCGTATGGCATGGTCAAGTTCGATTTTGGGGCCCTATACACTTTTTAATGCAGGCAATCAGGAAGATCCTAGCTTTCCCGGAAAAGGAGTATTGGATTTAGGTCCAGAGGATAAAATGGAATGGGTAAATGGAGCCAAAATGCAAGGTCATGTGGCTTCTCCCCATGTTTTGTTAGATTCAATAAATCAGCAATTCATCCTGTTTATACATGCTCCCTCCAATGGAAAAGGAAGTAGTAATTTTTCTACAGAATCACAAAAAACCTTTATAGGGGTTTCCCATGATGGATTAAATTTTAATGGGAGCATCTCTGAAGAAGAAATGATTGGAGGAATAGGAGCAGGTCAATCTGGCTTTGGGATGGTCAATCAAATTTTGGCAAATGCCTATTTGAAGACTTTTGAATACCAGGGTGAACTTTATGGATTTACCAATCACGGGGTCATTTGGAAATCACCTTCCAAGGATAAACCTTGGATCACTGCCAATAGCCCTATCCAGGATGCCTGGGAAGAGGGGAAGACTTCCGAAAACCCTGTCTTTTTGAATTTGAAAGTCATAAAAACAGTCGACTCAACACGTAAGGAAGTTTCTACACCCAGGCATTTTACCACTAGAATGAGGAAAGATGGACATACTTTAGAGGTTTGGTACACGAGTAGAGGCGATGCGCCGGAGCGGATTTTTAGAACTACCATGGATTTGAGAGGAAATTGGATGGATTGGAAAACCACACTTCCTCATGAAGAAATGCTCCGTCCCGAATTAGAATGGGAAGGAGTAAATTTACCGGTTCAGGCCTCAAAAAATGGAGCCGAAAATCATGTGAATCAATTGAGAGACCCGGAATTGTTTCAGGACGTTGACGGAAAATGGTATTTACTTTATAGTGGTGGAGGGGAAGATGCCATTGGAATTGCAGCGGTGATAGACAATTGAAGCGAAAGAAATCATCATTAATTCAATTTAATAGTAGGCCATAAGAAACTTGAAGCGGATTCTTCTTGCTCTCCCTAACTTTCCATTTTACCTTTAGCCACCGGTAATTTTACCCTTTATTTTCTTTTGATTATCCTTTAAAACCTATGAACCAAAAATCATTTTGGCTAGTAGTGATTGCCTTGGTGATCACTTTCGGGGCACAGGCCCAAAACACATTACATCCAACCTCTTCCGAATACCAATATCCTACAGATCCTAAAGTAATGGAGAAGTTGGAGCATTGGAGAGATCAGAAATTCGGTATTTTAATTCACTGGGGAATTTATGCGGTGCCTGGGATTGTAGAATCCTGGAGCATTGTCAATGAAGATTGGATTAATAGAAAAGACACGACTCAGAGTTATGAAGACTATAAAAAATGGTATTGGGGCCTAAAGGAGGAGTTTAATCCTACAGGTTTTGATCCCTCACAATGGGCTGACGCAGCTGCCAAAGCAGGTATGAAATACGTGGTGTTTACCACCAAGCACCATGATGGATTCAATATGTTTGATACCCAATTCACCGATTACAAAATCACCAATGGTCCTTTCGGTTCCAACCCAAAAGCAGATGTGGCTAAACATGTATTTGATGCTTTTAGAGCCAAAGACATGATGATTGGAGCTTATTATTCCAAGCCAGATTGGCATTCCCAATATTTTTGGTGGGATTATAGAGCCACTCCAGACCGGAATGTGAATTACGATATCCGGAAACATCCTTGGAGATGGAACCAGTTTGTACAATTTACCCATAACCAGCTCAATGAAATTACCACCAATTATGGGGACATAGATATCCTTTGGCTAGATGGAGGATGGGTTCGCCCTAAGTCCACAGTAAATGAAGAAGTATTAAGTTGGGGAGCTCCTATACCAGAATTTAGCCAAGAAATTGATATGCCAAAAGTGGCAGAGATGGTACGAAAAAACCAAGAAGGAATTTTGATCGTGGACCGCACGGTACATGGGCCATTTGAAAATTATAGAACCCCGGAACAAGGTATTCCCGCTACCATGTCTCCAGATCCCTGGGAAAGCTGTATCACACTTGGAGGCGCTTGGGGATATGTACCTAATGATCGATTCAAGCCATCTAGAAAAGTCATTCATTTGTTGATTGAAATTGTGGCAAAGGGAGGAAATCTCCTATTGGGTGTAGGACCAACAGCGAATGGATTATTCTTGCCCGAGCAAGTTGAAAGACTGGAAGAAATCGGTGCCTGGCTAAAGGTGAATGGAGAAGGGATTTATAATACCAGAGCCATAGAATCATTTCAAGATGGAGCGTTTTATTTCACCCAAGGAAAAGAAAAAGAACTTTTTGCCCTGTTGCCTTTGGAAGAAGGAGAGGAGCTAGGAGAACGTATATCTTGGTCTGTAAATCCTCCAAAGAAAGGAAGCAAAATCCAGGTCTTGGGAGAAAAAGGTTCCTTAAAGTGGAAGACAGAAAATGGGAAAACGGTTGTTTCCATTCCAAAAAGCTTGCAAAAGAAATTAGCGGAGGTTCCTGCCTTGGTCTTTAAATATGAAGTGGAATAGCTGTTTCTTATTAAAGTATAGAATAGAAGTCAGTGAAGATTTTTTCACTGACTTTTTTAATTTTTAGTCATTCAGGTTT
The DNA here is from genome assembly GCF_900129785.1 of Algoriphagus halophilus. NCBI lineage: Bacteria > Pseudomonadati > Bacteroidota > Cytophagia > Cytophagales > Cyclobacteriaceae > Algoriphagus > Algoriphagus halophilus. The sequence continues at coordinate 996,652 of NZ_FSRC01000001.1, forward strand.
ACAATTCATTTTTAGAACTTTAAATTTAATTCATGATCAAAAGCCTCGATTTATTTTTCGACAAACCATCCAAGTGGCAGGAAGAATATCTTTTTATGAGAAAGATCCTTCATGAATGTGGCATGCAGGAAGAGCTTAAATGGGGGAAACCTTGTTACACTTTCAAAGGAAATAATATCGTGTTGATTCATGGGTTTAAGGAATACTGTGCCTTACTTTTTCACAAAGGAGCTCTACTCCAAGATTCGGAAGGGATTTTAGTACAGCAGACAGAACATGTGCAGGCTGCTCGACAACTTCGGTTTACATCATTGGAGGAAATAAAAAAGTGGAAGCCTAGTATCAAGCACTATGTTATGGAGGCCATAGAAGTAGAAAAGGCAGGTTTGGAGGTGCCTATGAAGAAGACCTCAGAATTTGAAATGGTTTCAGAGTTTAAAGAAAGATTGGAAGGGGATGCTTCTTTAAAAAGTGCTTTTGAAAATCTGACTCCAGGTAGGCAAAGAGGGTATCTATTATATTTTTCTCAGGCCAAACAATCCAACACCCGACAAGCCAGAGTGGAGAAATACCTTCTAAAGATTTTAGAGGGTAAAGGCCTGAATGATTGATTTTTTGTTTAGCCCTACATTTAAGTAGTCAACCTATTTCGAATTTCTGCATTCTGCATAAGGAAGATTGACTTTTTATTCATTTTAAGCATTTAAAAAGGATAGTTACTTGAGTAAAAATCCGCATTTTAAGTGTCGAATAATATGATCCACTTTATATGAGAAAATTAAGCATACTGATTTTTATTATTTGCCTTAGCTCCCAGGGTTTTTCACAGCAAGTGAATACCCTAAAGTGGTGGAACCCTGCGGAGAGTGATATTCCTGTGATAGCAGGTCAAGCTTGGGCTGAGGAAGTTCCTTCTATTTACCATAGGCTTCCAGCGAGGTCCGAAAGTGAAGTAAGAGAAGCAGTTTGGAATCTTTCCAAGCAATCCGCTGGGCTTTCCATCCGCTTTTGGAGTAATTCAGATACCATTGCGGTCAGATACAAGGTTACAAGAGGGGTCTCAATGCCACATATGCCCGCGACTGGAGTAAGTGGATTGGATTTATATAGTAAATCTTATGATGGAGAATGGCTGAGGATTTGGGGTAAATATTCCATTAAAGAAGAATCGCAATACACTTTTATTCTTAATGAAACCAGTTCAAAGTATGCGCAATATGGGCGCGAATACCAGTTGTTTTTACCCCTTTATAATGAGGTGACCGAACTGGAGATAGGAGTGGGGCAAGAAGCTACTTTTGAGCCATTACCGGTCAGAAGGGAAAAGCCAATCGTAGCTTATGGAACTTCCATCTGTCAAGGAGCTTGTGCTTCTAGACCTGGTATGGCCTGGACCAATATTCTGGAAAGAAAGCTGGAAAGACCTGTGCTGAACCTGGGTTTTTCTGGGAATGGTAGGATGGAGCCAGAAATCATTGAACTGCTGACCGAGATTGATGCCAAAGCTTATATCCTAGATTGCTTACCCAACTTGAGTCCAGATCAACATGATGTATATCAATTGACCTTGGATGCGGTCCATCAATTGAAATCCAAACGTCCCAACGTACCTATTATATTGACCGAGCATGTGGGCTATGCAGATGCATTGACCAATATGAAAAACTTTGAACATGTAAAAAGGCTCAATGAGCAATATAAAAAAGCTTTTTTGGCATTGAAGGAAGAGGGGATCAAAGGAATTTTCTTGTTGGAAAAAGAAGCGTTGGGCCTGGGGTTTGACTCATTTGTTGATATTATTCATCCAAATGACTTTGGAATGATTGAGTATGCAAATGCTTATGAAAAATTGATCCTGGATATTTTGAGCGAAGAAAAAGGACCCATTTCGACTATGGTATCTACTAGCCAAAGTAGAGATATTGCAGTTTACAAGTGGGAGGAGAGACATCAGGAGATTTTGAGGATGAATCAAGAGCAAGATCCAGAAATCTTACTTTTTGGTAATTCCATTGTGAATTTTTGGGGTGGAGAACCTAAGTCAAAGGCTGTTAATGGACAAACTTCCTGGGAAGAAATCATTGAACCAGCAGGAATACGAAATTTTGGATTTGGCTGGGATAGAATAGAAAATGTTCTTTGGAGAATTTACCATGATGAACTGGATGGGTTTGATGCAGAGAAAATTGTCCTGATGATTGGAACCAACAATCTTGGGTTGAACAGTGAGGAGGAGATCGTGAAAGGGCTGGCAAACCTGCTCCAAGAAATAAAAGAAAGACAGCCGAATAGCGAGCTGATGATGGTAGGAATATTACCAAGGAGAGGAATGATTGAGGAAGTAAATCACATCAATCTAAGAATTTCTCAAATGGCAGATTTGGCCAATGTGACCTATATAGGAGTTGGTCAAGGCTTATTGACCGCAGAAGGAGAGCTGAATGAATCGCTGTTTACAGATGGCTTGCACCCCAATGAGGAAGGGTATCAATTAATCGCAAAGGAATTAATTCAGGGATTAAATAATTGAGAAAAAGGCAGAAAACTCTGCCTTTTCTTAGGACACACTACCCTGACAGCTACTTCCAGCTCCGGCTGTACATCCATAGCAATGTTGACTGATGGCAATATCCCGGTCCTGAAGTAACCCTTCTTGGTAATCTGAAATATGTTTGATGGAACTCTTTACCGGAAGATGAAGCATTTGATTGAAATCGCAATCGTATAAATATCCATCCCAACTTACCGAAAGCGTGTTGGTACACATCACATTGGCAACGGTAGCAGGATTATAGGCTTCCACTAAGGTATACATGTACTCCTCGTAATTATCGGATGCTATCAAATAGTCCAAAAACCTACTGATGGGAAGATTGGCCAAGGCAAATAAGTTGTTGAATTCGATACCAAAATCTTCTGAAAGGGCTTTTTTGAAATCAGCTTCCAAAGCTGCCTGATCCCCTGGTAAAAATGCTCCTGAAGGATTATAAACCAAATCTAATTTTAAATCAGTCCCTACTTTTCCATAACCTACCTCATTCAGGCTTTTCAATGCCTCTATTGATTGTTCAAAGACGCCATTTCCCCGTTGGGAGTCTGTCTTCCCTTTGGTCCAATGAGGCATGGAGCTGACTACATGAATCTTATGTTTCTTAAAAAACTCAGGCAAATCATGGTATTTTTTATTGGATCTTAGGATGGTTAGATTGGACCTAACAATAAAATCCTGCACCCCAATTTTACTTGCTTCCTCTACAAACCAACGAAAATCAGGATTCATCTCAGGGGCTCCACCAGTTAAGTCAAGGGTATGCGCTGAGGTACTTTTTAATACTTCCAGGCATTGGGACATGGTTTCGCGGGTCATTATTTCTTTTCGATCTGGTCCCGCGTCTACATGGCAATGTTTACAAACCTGGTTACACATATAGCCCACATTGATCTGAAGAATTTCCAGAGATTTTGGACGTAGTGGGAATTGTCCTGATGTGGCGATTTTTTGTTGAAAAGTGGGAAGTTCTCCTTCTGCAAAAGGACCATGGGATAAAATCTCCAATTGCTTTTCCGCCTTTGCCAAGTCACTCTTCCTACGATTTAGAGATTGAATCATCATTTACATTTCCAGTTTATTCACTTTATTCATCATCTGCACCCCATGAACAAGCGTTGCTCCTCCTCTGATGGCTCCGGCTACATGCAGTGCTTCCATCATCTCGCCTTTGGTAATTCCTCTTTGAAGGCCATCTCCTGTATATGCATCTATACAATAGGGACATTGGATGGTATGGGCCACCGCTAATGCAATCAAAGATTTTTCTCTTGCAGATAACTCTCCTTCTTCAAAGACGCTGTTATAATAATCGAAAAATTTGCTTCCCAGTTCTTCATTCCATTCTGAGATTTTTCCAAATTTCTTTAAGTCTGCAGGATCGTAATATGTTTTTTGCATGGTGAGGGGTAGCTTAATTTGAGTTGAATTAATGAGTTTTTACTTTTTTAGGCTATTTCAGGTTCTTTTAATATTCTTTTTGTCTCTTAATTGACATTTGATTCATTTAAAACTTCAATTCATAAGACATGATGTGAATTTCAAATCCTTTAAAATGGTTCAATTAGTAATCGAACTTACGAGATTTTTTGATCGGTGGACTTATATAAGTTTTATGTTTTAAGAGAGGTACTGAAAGCCAACCCATTTTTCGATAGATTTGTTAGATAACATTTTTCAATTCAAAGTGAATAGCATTCGACAATCAACTTTCGAACAAGATGAAAATGGAGTTTGGGAGATTTTCTCAAAAGTGATCAAAACTGGGGATACCTATGTTTTTGATCCCAATACACCTAAAGAAAAATTGAAAGAGTATTGGTTTGCTACTTACATGAAAACCTTCGTTTTGGAAGATGAAAATGGGGGTGTTTTGGCTACTTATATCATTAAACCGAATCAAATTGGATTAGGAAATCATATTGCAAATTGCAGCTATATGGTCCATCCTGATCACCAAGGGAAAGGTTTAGGCAGAGGTTTGTGTGAACATTCACTTGCCTTTGCAAAAGCACAAGGTTATCGTGCCATTCAGTTTAATATTGTAATCAGTACCAATCAAGCGGCCGTTCGCCTTTGGAAGAATTTTGGTTTTGAGATCATAGGAACGACTCCCAATGGATTTAGACACCAAAAATTTGGTTTGGTAGACACTTATATCATGTATAAAAAATTGTGAAAGTTAGATTTTGATGACCTTCAATTTGAGTTTTAAGCTAGTAAATGAGCTGAAAGGAGATAGGTTCTCATCATTGTTTATCGTGTAAAAAATAAATTCTTAGTGTATATGCTTTCTTGTCAAAAACACCTGTTTAATCTAAAGCCTGGGGTTCACTATTTAAACAATGCCTACCGTGCCCCATTACTTGGGAGTTCGGAAGAAGCAGGGATTCAATCTATTATCAAGCAAAGAAATCCTTTTGAGTTTACCCAAGATGATTTTTTTGATGGGGTAATGGAAGTAAGAACCTCATTCGGTTCGTTGGTAAATTGTAAAGCCAATGAAGTAGCTGTAATTCCGTCTACCTCTTATGGCTTCACTTCTGTGTTGAACAATGTGCCAGGAGGAAAAGGCAAAAAAGCAATTGTAGTGAAAGATGAGTTTCCAAGTGGGTATTTTTCTTTAGAACGTTGGGTCAAGGAACAAGGTGCAGAATTGGTCATTATAGGTCCTGATCAGAACGAAGCCCAAAAAGGTGCCTCTTGGAACCAGCGAATTCTGGACAGCATTAATCAGGACACTGCGGTAATATTAATTTCCTCTATTCATTGGATGAGTGGGGTAAAATTTGACTTGAAGGCCATAGGAGAAAGGTGTCAGGAAGTAGGGGCTTATTTTATTGTCGATGGGACTCAGTCCGTTGGGGCCCTGCCCATGGATGTGAAAGAGTTTAATATTGATGCATTGATTTGTGCAACCTATAAATGGCTTCTTGGTCCATATTCCATCGCCTTGGCCTTTATTGGAGAAAAGTTTCAAGATGGTATTCCTTTGGAAGAATCCTGGATGAATCGGGTGAATGCTCGAAATTTTAGTTCTTTATCTGATTATGCAGATCAATACCAAGCCGGAGCAGGAAGGTTCAATGTTGGTGAAACTAGTAATTTCATTATGATGCCTATGTTGAAAGCAAGTTTGAGCCAATTGCTGGTGTGGAAACCTGAAGGAATTCAGGAATATGCTCGGTTGTTAAACCAGCCGTTGAGACAATTTATGGAAGAAATCGGGGGTGTGGTTGAAAAAGATGCCTATTTAGCCTATCATTTGATTGCTCCCAAATTGCCCCAAAAACTTGATCTGATTTCTCTTAAAAATAAACTGGATGAACATCAGGTTTATTTATCTGCGAGAGGAGAAAATTTGAGGATTTCAGTGAATGTCTTCAACACCGAGGAGGATATTGCCAAATTGCAAGAGGTTATCAGGGGAGAATTGTAAAATGTATTGTAGGGGGCACCTGAAGCAATTGCCTAAACTTTTCTTTTTATTTAGTAGATTCAGGTTTACTTTTTTTAAACAATACATGGAAAAAAGAACCTGTTTAAATTGTGGTGAGCCCATACGAGGTAGAGTAGATAAGAAGTTCTGTGATGATTCCTGCAGGAATAATTACAACAACCAGCAAAATGCAATCACCACCAATTTGATTCGGAACATTAATTATGCCCTAAAAAAGAATCGGAATATTTTAGAAAGTTTGATCCAAGAGGGAGAGAGTTTGGCCAAATCACCAAGGGATAAATTAATGAGAGCAGGTTTCAATTTTAAATATTTCACGCATTTGTACACCAATAAAAAGGGAAATCAATACCATTACTGCTATGATTATGGGTACTTGGAGTTGGAGGGAGATTGGTTTTTGATTGTAAAAGGAAAAGAATAATCTAATCTAAATAGGGATGAAAAAGCGCGTTACAGGAGTAGGGGGTATTTTCTTTAAAGTGAAAGACCCAGCAAAAACCAAAGATTGGTACAGAAAACATTTGGGACTTCATACGGATGAATATGGGACCACTTTTGAATATAGGAGTGCTGATAACCCAGAACAGAAAGAATTTTTACAATGGTCTCCCATGAAGGACGATACCACCTATTTCAAACCTTCGGAAAAAGATTTTATGATCAATTACTGTGTGGAAAATCTAGAGGAATTGGTAGAGGAGTTGAAAAAAGAGGGAGTCACTATTTTAGATAAAATCGAAACCTATGATTATGGGAAATTTGTCCATATTTTGGATCCGGATGGACATAGCATAGAGCTCTGGGAGCCCAATAATGAGGTCTATGATGACATGGTTGAAGACAAAACAAAAAGCTAATTGAAAAATTAACGATGGAAATACAACATCAATTTGATGGTAGAAAAGGATCTTTTTTTGTGGAAGAAGGGGTGAGAAGGTTCGCTGAGATGGTCTATGTCATGGCTGGGCCAAAAAAGATGATCATCGAACACACAGAAGTAGATGAAACACTAAAAGGACAAGGCATAGGGGAGAAATTATTGGAGGCTTTGGTTGAATATGTAAGAAAGGAGGGGATTAAGGTATTACCTCTTTGCCCATTTGCGAAAGCTACTTTTAAGAAACGCGAAGACTTACAAGACGTTTTAAGTTAATTCATTGCGATAATGATTTCTATCCAACAAGAGCAAATCATCCAATTGGAAGAATTTATCCATGTTTTGGAGGCTTCTACTTTGGCCAAGCGTAGGCCCATGGATGATGTTACGTTATTGACTCAGATGGTGAAAGGTGCAAATCTTTGGGTGACAGCAAGAGAGGATGGAAAGCTGATCGGTTTTATGAGAGGGATTTCAGACTTCTGTTACAGGACATTTATCGCGGATTTAGCGGTGACCGAAGCTTATCAAGGAAAAGGGATTGGAACGGAAATACTTGCTAAAACACGAGAAATTGCACCTACTGCCCGTTTAATTCTGTTTGCTGCAGAAGATGCAGAAGGTTTTTATCAAAAATTGGGCTTTCACTTACATGAGCGATGTTATCAATTGAAGACTGGAGAGCCATTCTCCTGATTTTTTGTTAAACTGCTTCCAAATTTAACCAACCAACCATTCACCCATGAGAAAATTAGTTCTTTCGGGGTTAGCATTAATGCTATCCCTTGGTGTTTTTGCGCAAAAAACTTACATCCACGCAGGGAAATTAGTGGATGTGAAAACAAAAAAAATCCTGACTGAGCAGACCATTGTAGTAGAAGGAGATAAAATTGTATCTGTTAGTGCTGGATACCAATCTGGAGGAGGAAGTGATCAAACCATCGATTTGAAGAATAGTACCGTGATGCCTGGTTTAATGGATATGCACGTGCATATTGAAGGAGAGACAAGTCCGACCAGGTACGTGGATGGCTTTAGAGATAATGAGGCTGACATTGCTTACAAAGCGGTCCCTTTTGCGGAAAAAACACTGATGGCTGGTTTTACTACCGTTCGTGATTTAGGAGGTTCTGGAGTGAATATAGCCTTGAGAAATGCCATTGCCGCTGGAAGAGTAAATGGCCCTAGAATTTACACGGCAGGAAGATCCATTGCTCCGACAGGTGGTCATGCAGATCCAACGAATGGAGTTAAAAGAGATTTAATGGGGGATCCAGGGCCAGATCAAGGGGTGATTAATGGGCCCTATGAAGCAAGAAAAGCGGTGCGCCAAGCTGTGAAATACGGTTCTGATGTCATCAAAGTAACTGCCACAGGTGGTGTTTTGTCCGTAGCTAGAGATGGTTCAGCTCCACAATTTCAGCAGGACGAATTGGATGCGATTGTTCAAACTGCCAATGATTTTGGAATTCATGTGGCAGCACATGCGCATGGAGATGAAGGAATGCAACGGGCAGTGAAAGCTGGGGTTCACTCCATCGAACATGGGACTATGATGACTGATGAGACCATGGCACTTATGAAAGACAAGGGAACCTGGTATGTGCCTACTATTACTGCAGGGATGACTGCTGCTCAGTTGGCTGAGGTTCCGGGATATTATCCTCCTGTTGTGGCTGAAAAAGCAAGAAGAATAGGCCCACAGATTCAAGATACATTTGCTAAAGCCTATAAAAGTGGCGTCAAGATCGCTTTCGGGACGGATGCTGCAGTGTACCCACATGGAGACAACTACCGCGAATTTATGTACATGGTGGAGGCAGGAATGCCTCATTTAGAAGCGATTCAAGCAGCCACCATCACCAATGCAATATTCATGAATATTGAAGATAAATTAGGCTCTATCGAAGGAGGTAAAATAGCAGATATCATTGCTGTAAATGGAGATCCCGAACAGGATATAGCTGTGATGAAAGAAGTGGTATTTGTCATGAAAGAAGGAAAAGTCTACAAACAATAATTGAAAGCTCGAGTATTCGGGCTTTTTATGTCTTAAATTAAATCCTATCAACCAATCTAAATCAAACAATCATGAAGATAAGATTAGTACTAATCCTATTTCTCGTCACCGGTTTTGCTTTTGCACAGGAAAACCCTGAATCGGAAAAAGAGACTCCAAAAGCACAGGTGTTTGAATCCAAACAGTCTGTTACGATTGATGGCAAGACCATTAACTTGAATGCGAAGGCGGGGACCTTTGAATTGAAGGATGAACAAAATAGGCCGATCGCCCTATTTGGTTTTACCGCCTATTTTAAGGAAAACCCTGAAAAAGATAGACCGATCATCTTTTCTTACAATGGAGGTCCAGGTTCATCTTCCTATTGGCTTCATATGGGAATTATGGGTCCAAAACGAATTGTGTTAGATGACCCAAATTACAATCAGGCAGGACCTTATGAGCTTACCAATAATGAATTCTCCATATTGGATGTAGCAGATGTAGTCATGATGGATCCTGTTGGAACGGGTTTAAGTGTTCCGATCGGTGATGCTACTGGCAAGGATTTCTGGGGGGTAGATCAGGATATCAGAAGTGTCAGCTTATTCATTATGCAATTTCTAAAGGAATATGACCGATTGAATTCACCAAAATACATTTTGGGAGAAAGCTATGGAACTTTCAGAAATGCCGGTGTGATGAGCTATTTACTGAACCAAGGATATGCTTTGAATGGGGTGATCATGGTTTCTTCCGTATTTGATTTGAGGACTCTGTTTTTTGTTCCAAATGAGGATATTTCAAATATTGCTTATTTACCCACTGTAGCTGTAACGGCAAGATATCATGATAAAATAACCAACAAAGGGGCAGATATTGAATCCTTTGTACAGGAAGTAAGAGAGTTTACCGAAAATGAATATGCCCCAGCTTTATTTAAAGGCAATACCATTTCTGATACTGAGAAGAATTCCATTGCGCAAAAACTGGAAGGATATACTGGAATTGATGCGGAGATCTGGAAAAGAGCTGATTTAAAATTGAATGCAGGGGAGACCTTTCAGGAACTCCTAAGAGATGAAGGAATGACAGTGGGTAGATTGGATTCCAGGTATAAAGGGATCAATTTGGATCCATTGTCAATGTCTGCCTTTACAGATCCTCAAAGTGATGCGATTTCTCCAGCGTACACCAGTTTATTCTTGGATTACTTCCACGGAGCTTTGGGAGTAAGTAAGGATTTAATGTATGCTCCTTCTGCCTATAGTAAAGATGGGTTTAAATGGGATTGGTCCCATAGCGGAAACCAATATTGGGGAACAACCGGTGCGATTACTACCCTTCCTGATATGGCCGATGCGTTGAGTAAAGATCCAAATATGAAAGTGTTGATCATGAATGGTTACTATGATTTAGCCACAGTTTTTTATGGGGTAGAGCATTCTATTTCTCATTTAGGATTGCCAAAATCAGCCGCAGATAGAATTAAAATGACCTATTATGAAGCGGGACATATGATGTATACGCATTTACCCTCCGCAGCAAAATTTAGAGCAGATTTAAAGGATTTTATTTCTGATACTTTAAGAAAATAAAAATGGAATCCAGCGGCCTGTTTCAATCAACTGTAAAAATGGAATAGGTTGCTGGTTATTTTTTCTATAAAAAACGCAAAATGGAATATCTCCGAATGCGTTTTATCTTAAACCATTGAATAATTACTTTTCAGGGATTAATCAGAGACCAAAACTGGTGGGACTGACTGCTGAGATCAATTAACCTTCTTCTTCGTATTGGGTAAGTTGTAGTTTGATTTTGTCAAGTGTAAGAGGCTTTTCAAGAAAGCCTGAGACAATGCTATATTCATCTGCTTTTTGCCGATCTTGAAAATCAATGGAGCTGGAAAGTATGACGATTTTATTGTTTCTATCAGGGAATTTTTCTTGATAGATTTCCAGAAACTCCCAGCCATTCATTACGGGCATATTGATGTCCAGAAAAATCAGTATTTTTTTATGAGAAGGTATTTCCGAGACTCGTTCAATAGCAAATTGACCCTCAAGAAATTCCTCAATATTGTCCGAAACTTCAACTTTGCTTAATAACCTATTATTGATCAGGTTATTGATGGGGTCATCATCCACGAGAAAAATGGCGTCGAAGTGAATCATTGAACGATTTAAAGTAGTCAGTTGGGTATTATCAGCAAAATACAATTATTCCATATCCTAGAAAAAGTATTTTTACCCTTTTTTATAATTAAATATGACTAGCCTCTAATTTTCAGATAAATAAAAAAGGAGACTGAATCAGTCTCCTTCCTTATTTGAGGGGTTGGAATTACATCATTCCACCCATTCCTCCTCCGCCACCCATTGGAGGCATTGCAGGAGCATCTTCTTTCACATCAGCTACTACACACTCAGTAGTAAGTAGTAATGCTGCAATAGAAGCTGCATTTTCAAGTGCCAATCTAGTCACCTTTGTAGGGTCAATTACACCTACAGAGAATAGATCTTCATATTTGTCAGTACGTGCATTGTAACCGTAGTTTCCAGAGTTTTCTCTGATCTTGTTGATTACCACAGATGGTTCACCACCAGCGTTCAATACGATAGTTCTCAATGGAGATTCGATTGCTTGTCTGATGATATTGATACCAGTGTCCTCATCTTCGTTCAGACCTTTAAGATCAGCTAGTGCTTCGCTTGCTCTGATCAAAGCAACACCACCACCTACAACAACACCTTCTTGAACGGCTGCTCTAGTAGCATGCAATGCATCGTCTACACGGTCTTTCTTTTCTTTCATTTCTACTTCAGTAGCTGCACCGATATAAAGGATTGCTACACCGCCAGAAAGCTTCGCTAATCTTTCTTGAAGTTTCTCTCTGTCGTAATCAGAAGTAGTTTTCTCGATTTGAGCTTTGATTTCAGAAACACGTCCTTTGATCGCGTTGGCATCGCCAGCACCGTTTACAATAGTAGTGTTGTCTTTGTCAATGTTGATTTTTTCAGCTCTACCAAGCATGTCAACTGTAGCGTTTTCAAGCTTGAAGCCTCTTTCTTCAGAAATTACAGTACCACCAGTTAAGATAGCGATATCTTCAAGCATGGCTTTTCTTCTGTCTCCGAATCCTGGAGCTTTCACAGCAGCTACTTTCAGTGCACCTCTGATTTTGTTCACAACTAGCGTTGCCAAAGCTTCTCCGTCTACATCTTCAGAAATGATCACCAAAGGCTTACCAGACTGAGCTACTGGCTCAAGAACTGGAAGCAATTCCTTCATGGAAGAGATTTTCTTGTCATAGATCAAGATGTAAGGCTGCTCCAATTCAGATTCCATTTTCTCTGTGTTGGTCACAAAGTATGGAGAAAGGTAACCTCTGTCAAACTGCATACCTTCTACAGTTTTAACTTCAGTTTCAGTACCTTTTGCTTCTTCAACAGTGATCACACCGTCTTTACCTACTTTGTCCATTGCGTCAGAAATCATGTTACCGATTTCTTCGTCATTGTTAGCAGATACGGTAGCCACTTGAGCAATTTCCTTAGAAGTAGAGATTTCTTTAGAGTTCTCTCTCAATTTGGCAACAACGGCAGTAACTGCTTTGTCAATACCTCTTTTCAAATCCATTGGGTTAGCACCAGCAGCAACGTTTTTGATACCTACGTTGAAGATGGACTGAGCTAATACAGTTGCAGTAGTAGTACCGTCACCCGCATTGTCTGCAGTCTTGGAAGCTACTTCTTTAACTAATTGAGCACCCATGTTTTCGATTGGCTCGGAAAGCTCAATCTCTTTTGCAACAGAAACACCATCTTTAGTGATTGTTGGTGCACCGAATTTCTTATCTAGAATTACATTACGACCTTTTGGTCCCAATGTGGTTTTTACTGCGTCAGCTAATGCGTCAACACCTTTTTTCAGGCGGTCTCTAGCATCTGTGTCGAAAAATAATTCTTTAGACATATTTTTTGATTTTTTAGGTTAACGTTTAGGTGATTGCTTAAAGGATAGCGAAAATGTCAGACTCTCTCATGATAAGAAAATCCTTGCCATCTACATTCAGTTCAGTACCAGAGTATTTTCCGTACAATACGGTATCTCCTACTGAAACAGTCAAGGGCTCATCTTTTTTACCATTACCCACTGCTACTACAGTACCTTTTTGAGGCTTTTCTTTAGCAGTATCCGGGATATAAAGTCCGGATGCGGTTTTCTCTTCGGCTGCAGCTGGTTGTACCAAAACCCGATCTGCAAGAGGTTTGATGTTCACGTTTGACATATTATGTATTTGTTTAAATGTTAGATTAAAATGCATATGGCTATTAGCACTTCCTGTGCCAGTACCAGATATTTAAAAAAGGCTGACAAATCGGCTGTAAATGTCAGGTAGCATCCTTCTTCAATGCGACAGATTTCAAAAAATTAACTGTCAATTTTTCCAAAACTGTCAGTTTTTATGTCAGATTTTAGTATTTTTTGGTAAACCTATATCCTATGAAGACATTGCCAAAAAACTGGATTGCCGAAGGATTGATTGATTTTGAGTATAAGAAATATCAACTTCTGGCATACTTACAGGAAACAGATCAACAATTTGACGCTGCCAAGCTTTACCCAGTATTAGGGGAGCTGATTGAGCACCATCGGCTTTTGGATGATTTGAAAAAGGGAAAATCAGAGATGAAAAGTCTTTTCCCTAAAGCTATTTCATCGATCGATGTCCAAAATGCAAAAATCCATTATCAACCCCGAGAAAAAGAAGGCGAATTGATGCAGGAAATAGCAAATATCACCGAATACGCACTTCCATTATTTTCTCAGCAAATCCACAAAGGAAAAGAGATTTATCAGCATGTGGAGAGTCAGGTCAAATTTGAGCCGGTGGGAATTATGCCTATTTACACCCAAGAAGGATTTATCCTGGTTTCCAAAGAAAACAGAGCAGACATCCATGCTTACCAATACCAATCCAACTTACTTCAACTAGCAGGAGAGAAGTTTAGAAGCGTAAGTATGTGGCTCGTTGGGGTGTTTCAAAAAACCATCGTCAACACCTTGGAAAGAATAAAATTGCAATTGATCCGAGAGGTGAAGGAGCTTCCAAACCCAGCAACTTGGAGGGTGCATAGTGCTCAAGATTTCCCAATGGAGGAAACCTTGATTCCTATTAGTAAAAGGTTGCTTTTACAGCATGTTGCCAAGTAAGGGACCTTCAAAGGATGATGTTACTAAGCTAATACCTCCTCTTCTTCAAGCGGAGCTTTTTCCTGCTTAGGAAGTTCTTCTTTTTCACGGGAAGCAATTACCTCTGCACCAGGTTTGTCGAATAAGATTCTCCAGCCCTCTTTGAAGTTATTGGCCTTTTTAAGGTCCTTAAAGATGTCTACCCATTCATGAAAGACTAGGTAAATGGGATTGTAGGAAGTGACAGGTTTAGTAATTCCATAAGTTGGCCTTTCTGCTTCAGGCATAAAGGTCCCAAACATCCTATCCCAAATAATAAATGTAGAACCGTAGTTCTTGTCCAAGTAATGCTCGTCACTGGCATGATGTACGCGGTGATGGGAAGGGGTAGTGAATATAAACTCTATGGGCCTAGGTAATTTCTTGATATACTCTGTGTGAATCCAAAATTGGTACAGCACTGCGATCTGGTGACAGATAAAGAAGACAAAGGGATTAAATCCCATAAACATAACAGGGAAGAAGAAAATCACTTTGATGTGTTGTGTCCAACCCAACCTGAACGAAACAGATAAATTGTATTTGGATGAATTATGATGGGTAATATGAGTTGCCCACCAAAAGCGCTGCTCATGAGCTACTCGATGTGCCCAGTATCTGGCAAAGTCGATGGCTACAAAACATAGAGGAAAAGACCACCAGGTTAAAGGGATGGTAAAAGGAGAAATGTTGTAGAAGAATAAAGCAGACCCAAAGGTCGCTACTTTTATCAATGCACTGATTCCCACATTGACCAGCCCAATGGTGGAAGCAGCGAAGAAGTCTTTGGTGCTATAGGCATCTTTTTTTTGATAGGCACTGATTCCCCACTCGATGAATACAAGCAGGAACATAATAGGGGCTGCCCAAAGGATAAGATTAGGCCAATTTTCAAGATGTAAGTCTTCCAGACTTATCGGTTTAGAATTCATAAATAATCCGAAAATGAATAGGGTGATTGAATGATTCTGGTAGCTCAAAAACGAATCGGCGAAGACCAGAATTTGGTGACTAGGCTAGAAATTACGATTTCTAAAATACTAAAACAAAAAAAGTCTGCCCTTTTGAGGCAGACTTAACATTTGTTGACGAAAATATTAATTATTTCCAGTTGTGTCTTCGCTTGTAGCTGGAGTAGACTCAGTAGGGAGTAAGCTCTCATCTTCTCCAAATGCAGGGGCAACAACTTGTTGCTTGGCACTTTCAATGTTTGGGGAAGAAAATTGATTGGGTTGGCTTCCTGAATAAAAAGCAGAAGATGCCAATGATAAAACCAAGATAGATACTGCTAAAACCCAAGTAGCTTTTTCTAGCACATTTCCGGTACGAGTAACTCCCATGATTTGGGATGCACTGCCTCCAAAAGCTGCTCCAACGCCACCTTTAGAGTTTTGACCTAAGATGACAAGTATTAAAAGCACTGCCAAAATCAGGATTACGGTGATTAATAAAGTAAACATATAGTAGTGATTATTCTTTCAGTTTTTCGATCAAGTCCGCAAAGTAAGACCTTTTATCCGGAAATTTCAACATCAATTTCTCATAAATTTTCTTTGCCTTGGGCTTTTTCCCTTGGTTAACCAACAGCTTTGCAAAGGATTCAGATAATAAGTCGTCATTTATTTCTGTGCTACTTGCAGCTAAATTCTCATTATTTTGGTTGGCTTCAATCTCTTTGATCGTTGCAAGTTTGATTTCTTTCTTGCTAAATGCTTTGATCAAATCAATTTGCTCTCTTTTCTTGGAATCGAGAATCTCTTTTTTTTCCTTTTTCTTGATCGTCTCGATCAAATCATCATTCGGAGATTTTCTTCTTTTCCGAACAGGTTTCGCTTTAGGCTTTTCTGCCGCTTCAGCTTCTACCTTTTGACCTTTTAGATTTTCTCCTAGCTGTAAAAGGGATTTTGTTCGTTGATTCGGGTCTTTGGACGTTTTGACATCTTCAGGCAGGAATTCTTCTTTTTGGGAATTCCTTGGGCTAGCATCTGCCTCACGCTCTATTAATTCCTTTAACCAAATCCGATTAGGACTGGTAATCGCTGCATAGCCTAAGGATTCAGAAGGAGCTTTCGGGTCTTTGCAATATTCATAACGGGCTGCCAGTACATGAGGAATCTGGAAATACGGGAAATTCTCCTGAATTTTTTTCAGAGACAATAAGTCACTTCTGCTAGGAGTTCCTGATTTATTGATTAATTCTATAAACTGTGCCGCGTTCAATCTGCCTAATTTTGGGTTTAATATAGGAAATTTACCAGTTAGCTACCGTTGCCGTAAAGATATCCTGAATAATATTTTCAAATATTTCTTCAACTAGTTGGCTTTCAACATCCAGCAAGGTGGTCGTCCTGGGATCATAGTCTTGGAAGAATGAAAACGTTCTTCTCAAATTTTCCTCTTCGTTGGTCAGGTTAATGTATTCCACTTCCACCGCGATGGTCAGCCTCATTTGTCCGGCTCGATCTGGAAGGTTAGGATCATTACTGGAAACCGCCGACTGAGGAGTAAGAGAGTAACGATTAATAGCTCCAGCAAATTGTAAATCACCATTACTTCTCACCAGTTCCAGCTGAGTGTTTCGCTGATAATATTCTTTTAATGATTCGGTGAAAAGCTGCTCCATATTGGCAGGACCACCTCCGGAATCGTTAAAGAAATTCTCCACAGTAAAGGTCTTCACCAAGTCGTAATTGATATTCGTTCCAGTGAAGCTGTATTTTACCGAACATGCCTGTAATCCGAAGAATAAACAGCAAATGAGAAGAACTGGTAATCTACTGGTCAATTTCATATTGCTTGATCTTCCTATACAAGGTTCGTTCTGAAATCCCTAAGTCACTCGCAGCATATTTTCTTTTGTTATTATGCTTCCGCAAGGCTTTTAGGATCATCTCTTTTTCTTTTCTTTCCAAAGAAAGTGAATTATCATCTTCCTCATGGTAAATATCTTCAATTACATCGTCCTCGTAATTGCTGTCAGGTTCATTCTGGTTTTTTTGAGGCGCAATAACCAAGGGAACAGAATAATTCGGATTGCTTTCACTTGGTTCATTTTTAGGCGCAGAACTATCCATATCCTCAAATAAACCTTGATGCTTTTGAATGATACTTTGGCTCAAACCACCGTTTTGATAGGATTCCAGAACAAGCTTTTTAAGATCGTTCATGTCTTTTTTCATATCAAAAAGAACCTTGTAAAGTAAATCCCTTTCCGAGAAATCAGTGGTTTCAGACTTGCTGCTCTGATTACCTAACGTCATCGGTAGTCTAGAATTATCTGCGGGTAAATACTTTGACAAAGTTTCTGCATCTACCTCACGTGAATCTTCCAATAAGGAAATCTGCTCGGCCAAGTTTTTTAACTGTCTGATGTTACCAGGAAATGGATATCTTTTTAATAAGGCTTGAGCATCCAAATCCAGAGAAATGGGTTTTACATGGTATTTTTCAGAAAAGTCTGAGGTGAACTTTCTAAATAACAGCACCATGTCATCTCCACGTTCACGGAGTGGAGGAACATAGATCGGTACTGTATTTAAACGGTAATACAGATCCTCTCTAAACTTCCCTTTTTCCACTGCATTGAGCAGTTTGACATTTGTAGCAGTAATTACCCGTACATTGGTTTTTTGTACTTTAGAAGAGCCTACTTTAATGAATTCTCCATTCTCCAAAACTCTTAATAAGCGAGCTTGGGTTCCAAGGGGCATTTCACCTATTTCATCCAGGAAAATAGATCCGCCATCTGTTACTTCAAAATATCCTTTTCTTGCCTCATGGGCACCTGTAAAAGATCCCTTCTCATGCCCGAACAATTCTGAATCAATGGTACCCTCCGGAATGGCTCCGCAGTTGATTGCTATAAATTTCCCATGCTTCCTTAGGCTTAAGGAATGGATAATCTTGGAAAAGCTTTCTTTCCCACTTCCACTTTCTCCCGTAATCAAGACAGTCATGTCCGTAGGAGCAGCCTGCATCGCCACTTGAATGGCATGATTCAGCAAAGGACTATTGCCAATTATTCCAAACCGCTGCTTGACACTTTGTATTTCGGAATCTGTAATCATTGAAGAGTTGGGTTCACTGTAATAATTTCTCCAAACAGAGTTGCAGTGGTACAATCAGTCACTTTAACTAAAACGTAATCTCCTGGCTGGTAGTCTCCCGCTGGAATAATTACCACTTTATTGGCTGAATTTCTTCCGCGGTATTCCTGATCAGATTTTTTGGAGGTCCCTTCGATCAAAATCAACTGTTCTTTTCCAATGTCCAATTTGTTTCTCTCCAAGGAAAGTTGGCTCTGCTTAGAAATGATTTCAGAAAGTCTTCTCTTTTTCACTTCCAAGGGGATGTCATCCTCATATTTCTTCGCAGCCAAAGTACCCGGTCTTTCTGAATAGAAGAACATATAACTGAAGTCATACTTCACCAAGTCCATTAAGGTCAAAGTATCTTGATGCTCTTCTTCTGTTTCTGTACAAAAACCAGCGATCATATCAGAAGAAATACCACATTCTTCTCCCAGAATATCTCGAATGGCTTGTACTCGGTTTAAGTACCATTCCCGGTCATAGGTTCTATTCATCAATTCAAGTACTCGGCTATTGCCGCTCTGTACAGGAAGGTGAATGTATTTACAAATGTTATCGTACTTCTTCATGGTATAAAGTACTTCATCTGTAATGTCTTTGGGGTGAGAAGTAGAAAACCTAACTCGCAAATAAGGAGATACCTGCGCCACCATTTCCAATAAATTGGCAAAATTAACGACTGTACTTACTTCCCCTTCTTTTTTGCTTAATCGGGCTTTGTTGTTTTCCTCCGGAGACCATTTGTAGCTGTCTACGTTTTGGCCAAGGAGGGTTACTTCCTTATATCCTTTTGCAAATAAATCCTGGGCTTCCGCTACAATAGAATGGGGGTCTCTACTTCGCTCTCTTCCTCTGGTAAAAGGTACCACGCAAAAAGAACACATGTTGTCACAACCTCTCATAATGGAGATAAATGCAGTAATCCCATTTGAGTTTAGCCGAACAGGAGCAATATCCGCATAAGTTTCTTCTCTGGACAGAAAGGTATTGACTCCTTTATTCCCTTCTTCAGCAGAAGCGATGAGGTTAGGAAGATCACGATAAGCATCCGGTCCAACCACCACGTCAACAATTTTCTCTTCTTCCAGAAGTTTTTCTTTCAGCCGCTCTGCCATACATCCTAAAACGCCAATGGTCATTTCCGGCTTGCTTTTTTTAGCTTTATTGAAGTCGGTTAATCTCTTCCTGACGGTTTGTTCTGCTTTTTCACGAATCGAACAGGTATTTAGAAAGATCACGTCTGCTTGGTTGAAGTCAGAAGTAGTGTCAAACCCATTTTCTTTCATAATGGAAGCCACAATCTCTGAATCAGAGAAATTCATTTGGCAACCATAACTCTCGATGTATAGTTTTCTGGATTTACCAGTATTCTCATCTACAGTGGTTTTAAAGTCACATGCTTGTGCTTCCTCACCGGAGATGATGTCAATGTCTTTAATTAGATTATCCATGTATAGAAATACTTTCGGGATGCGAAATTAATAAAATGCAGACAAAATGGCAGATTATCTTACTCTTTTTCTTTGCTAATTAGGAAAGCTTATCAAGAGGAGCTCATTTTGGTAAAAGGAATCTTAAGCTGCTCACCAAAATGTTGGTGTTCCTCTGTGATATTCAAGTTTGAAATACCCAATCCGAGCAATCGAATGGCCTTTGGAAGACTTTCTTGAAAAAGCAGCTCTTGGGCAATTTCCCAAATCGTGTCATTTTCGGGGTATTGGTCTAAGGTCTTGCTTCTAGTCTGTTGGGTAAAGTCTGCGAATTTGATCTTTAAGGTTACAGTCCTTCCTTTTACTCCACTTCTTTCTATCCGCTTTGCAAGTTCCAAATAGATCGCATGCAATGCCTCAATTAATTCAGAATCGGTAATTAAGTCTCTTTCAAAGGTGTTTTCAGCACTTAAAGATTTTCGGACCCGGTGAGGTTGAACCTCAGAAAGGTGAATACCTCTAACAATATTGAAGTAGTGAAGTCCGGATTTCCCAAATTTTTTGGATAAGAACTGTAGTGAAAACTGCTTTAGATCCGCCCCGTTATGAATACCGATTTTACGCATTTTTTCAGCAGTTACTTTTCCGATGCCAAAAAACTTACCAATTGGAAGTTTCTCCAGAAATGCTTCTGCCTCCTCCGGAAGGATATACGCCTGACCATTGGGTTTGTTAAGGTCGGAGGCAATCTTGGCTAGGAATTTATTGTAGGAGACCCCTGCCGAGGCATTGAGCCCAGTTTTTTCTTTGATTTTGGCCCGGATTTGTTTCGCAATAAGAATGGCTGAAGTCAGGCCTTTTTTATTCTCTGTGACATCCAAAAATGCTTCATCCAGAGATAGGGGTTCAACCAGATCGGTATATTCGTAAAACACTTCTCTAATTTGCATGGAGAGCTCTTTGTACCGATCAAATCGAGGTTTGGCAAAAATAAGATTGGGGCATTTTCTAGCTGCTATACTGGATGCCATAGCAGAATAAACACCAAATTTTCTGGCTTCATAACTTGCCGCTGCTACTACTCCCCGGGATTCGTTTCCACCTACTACTAATGGTTTGCCCCTCCATTCAGGATGATCCATTTGTTCGACCGAAGCATAGAACGCATCCATGTCTACATGAATGATTTTTCGGTACACATTAGGACTGATTTCTTCCATTTAACACCTCTCTGATGGCTTGGGATTTAAGTTCGCATTCCTCGTACTCTTGAACGGGGTCAGAGTCGATGGTAATGGCACTTCCTACTCCAAAATAGAGTTTTTTGTGTTCAAAGTCTGCAATGATACTTCGAATTACTACCGAGAAATCAAAATCTCCTGATTCATTGATCCATCCAATTGCACCGGAAAACCATCCTCTTTTGAATGATTCCAGTTGTTCAATCAGTTTCATAGTTCTGATTTTAGGGGCGCCGGTCATGGACCCCATGGGAAATGTCGCATGAATAATCTCTTTCAAAGAGGCTTCTTCCTTTAGGGTTGAACTCACGGTAGTGATCATCTGAAAGACCCTGGGAAGCGCATAGACTCCAAATAATTCATCTACTTTAACAGAACCAATTTCTGATACCTTAGATAGGTCATTCCTAGTCAAATCTGTAATCATGAGATTTTCAGCTCTTTCTTTTTCGCTGGCCAGTAACCTTTCCTTATTTAATCGATCATCTTCTTCAGTGGCACCTCTTCGGATTGTGCCTTTAATGGGTTGTCCGATCAATCGAAGATGGTTTCTTTTGATGAACCTCTCAGGAGAGGCTGAAACTAGCCATTGGTGTTTTGCTTTAAATAAGGAAGCAAAAGGCATAGGAGAAGTGGCTTGTAATCTGAAAAATGCAGTCAAAGGGTCCCATTGTTCAAAAGATCCTTCAAAAGATTGACAATAATTCATTTCATAAGTTTCTCCTTCGATGATATACTCTTGAATTTTCTTGACAGTAGCGATGTACTCCTCTTTTGTAGTTTGTCTCTTGAATGAACAAGAGGTACTCCCTTCTTCTATAGTGGTGTTTTCAACCTGTTTCCAAAAGGTATTTGGTAATGTTGTTTTACTTTTTATCAGATTACCTTGAAATGAAAAACTGAGTTCTGGAGTAAAAAAACACAGGTCAGGTAAATTAAAGGGGGCAAGATTTTCACTATCCAGCTTTTCAATTTGATTTTTTAAATCATACCCCAAGATTCCGACTTTGGTAATGTTCCTTTGATCATTCCAGAGCTCCTCTTCTGTCAATTGGGTATTGCCTACAAACAAAGAATCTTGGAAGGGTTTCTCAGGATATTCATAACCGTTCCCCTGAAAAAGTGCTAAATAATCGAAGTGGTTATTTGCCCAAGAGATTAATTTTTGTTTCCAGTTTGGGAATTCAGGGCGATATGAAAAAGAGTATTCATTCATGGAAGGACAAAAAAAAGAGGAATTCTTATGAATTCCTCTTATCAATTTAATAATACTGATTATTCTGAAGCTTTTACATCTAAAGAAAGAGAAACAGTATTGTAAATAAACTTATCTTTTGCTTTGTCGACTGCTGTAGCTTCATCACCATAAGCAAGTCCCCAAGCAGTTCTATCGATGTTAAAACCAGCTTTCGCAACTACAGCACCATTTTCTAAGCTTACTGCAGCAGGGAATTTAATGTTTTTAGTAGTTCCTCTCATGGTTAAGTTTCCGCTGATCCAGTGAGTTGGGTTTTCTGGAGAAAGTTCAGAAGAAGAAAGAGGCGTGTTGTCTGTCTCAAACTGCTCAACATCTGCAATCACGTCACCACTATTGAATGGCTCTACTGAAGTGATTTCAAACGTAGCGTTTGGATGGTTTTCGGCATCAAAGAAATCTGCAGATTGCAAGTGACCATAAAGCTTACCGTAGCTCTCGTCTGTTTCTTCCATATCTTCGATCTTAAGACCGGTAATATCAAAAGTAAATTTACCTCCGGTGATTTCTTCTCCTTTCACAGCTAAAGTTCCTTCTACTGCTGGGATTTTACCGAAATGCTGTCCAGCTGGCTTGTAGCCTCTCCAAGCAATGGTAGTAGCATCTGGAACAATTTCTAAAGTTTTACCTTCTGCTGCAGCAACTTCCTGAGCTTCTGAAGTTTCTACGGTGTCAGCAGGTTTGCTACATGAGAAAGCGATCAATGCTGTAGCAATAAATAATCCTGATAGTTTAATAGTTTTCATTGGTTGTTTTATTTGATAAGGGTTGAATACGTTGCAAATTTATGTGTATATACATGTAAACTCAAAATTTTTAGAAAAGTTTCATATAAATAATTTTATGTCGCAAAATTTATCTACTTAGATTTGAGTGAAACCTAATTGTAAATACGTGATGGCATTAATTATTCCAGTGAATTCAAAAGAACCGTCTTTTGGTGAAAATTGTTGGCTCGCACCTAATTCAACAGTAGTAGGTGAGGTTATGATGGGTAAAAACTGCACAGTTTGGTTTAACGCAGTTATCAGGGGAGATGTTCATAAAATTGAAATTGGGGATGATACCAACATACAAGATGGGGCGGTAATCCACTGTACTTATCAGAAGTATCCTACGATCATTGGAAATAAAGTTTCGATCGCTCATAATGCCGTAGTTCATGGCTGTACCATTCATGACCGAGTGTTAATTGGAATGGGAGCTATTGTAATGGATGGGGCAGTGGTTCATTCCGGTGCAGTCATCGCTGCTGGAGCAGTGGTTTTGGCTGGAACTGTGGTGGAGGCGAATTCGATTTATGCAGGTATGCCTGCAAAAAAAGTGAAGGATACAGGGGACGCTATGCAGGAGGTCATTGATAGGACTGCTAAAAATTACCCGATGTATGCCTCATGGTTTGAAAAAGAATAAATATTTCTAAAATTTATCTGAAGTACCATAAAAAAATAGCTAGCATTTAATGGTTTAAATTATATTTTTTTGTAAATTTCTATTGTCAAATACATTTTTTATGATTCCTAAAGCAATTTTTTTATCGCTTAGTAGGAGGGCAGTTTTGATATCTTTAACGCTCCTCTTTTTAGTATTCAATTTTCTATTGAATTATTTTCTACCTTCTGAGTATGCCTTAGATCTCAAATTTGCCTACACGGTGGAACAAGCTTATATCGCTATTGGAAATCTTTCTAAGCCAGACAGGGACTTATATCGAGTTGGAATTTTAGCATTGGACTTCCCTTATATGTTTGTCTATGGTATGCTTGCAAGCGGCTTACTGTTTTTAGTTTGGAAAAAACCTAAAGTATTACTCATTCCTTTAGGAATCGTACTTTTTGACTTAATTGAAAATATACTGATCATCCATATTTTAGATTCTTATCCGGTAGAAAAGCCCATTATGGTAACTTGGGCTTCCATAATCACTACATGTAAATGGTTGTTAGTATGCCTACTAGCATTATTCCTACTTGTAGGAACGGTGAGGTTGTATTTGACTAAAAATTTTTCCATCCTACAGCACCAGAATTCTGAAGCGAAGGAAATCTAATATTGGAAGAAGCCCTAACGGATTTTATACGCTATTAAAAAATCCCTCACTATAGAATTGATATAATGAGGGATTGATGTTTATAATTTAGGGAGTCCAACTACTTGGGTCTTTTCTCCAGGCGGATAGGGACTTTAAAGTTTCATCCGTAATATAATTTTTTAGGATCGCTCTAGGAAGAAGAGCTTCGTAGTGGCTTAAACAGATCAACTTGGTGTTTGAATTTTTAAAATTCTGATCTGCTATATCAAAACCATAAGTGAAAATGGCAACCATTCCAAGAACTTCAAATCCAGCTTTCCTTAAGTCTTCTACTGCTTTTAATGAACTACCTCCAGTTGAAACTAGATCTTCTACTACTACTACTTTTTGGCCTGGAGAAACTTTTCCTTCAATCATATTTTCCATTCCATGACCTTTGGCCTTGGAACGAACATAAATGAAAGGGAGCTCTAGATCATTGGCAATTAAAGCGCCCTGAGGAATACCTGCAGTGGCAACACCGGCAATGGCTTCTGCATCCGGGAAATAATGCATCACACTTCTTACCAATTGTTCTTTGATAAGATTACGGACTTTTGGAAAAGATAAAGACAGTCGATTATCACAATAGATAGGGGATTTCCATCCAGAAGCCCAAGTAAATGGGTTTTCTGGTTGAAGGCGAATGGCTTGTATTTCCAGTAATTTATCAGCTACTTCTGCAGCTACACTCGAGTCTAAGATTTCCATACCCCAAAAATAAGTGATAAACTTTGCGGAAGGTTGTTGCTGCTGATTTTTTTATGCATTTTTGGCTCATTCTGTAAATTAAAGACTCAGTATTTCTATGAGAATTTTTGTAAACGACAAGCCTTTGGAACTCCTTTCATATGAAGAGTTGGATGCAAAGAAATCTTATGAGTCGATTTACCGCCAACCAGATGAATTGTTAAACCAAGTTTCTTGGAATGATGATATTCTTTTTCATGAGCCTTCCCATGATCTGGTTATCAAGTTATTATATGTGCTGAGAACACGGAAGCTTAAAAATCTGGATTCCATTACCTTGGTGACCAATGATAAATCTGCGCTGAAAAAGTTTGTGAAAAGTAGGTTTATGATCATTAAAGCCGCGGGAGGGGTGGTGACCAACAAGAAGAAAAAAGTTCTATTAATTTATAGATTGGGTAAATGGGACTTTCCTAAAGGAAAATTTGAGAAGGGTGAGACTCCTGAACAATGTGCTGTGCGTGAAGTAGAAGAAGAATGCGCCATCAAAGTGAAATCAAAAAAACACTTATACAACACCTGGCATACTTATACCCAGAACAGAAAGAGCATTCTTAAAAAGACTTTTTGGTATGAAATGGAATGTTTGGATGATAAAGGTATGACACCTCAAAAAGAGGAGGGTATTGATGATATTCGGTGGTTTTATGAAACAGATGCCAAAATTGCCTTGGTCAATTCCTATCCATCCATGCGCTACCTGTTTAAGCAATTCATAAAAAATCGACCTAAGGTTCAGATTTTGTAAGGAAGGAATTCGGAAATATCTCCTCCATAACGATGTACTTCCCGGATTACTGTCGAACTGATTGCCGCGAAAGGCGGAGAAGTAATCAAGAATACGGTTTCAAGGTCTTCGTTTAAATACCGGTTCATCTGACTGATTGTATTTTCATATTCAAAATCAGTCGTATTTCTAAGCCCTCTTACCAAATAAGATGCATGATGTTTTTTAGCTAGGGTAGAGGTCAGCTCATTGTAAACAATTACTTTTACCGAGTCTATTCCTTTATAAACATCTTCGATCTTGCTGACCATCACATCGATGTCGAAGTAGCGATTTTGTTTGGTGGAGTTGTAGCCGATCCCGATGATTACCTCATCAAAAAGTTTCAAACTTCGGATTACTATGTCATGATGTCCCATGGTAAATGGGTCAAATGAACCTGGAAATATGGCTACTTTTTTCATGGGTTAATCGAATTGCCAGTAAGTTTCAAATAATCCTCTGGATTTCAAATGTTTAAATCCATGGGGATAATTTTGATTGGAATGAGGAGTCATCATTCGGAAATGGTGGAAATAACTTTTTCCCCAATCTTCTGAGATTCCATTCTGCTCGGTTGCCCCAAATAAACTGATGCGAACATAATTCTTATCAAAATTTAGCTGGGCGATAAGGATGCTCACATATTTGAGGATATCTGCCTTATCTTGAATTTCAAAAATATTGAATACGCTTAGTTCCTGATCAGTAAATGCAGCAAGGTAGATGTACTGATCAAATACACATACCAGGATTTCCTGTCCTATCAAATTAAACCGCTCCTTGAAAAGGTAGGAAAGAAAGGAAGTACCTCCGTGATAAAAGCTTAAATCAGAAAATCTTGCTTCTAAGGATTTTTTCGCTTTTCCATTCAAATAAGAAACCAACTGGATGTTATTGCTATCTAGCGGCGTGGAAAAGTAAAAGTTATCCTTTTTCAGATCTCCAATAAATGATAAGTAAGTTTCTTCTTTTCCAGGTTGGAATAAAACCCCCGGAACCAAACAAAAGTCAGGTTGATGAAGGTAGATTTTGGTCGGAAGGTCCAACTTCAATAAAGGGTCCGTGACAAGAAGTCCATCTAACTTATCCCAACTAAACGTCGTGTAAAAGTGTATGCCAATATTCGCCTGATTGTTATCCTTGGCAAAAACAGCAAGGGAATTGGGATATAAAAAAAGTGATAAGCTCGTTGTGTCTTCCACATCAAACTTATCACTTTTGAATACTTTAAGATTGTTTTCCAAAATCCGTAGGGATTATTTCCAGTTTCCTTCAGTAGAAGCGTCAGTTCTGGAACCCACTTTAAGGGCTTTTTCGTTATTGTTTAGTCTTCTTTCAGGATTGATTGGAGCAGGGTCTCTGATCTCGAATACCGCAACTTCATAGCTGTTTCTTTCGATTTTGTCTGCAAAGAACTCGAATTGCTTTCCGCCTGAACCTGGAACCACAGCAAGTGCTTCTAAGTTGAAGTCTGGGTATTTTCTATCGTTGAATAAAGAGTCTAATACATTGACAGAACCCAAGGTGTCAAAAGTAACGGTGGTTTCTTCTTTACCGTATTCTAACAATTTAGTAGTTTCTGTTCTTTGTACTAACCATATTTTACCTTCCTTGATAAATTGCTTCAAGGAGTCCCAGTTGTCTGCATATTTCCCGTTGGCTGCTTGGTATGCTAATTCAGCATCACGTAGCATTTGGAGCTTTTCGATAATGGCAGCTTCTGTTGCAGCAATTCTCTTTTCAGTTTCCACTACATCATCTACGCCTTTCCAAAGAAGGTAACCAAGACCTAGAGCAGCTAAAAGGAAGACAAAGGATAATACTTTCGTTAGATTCATTTTGATTAAATTTTAAATCAAGGTAAGGTTGAAGGTTTTTAAAACGTGCTATTTTATGGAAATATTTCCAAAATTAAAATATCCTTTCCACAAACCTAGGTCTTCAAGTGAATTTATTCGCCAAAAGATTTGATGAAGGGAGTCCTGAGGCAGTGAACGGATATCTTCCAGGCTCATCCATGCCAATTCATTTAGAATCTGGAATTCCTTACTAAGTTCGGGATCTTCTCCGAGTTTCAAAGAACCTCCTGTGGATTTTACGTTAAAAAAATGCTCCATGGCATGTAATGGAGGGTCTAAATACTCATGAACGAACAAATATTTAGTAATTTTAACATTTAGGCCTGTTTCTTCTTCGAATTCACGGATGAGATTTTGTGCTGCATTTTCTCCGTAATGCATCCCACCTCCTGGGACAGACCACAAAATCTTTCCATTTCCCATCAAATGTTTGACCATTAATAATTTATTGTCCTCGATTAGGATTCCATTTACCCGTACCCGTAAATGATTTCCAAATTTTGATTCGATTTCTTTGCTGATTTCGTTTTTTGACATTTACATTCGTTTCTATGGCTAAAGATAATCAGCACTTGCCGAAGCCTTCGGATTTATTGATCAAAAATTTCCCATTTCCTCCCACATCGGGACAATCCAGCTTTTTTAAGAAAATGGATCAGTTCCTGTTAATGGACTCCGGTTCCAAACCCACCTTTGTATTGCGGGGATATGCAGGTACAGGGAAGACATCTGTAATTTCAGCCTTGGTGAAAAGTTTACCTCGATTGAATATGAGGGCCCTGTTGCTTGCTCCAACAGGAAGAGCGGCCAAAGTGATGGGGAATTATAGCAATAGAGCTGCCTATACCATTCACAAAATCATCTATAAGCCCAAAGGAGAAGATGGGAACCTGGGAATGGGCTTTATCCTTCAGAAAAATTACTATAAGGATACTGTTTTCATCATTGATGAATCTTCCATGCTTGCTGATGATGGAGGGATGTCTGGGACCTTACTGGGGGATCTGATCCGATTTACCTTTCAAGGAACCGGAAATCGATTGATCTTGGTTGGGGATACCGCGCAATTGCCACCAGTTGGAAGTGATTATAGCCCTGCCTTAGAGTCCGGGTATTTGCTTAGGCATTTTCGTCTAGATGCAGACCAAATTGAATTGACAGAAGTCATGCGTCAGAAATTGGAATCTGGTATTCTGTACAATGCGACCAACCTGAGGGATCAATTAAAAAAAGAGCAACCGGAAATACAGATTACTACCAATCGATTCAAGGATACCTTCAAGATGACCGGAGAAAGGCTGGAAGATGGGTTAAGATATGCCTATGATAAATATGGGACGGAAAACACCACCATCGTCACTAGATCGAATAAAGCAGCAGTTCAGTATAATCTATACATCCGGAAAGTGATACATTTTTTTGAAGATGAGATCAGTACCGGTGATTTGTTGATGATCGTAAAAAATAACTATACCTACATGACTGACTCGGATCGGGTGAATTTCTTGGCCAATGGGGACATGGCAGAAGTGATGAAAATCAGATCCTTTGAAGAATTATATGGATTCAGGTTTGCTACCTTGGAACTTCGGCTGTTGGATTATCCAGATGAACCTCACTTTGAGGCAAAAGTACTCTTGGACACCCTGTATTCTCCGAGTCCCTCTTTGACCAGAGATCAATATAGGAGTCTTTACCAGCAAGTTTCAGAAGATTATGCAGATGTCGCCAGCAAAGTAGAACGGCAAGAACTCATTCGAAAGGATCCTTATTTAAATGCCTTGCAAGTGAAGTTTGCCTATGCTTTGACCTGTCATAAGGCCCAAGGAGGGCAGTGGAAGGCGGTTTTTGTGGATCAAGGATATCTGAAAGAAGATCAAGTAGACAAGGACTTTACCAGGTGGTTGTATACAGCTGTCACAAGGGCTACGGAGGAATTGTATTTGGTGAATTTTAATCCACTATTTTTTGTTAAATCACCAGAAAGTGAAGATTAAAGTGAAGTATTCAAGCATTTTTGGCAAGGTATTTTCAATTTAAAAAACCATTAGTAGTCAATTTCGTTGTTTGATGCTATTCGAAAAAATTGAATATTTGGAAACTAAAAAATAGATTAACCATGAAAAAAATAGCGATTCTATTTAGCCTTTTTGCATTTGCCTTGGTCTTTCATGCCCATGCACAAGAAGCTTCTGGAGCAGCAATTACCTTTAAGGAAAAGTCAATTGACTTTGGAGATATTACTCAAGGTGATAAAGTTTCACATACGTTTGAATTAACCAACACTGGAAAAGCTCCCTTGATCATTTCCAATGTAGCGGCAACTTGTGGATGTACAGTTCCTAGCTGGCCAAAGGAGCCGATTGCTCCAGGTACATCTGCTGAAATTAAAGTCTCTTTTAACTCAGCAGGAAAAATGGGTAAGCAAAATTCAGTTGTTAGAATTTATTCCAACGCTTCTGAGCCAATAGAGAAGATTTCTTTGATCTCCAATGTATTGCCTAAGACCAAGTAATTAAGAGTTTAATACGAATTAAATCAAAATATACCTCTCGGATTTCCGAGAGGTTTTTTTGTGGGATAAAAATTAGGAATGAGCGTTTTTGGCTATTTAAACTTGTTCTGATCTTTTTTAAAGTTCTTCATCATCTTTCCAAAATGCTTGTCCCGTTTCCGTTTTTCTGCTATGGTGGATTCGAAATGGGCCTTTTCCCGCTCCATTTTGAGGTAGTTTTCATAGGAAGATTGATCCAATTCTCCTTTTTCCAAAGCGTTTAGGACGCTACAACCCAGTTCACTAGTGTGGGTGCAATCCTTGAATTTACATTCCTTAGCCAAGGCAATAATCTGTTCAAAAGTTTGATCTAAGCCTTCACTGGTATCTGTCATTCCAACTTCCCTCATACCGGGATTATCAATCAGGATTCCTCCATTTTCTAAAATCAATAATTCCCGATGGCTGGTCACATGTTTTCCACGGTTTGTACTGGTGCTGATGGCATCCGTTTTCATGGATTGTTTGCCTGAAAGGATATTGGATAGGCTGGATTTACCAACCCCAGAGGACCCCAGTAAGCAATAGGATTTACCTTTTTGAATGATCTTTTTAATCTCCTCAATACCAATGAAACTTTCATTACTTATTGTAAACAAAGGAACATCTGTGATTCTATTCCGAACTTTTGCTACCAAGGATTGCAACTCTGAATCTTCAATTAAATCTATTTTAGTGAGGATGATCATAGGGATTACCTTGGCAGCATAGCAAATACTGAGGTATCGTTCGATCCGATTGATGCTGAAATCCCGGTCTACTGCCAAAACAATAAAAGCGTAATCAATATTGGTGGCAATAATTTGTTTTTCCCCGTGTTTTCCAACTGCCTGTCGTTCGATGATCGTTTTTCTGGGAAATACAGCGTGTATCAACGCATCCTTTTCATTGAAAGGAGAAATGGCCACCCAGTCCCCGACAGCGGGGAAATCAGCCCGGCTATTGGCAGTGAATCTTAAATTGCCGATAATTTCACTGTCGTATTCCGAGTCAGCCGTTCTAACTAGGTACCGTTCTTTGTGTTCGGATATTACTCTTCCCACCAAAAAAGAATCAAGATGATGCTCTTTTTGATAAGTAGCCAGCGATTCGGTATATCCTAATTCTTCCAGAGTCATTTCAGTTACTAACGTAGTCAAACGGGAGTATAAAAATTCAACAGACTAATTCCAGTAGGTAAAAGCAAATTAATTTACCAAAATCCTTTAAATCTTGGGTGGATTCGGTTTGAAGATTTAGCTAAATGTGATCAGGGGTTTATTTTCCTAATTTCAATATCCTGAGCGCTCCTTGCACCACCAAAACAAAAACGATGCTCCCAATAATCAAATCAGGCTTATTGGAGTTTAGCCAATGCACCAAAATTCCAGCTATAATGACTCCTAAATTGATGATGACATCATTGGAAGTGAAAATCATGCTGGCTTTCATATGCGCTTCTTCCTTCCCTTTGGATTGTTGTAATAAATAGAGGCATATTCCATTTGCAATCAATGCCATGACAGAAACATAAATCATGGTGGTAAAGTGGGGAAGGCTTTCATTTCCAAAAAATCTTCTCAATACTTCCAAGAATCCAAATGCAGCCAATAGAATTTGAAAATAGCCTGCCAGCTTTGCAATTTTCTTTTTCCGAACCAGTGTTCCACCTACAGCAAAGAGGCTGATTCCATAAACAAAAGCATCGGCAAGCATATCCAGACTATCTGCCACCAATCCCATGGATTTTGAGATCAGACCAGTGGAAAGTTCAATGATGAAAAAGGAAAAGTTGATCGCAAGGACTACCCAGAGTAATTTTTTCTGTTGGGAAATTTCTTCAAAATCGAATTGTTCTATTTTTTCAGTTCTCAACCTATTCCCGCCCAAATTCAAATCCAAAATGGATCCTTCAATTTTTTCAGTCCCTCCATGATGGTAAACAGTTAATTTCCTGTTAGGAATATCAAATTTCAATTGTTTAATACATGCTAATCCATCTAGCTTCATCCGGATTAAATTTTCCTCAGAAGGACAATCCATTTTTGGAATTTCAAAGGTTGATTTTTCCATTCAGGGGGAAGCTTTGCAAGTGGTTTATAAATGTTATATAGGCTTTGTTTTTAGCCCACGGAACACCTTAGATGTAAGTTTATTATTTAGATGTTAATGATTCCCGTTTTATTATTAAAATAAATTAAGGTTGAGAGCATAATGCTCGAATGAAGGGGAAAAGTAGTTTGCTTTCGGGTAGGGAATTGTTTGAAATGGGAGATAGGGACATCCAGGCTTTATTAATTTTGGTCATAAGCTACCTAATCCACTTGTATGATCAAGTAGTAGAATCCTATTTTTAATTTCTCGGGAAAAGGAATTTCCTATGCTTATTTGGGCCTAAAACATTCAAGAAGCCCTCTTTTGTTCAAGAAACCTTCGGAGCCCAACTTGCACATAGCATTCCATCAGCAGCCAAATCGGGATGTTCGCAATCTGCCCGATTCATTCGTTGGCAGCTTTTGCAGTGCATGGATTTGTTTAATTGCTGAAGAATAGAAAATTGGTCACATGTGTATTCTTCACTGACTTTCAAATCATGTGTTTTGCACATGTGGGATTCGGAAAAAGAGTTGCAATGGTTGCAGCTGGACGCGATTCGGATAGACATGGCTTTAAGATTTTAATGTCTATGAATTTACTTTAAAAAACATATAAAACCTTGTTAACCAGTAAATATGGAATTGTAATAAATAAAAATAGGGAAGGGACTAGAAAACCTAATTGGAGGTATTCCACTTAAATCCTCCTCATAAATCATGTTTATATTATAGACACTACTTTAACAGGATTTAAAAATATCGCTTGCAATAAACATTCACTTACTACTTAATTTTTTCATAATCCACACTCGCTTTTGCAGTTCCTTTGGGGTTGGGGTCCAGGTAAAGTTCTTGTTCTTTTAAAAGTTTGATCTTTTTTGATTCCCCTTTAAGAATGGTGATTTCATTGATGATTTTTCCGTCTTGTTGAATTCTAACCGTAAATTGCCTGTCCCCAATATTTTCAACAATTGCAAAGCAATCCTGTCCTTGGTAAGGATTAATCGTCGCGTCTTGACCAGGTCCTTTTCCTGTCATAATCATACTTTGAGAGGGTTCGAGTACAAATGTTGTTTGCGCATGGACTTCATACGCGGAGACAAAAGTCAAGCAGAATAATAAAAACAAGCGATTCATAGTATGAAATAGTTTGTAGTTGGGTTTCAACAAATAGACAAGGATTAAGAAAAATGCCACTGGTTTTATATAGTACTTACAGTGGCTTGTTTTTGTTTTAACTAAAAAAATCTGGAAATATTATTTGCTAACGTCCAGATATGGCACATGCCTCTGGGCTTTCAAATATCGGTAAATTTTCTTAGTTGCGTTTCACTGTCAGGTAACTAAGGTGATGCATGTGGTATATCGTTTGTTACCCGGTGTTCCTTAACCCCTAGAAACAAGAGACCTACAAGCATCTACTTAGACGGAACGGCTAGGTGTCGGTCAAAGTATTCGATTATCTTACCAAACAGGTAGCGATCGTAATTTTGCTCACGGCTCCATCCATGTGTTGCACCCGGTGCAAACGCAAAGTCGAAGTCCTTTCCCTGTTTAATCAGTTCTTCAGCTAACACGGTCACTGTCTTGAAGGGGACCACATGGTCTTGCATACCGTGGATAAACAGGAGTTTATCCTGCAGATTTGATGCATACTTGAGTGCTTTTCTATCGAAGATCTCCGGGTGTGTCTGTGGGGTACGGACAATCGCAACATCGTCCGTGCCAAAGAACATCGGGTCAACAGCCGCTGCTGCAGCAACCCCTACCTGGAATAAGCCCGGCTTCATCAACAGCGAATAAACGGAGAGTGTGCCACCGTAACTGCTGCCCCAAATACCGATGCGATCGGGATCGACATAATCCAGTGACTCCATGTAGGCAACGGCACTTGCATAATCCTCAATGTCCTGGTCCGCAAAACCCAGCAGGAACTCTTCACGGAATGCTCTACCATAACCGTCGCTACCTCGTGAATCCACCTGCATGATAATATATCCCTTCTTGACCAACAGTTGCTGCACGAGGCTGTAGTTACCGGCCCAGCGGTTTCTCGCTGTATTCGAATACACGGGCCCAAACAGCACTGGATACTTCTTACCGGGCTGCATATTTGTAGGTTTCAGAATCCGTGCATGCAGCGTGTATTCATCTACAAGACTGGGGAAACTAACGTATTCCGCAGCCGCCCAGGTTCGCTCCGTGAAGGCGGGCAACGGGGAATTGGTTACTCGCGTAGCGTCACCACCCTCGCTGCTTACCACATAAAGCTCGGGCGGTGATGTGTCATTGCTGTGCATGAACACCAAGTGCCGGCCATCCGGTGAGGGGTAGCCATCGTTCCTGCCCGAAAGACGTGTCACCTGCTCTGGATCGCCACCGGACATCTTCAGGCGATACACGTGTTGTTCGTACGGATTGACGCCGTTGCCTGGATAAAACAGTGCATCACCAGCAATACTTGGAGCGGACAGTACATCGTAGGACGGATCTGTCAGGAGCTGCGGAAGATCCCCAGACGGTGAGGCATCGATCGTGTACAGGCCGTAGCGATCACCCATATCGCTTAAGAAAACAACCTTCTTTCCATCCGGATGCCAGGTAGACCCAAACGATGTATACATGCGGCTCTCTCGAACACCTCGCCAAATCTCGCGCAGTTGGCTTTCTCCGGGTGCACCTACAAACAACTTACGTTCAACCGCCGTGTCGGATGCGATATCCACCAGCAGCGCACCGCTTGGTGACCAGTTGAAGTCGATGACCTGGTTGGCATGCGGATCTGGCAAATCTAGGTATATAATGTTACCACTTTCTACATCGAGCAGTCCAACCCTACGAATCTCATTTGGATCGCCCGGGTAACTTCTGCGTACTACGTTGGGATTCGTTTCATCAGCGAGGTAATCCGGGAACGGTACCTTTCGCATCTCACGTCTGTCAACGATGTGAAATGCAATTGTTTTGCCATCCGGGGACCATTTGTACGTTGGTCCACTCCAGATGCCTGGACCGATTTCACGTTCCGGTCGACTGTAGCGCCCCTTCTGTAAGCTCGAGAGACTGGCGATGCCGATCTTGGTGAGCTGGCGATTCTGTTTGGAAGGGAAGTCAGCAAGCCAAAGGTCACCGTTCCGTATATATGCCGCTTGCTTGCCGTTTGGCGATATCGACAGGTTATGTGCATCTGCCTGGACGGGCATCAACTGGAGGTCGTTTCTCTGGCTCAGCGAAGTCTGCCATAAGTTGTTACCTCGCAGGCTGACGATTGTGTTCGCGTCGGTCCATGCAATATCGCGCACTGATGCGGATGCCGTATCGGAATTAAGGCGCACTTGCTTCCCATCGCTTGTGAATACCCAGAGGCCACGCCTAGGATTTCCTGGTTCACTCCAGGAAAAGGCGAAGTGCTTGCTGTTTGGTGCCCAAGTGGGTTGGGACGGGGTTGTTCCCGTCAATTTTGGCGTTGCGAATAGGTCATCAAGAGTGAGCTCACCTTCCTGTGCTGTTACTATTGAGGGCAACATCATCAGTAAGCCTGCCACTACCCATGTTTGCCAAAAAGAGATCTGTTGCATGTGTTTGTTTTAGTAATTGTCTAGTGAAATAATCTTATACTGCTCAAATAGCGCTCTCGCCAATGAAGCGTACGTTTTCTGAAGGTTTTCCAAGTCGGATTTTTTTGGTTTTCTCCTTACCTCTTCCCTGGAATATAACAGCTTGGAGTAAAGAAGCTTGGGGCCTTTCAGAGTACTTTTCTATTCGTCTGTAACAAAGAAGGCCACGAAGAACGAACCTTGCGGGAACCACTGTCCGACTCATGTTTTCTTAGGTGTTGTTAGCCTCTATTATTTATTTGATTCAAGCTTTTTTATTCTATCCTTATAGTAGTCTTCGCCACTAATTTCATATGCTATTCTTGCATACTTTAATGCGTTTTCTTTGTCTTTTTCAGATTCAAAATAATCTGCCATAGAATCATATACATTAGGACTTTTGGGATAATAGTCAATGTTTATTTTAAAGAAAGCATATGATTTTTCACTCTGACCCATCGATAATAATTGATAACCAAGTCGATTTATTACTTGTTCTTCCGGCATAACAGTATACCCAAAATGACTACTTAGTTCTTTATTTCGTTTATTAAAAATGTTGAGTGCTTCGTCTACAGGCGTATCAGCGTTTTTAATTTTCATCAAATCATTTTTATTTTCTGGGTACCAACTAAAGAGAAAACATAAAGCATCATAGGTTGATCTTAGAACAACACTATTATGGTCTTCATTGTCATAATACTTCCAATCAAAATTTAGTTTATTTTGATTAGTTTCACTTGCTGTCTTTGCAAAGGTCAAAATATGACGAATATGTTCTGTTGCTCTTGAGTTATCTTTTAAAACAGAAGTCGTGTCAAGATTTAAATTTAATCTTGACATCGTATTAGCAACTCCTACAAAAAGTGATTTTTGAAAAAATTGAGTGTTCTTTAAATAAGTCGAATACTCTTTTAAATAATCGTAATCGCCACCCCTCCATAGACTGGGTTCAATTGCTATATAGTTATTAAAACTAGCGGAATTTAAAAATAATGAATTTAATACAAGTAAACCCCCAATTGAATGTCCAAAAAAGGTGCGATAAGGTGTTGTAGGATATTTGCTATCTACATAAGGAAGCAATTCATTTTGAATAAACTGAGTAAATTTCTCCCCACCACCAGGTAAAGGGGAAGCAGGACTTGGATTGTGGGGTTTTGTTGGTGTTAAATCTCTTAGTCTGTTAGTATTATTATCTACTCCAATAATAATCATTTCGGGTACTTTAACCCCTTCAAGTTGCTGCAGAATTGCTCTAATTTTAAGTAGCTGTGTATCTCCATCTAAAACGATGAGAACCGGATATTTTTTGTTCTTGTCAGATGTTACACTTTCCGGTACATGTACCCAGATCTTTCTGTATTCACCTAATGTTTTTGAATATAAACTATCAACAAGCCCTATTTCAAATAAATACTGTTGGTCCTTTTTTGATTGAGAAAATAATGAATTATGAATAATCATTATTAGTGAGATTGTAAGTATTATTAGTGGCTTATTAATCATATAATTTATTTTTTTTTAGTATTTGAGGCTAACGGTTTGGCTATGCGTAGTGCGGGATTAGGATGTACTCCATTCTCAGCCAACCAATATGTTTGTTAATTTTCACCGACTTTCATTTCAATACTACAACCTATATTACGTATTGGTTTTGTGGTAAAAGGTTTTTTATATTTTATTTTTTATGTTTATCCTCTGTTAATGATGATTATTTTATTTTAGAATAAGAGCGATTTTATCAGAATTACGCCATTTAGTTGTTATCTAGTTATAAGAATACTAAAGCTTCATTAAGCTAATCAGTTTACCCAATAGCTACTTGCTTTATTCCAAATTTTTTAATTTTAGAAGTTAAGGTAGTTCTAGGAAGGTTCAGTAAATGGGCAGCGCCATCTTCACCTGAAATTCTCCAGTTTGTAAGATTTAAAGCATTTATAATATTGTTTTTTTCTATTTCTATAATATCATCATTAGTAAGTATGCTGGGACTTTTAGAGTTTTCAGGGGTTTTATTTTCTGAATTAGGCAAAATGGAATCAAGATTAAAATTTCCATCCTTGGAAGTGATAACACCTCGTTCAATAATATTTTGAAGCTCTCTGACATTTCCCGGCCAATGATATAACGATAGTTTATTCAAATCCCTTTTCGTTAATGGCATTACATACAGGGCTTTGTTTTTGGTGAATTTTTCAAAAAAGGCATTAGCAATCAGTGTAATGTCATCTCCTCTTTCTCTTAGAGGCGGTATATTGATGGGAAAAACATTAAGTCTGTAAAAGAGATCTTCTCTAAATTTACCTTCTTCAATTTGTTTTTGAAGATTTCTATGGGTTGCTGCAATTATTCTAACGTCCACTTTTTTGGTTTCCGAACTTCCAACAGGCTCGAAAGTACCTTCTTGAATCACCCGTAATAATTTTGCTTGTAATGGCAATGGAAGCTCGGCTATTTCATCAAGAAATATGCTTCCTTGATCTGCTAATGAAAACCGGCCTTCTCTTGCTGTTAATGCTCCAGTAAAAGCCCCTTTAACATGTCCAAAGAGTTCACTTTCGATTAATTCAGCAGGTAGCGCGGCGCAATTTAATGTGATCATAGGTTTAGAACTTCGATCACTTGACTCATGTACCGCTTTAGCAAATAATTCCTTTCCTGTGCCAGTTTCACCAAGAATCAATACATTGGCATTAGTCCTTGCAACCTGTATTACTTGTTCAAGACATTTTTTGATAGGCTCACTGTCACCAATAATATAATTGAATTGTTGTGCATTTACTTTTTCTTTGAGCATGGCAGTTTCAGCATGTAATTCTTTAATTTTCATATTGCTGGATACCTCATCTTTAATGTTTCTTATAAATAATGCATAGTATAGATTATTCTCAAATAGGTAGGAGGATAGATTTATTTTGGTGGGAAAGGACTCGCCCTTACAATTGAGACATACAAAAGGTTCTTCGAAATTTAGTGAGCCATTTGTGTCACATAAATTGTTGTAATTTAGAAT
The DNA here is from genome assembly GCF_900129785.1 of Algoriphagus halophilus. NCBI lineage: Bacteria > Pseudomonadati > Bacteroidota > Cytophagia > Cytophagales > Cyclobacteriaceae > Algoriphagus > Algoriphagus halophilus. Next base: position 1,035,481 of record NZ_FSRC01000001.1, read on the forward strand.
TGATAATTCAAAGGTTTTGGAGGAATGAGCATCAAATAGATTCTTAACATCTATACCTAAAAATACAAGGTCTTTAAATTCGAATAGTTGATTAGCAGCATCATTAGCTTGAGTAATTTTAAACTCTGAATTGAATTCAATGATAGCATCGGTTGTGCCATTCACTAATCTGTATAATTTAGATTCACTTTCAATTACTTTTTTTTGGATTAGTTCACGCCTTAACTCTGCAGCTGCTCTTGATGCAAATATTTTAAAAATCGCAAATACTTCAGGAATTTCAGGCATGGGTTTATTGTCTAATAAGGCCAAATGGCCAAGTATTTTCCCATCTATATCTCTTAAGGAAATGCCCATATAACTAACTGCTCCTAAAGGCTTAAGATCAGGGTCTTTTGGGTAGAGATCAATTACTTTATTAGGTATATGACAAATGTCGTGACCATTTAAAACGGGTTCACACGGGGTATTGGGTACGGAATACTCATATTTATCTACGTATGCCCCGTCCAACCAAAAAGCCAGGGCATTCAATTTATTTTGGTCCTCCCAGTATTCTGTGACCCATACGCCATAGACATCTAAAATTTCAGCTAAATGCTTTACCAAAGCTTCAAAAAATTCTTTCCCTGTAAATTGAGAGGTACTTTCTACAATTTGTTTTAAAGCAATTATTGAGGGTGTGCTTTTTTGTGGTTGCATGATGAAAAATAATTACTGACGAATTTAAGTTACCTGAAAAATGAATTATGACGAAATATCGTCAACACTATTTGATAATATTTATTTTAAAACACTGATAATCAGTGTATTGTGTTTTAGGTATGAGGCATGTTTATTCCTAAACATTATAAACAAAAAAATATTTTAAAAATGGAAACATTACAAAAAACAGTAAACGGATTCAAATCTCAAGATATTATGGATACCGTTGGAGCAATTCAATCTAACCCTGAAATTGCAAAATTTAAATTTAGAGCTAGAAACAAATGGATTTCTGGAGGACACAACAGAAGTACTATTCAAGATTTTTATGGTGCTTGTAGAGAAGACGAAACCAGAAAGGAACCATTTGTTTTTGACAACAGTGAACCACCAATTTTATTGGGAAACAACGAAGGTGCTAACCCTGTAGAATTTATTCTTCATGGTTTGGCTGGTTGTATGACCACAACCATGATGCTTCATGCTGCTGCCAACGGAATTTCTGTGGATCATGTAGAGTCAAGTTTAGAAGGAGATCTCGATGTTCAAGGTTTTTTAGGATTGGACGAAACTATTAGAAATGGGTATCAGAAGATCAAAGTGAACTTCAAGATAGAAGGAGACCTTACAGAGGAAGAAAAGCAAAAATTAATTTCCTTTGCATATATGTCACCTGTTTTTGACATTGTTACGAACAAAGTTCCAGTGTCCTTATCACTTAATGCGTAAAGGAAGAGTTGCATTTTGTAACTTATATTAAATAATAAAGGACCATAAGGGCCTTTATTATTTAATATTAATTTGTCTTTTGTAAACGTTCAGTATATGCCGTGTTTTACTACGCTATATACATTGTTGGCATTTCGTAAATTATTTTTTCATGTTTTCTAATTTGATTTTGAAGCCATAATAAGCATTAATTAGAAAAAGTAAATTTGTGAGAGGCCCTATTATTAATGCTTGTTTCCAGCCGATAAAACCCATGAATGATATGGAAAAAGCAATAAGTGCAATACTTGCAAAGCCAACAGCAGAAAATCGAATCCATTTATTTAATAACAAGTCATAGAGATATAGATGTATCAGACCTCCAAGGAAAACTATATTTCCAAATACAAAAACGACGATAGCCATTTGATTAGCCATTTCTGCAATTTCAAAAGGCGTATTTTGATAACCGCCAAGCATAATTGGATATAAACTGAGTGAAATTAATTGGCCAACAGAAACTAACGTCCAACTAATCTTTTTAAAGTTAATAGCGAAATAAATTGCTCCAATTGCAATCATAGTCATAAAAACAAATTCGGCTTTCCAATGGCCTGCATAAATATCCCAATTCTCGTTTATATAATTATGTCTTTCAAGGGGATCTAATGGCGCTTTACTCGAAAGATAGATATAAATTCCAATGGTAATGTTTATAAACAAATTTCCTAGTATCCAAAGTGTTTTTGCTAATTTCATATCTTATTATTTATAATGAATACCAACGTTTTGGCTATGATGAGTGGGGATTAGAAAGCACTAACCTTTCCTCTCGCACATAGCCACGCCTTTATTTAAATTTAAAACTTGTTGCGGACTTTCCAATCCCCACCAAAGTATCCTGACCGTTAAAACCCCATTCATTTATAGCATTTGTTAGCAATATTTTAATCAGTTAGTATTTTAACATTCAATAATTTGGCAATATCCTTGGCCGAATTCTTAGACAATTCAATTAGTTCACCGTTCGCATTCTTCTTGGAAGTTCTCACTCCCTTCAGAGGAATTAATTTGATCAATTTTCCGCTCTTGAGTTGTAAGTGGATTGAGCTTGCGATAGTATCGGATCCTTGAATTGCTCCGTTGGAATTTTTTAGTCCTGAATTCCTTTTATTCTTTATCAAGACGTGACTTATATCGTCAATTTGAATGAATTTTTTACCTGTGAATTTATTCAACACAGCCATTCCAGTCTGATTATTGATTATCAATGTTCGAAAATTAAGTGCTATTAAATCTATAAATCCAAAGAAAAGTAAAAGCCCGAATGCTCCAAGTATGGATATTAGAATGTTAGCTATAAAAGTATTGGACATTTTCATATTAAGAAAAGCTAATACAATTAAAGCCATCCCAAGAATAAAAAGGAAAAGGAATTCGAACATGGTTATTGGGAATTTAAAGCTCACCTTCGTTTGCCCATTTCCTATTCGTTCTACTTCAGTAATTTTCTTCAATTGTGAATTTTCAATTATTGCTAACGTTTGTGTATTAGCCTGTGCGTTTAGTTGCCACGAAGCTACACATTTGGATAAAAATAAAGCATTCTGAGGTAAAGCGTAATTCGTTTTTAGGAAGCTTTGTTTGGTGATTTGGGTGAGGTGGGGGATTCTGAACCGAAACGGCTAGCATGGCTTAACACCGTGTTAGGCAACGTGATATTTAAGGAGTAAATCCACTTCCGTTTTTAATTTCGGAAGATGATTGATCAAAATCGACCAAATGTTTTCATCTGATATACTATCGTAAGCGTGAATCACTTAATTTCTTAATCCTACAATTGCACGAGCATTTTTTATTTTCTCTTCAAATAAATCATCCCTTTTTAAGATTCGATTAACTGCTTCTCCAATGATTTCAAGGTTACGTTCAACCGCTCTTTTCAACATTGTATTTTCCTTATAATCGAAAAAGTTAAACTCTTCTTCTGGAAAAAATGATTCAATTTCCTCAATTGATAGTTTGATGTCAAACAACCACTTTTCAATTCTCTCATCCATAGATCAACTGTTTTGTTCTTTCTATAGAGCGGATCAAAACAGGGTTTTTTAAAGTTTGTTCTTCAACTAAATCGACTTTCCGTTTCAATAAGCCCTCAAGCTTACTTTTAAAGTCCATGTAGTTTTCAAAATAACGACCTAAATCAAACTTACGGAAGCTAACAAGCAAGTCCACATCACTTGATTCTGTAAAAGCATCAGTTTCAGCAGAACCAAAAAGGTATAGCTTATCCACTTCGTGCGAAGAGCATAATTGAATGATTTTATCAATATTGTTTTTTACTATACCCATATCTCATAAATACGAAAATGATTGAAAAAGGAAACTAAGGCTATGATAATGTTGCCTAACGCCAAGATGAATTTGGTTTGAAAGATAATATGTGAATGTTTACCGTTCCCCGAGCATGTTTGCTTTGCCTTTGTTAGGTACAGGCTTTTTTATTTTTAAGTCCTTTATTTCAGTGAATTTTGAAAAGTAGTTCTCCTGACTGTCGAAGGTGTAGCCATTGGTTTCGAGTCCAAGTTTAAAATCTCGGGTTTCGATTTCTAGAACTGTTGGATCTATTGAATACTCTCCAACTCTCATTCTGAAGTATCTCGCAATTTCAATACGAACTCCAAGTTTCAAGAGTATCCACATAGGATAAAGCCAAATAGGTTCAACAATCTCTTGACCTTTTCTAAGTTCAAGTTTACTGATGTCTGAGAAAGGAATGGGGATGGAAATAGATTGATTGTTCTTGAATACTCTTAGCAGAAGTCCATTCGTGAATGTTTGAAGGATTCCTTTCGCATTCTCCATCAACTCTATTCGCTCCACTGAATCAAAGGACTTAATGAAATAAGTGGTGCTTCCGATCAAACCATTTTTCACTTCTTCTCCAATTATCTGAAGAAGTTTGTATTACGGGACGTCATGTGAATTGAAGTACGTCATTTCATTTTCAGCTTGCACCTAACGGTTTGCATATGGCTTTTGGCGGTTTCGGAACACTTTCTCCCCCCTGAAACCAAAGCCTGCTTAGGAGCGAAAACCTTATTTTAAGACGTTCAACCGGCATAAGCTATATGTGATGTTATGTGGTGTTTATTATTCTTTCGCAAAAAATATCCTAACATTATTATCGGTTTTAACCGGGATACCTTTGATTTTTCCGGGTATCCATCTTGAATAATTAGTTTTTAGTTCCTTTACCGCAATTTTGAATAAATAATCTCTAAATTTCTTATTCTCTTCCAAATGAGGCACAAAATTGCTTATATAAAAGTCTGAGATTGTGCTGTCTTTTTCTATTATAAAGCCTATGTCAAAAAAAGGCCAACCTCCGTATTCAGTTTTATCTTCCACGATATTTAGATTATTTACTTTTATAGTTGTTAAATAATCTCCATTTCTTTCTAATTCTTTTGGTAGTCTTGGCCTTTCGTCACAATCCCAATATCTCACAAGTATATTTTCTGATTGAGTACGAAATAAGAAAAGACTATCAGCTTTTTCATGCAGATCTTCTTTGAAGCCTATTCCATATTTCTCAATAATTACTTTATCCATGAAATCCCCATAACAACCCTGTGTTTGACCTTCATAAATTACATCACTTATTAAGTCAAAATCGAATGTCAATCCATATTCTTTGCAAAGTTTCCTTAACTCACTTTCATATCGAATATCTCCAAAAAGAAACCCAATAGGTTGGGTGAATACAACCCTTCCATTTTCTATATCTTTTTTAGCTCTTTCTATTTCAAAAATGCAGAGTGTATCATTTGAATTAGGGTTATTTAAATATTGAATTCTCTCAAGTAATTCATCTACATAAAATTTCTGCTCGTCCTGTGAATAACCATCAATTGAAATTAGTAAGAAAATTAGGAATAGGTACCTCATATTATTTCAATGCCACATAACGTCCCGTATAAAAAATTGTGCTAGCTGGCGAGCTGGATTGTCCGCAGGACAATCCGCTAAGCAAGAGAGAAGGGAGTTTCGATTCGAGACAGGCTTAAGCATTGTTTTTATATATTGTTGGCACACGTTTATTTTCCAGTCCGATAGTCCGTATTGGAGAAGTCAAAACCAGAAAAATCTTTAAAAAGTAAAATATTTTTCTCCTGTGTTAAGTAATCTTTTAAAACTTCATGCTTCCCTTTTGGAAAATTGATTTGTTCACCTGTAGTTAAATATGTGTTTCCCCCAAATTCACACGTACACAATTTGCCTCGTATCGCTGTTGCGTAAACTCTTACTTCTTCACGGTAGCCTTCTTGCCATTCCTTTTTAATTTCCTGGATCTTCTTCCTATTCTTTTTAACTAATACTCGCAATTCAGTAAGATATTCGCTGTAATTATCAGGAAAATTGAATTCCGTATCAGTAGTCATTGTATAAGGATAAGAAACCTTTCCAAGACAACAAGATTCCAATTGTTCGCTCCCATAAAATTCGTGTAGAAAAAGGGAAGAGATTTTAGGTTCTTTATATTCATCTACTTTCTCATACTTTTCCAATTCCGCAATCCAATAGTAAATAAAAGTTCCGTGAGAATCTTTATTTCTGTCCATTTCAAAAGTCAGAATCACGAATTCTTTTTCAGTCAGATTTTGAGTAAATCCGCTGAATGAAATTAGTAGTAGAAATATTAAAATTACCTTATTTTTCAATTTAGAAACGTTTTTTTATATGTGTGCCAACGGGATTCAGCTTGGAGACGGCGGGCAATCGGAGCCGTTCTCTTACAGCCTACTCCTAACTCATATAAGATCCTAAACTTTCTATTTACTCGGAACCGCCCGCTGTCTTCCAAGGTGATGTTAGCAGAATTCATTTTATCCCTTCCTGTAATACTTAATTTCCTTAACCCTCCACTTACTTTTATCTTTTTCAATCAGAATTAATGTAGATGTACCAGTTTTTTGAAAACCACCATCTTTCCAAATGGTAATGTAGTAAAAACCTTGAGTAAGGCTGTCGTTGAAACTCACTCTACTAATTTCAGATCTAAACTTGAAATTTTCATTGGTATAATTTTCTTTAAAATCTATCGGTTCAATTCTGTATTTTTCATTTAAGTAAAGACTATTAAAACCAATATATCTTGACTTAAGTGTTGCAAAGTTCTTTGTGGTAGTCAAATCAAAGTAAACAATATCACTAGTATCATAGATATTAATTAACCAATGATTTTGCTTAATAACTTCAGGTAACGAAATCAAATTACCATCAAATTCTGCAATATGACTAATTCTACATTTCTTTTCTACAAGCTCCTTGAAAATCAATTCCGATGAATTATCGTCTTCATTGAATGGAATTGTATCATAAAAACTACTTAAATCATCTTCAATCCACTTACAGTAGTTTGAATAATAAAATGATTCAAATACCTCTGGAAGAGTTTTTGAAAGCGAGGTAATTTCCTCATTTTCATACACATAATTACCTTTACAACTAAGTAAAAGTATCATCTTTAAAATCATGAATTTCCTCGGTCTCAACTTTTCTTTTTTTGATTTTCTGCTAACGGTCCTCAGCTTGGAGACGGTGGGCATTCGGAGCCCTTCGCTTCCAGCCTACAACTAACTTGTTAAAGGGATAGATTTTCATTTTTACTCGGTTCAGCCCGTTGTCCTCTAAGGTGGTGTTATAGCGCGTATTTCCTTTTTTAGAGTTCAATGGAGATTTTTACCTTCCCACCTAATCCTTTTTCAACAATTTCATAGAGGGTTTTCAGTGTCAAGTTACTTCCGTTGTTCTCCACCCTTGAAATGTAGGTTCTTTTCTTATCCACCAATTCCGCTAATTGCTCTTGGGTGAGATTTTTGTCCTCTCTTGCCTTCTTTAATTGCAAGCCAATTTTGAATGACTCAACATCCCTTTCTAATTCATCCCTGCGTTCGGTTCCTTTGACCCCGTACACATCATCTTTGATATCTTTCCAGCTCTTTGTATTCATTTTCCTTTCTTTTTTCCTTTTTTAACTTCCTTTTCAGCATAATATTCATCCATCAGTTTGGCAGCCTTTTCGATTTCCTTGGTTGGTGTTTTTTGGGTTTTCTTTTGAAAGCCATTGAGAAGTATCACTAGCTTTCCTTCATCGAAAAAACAAAACACCCTCCATATATTAGATGCCAACTGAACCCTGGCTTCATATAGCCCTTTCTTTGTTTTGATAGCTTTCAGGTAAGTTTCTGGAACTCTTTCCAAAGTTTCAATCGCTTCAATGACCTTAAAAACCTTGTTTTGAACTTTTTCTGTTTGGGCTTTTAAAAAGTTCTCAAAATGGTCCTGATAAGCAATGACCTCCCTTACTTTTTCCATAACGTAAATGTAACTTAAAAGTTACTAATCTCAAATTGCGAAAGCCTATTATTTGAGTAATTGACTTTCAAAAACATCTTAGGTTAGTTTGAAATCCATTAATTCAATAGATTAAAATTAGGACATTACAATCCTCCTTTTTTCAATTTCTCAACAAGCCAAAAATTAAAATTGGCAAATAACTTACCAGAATATTTAACAAAGCTATGCTATACTTAAATTTTTGAATTTTAGCTACTCCAATAATTAGGAGACCAAATGACTAAAGCCAGAGCAAATAAATTATCCCATAATTTATATTTTCCAACTTTGGTTCTACCCCGAAAATAAAAATTGAAATTTGATAGATTAGGACAATATTCAATGGGAAAAACGAAAGGGAGCAAATATTGGACATTTTTCTTAGAGTGGATTCTCCTTTCCAAATCTTGCCACAAAATTTAATAAGTCCTGGTATAATTAAGCCAAGCATCAAGAAAGATAATCCAATACCTAAAGGCAATGCAAAAAAGAAAGCCCAAATCCTTCCTCCTTCATCAAAAATAGAGGCTATATCTGGATATGCATCTAACCCGAAGATTAAACCGTTTCCTATTATTGGCAGTATCAGAAAAGGTTGTTTTTCTCTACTTGCTAATTCTTCAAAAGTAACTCTAGGGTTAATCCAAATGCTTTTGTATGGATTCATGTTCTAGTATGCGCTATAACGACCAGCTATGATGAGTGGGGATTAGAAAGCACTAATCTCTCGTCTCGCACATAGCCACGCCTTGATTTAAATTTAAAACTTGTGGCGGCCTTTCCAAGTGCCGCCAAACTATCCTGACCGATAAAACCCCATTCATTCATAGCAAATGTTATGCACCTTTACCCTCTTCGTTCTTGCTATGTTGGGCAATAATGTTCGCCATTTTCTCATCTTGAGCCTGTTCCTTCTCCTTCTGAAATTTCTTAATCCAGAAAGCAATAGCAAAAACAGGAACTGAAAATGTTAAGAACCAAGGAGCAACTAAACCCGACTTAGAAAAGCCAGCTCCCAGAAGTTGAAAACTGATGAGTTGAAAGTCAAATTCGCTAGTTGTCCAGTTCAGTTTGAACTTGATAAATGTAAACAAGATTCCTATAATCCAAAGCCATTTACGTTTCATTGGTGTTCGAATAGCCGCTACTAAAGTGAAAATGACAAAACCAACGGAGGCAATAGCCAGGATGAAAAATATGTAGTTAATAGCAGGCTTTCCAGAAAACGTAAAGGCATGGATTTTCGACAAGGGTGCTTCCATCCATCTTGCGTCAAATCCTGTTACTGTTAGTTTGTTCCCTTCTTTTAAGATGTTGAAGAAGAAATAGATTGACTGTTCATCAAGTTCTTGTTCGTACTCAACAATATAGTTTGTTGTTGGATTGTCGCCCATGAAAGAAGTATATCGACCATTTATCATGTTCAGCGAGTCCAACTGTAGTGAACTGATTCCAGATGCAATGTTAGACATGAAGGTTCGGCCTTCTTCGTTCTGCATGTTCTCAGCGACTTTGGTTAGACATTCGTCAATTTGATTTTGTTGAATATCTGTGATGAATGTTCTTGCAAACTGATCTACTTCGGTTGGGACAATCTTGCTCAGTTCAATGTTCGGATTGCAGGAAATGAGAGTTCCGAGCATTAGGGCGGTTAGTATTCTTTTCATTAATTCGTCTTGTATTTATGGTGCATAACGGTTAGGCTATGCCCAGTAAGGGATTTCTAAGAGAAAACCTTTTGGATTGCACTGAGCCAAAGCGTTGCATTTTGTTTTTATCTTATTTATTTTAAAAGCCAAATCAACGATTTGGCGGGTATGTTATGACAGCCAACTTTTCAATTTAGCAATGAAACCCTTTTTGGGTATAGCCATTGTTGTATGCTGGCTTTTTTTAATTTTCAGATTGTCCTTTGACTCGATTATCGTTTTCTCTGTATCACCCCATTCCCATCTGTAAACGCAGATATCATCACTTTCACATTTAGGGCAAGTCTTTAACCAACTTTGGAATTTTGAAACTTCAATTTCGGATGTAGTCAAATACTTTTTAATTCTTATGCGTACAGATTCAATTTCTTCTGTATCTATCCAATTAGAAATTGGTAAGAGGTTTTCCAGTTCGTCTTTCTTAATCAAATCCGTTATCAGTTCTGGTAAAAATTTAAAAGAAAGATATTGTTCAATTTGATTTTCATCTAGCCTTGAATGTCCGCAATTTCTGCATCGCCATCCACTCATTTGCCCAGTTCCGTATTGGTAAAATTTTAATGATGTTGGTGCAGTGTCAATCCGGTGTTTCGCTAAACTCCAACATAGGTTTTTGATTGTGTCAAATACTTGGTTGTTCCAAATACCCAGTTTGTCAGTTCCACCAACATATAAGTCATTTATCGACCCCATTCCACCGTACGCACCTAGATGATGTTTTACATCTTTTTTAGACTCCCACAGTTCAATATCCGTACTTATCCAATTAGCCCAATGTGAATTATCAGACTCTTCCAAAAGTCGTTTTAATATTCTTAATGATATTTTATAATGGTCTGTCATTCTGCTTGCATACAACGGTTTGTGTATGGTGTCGTAGCATCCCACAGGGTGCTATGCACCATACACATTGTTGTGTTTTCGTGCTTTATTTTCAGGTGTTATTTCAACTCTAGTTGATTCCAATTACAGCCCAATGTTTTTTGGTGGATACTTTTTGAATGTTGCCGCATGCGATTTCAACTGTGCACCTAAAGAAGCTAACCAGGCATTTCTACGATGCCCTACAGGCATTTCTTCTTTTGGGTCTATGTATAAATTGAACAGCCAAGGTGCTAGGCCAACATCCTGAATAGTTGCATAGTCAATCCACATATGAGGTGCTTGTGGGATAATGACTTTAATGTGTTCTTTGTATTCTCGCATTCGAATGCCCATCAGTTCAGTACCCCACCAAAAATAAACCGATTCCCGATTCCCCTTTCCATTATCGTGAAACAGGAAACTTGATTGGTCAATAAAATCATAATATCTGTCATCAGGGAGTTCGTCTTGAGAAATGCCTGCAAGGCGTAGGCTAGTGCCGAACAGATCCATTAAATCAAAAACATCATCACTTGCTCTTCCAGGGCTTATCATTCCTTTCCAATAGGCAATACCCGGTACGCGAACACCACCTTCGAATGTTGTTCCTTTAGCTCCTCTAAACGGAGTATATCCACCATCTGGCCAGGCATCCATTTGCGGGCCGTTGTCTGAAGTGACGAAGACAAAAGTGTTTTCTAATTCACCTGCTTCTTCCAATGCTTTAAGAATTCGACCAATATGCATGTCTACTTCAACAACAGCATTTTTATAGGGGTATTTGGCAGCACTAAGCCCTGGATAATCAGGGTTGTCAAAATTATCGGCATGCACTTTCATAAAGCAATGCTCAATAAAGAAGGGCTTATCCGATCCAGACAATTCCTTAATCTTAGAAATGGTAAAATCGGCCAATTTATGGTCAGCACGTCCCATGTCTCCCAGGCTTTTGATTTCCTCCAGTTCGTTGGTTGTCCCGTCTTTAAAGCCATGCGTCAAGTGATTAGCTGGACGAATAGTTTCAAACGCTTTAATAAGTTCTTCATTAAGCACCAAATCAGGGAAACGTCTTGGGTCAATTCCTTGAGTAATCTCTTTTTGGGCCGGATAATAGCCGTAATATTCATCAAAACCTACATCGTGCGGGCGCATGCCTTCAGCTTCACCCACATGCCATTTTCCTGTAAGCAGGGTATAATAGCCGTTGTCGCTCAGTAGTTTGGGTAGGCTTACTTCATCGGCCCATGGATTCTTAGTTATCTTATCGCCTGCCAATATAGGACGAGTTAATCCCGTGCGAACAGGAAGCCTTCCTGTTAAAATGGCTGACCGTGTTGGGGTACAGGTTTGTTGGGAATAACAGGAGGTCAATTTTAAACCTTCAGCAGCCAGTTTATCCATTGCTGGTGTCGCGGCACCAATAGCAGCTCCACCTCCATAAGCGCCAGGTTCTCCATACCCCAAATCATCAATAATGATCCATACTATATTTGGTTTCTTACCCGTTTTTTTCTCAAGCTCAGCTAGTTTTTGAGTTATGTCTTTATCTTGTTCAGGGTGAGGAATCGAGGGTTCAAAATTCTCGACCGTCTTAATCGCTCGATTAAAACTTTGGGCGTTTGATTCAAAATATCCTATAACCAGAAAGAGTCCGATTAACGTTAAATGGAGAGCTTTTCTTTTCATATTATTACCATTTTATATTTAATCTTGCATGAAACACAACGTTTTGCAGCTACCCGAAGGTGGTGATTTCGAAGCACTTCACTGTCATGCAGGCAGAAACTTTGATAGAAGCACAAAGCTTGATTTAACCACTGAACCGCCACTTTTGGGTAGGTGCTGTTATGCACAGTAGCTTTTGATTATTGTTTCTGATTCTCTTTTCATTTCTTCGAATGTCCTTACAAATTCGTCACACCGTTCTTTTGCAATTGGGCTATTCTTTTTTACAAATCCTGCTCGTTTGCCTAAAAATTCAAAATTGTCCTGATAATCCCAACATAAGTCCCACGAACAGCCTTCAAAGTTCGGAAAAGCTGCTTGAAGAAAGGCATATTCATTTGTCTTAAATGTTGCCCGTCCAATTTTAATTTTCTTTAATTTTTTCAAATGTAGTATTGGTAGAAATGAAGGAAATTCTGTCTTGCTAATAATAAAACCTAATGAGAAAACTTCAAGGTTTGGAAGTCCCTTTAAGAACTCAAAGTTTTCTATCGGTTGATTCCAGTCAAGTGTTCCGTCAATATGTAAATACCTTAAACTATTAAGTCCTTTTAATCCGTCAAAATTTGAAACTCTACGCAGATTCTCAAAATGCAAAGATTTTAATTTTGTCAATTTAATTAATGGTGTCAAGTCTGAAAAGCCAGAAACGTATTCAAGTATAACTTCTTCTAAATTTATTAGGTCACCAAGAAATTCAATGTCCTTAGCTCGGAAAAATGTTACCCTAATTCTTTTGAGATTTGTCAATTTACGAATTGCTTGAACTTGTTCTTTACTTGGGTCGTGTAGAGTCATTTCTTCAAGATTTTGACATTCAAAAACTTGTTCCCAATGCTCTTTTTCTTGAGTCTTACTTATGGTTAAGATTTTCACTTCGTCTTTGTTTGCAATTTCAAAGTCCGCTATAAATGCAAATCTTTCTCTATTTGGAATTGTCGTCCAATAGTCGCCCGTCCTGTCTAAAAAATCTCCAAAATGATGTTTCATTGTCGTGTCTTGCTATTGTGCATAACGGTTTGGCTAAAGCTAGTGCGGCTTTGCGTGAATTCTTAAAGAACCGAGATCGACATTGTCAACCGTATCATAGTCTGCCGAAGGCGAAATGACCGCATTAGCTTTAGGTATTGTTAGCGCCAGTGTTTGTATTCATTTTTTGATTTTCAAGTCGCCTGAAATTGGATAGGTTTTAGTTATATCGTTAAGCTGTCTTACCATTTCGGAAATAATTGTCTGGTCAAAATTTATCTCAAAATCAAGTTTGTTTCCTATTCCTGCATCGTCCATTACAGAGCAGTCAGCTTCAAAATGTCCGATCCCATCTCCTTTAATTTTTATTTCAACCTGTCCTTCCATTGTATTAAAGGATGCCGTTCCGTCCAACTTGTCATAAAGCTGCGAAAGACTTTTTTTGAATCTTTCAAAGTCAGTAGTCATTAAGTCACACTCAAATTGTCCTGAGAAACCACCTGCCTTGACGATCACATTTGATTTAATCCAATTCCTGTCCCAGTCGAGTTCAGCGTTTGGATAATTCAAATTCATCAATTCAATTCTAATGAAGTCTCCGCTGTCCTTTAGTTCAAAATATATTGTTTCGTTGTCGGTCATTTTACATTGGCGCTAACGTTTGTATATCCCCAATTGGGTATATCATCCGAAATAGGATCGGTATCCACAGGTAGTTGGTGATATTTCTCATTTATGTTAACTTAGTAAACTTAGTTAAATGTCCAATTTATCCAAGGGACTTTGTATTTGATCAAATCCTTTTGTGGTAATATGGGTGTAAATTTGTGTTGTTTTTGGGCTTTCATGCCCCAACAAACTTTGGATGTATCTGAGATCAGTACCATTCTCCAAAAGATGGGTAGCGAAGGAATGCCTTAGTGTATGAGGTGTTACTTTTTTTCTGATGTTGGTTTTTGATACTGCTGCCTTTACAATGGATTCAATACTGGTAGTGGAATATTTTATTGGTTTCTCTTTTGTACTCCCTTGTCCCTCGAAAAGGTAATATATAGGTCTTTCTCTTTTGATGTATTCCCTTAAAATTGTTAATGTTCTTTTTGATAATATCGTGTACCTGTCTTTTTTACCTTTGGCTTGTTTGATGAATATCTGCATTCTCTTGGAATCTATGTCATTGATCGTTAAATCAATTAATTCGGATACTCTCAATCCTGCAGAATAGATGGTCATCAAAATTGCTTTGTGCTTTAAGTTTTTCGTTGCATTAAAAATGGATATGATTTCTTCCTGACTGCAGACTGTGGGTAATTTTTTTTCTCTGATTGGCCGATCCACATGGTAGAATTTACGCTCGCCACCTTTTACTTTTTCAAAATAAAATTTAATTGCATTGATCGCTTGATTTTGTAATGAGCTTGAAACTTTCCGCTCCGTTACCAAATATCTTGAAAATTCCAATATTTCTTTCTCGCCTAAACTGTCTATTTCAAGATCTGGAAAGTGGTTTATAAACTCTTCAAAAAGGGGGATGTAAGCTCTTATAGTACTTGGGCTATATCTCCTTTCTTTAAGCTTGTTCACATAGGCCTCTGGACATTTTTTATAATCTGGAATAGATAAAGGACTGGTTTTTGGTTTTATTTTATTCGCTTTTTCCTGCTTAAAGATGAGTTTTAAACCTAATTCTTCAATTTTCTTTTTTACTTCTGCTTCATACTGCTTGGAATAAGGAATTGTCCACCATTTGTTTTGAGTGTCCCATTTGTAATAGGGTATTGTTTTGAGATACCTAATTAGTTCAATTTTAAAACCAAAAATCAATTTGATGCGTCCACTGTTGGCATGCACCATTACTACCTCATTTTCCTGAATGACGCCTTTTTTGGTAACTGGGCTTGATATTTCTAAGTGGATTTGTAGTATTGAAATCCTGTTACCAAAATACCCCTTTACCTTTTCCAGATTCCCAGGATAATGGGGGATTTCCCAAAGAAAAAGATCTTTATTCCAACGTGAATAAAGAATGCCTCTCACAAAGCTGATATCAGCTTCATTTTTTGGCATTTTCAAGAGAATCTTTCTCCCCTTTACTTCTATTTCAACTGCTTTATTCATTAAAAAAATATTCAAAAGTTGCGTATATACAGCTATATGGTAAATATGCGAAATAATTCTAAATAATTAGTTCATCTATTAATTATTGTATTATTGATATCGTAGTTATTCCTTGAGTAGTTAATTCGAGATTTATGTTCTTAGATTTAAATTACAAGCTGAACTGAATTCCCTGAATTCAGGTTTACCAATCTTAACGCACTATTTCATGGCTAAAAAAGCAGCACGCAAAGTGACCATGGGTCAGGTATTTAAAACCATCATCTGGCCCAGAAGAAAGCATTTATTTTTAGGTCTTTTTTTGATCATTATCAGTAGACTCGCCAGCCTAGTGCTCCCAGGAGCCAGTAAATACCTGATAGATGATGTGATACCCAGCAATGACCTGACCATGCTCAAATGGTTGATTATTGCCGTTGTGACCGCCATCGTGATCCAGTCGGTCACCTCTTATGCCCTGACTCAAATCCTGAGCGTGGAAGCACAAAACCTGATCGCCAAGTTAAGGTCCCAGGTCCAAAGTCACATCATCAAACTTCCTATCCGATTCTTTGATAATACTAAAACTGGAGAATTGGTGTCCAGAATCATGTCGGATGTGGAAGGAGTGAGGAACCTGGTCGGAACGGGCTTTGCCCAAATGGTAGGGGGGATCTTGACGGCTATCATTTCGCTGTTTTTACTGATCAGCATATCTCCTAAAATGACCTTGTTTGTGCTGCTTCCTGTGGTGATTTTCGGTTTGGTGTCCTTAAAAGCCTTTGGAAGAATCCGACCGATATTCAGGGAAAGAGGAAAGATTAATGCGCAGGTGACAGGAAGGCTTACCGAAACCTTGGGAGGAATACGAGTGATCAAAGGATTTAATGCCGAGCAACAGGAAATCAAAACCTTTGCCAGAGGGGTAGAAGAGCTGTTTTTGAATGTAAAGGCAAGTTTGACGGCTACCAGCTTTGTGACTTCTGCAGGAGCCTTATTGCTTGGGCTAGCTTCTGCAGGGATCATGGGTTTGGGCGGTTATATGATCATGCAAGAGCAATTGACATTTGGGGATTTCCTGGCTTTTACCCTTTACTTGGGATTTATGATTGCTCCGATTGTTCAGATGTCAAACATTGGAAGCCAGTTGACTGAAGCTTTTGCAGGATTAGATAGAACTGAGGAAATCATGAATACTCCTTTGGAGGCAGACGATAACCTGAGAACTTTGTCTTTGGCCAAAATTAAAGGAGATATGGTTTTTGACCGAGTTTCTTTTTCTTATGAAGAAGGAAAAGAGGTGGTGAAAGAGGTAAGTTTTGAAGCACCTGCTGGATCTGTGACTGCCTTGGTAGGGACTTCAGGTTCAGGAAAGACTACTATTGCCGGACTGGCAGCTACGTTCTTAACTCCAGACTCTGGTAGTATTTACCTGGATGGAAATGATTTGGCTACGGTGACGCTGGACTCTTTCAGGGCCCAATTGGGTGTGGTATTGCAGGATGATTTCCTCTTTGAAGGGACTATTCGGGAAAATATTCTGTTCCCAAGACCTGATGCCTCGGAGGAACGATTGCTTCAGGCAGTTCATGCAGCACATGTACAGGAATTTACAGATCGCTTTGAAGATGGTTTGGAAACCTTGATAGGAGAACGAGGGGTGAAGCTTTCCGGCGGACAGCGACAAAGAATTGCCATTGCACGAGCCATCTTGGCTGATCCAAGAATATTGATTTTGGACGAGGCTACTTCAAATTTGGATACGGAATCAGAAACTTTGATTCAAGCGAGTTTAAAAGACTTGATGAAGGGAAGAACCACCTTTGTGATTGCACACCGATTGAGCACGATCAGACAGGCAGACCAGATTTTGGTGATCGAACAAGGCAAGATTGTAGAAAGAGGGAAGCACGAAGAATTGATTGCTTTGGAAGGAAGGTATTATCAATTGTATACTTATCAGGCGAGAATATAGGATATAAGATGTATGATGTAAGAAGTCATAAATCAGTTTAGAGTGTTCAGGTCCCAGTATTCAGAACTAAAAGTTAAGAGTAAGACTGCCAACTCCCCCTTTGAAAAGGGGGTAGGGGGATTGATAGTTGAAGTGAGAAGTAGGTAGTACGAAATAGGAAATCTGAAGTATTGAGAACTGCCAACTGAATACCGACCACTAACCACTGATTCACATTTCCTTGATCAAAGGGATTATATCTGAAATCTGTTCGGCTTGATAAAAGTGTTCGTGTTCAATTTCATGGTGGATCATTTCATGCTTCCACGTCACATGAAATGGGATATGAATGGCATGACCCCCGAGTTTTAATACAGGGAGTATATCTGATTTTAAGCTGTTTCCCACCATTAAAAATTCGGATGGATAAACATCCAAATGCTTGATGAGCTTTAGGAAATCAGTTTCCTTTTTTTCGCTCATGATTTCTATATGATGGAAATAAGCCTCTAAACCTGATTTCTTGAGTTTCCTTTCCTGATCTACCAAGTCGCCTTTGGTAGCCATTACCAGTCTATAATCCGAACTCAGTTCTTTTAAGACCTGCTCTACTTCGGGAAGCATTTCCACTGGTTTACTCATCATTTCTTTTCCAATATCCATGATTCGCTCTATCATGCTTAATGGAATGTTCTTTTCAGATACCCGAATGGCGGTTTCAATCATAGATAGCATGAAGCCTTTGATGCCATAGCCATAGATGTTAATGTTTTCAATCTCAGTATGATATAATTCCTTTAAAGAGCTGTGTTGAGGCATGAAATCCTCTAACATCTCCGTGAATTTTTCTTCAGCCTCCCGAAAAAATGGCTCATTGACCCAAAGGGTATCATCTGCGTCGAAAGCGATAACTTTAATCATGAAATTTTAAAATTGAGATGTTGTAAAAATTGAGGATTAGGGAATAAAATGATTAGTTCCATTTTAAAAATAAAGATACTTTAAAACCAAAAAATCATTCGATTGTTCAAAATAGATAGCTTTTGATTAAAATTGCTTTCTAGCCCTCCTCTTGTGATCACGATTCATCTCCTACCAAGGTTCAGGGCAGGTGGCAATGGACTTCGAAATTGTTTACACAGGGTTACGAGCTTCGTTCCTCTGCTTTTCACCCTGTGCCAATGACATTTAATCCCGAAGAGGTTTTGTTGCCAACGATTGATTAATTGGTATAACTACCCACTGTGATTGCCTACTGCCCACTTTCCAAAGACTGCATCCAATCCAACAACACCTCTCTCCATCCAGAAACAGGGCCTTTACCTAGGCCAAAGCCGAAACCATGTCCACCGGTAGGATAGATATGCAGTGAAGCAGGAACTCCCTTGGCATGAAGGGCTTTGTAATATAAAAAGCTGTTTTCGATCGGAACCCCTTTGTCATCCTGTGCATGTACCAAGAACGTAGGAGGGGTGTCTTCAGTGACGTTCAGTTCACCCGAAAAACGATCGATCAACTCTTGTGGAGCGTTTTCTCCGATTAAGTTTCTTCTAGATCCTGAATGGGCACTGGCATCCCTGAATGAAATAACCGGGTAAGCTAAAATTGAAAAGTCTGGACGTGCCGGTAATGCATCGATCGCATCTTTTGGTCTATCCACCTCATGCTCATATTGGGTACTTGCTGTCGAGGCTAAATGTCCACCAGCAGAGAATCCCAAGACACCGATTTTGTCTGGATCTATTTGCCAGTCGTTTGCATGATGTCTTGCCAGTCGAATAGCTCTTTGTGCGTCGAGTAAGGGAACCTCCTTCCCATCTGTCAGTGATTTGGAATCGGGGAGTCTGTATTTAACGACAATTCCAACTATTCCTTGGGTGTTTAGCCATTTGGCAAAATCCCTTCCTTCCCAGTCATAAGCTAGAATATGGTATCCACCTCCAGGAAAAATGACTACTGCTTGTCCTGTTCGTGATTGCTTACTTGGTAAAAAGACTTCAATCTGAGGAATCTGAACATTTTCAATTCGAATAATTCCTTGCTCCACGGCTTTTTCTTCCAAACCCATATCCGTTTGAAGGGGTGGAGTGCCTTCCCATAGTGGTAAAACGATTTCTTGAGCAAAAGAACTGCTAAAGGTCATACTGAGTAAGAGACCGAAAAATAGTGATTTCATAGGTTCATTTATTGGGCTTCAATTGGAAAGATAAACTCTCCAAACAATTTGGTTTTGAGGGTTTAAAATACTCATTTATTTGAGTTCTTTGGTAGTTTTTGGTCCCGCTATTTTGAAAGAGTTAGTTTTTGTATCTATTTCTAATCCCCATCTTTCCAAATTGGGTAGTTCCAAACTTTTTTCCCGGTATTCATCTGGAGTCATAATGGGAATCCCATAGATGATCGGAAAATACCGTTGGCAGGATTCGCAAGTGAGTAATCCTTCTATGATTTCCTGATACTCAGTTTCTTGGATGACTTGGATCTTTAAGTCGCTTTTGTCAAAAGGACAACAAAGTTTATCTACTAATTTTCGATTCATGTAAATGCTATTTAAGTTGTTGGAGATAGGTTTGGACAGCCATTTCAGGGTCTGTAGAGTTTAAGATTCCGGAAATAACCGCAATTCCTTCGAAGGAGAAATGGCTAAGTTTTTCCAGGTTCTCTGGGTTGATTCCGCCTGAAAGGAAGATCGGCAATGAAGTCAATTTCCTGGCTTGCTGGATACTTTCAGGGTGAACTAACTCACAGGTATCAACTGAGGAAGAAGGGAATACTGAACAAAAGCTGATGTATGATAATTGATTTTCCTCCGCCCATAAGATCAGTTCCTCTTGATTGCCTACAGTTAGTCCAATGATTTTACTTTTTAAAGATTCCCTTATTAGCTCAAATTCTTCTGGTACTTTGTCTAAATGTACCCCATCCAAATTGCACTTTTCGGCTAATTTCCAATCCTCATTGATCAGTACTGGAACTTGATAAGTCTGTGCAATTTTTTTGATATCCTGACAGAATTTGATCTTGTCTTGTTCGGTGACTTGTTCAGGCCAGTGATTCCAAATTTGAAGTAGTTGAACCCCTCCTTTGAGTGCTTGTTGGGTTTTTTCAAGTAGTTCTAGCCAGGGTTGATTTGGATCCAGAACCAAATATATTCCTTCTAGTTTTTTCATGTCATACCTTGTTGTAAAGCTTTGAAGAATGCTCCCCAATAAGGGTCAATTCCATTGAATTCAAAATTTGATGATCCACCGGACTTATCTAGTAAGGTATTCTTAGGACTATTTGTGAAAGTACCAATGGAAACGGCCGGAATTCCTTCATCTTTTAATCGGTTGATGAGTTTATTTTCACTTTCCGGGGTAACCGCCATAATCATAGATCCTGCTCCAATTGAAATAAGCGGGTCGATCCCGAAAAGTTCGGACACCTGTTGAACTTCCGTTGGAACAGGTATATCTGCAACATTTACAGTGAAACCCAAACCAGAGGCACTGGCCATTTCCTGAATTGCACCTAAAATCCCTCCCTCCGTAACATCATGCATGGCATGTAGCTCTTGGTGTGGAGTGAGTGTTTGATGTGCTAATCTTGCTTCCTTCAATACGGAAAGTTTCCAGAAGTTATCCGCCGCAGTTTGTTGGATCTTTTTTCCCAAAGCAGACTGAACTGTTTCCGGAAAGGACATAGCCAAGAGTGATGTAGATGAAATAGCTGCATGTTTGGTGAGGATAATAGCATCTCCATCTTTGGCTAATGAGCTAGTTAGAATTTGGTTTTTGGGAGCTTTCAAAAAGAAAGTACCCCCTCCGGAAATGGTAGATTCAATTCCAGGGATTTGCCCGGTATGCCCACCTGTGATGCTGATCTCCATTTCCTCACAAAGGGAATGAATATGTTGCCAATATTCCTGGAAATCTTCCCTGCTTAAGCTTAATGGTAAATTGAGCACAAACTGAGCATATTGTGGTCCGAAGCCCGTTGTACTCATATCATTGGCCAATAAATGTACCGAAAGCCATGCAGAAACCTTCATTCCCAGACTTGGGATCAATGAAAGAGGATCGCTCGAAATGGCCAAGGCATCTCCATTTCCAATATCCACCATGGCAGTATCTACTCCGAACCTGGGCCCATGAATGACCTCTTTTCTTCCAGCTCCACAGAAGTTTAAAACATCTTCTTTAAACACCTCCGAGCTGACTTTACCCGCTGAATTCTCAAAAGCTCCCATTAGACATCCAATAATTGAACATGGAACCCAAAGAAATCACCATAGGGGATTTTCCATTGTTTTTTAGGGAACCATTTTGGCAATCCAGTGGCGTTCCATTCGATTTTGTATTTCCGGTCAGGCAAGGCTTTTGCTACCAATGCTTCCAGGGATGCGGGAGTATAGAAATGGGCAGTCACATAATAATTGTTTCTTCCGAAAACCTGCTGGACTTTACGTCGGAGTAGTTTGGGGGTATTTCGGTTCATCATTCCAAAAATGATCCCATACTTTCCTACTCGAACCGCTTCTTGGATTACCTGAATAGGGTTTTTGTAATATTCGAAGGTGGTGACAAAAGCCAATGCATCAAAGGAATGATCCTTGAAAGGCATATGATGTGAATCAGCCATCACCAGGTCTCCGTCAAATAATTGTACCCCTTGTGCCAACATAAAAGGAGAAATGTCTCCTCCGGTAGCTTCCAATCCGATTTCATGCCACCAGCGGGTAAATCGGGTAGTTCCGCAACCAAATTCCAATAAGGTTTTCACCCGATGATCCTGTTTGATGAGTTCCTCCAAGGTCTTTTTTTGCCAGACTTCCTGGAATTTATAAGGGCCCTCGTAGTAATCTTCGTAATGGTCGGTATCATCCCGGTTGAAAAACCATTCTTTTCTACCTTGCCAATTTCGAAGCCCATCAGGAGCTACTTCAAATTTTTCTTGTTTGATCAGTTTACTCATTCGTCTATGTTCATAGACCTGAATGAATCCCAGAAATGGAGAGAAAGTGAAAAATAAGGAGGTTCACAATTCCTACGCTGGCATTATCCAGATCAGGTTTTCGGGTATCATCTCAGCCTTTTGGGCACCCCGTTGTAAATTTTGTTCTACACAAAGATAGAAAGAAGAAGGAAAGGGAAAAGTCTTTCCGCTTTTGAATTCAAATACCTGACTTAGGCTTTAAACTCAAAAATTTTCTCAGTAATCGCCCATCTCCAATTAGCCGGAGTACCTGGGAGATTGGTCTGATATTGTCCAAGGAAGGTCTCCCATTCCTGCACTTTTGGATTGCTCTCATCTAGTTTTGCCTTCTTTTCGAAAGAGAAATCCTCGTCACCCACCAAAATCATGGTTAGTCGGTTCTGCCATCGGTATATGCTCATTTGCAAAACTCCAGCAATCCGAATACTTTCAATGATTTCTGGAGCCACTGCCTTATGACATTCCACATAAGCTTGAATGGCTTCTTCTTCATTTTTCAGGTCGCAGATCAGTACATATGTTTGGGTTTTCATTGGGCAGAAGATTTTACTCGAACACTAAACAATCCTACAAATACAAAACAGATTAAAGGAAGAATAAAGGAGAAATTGACCTCAGGTACCCCTAAAATTAGCGTGTCATCGTAACCTGCCCCTCCAATATCCATGATCATTCCTTGTAAGGTAGGCATGATAGCACCTCCCACAATTGCCATTACTAAAAAGGCAGCAGCAAACTTGGAGTCTTCTCCAAGACCTTCCAAAGCGATACCATAAATGGTTGGGAACATCAAGGACATAGCAAAGGAAATCGCTACCAAACTATACAAACCTAACATCCCGGGAAGGAATATGGCTCCAGCAGTAAATAGAATGGCTAATACAGAGAATATGGCTAGTAACTTTGCCGGAGCAAAAAACTTAAATAAGTAGGTACAAATCCATCTTCCAATTAAAAATACCACCAAAGCAGAGTACCCATAATTCACTGCAGATGCATTGGAAATCCCTAATACTTCGGCGTATTGGTAGATATAGGTCCAAACCATGATCTGAGCACCTACATAAAACATTTGTGCAAAAGTTCCTTCCACAAAATTCCTTTTGGCCAATAACCTTTTCATGGTAGCAGCAAAGTCAATTCGGTTGTTAGCGTCTTTGCTTTCGGGCATTTTGGCTAAAGCAATGATGACTAAAATGGCCAAAACCACCAAACCAAGCATCACATAAGGATTTCGTATGACCATCAAATCCGCAGTTCTGATCACGGCCTTGGCGGATTCATCCAAGGCCGTGAAGATGATATTTCCATCCGCATCTGTTTCATTGGATTGGAGGGCATTTAGGATGAATTGTTTGGCTACAAACAAGCCTGCCAAAGCTCCCATTGGGTTAAAGGCCTGGGCTAAGTTCAATCGTTGGGTAGCGGTGGCTTCTGGCCCCATAGCCAAAATATAGGGGTTGGCAGTGGTCTCCAAAAAAGCCAAACCAAAGGTCAAGATGTATAAGGAGGCCAAGAAGAAACCATAACTTTCCCAAGCTGCAGCTGGGTAAAATAGGAGGGCTCCGAATCCATACAGACCAAGTCCTAGTAGAATACCTGTTTTGTAGGAGTATTTTTTAATAAAAAAGGCAGCGGGAAGTGCCATGGTAAAGTAGCCTCCATAAAATGCCATTTGTACCCAAGATGCCTGGGTGTTATTCAATTCCAACACTCTTTTAAAGGCTGCCACCATGGGGTTGGTGATGTCATTGGCAAAACCCCATAAAGCAAAGAGGGAGGTGATCAGAATAAATGGAAGAATTAAATTTTTGGGGACTAGGGCAGGTTTTTGGGTTGGGTTGTTCATTAAAGAGATCGGTCAAGGTGGGTATATCCTCCATCCACAAACAGGTGTTGTCCTGTCATATGGGAGGCTTTGTCAGAAAGTAAGAAAATGCTCATGGTAGCGATTTCCTCTGGAGTAGTCATTCTATTTCCTAAAGGAATATTTTTAGTAATATCCGCTAGCTTCTGTTCTGGGTTATCAAAAGTTTGAATCCAGTTTTGATAAAGGGGAGTGTAAACCTCAGCAGGGATTACCGCATTGACTCTGATTTTATATTTCAGTAATTCCACTGCCCATTCTCGGGTCAGGGACAATTGTGCTCCTTTGGCAGCGGTATAACCGGAAGTTCCTCCCTGGCCTGTAACCGCAGTCTTACTACTGATATTGACAATGGCTCCTTGCGTTTTTTTCAAATGAGGAAGCGCATAATGGGCCAGCTGGTAATAGTGGAATAAGTTTTTGGAAACTGAATTGGCAAATGCTTCTGGGGAACCATTTTCTAGGCCCACGCTATCGTTGGCGCCTGCATTATTCACCACACCGTCAATCCTTCCAAATTTCTCAATGGTCAACTTGACCGCTTTTTCGGCATCACTTGCTTCCAAGAGTCTGATAGGAATTTGAAGTGCTTTCATGGGGGCACGTTCTAAAATCAACTCTCCTTCCTCGATGGAAGGGTCAATGATGATCGGGATCGCTCCTTCATCAATCAATCCATTGGATATTGCTCCTCCAATTCCTTTGGCACCACCACTGATGATGATGACTTTATCTTTAAGATTTAAATCCATTTTGGGTTGTATTAATCTATATTATTCTTTTATCCCGTAAAAATCCACTGCATTTTCACCCATAATTAATTTTTTCTCAGAAGGTGAGAGCTTGTCGGTAAAACGATCTACCAACTCAAATACTTGTTCATATCCTGCAGCGACCAAACATACCGGCCAGTCGGAACCAAACATCAATCTCTTGGGACCAAAAGCCTCCAAAACAATCTCCATGTAATTTTCAAAATCATGGGGTTTCCATGTTTTCCAATCCGCCTCGGTGACCATACCGGATAGTTTGCAGGAAACATATTCCCGCTCTGCGATAGGGGCAAGTTCCTTTTTCCATTCTCTCCAGATTCCCAGCTTAATATTGGGTTTAGCCAAATGGTCAATGACAAATGGTTGCTCTGGACTTCGTTTCAAAAAATGAAGGGTAGCTTCCAGTTGATTAGGAAAGATCAGAATATCATACGTATATCCCCGCCTTCCTATTTTTTCAATTCCACGGATAAACTCTTTTCTAAGCATGTATTCCACCGGTTTGTCTTGCAAAACTTCCCGGTATCCTTTGAGCTTTTTGTGTTTGGAAAACTGGTCAAGATCCTTGTCTAAGGCATCACTACCTAAATCGGCCCAACCTACTACTGCTTTGATTTCCTTGAACTCCTCCGCTAAATCAATTAAAAATGCGGTTTCATAAAAACTTTCATCAGCCTGAACAGCCACACAGCCATCGAGCTGATGTTGGGAAAGTAAAGGGATCAGGTCATCCGGAAGAAAATTCTTCTGGATGACCTTCATATCTTCATTGATCCACTGATGTTTTTGTGGATTATACTTCCAGAAATGCTGATGAGCATCTATTCTCATGCTTCCGGATCATTGACTGCCACTTGCTTGGAAACGCCCAATCCATCGATTCCTAGCTCCACTACGTCTCCCTCCGCCAAATATCTTGGTGGGTCAAAGCCTAACCCTACTCCGGCTGGGGTTCCGGTGGAGATTACATCTCCAGGCAATAAAGTCATGTATTGACTGAGGTGTTCGATGAGGGTAGGTATATCAAATACCAAATCAGAAGTATTGCTGTCCTGAATCGTTTCCCCATTAAGCTTCAGCCAAAGTCTCAAATTATGAGGATCAGGAATCTCAGTTTTGGTAGCCAAAAAGGGGCCTAGTGGAGCAAAATTGTCCGCACTTTTACCTTTAACCCACTGCCCACCATGTCGAAGTTGAAAATCTCTTTCACTGACATCGTTATGTAAGCAATAACCTGCTACATAATCCATGGCATTTTCCTTACTGACATACTTGGCTCTTTTTCCAATCACTACCGCCAGTTCAACTTCCCAGTCAGTGGCAACGGAATTCTTTGGAATATAAATTGGATCAAATGGTCCGCATAGGGAAGAAGTAGCTTTCATAAAGATGATTGGTACCTCGGGAACTGGCATACCTGATTCAATGGCATGTTTCCTGTAGTTTAATCCAATGCATACAATTTTGGAAGGTCTGGCAACAGGAGAGGCAATTCTACTACCTTCAGGGATTTTAGTTAAGGTATCGAGGTTTGCTTCTAACCAAGCATCCAATCGATCGAGCCCATTTTCAGCAAAGAATTGCTCGTTCCAATCTTCGAGGAAGCCAGAACAATCCAGGTAGTTTCCTTCTTCATCTATAATTCCTGGCTTTTCCTGACCAGTGTCTCCAAATCGTATCAGTTTCATAATCTAGTGTCTAGAATTTAGTAAAAGGTATTTTGAATTGAGTATGTAGAATTAGTATCAAGAATTAGGGTAATGAACAAATGCCATATCGTCGATTGGATAATAGTCTATATTCCTAAATCAAGCATGTAAATTCAATTTATTTTACATTTTAAGTCCTAAGAACCCTCCGTCAATAGGAATATTGGTGCCTGTAATAAAGCTACCGGCATCAGAACTCACAAAATAGGCAAGGTTCGCAATTTCTTCTGGGCTAGCCATTCTTCCAATAGGTTGCGTTGCAGAAAGTTTTTCAAACATTTCCTTTTCCTGACCTGGATAGTTTTTGGCTAAAAACCCATCCACAAAAGGAGTGTGGACTCTTCCCGGAGATAGGCAATTGCATCTAATTCCATCTGCCACATAATCTCTGGCAATACTTAAAGTCATGGAATAGGCAGCTCCTTTGGTCATGGAATAGGCGAAGCGATCCGGAATCCCAATGGTCGCAGCAACAGAAGCCATGTTTAAAATAGACCCACCACCATTCTCTTTTAACTTAGGTAAGGCCGCTTTGGTACAGTTAAACATGCCTTTTACATTGACTTGAAATACTTTGTCAAAGTCTTCTTCAGAGGTGTTTTCAACTTTTCCAATATGGGATATCCCCGCATTATTAATGAGCACATCGATTTTTCCAGGAATGCTTTTGATGGCATTCTCAGTTTCTGAATAGGATGCTAAATTACATTTGATAAATGTGGCAGATTTTCCCTCGGCAGTAAGTTCTTTACTAATGGTTTCTCCAGCATCGTTGAGATCCAAGAAATACACATGACTTTCCTCCGAAGCAAATTTTTTTACCATTGCCAGACCTATACCACTGGCTCCTCCGGTTATTACTATGGTTTTATTTTTCATGATTTGAATAAAAAAAATTAAGATAATGTCGCTTTTTACCAACCGCAACGACTTTTGATTTTAAGCTACAGTTTTACTGTTTCACCGGTCTTTACCGATTCATCGCACGCAAAAGCGATCTTTAAACTGTTTAGGGCATCATCCAAATGATCATCCAAATTAAGGTCATCCCGAATAGATTTCAAAAAGAAAGATTGCTCTCGGTTACAAAGCTCCTGATGTCCAGGTTCATCCTTCATATCAATCCATTCGTCTTTTTTAGTAAACTTGTTTTCTGCATTGATGTCGGCATGGTGGACTCGAATGGATTCTGTTTTGGTATGGCTATCCACATCATCAGATTTTCCGGATGACCCGGCTTCTTTGGCAGTAATTGAAACCGATCCATTCGGGCCAAAAACATCTTTGACAAAGAATGCTGTCTCGCTGACCATTGGACCCCAACCTGCTTCATACCATCCGACAGAACCATCTTCAAAACGGATCTGTAGTTGACCATAATTGTAATTGTCATTGGCTATGGCATCGGTTAACCGGGCACCGATTGCAGATACAGATTTGGGCTTAGAACGGGTCATTTGACACATCACATCGATGTAATGGACTCCGCAATCCACAATGGGACTCAGGCTTTTCATCAGGTTTTTATGGACCTCCCACATATAGCCTTGGCTTTGCTGGTTCAAGTTCATCCGCATCACCAGAGGTTTTCCCATTTTTTGGGCTTCTTCTATAAATCTAATCCAAGAAGGATGATGTCTCAAGATATATCCTACGACCACCTTTTTGTTCTTTTCCTTTGCTTTGGCAATGATCTTTTCACAACCCAATACAGAATCGGCCAATGGTTTTTCTATAAAAACATGGCAATCAGCTTCCAGGGCAGCTAAAGCAAATTTTTCATGGGTGTCCGGATAGGTGCTGATGCAAACCGCATCTGGCGAAGTTTTTTCTAATGCAGATTCAAAATCTTCAAAGAGAGGATAGGCTGCTTGCAATTTTTGATTGAGTTTTTCTTTACTGTTTCCTCTGGCAACCAATCCGCAAATTTCAAACTCAGGAAATTGATGGTAAGCGGCGGCATGAGAAGCTCCCATGTTTCCGCAACCAACCACTAATATTTTGATGGGTTTCATGGATTTGAATTTTTAAGTTTTTCGATTTTGGAAGGAGATAGGTATTTGATTTTAATTTTCATGGTAACAGGCTTTAATGGTTCATCTTTGTCATCAGTTTCTAAATGAGCGATGGTTTCCACAACATCCATTCCTTGGACCACCTGACCGAACACGGTGTAATCTCCATCTAAGCGATGAACTCCTTCCGGATTTTGAATGATGTAAAATTGACAGCGCGCACTGATTTTTTCAGGATTTCCATCTCTTCCTGCACCTACAGCGCCATAAACATGGGTGAGTTCTGGAGTGATTTCCGGAGCAAGTAAATATTCAAGATCATTAAAGCCTTCTTCTGTATCAGGACATCCACCTTGATTGACAAAATTGGGTATGACACGGTTGAAAGTAAGTGTATCCCAATAGCCTGCATTTGCCAATTCAATGAAACTATCACGATGGTGAGGAGTTTGATCTGCAAGGGAAATTAAGATTTTTCCATAAGGAGTTTTGATCTCTCCAATTGGTACCTTGTTTGAGGTTTGACTAAAAGTTAAAGAACAAACCAACCAAACAAATAGTAAAGTCAAAATGCAGTGTTTATTTTTCCGGGACATTTCAATTTGAAAATTAAGCGTTGTAATAAATCTAGGTATGAAAATGGGGCATTTTGATCTGTTTTCAATGGGTTAACTAATATAATTCGTGCAATGGACAAGCAATCATCAATTCTTGACAATGAGTTAGAAAGGCTTTTGGCATTAAGCAATCTGGATTTAGATTATTACGATGCAAAGCATGGAATTGAATGGTTGACTGAAATGGCCGCCACTGTGGCCGGTACGCAAGTCTCTCTGGTCAATTTGATTGATTCCTATACCCAATGGAGTATTGCCTCGGTGGGAATAGAATTGACTCAGATGCCTAGGGAAGATTCTGTTTGCCAATATACACTAGGGAACGAGGAAGGGGAATTATTTGAAGTCGATGATTTAAGGCTAGATGAACGTTTTAAAGAAAAGAAGTATGTCACAGAGAACCCAAATCTGACTTATTATCTAGGTGTTCCGCTGAAAACATCAGAAGGGTATAATCTGGGATCACTTTGTGTGATGGATGTGGAGTTGAAACAGATTAGCCAGGAAAAAAAAGAATTGCTTAAAATGATCGCTAGGCAAATTGTGGATCGCTTGAAAGTGAACAGCAAGGTTCATGATTTAAAGATTCAAATGGGGGAGCTACATCAAAGTCAAAAAAAGCTTGCCCATGATATTCGAGGGCCATTAGGTGGGATTATGGGGCTTGCAGAAATTATCAAAAGCCAAGGGAAGGATATTGACCCGGAGGAAGTAATGGAATACATGGATTTGATCGAAAAGAGCGGAAAATCAATGATGGATCTTGCTGATGAAATTCTAGGCCAGCACTATGATGCTTCTCATCACCGAACCATGGAACTTGAAGATTATCAGCTCAATTTAAAATCTTTCCGAGCGAAAATCATAGACATGTTCACTCCTCAGGCCATTCTTAAAAAAATCGACCTTCAGGTGATTTTGAATGAAGAAAATCAATATATGCCTTTCCCAAAGGCCAAACTGATGCAGATTGTTGGGAACCTAATTTCAAACTCGATTAAGTTCACTCCAGAAACTGGCTCCATAAACATCGTTTTGGATTTAATTTTTGAGTCCAGTACCATGATATTGGTAATAAAAGTAAAGGATTCTGGAATGGGAATGCCTCAGCAAAAGATAGATCAATTGCTTTCCAATGAGGTAGTTACCGAACTTGGAACTTCTGGAGAGAAGGGTTTTGGCTTTGGGGTGAAAATGGTTCGGAAGTTGCTAAACGATCTCAATGGAGAAATGGACATCCAATCCCAAGTTGGAAAAGGGACAGAGTTTACAGTTAAAATCAGTTTTAACTAACCGAGTTTGACTCTAGACTTTTCTTTTGATTATTCACCGGATTGGCATACATGGCCAAGAAATTTTTAACCATCAATGCGTTCTTGGTGTCAACTTTTTCGACCAACCTTTTTTCAAATGCATTTTTCTCTTCCTGTGTATAAAAGGAGAGGTACTCTTCATCTCCATACAAGAGATCATGAGCAATGTAATTACTTGGCCAAAGTTTATATCCAGACCAGATTTTTTGATCAATGACTGCCGCTAATTGGGAAAGCTTCTCGCCTAGGTTGAGCTCTGTTTTGGAAATCTCGGCAATCTCCTGATCTATTATACCATTGACCTGAATATGAATTCTCTTTTTGGTACCCATGATTCCTCTTAAAAGATTTAAGAAGTCCTCATTTTCACTCTTAATGTATTTTTCATCTCTTGACTTTGCCAGCAGCTCAGGCATTTTTAAGATGTCTGTTGGATCGTATTCGTAAGAAATAGAAATTGGCACCACTTTGATTTTTTCGAAGTAAGCAAAAGGGTCATTGCCTTCTTCGGCTAACGTGAGCATTTTCAATACGCCACGGTGGGTTGCATCATTTCCATCCTTGGTTCTTCCTTCTCTTTGTGCAGTCCAAACAGACCTGTTTTCATGTACCAACGACTTTTTAATATAAGCAGAAGCCAATTGAGAACTTTCCAATAAAGCTCTTCCTTGAAGTCCTCTTTTGATAGCAAAATTTCTATTGAGTCTAGAAAGTGTATGCAAGAATTTCTTTTTGATCAAATTGTCTCCAATAGCAGAGGTGGTTAAAACCAACCCATTCTCATAAAGACAAGAATTGAGCAAAGAGGTGTCGAGGATAATGTCCCGATGGTTGGAGATAAACAAATATGCGGTATTGGGCTCCAACTGCTCGAAACCGCCGATGCTTAGTCCATCAGAACTTTTTTCAAGCACTTTTTTTACTCCGGGGTAAATAAAGTTGATTTGAAAATCCCTTAAAGAATGGGTATGCAACATCAGGTCTTTCCAATGTTCTTTTGAGTCTGAAGGAAAGGTGAAATTCATCATGGCCTCCAGCATAGGGTCATCCACTATTTCTCGAATGGCAGCATTGGCTTCTGCATCGTAAAATGGCCTGATAGAATCAAAATTTGACATAGTACAAGGGCGAGTGAGACTGCAAAAAGCAAAATTTAGGTCAATTTTTGAAGAATAATCGCTAAATGATTTTTAACCAGAAGGCTAATTAATCCCATTTCAGATGTTTAGAGATAAACATGAGATGGTAAGGAAGTGCCTCGGTCCAGTATTCCCAGGTATGGGCTCCAGGCCTTTCTGTGTAATCATGAGGAGTTCCGTTTTCTAATAGCAATTGATGCATTTGCCTATTCGTCTCTATTAAGAAATCATCAACGCCAATATCGAAAATCAGGGCGATTCCATTGTCTTTCATTTTATCAACTAGTCCCACGGCAGTGTACGTGGAAAAAGGAGCTTCATAGTTCAAATCACTCCCAAGCATCGCCTTTTGTTGAGATTGTCTCAATTGTTGAAAACTTTCAGGGACTTTCCATAATCGGGTGTCAATATTCATGACTCCGCTCATGCTCCCTGCAGCGATGAATAAATCGGGATGTTTGGCACTCAGCATCATGGCTCCATGGCCTCCCATAGACAAACCAGTAATTGCCCTGGATTCTTTTTTAGCTAGCGTATGGTAGTTTTTGTCTATTTCAGGGATAAGCTCTTGTGTGATATAGGTTTCGTATTGAACGGAATCCATCATGGGGCTATCATAATAATAGCTTGCAGGGCCTACTCCAGGAGTCACAATGATCAAATTATATTGTTCGGCCATTTTATTGACGATTCCTGGTTCTGTGACCTTTTTATGCCAATCGTCAAAAGCACCACTTCCTCCATGAAGTAAATATAGAACTGGAAGCTTTTCAGCGTTTGAATATCCAGATGGGGTGGTTACGGCAGCCTTTAGGGTTTTCTTCATGGCTTGACTATACACTTCGATGGTGTCCACAGTGGCCTGGGCAAACACCAAAGAAGGTAGGAAGGTTATTAAGAACAATAATTTCTTCATAGTGAAATAGGTTTTTGGGTGATTTCAGTCTCCAAAATAGGGATAATTCTAAAATTAAAAGGGGCTTGATCATGACAATAGTCATTTTCTTGGGATTTGATTTTGTTTATCTTTCATCTATCAAAATGAAAAACGAAAACCTTCAAAATATTGCAAACCTTCTGATCGTATTGATCTTGGGTTTTATCCTTCTTAAAGAAGGCTCATTTATTATAGTTCCCTTAGTTTGGGGAGTGTTTTTCGCCTTTGCCTTAAATCCTATGTCCAATTGGATAGAGAAAAAACGAATTCCAAGGGGCTTGGCGATTTTAAGTAGTATTCTAGTGGTCAGTTTATTGGCCTTGAGTGTTTTTTATTTGTTACTCAACCAAGTCATAGGACTGATCAGCGATATTCCTGAAATCGGAAGTGTCTTTAACACACGAGTAGAAACCTACCTGGCTGATTTGCAAGAATTTTTTGGGGTGGAGTTAAATTCCAATGAATTGCTGGATAAGGTGGGGCTATTTGATTTTGGAAGTCTGAATAAGACCATTTTTGCAACCGGAAAATCCATTGTGTTGGCAGGAATTATCCCGCTTTATATTTTTTTATTGATGTATTACAAAGACTTTTTTGTGGAGTTTTTGATAAGAAGATCCAAAGACTCCAATGAAAAAATCATCAATTGGGCAAAGGATTCTGGTAGAGTAATTCAATTTTATTTGGCAGGAATGCTGAAAGTAACCGCAATTGTAGCACTGATGTCAGGGGTGTTTTTCTATTTGATTGGCGTTAAGTACTTTTTGTTGTTTGCTGTATTTATAGCCTTGATGAACTTAATCCCTTACGTGGGGGTATTTATCAGTTCCTTATTTGCCATTTTGTATGTTTTTCTGACCACCGACTCATTGGCTTATCCCTTGATTACATTCTTTGTGTTATGGGGGATTCAATTGATTGAAAATAACCTAATCACTCCTTTGGTAGTAGGATCTGAAGTCAAAGTCAATGCATTGGCCGTGGTTTTGGCAATTCTAATTGGAGGATGGGTATGGGGAATATCCGGAATGATATTATTTATCCCGCTAGTAGGGGTTTTGAAAATTACTTTGGAAAAAAATGAGAATCTAAAAGCCTATGGATTTTTATTGGGAGATGAGATTACCATTTCTGAAGAAAGTGAGAATTTTTGGAAGCTGATCAAAAAGAATTTTCGCAATTCTAGTAAGAAGTGAATTTTTAAGATAATCCGAGTATTGCCAACGCTCTAAAGCGCAGTGATTTTCGTTCATTAGCCCTCTTTTTCAGAAAAAGATTAATAAAAATGAAAATTTTTAAAGGAAGAAGGAACTTATTTTCCTTTGCTGTGATTGAACGTTCATTCAGTCATGGAAAATTTACTCAACAAAAGAAAATGCATCCTTGAAAGTGCTCTTGAATTGATCAATGAGCAAGGCTTTCATGGTAGCCCTATTAGTAAAGTAGCGAAGAATGCCGGTGTGGCAGCAGGGTCAATTTATACCTATTTTGAAAGTAAGGAAGAATTGATTTTGGGGATTTATGAATATGTCTCCGAAAACATCAAAACCTACGTTTCGGAAAAAGATGACGAGACTTTGGATTTTAAAAGTAGGTTCTTCAATTATTGGAAAAACTACACGAGATTTTTTGAGCAGAATCCCGCGCAACACGGGTTTTATGATCAATTTTTAAATTCTCCTTTTAATTCAGAAAGCTCACAGCAATTTCCCAATGTCTGGCATGAGTGGTCCTTTGGATTTTTCCAGTCTGGAATAGATCAAAGGGCCATCAAAAACATGAACCCAACGATCCTCGCCATTTTAGTCAACTCGAATATCAATTCGGTAGTGAAGATCAAAAATAACTTCAAAGCAAAACTGGCCCGTAACAAGGTGGACTTGGAGGAAATTTCCAAGCTCATTTGGGAGGGTATAAAAAGCTGATAAACCCAAAGTTTTTAGGAAGTCAATTTTATTCAATTATCAATTTTATGTTTAAAAAGTATGTTCTACTTGTCGGTATGGGAGTTTTACTTCTTTCGACATCTGGCTATGCACAGGAGAACCCACCAATTCCTCAAGGAGAATTAACCTTGGAGCAAATTTTAGAATATTCCTTGGTGAATAGTCCCATGGTAAAGCAGTCCCAAATTGATCAAGAGATTGGGGATCATGAAATCAAGGCAAGTTTGGCAGATTGGTATCCTCAGGTAACTCTTTCTGGAGCGGGAAATTATAACATTAAACTTCAGACTTCTGTGATCGGAGACCAATTGATCACTTTTGGCCAGCCTTGGAATTCCAATCTGATGTTTCAAGTGAACCAAACCCTATTTAATAGGGATCAACTGTTTGCTTCCAAATCGTCCAAATACTATCGGGATCAGCTGGACAAAGCCATTAAAAATACCCGCATTACCACCATTGTGGAAGTAAGTAAGGCTTATTATGATATTCTTTTGGCGGAAGAGCAACTCAATGTATTGAATGAAAACATTGGGAGGTTGGAAAAGCAATTGAAGGATGCCAAAAACAGGTATGAATCAGGCTTGGTAGACAAGACCGATTACCAAAGGGCCAGTATTTCCTTATCCAATGAGATGAGCGTCAGAAATAGGGTTCAAACATCTTTTGACGCGAGGTATGCCTATCTCAAACAGTTGATGGGCTGTCCTGAGGAATTCGAGTTTACGGTGAGTTTTGACCGTGAGGAAATGCTCTCTGAAATCTACATGGATGCTTCTGAACCATTGGTTTTGGAAAACAGGGTGGAGTATCAATTGATGCAGACCCAACAGACCTTAAATGAAATCCAGTTTAGCTACGAAAAGTGGAATTACTTGCCGCAGTTATCCGCTAGCTATAATTACAATTGGCTGTATTTCAATCAGGAGTTTTCCAATCTGTATAATCAGGCTTACCCTACCTCTTCAGTTGGGCTGACCTTATCCTTGCCAATCTTCCAAGGAGGAAAAAGAAATCACCGAGTACGGGTAGCAGACCTCCAAGTCGATCGAGGTGCCATTGATTTGCAAAATCTAGGTAATCAAATCACGACAGAATATGAAGTAGCCTTAACTACCTATCAAAGCGACGTTTATGCATGGGAAAATATCCGTGAAAATATGAAAATGGCTGAGGAGGTATATGACATCATCAAATTGCAGTATGACGAGGGGATTAAAGCCTATGTGGATTTGGTGGTGGCGGAATCAGATTTAAGAACTGCTCAGATCAACCATTTAAATGCCATTTTCCAGGTTTTGGAGAGCAAACTCGATCTAGAAAAAGCCTTGGGACTAATCGAATAATATTAATAGCGAATCTATAATTCTACATATAATGAAATCTAATTTTAGCAAAGTTGCCTATTTAGCACTGCTATTCGCAGTTTTTTCCTGTGGTACAAATCAGCAGGCAGGTCCACCTCCAGCTGCCGCAGTATCGGTAACAACGGTTCAAGTGGAAAGAAAGCCTGTGATTGGCATGGATGTTTACCCAGCTACCCTTGTCCCTTTGAATGAAGTGGAAATCCGGCCTCAAATCAGTGGCTACATCACCAATATTTACATCAAAGATGGTCAGGAAGTAAAGAAAGGTCAGAATCTCTATGAGATTGACAGAAGCAAGTATGCTGCAGCACTTCAACAAGCAGAAGCCAATCTTGCCAGCGCAAAAGCAAATCTCGATAAACTGGAGAAGGATCTGGAGCGGTATAAAAGATTGGATGAACAAGATGCGATTGCCAAGCAACAATTGGATCACGCGCAGACGGCCGTTTTGGATGCGAAATCTCAAATGGCATTTGCCAATGCCCAATTGGAATCTGCTAAAACTGATTATTCCTATTCTGTTTTGAAAGCTCCTTTTGATGGCAGGGTAGGTATTTCCCAAGTGCGTTTAGGAGCTCAGGTTTCTCCGGGTCAACCGCTTTTGAATACGCTGTCTTCTACTGATCCTATGGCCCTGAATTTTGTGATCAATGAAAAAGAAATTCCGCGTTTTAACAAGCTGTTGAAATCAACTGATATTCCAGATTCCCTAATGACTATCGAATTGAGTGATGGGAGTATTTATCCTTTCCAAGGGACCTTGACCACTATGGATCGTGCAGTAGGCCGTCAATCAGGTACCATCAACCTTCGGGTAAATTTTCCCAATCCCAATCAGGATTTGATCGCTGGAATGACTGTGAATTTAAGGGTGCTCAATGAGGATATTGGGGACCAGATTACAATCCCGTATAGATCCGTAACAGAGCAAATGGGTGAATATTTTGTGTACGTAGTCCAACCTGATAATACCGTGAAGCAACAAGTGGTTCAATTGGGTACACAAATTGGCAATGAAATCGTCGTTCGAGGCGGATTGGAGGAAGGTTCGAAAATTGTCGTTACTGGTATCCAAAATCTACGTGAAGGGGCGCAAATCGTAGAGCAATCGACCCAAGTTCAATAATTTCTTTTTACACGACTTGATTAATTAACCAATGATATCAGACGTATTTATAAAACGGCCTGTCACCGCAATGGTCATCTCCATTGTCCTGGTGATGGTCGGGGTCTTAGCCATCCTAAACCTTCCTGTTACCCAATACCCCAATATCACTCCACCAGTGGTTTCAGTATCGGCTAATTATACAGGGGCAGATGCAAAGACTGTGGAGCAAACTGTAGCTACCCCTATAGAAACCCAAGTGAATGGTACTCCCGGAATGGCTTATATCTCTTCCAACAATACCAGTACCGGCCAAATGCAAATGGACGTTACGTTTGAAGTAGGGACAGATATTGATATTGCCACTTTGGATGTGCAAAACCGGGTTTCTATCGCAGAACCGGCTTTACCTGAAGCAGTTCGTAGGCTCGGGGTAGTGGTTCGAAAAAGAAATCCATCCATTATGATGGTGTTGAGCATTACTTCGCCGAATGGGACCCATGATAGCAAGTTCTTATCCAATTATGCCAATATTTTCATCAAAGATGCTTTGCTCCGTGTCAATGGAGTGGGGGATATCACCGCGATCGGACAGGATTTCAGTATGCGTGTTTGGCTTCAGCCGGATAAATTGGCACAGTATGGGATTTCTGCCAGAGAAGTAACCACAGCGATCCAAGAGCAAAACTTGCAAGTGGCAGCTGGTACGGTAGGAAGTATGCCTCAATTTGATTCCCAAGCTTTTGAATATCCGATTACTGTCAATGGTAGATTGGAAAGAGCGGAGGAATTTGAGGACATCGTCTTGAGGACAAATCCTCAAGATGGAACCTTGGTGTATTTAAGGGATGTGGCCAGAATTGAATTAGGTCAATTTGATTATGGTAGGTATTCCACCTTGGATGGAGAAGA
Source organism: Algoriphagus halophilus (assembly GCF_900129785.1). Lineage (NCBI taxonomy): Bacteria > Pseudomonadati > Bacteroidota > Cytophagia > Cytophagales > Cyclobacteriaceae > Algoriphagus > Algoriphagus halophilus. The sequence continues at coordinate 1,073,291 of NZ_FSRC01000001.1, forward strand.
ATCTGCCATTCTATTGATTTATCAAGCTCCAGGAAGTAATGCGCTTGAGACTGCCGAGGGAGTATATGCTGCGTTGGAAGAACTTCAGAAATCGTTCCCTACGGATATGAAATACACAGTTCCATTTGAATCGGTATCTGTGGTGGAAGTTTCCATTGATGAGGTGCTTCATACCTTTGGAGAGGCTCTTCTTTTGGTGGTCATTGTGGTGTTCTTATTCCTTCAGAGCTGGAGAGCTACTTTAGTTCCCGTGCTGGCAATTCCGGTATCCATCATTGGTACCTTTATATTTTTCCCTCTGCTTGGGTTTACGATCAATACATTAACACTATTCGGCTTCGTATTGGCAATTGGTATAGTGGTGGATGATGCCATTGTGGTAGTGGAAGCGGTTCAGCATTACATAGATTCCAAAAAGATTTCTGCCAAGGAGGCCACTCGATTGGCGATGAAGGATATTACTGCTCCTGTAATTGCCATTGCCTTGATTTTGGCCGCAGTGTTTATTCCGGTGGGATTTATTCCTGGAATTGTAGGTAGAATGTATCAGCAATTTGCCATCACCATTGCTATTTCGGTGTTGATTTCTGCCTTTGTTGCCCTGAGTTTGACCCCTGCCTTATGTACGCTGTTGTTGAAGCCTTCTGAGGTGAATGAAAAAGGGAAAGGGTTGAATAAGTTCTTCTACAAGTTTAACCAATGGTTTGATCGAACCACCCAGTCTTATACTTCTGGAGTAAAAGGAGCGATCAAAAAAGCACCACTTATGCTGATTCTACTGGTGTGTATTTTTGTTGGAACGTTCGGCTTATTCCAGACCAAACCAACAGGTTTCTTACCTACTGAAGATGAGGGTAGATTGTATGTGACCTTGCAATTGCCAGAGGGTGCTGCAAGTAACCGTACTCAGGAGGTCATGCAGAAAATGAACAATATTTTTGCTGAAACAGAAGGGATTAACCATGTGACTGGTATTGGTGGATTGAATGTGATCAACTTCTCTTTCAAACCAAATGCAGCTACTTTCTTTGTTCAGATGGATCCTTGGGACCAGAGAACAGAGCCTTCTCTTCAGCTGGGGGGCATGTTGGCGACTTTGAATCAAAAATTTGCAGCGATCACAGAAGGGAATATCGTAGTGGTACCACCGCCGGCTATTCCTGGCTTAGGAAGAACGGGTGGATTCAGCTTCATGTTGGAACAACGGTCCAGTACAGGAGATATCAAGGAATTTGAGGCTGCATTGGGTAAGTTCTTGGCAGCAGCCAATCAGCGACCTGAGATTGCGATGGCTTATAGTTTCTTTACTGCCAAAACGCCTGGATACCACGTGACTGTAGACCGTGAGAAGGCGAAGAAGCTCGGTGTTCCATTGACTGAAATTTTCACTACCATGTCTAATTACATGGGTAGTTCCTATGTAAATGATTTTACCAGATACGGAAGGAACTTCCGGGTAGTCGCACAGGCCGATACAGCTTATAGAGCAGGGATCAATAACCTGGAGCAATATTACGTGAAAAGCACGGGAGGTGAATCCGTTCCTTTGAGTGCATTGATCAATTATGAGGTCGTAGAAAATGCACCTGTGATTTCTCACTATAACTTGTTCCGCTCTGCGGAAGTCAATGGAAATGCAGCTCCAGGCTACAGTAGTGGTCAAGCTCTAGCAGCTTTAGAGGAAGTGGCAGCAGAAGTGCTTCCAGCCGGTTATGGCTATGATTTCTCTGGTTTAAGCCGGGAAGAACTTTCCTCAGGGAATAGGACCATTCTGATTTTCGCCTTGGCCATCGTACTGGTTTCTCTGTTGTTGGCGGCCTTATATGAAAGCTGGTCTGTACCATTTTCAGTTCTCTTGGCATTGCCTTTGGGAGCATTTGGAGCCATCATAGCCTTGCATTTCCTGCCAAAGCTAGATAATAACGTCTATGCCCAAATTGGTCTGATTACGCTGATCGGTCTGGCAGCAAAAAATGCCATCCTGATTGTGGAATTTGCTAAAGAAAGGGTAGATGTTGGCATGCCATTGATCAAGGCTACTTTGGATGCAGTAAGATTGAGATTACGTCCGATCATTATGACCTCTCTTGCATTTATCCTCGGGGTAGTTCCACTGGCAATTTCAAATGGAGCGGGAGCCGTGGCTAGACAGACTATTGGTTGGACGGTAATTGGAGGAATGATGGCAGCGACTTTCCTTGCTATTTTCTTCGTACCGGTATTGTATGTGGTGATTACCAAAATCGCCTATGGCAAGAAGACTTTAGCCGAGCTAGAAGCGAATTATGATCCAAATGCGCATTTACATCATTAATTAGAACAGCTTAAAATGAATCAAACCTCTCGGTAACAAGTAACTTATCGAGAGGTTTTTTTATATCAGAGAGGAAGAAACAGGTGTACAGCTAATGTTAATTATTAACAGTATCTGAAAACTTAATTGCTATGGAGGTCCCGATGATAAAGTTATTATTGGAGAAACTGGTTTTAGTTTCAAAAACACTGTCTTTACTATGCAACCAACGTCCTTCTAGTCTACCTACAATGTTTTTAACAGGAGAGTAGTCTATGTTTAATGAAATTCCTGTAGTAAGGAAACCGTTGAACGTATTGGTTGGAATGATGATTCCTGATTTGTCTTGGTAGTATTCTGCTCGTATAGCCGTTTTCCAGGACTTGTTGATTACATATTGGCTGATGATGATTGGACTAAACCAGAGATTATAATCAGAACTTCCATTTTCATTTTGCTGGAAACCAAAATCAAAAGCGGTAATCAGGTTAATCTTTTCTGTCAATTGGAAAATCCCATAAAGGTCATTAAAATACCGCATTCTTCTAGTGCTATCTGGATCATCTGTGCCAATAAAAGTACTCCAGTTCAAGGATATTTTTTCTGAAGGGCTATAGGTGATTTGGGATCCAAAACTGGGTAATGAATTTCCTTCCAATCGCTGAATGCGCTGCCAACCGTTTACAATGAGAGCTGCTATTTCCCAATTTTCATGGGGGTTGAAAGTTAGTTTTGCCCCAGTTAAAAAATAGGGTGAATTTTCAGCTAAGAGGGAACGAGTTAAAGTCAAGTTATCCATTGAAATTGCGCTTTCAAATCCAATATGAGAAGGTAGTACTCCTGCATCCAACCATAAATTATTTTTCCTGTTAAGGGAAATCCCAATAGTTGCTTCAAAAATATTTTTTAAAACCCCTGGTTCTGCGGCATAATTATCATTCGCATAGGTTCCAGTTTGAAATGCGAAATTGGCGCGATATTTCAGGTGTTCTACGCCAAATTTCACCAATCCTAAATTCAAGTTAAACTCGTTGTGTCGATTGTGATTGAATAAAAATGGCTGTCTTTCGGTGCTGGATGGTCGATTAAAGTCATATACATAAAATACATCAGCAAAGCCCAAAATGTTGATCTGAGGTTTTTGATTCCAAGTACTATCCACTTGCGCGGACAAGTTGAAACTGATTAAAAAGAGAGCAAAATTAACATACTGCTTCATCTTCCAATTTTCATTTCTGCGAACGGGTTTATTGAATATAGCAAAAGAGATTTTAATAGTTTTTCAAAGCTATTTCTTGATTCAATATGGCTTCAAACACCCCATCTAGGCTATGTGAGCAATATTTAAGGTTGTAATTTTCTAGTATTCAAGATAAAAATATAATCCTTTAGGTTTATTGCGCATCATGTGGACCTTGTAAAACTGCTGCCAATGAGAACAGTATTTTCTATGTAAGTCTAACCTTTAGGTAAGGATAAATGAAATGAAATAGAGTTACTGAATTACTTTTTAGATTTCCCTTAATAAATAAAAAAGCCGACAATTAACTTGTCGGCTCTTGAGTATGTCACCTTAAAATAAGGCTTTACTAATTGATGTTTTCTACATCAACCTCTGTTTAAATACTATTTCCAGAAATCAGCATTATCAATACCCGCATCCTTGGCAATAAAGACTGGATCTTTCCCCTCTTTTTTCTGCTTTTTGTAGTCTTTAAATGCTTTCATCGCTGGTTTTCTCAGTAGAAGGATTGCGATTACGTTGAGCCAAGCCATCATTCCAACTCCGATGTCACCCATGGTCCATGCCAGAGCAGCTGTTTTGATAGAGCCATAAAAAGTAGCGATAAGAATTGCTACTCTAAGTACCCAAATAGCCCATTTGTTATTGGACTTTCTGATCAAATAGCTCAGGTTAGTTTCAGCAATATAGTAATATGCCATGATGGTGGTAAAGGCAAAGAACAGGAGGGAAACAGCCACGAAACCTTTACCTAAAGCAGGGAAGTGAGTTCCCACGGCAAACTGAGTGTATTCTGGTCCAAAGGAGACCCCAGGAAGATTTTCTACAATGAAACCACCTTCAGGGTTCAATACATTGTATTGGCCTGTAAACAAGATCATCAAAGCAGTGGCAGTACAAACGAAGATGGTATCTACATAAACTGAAAATGATTGAACCAAGCCTTGCTTCACTGGATGCGAAACCTCTGCAGCTGCGGCGGCATGCGGTGCAGTACCTTGACCTGCTTCATTGGAATAAATTCCTCTTTTTACTCCCCATGCAATGGCCATCCCGAAAACTCCAGAAAAGGCAGCTTCCAAGTTCAGTGCGGATTTGATGATCAGGGCAAAGATGGAAGGTACTTCAGCTATATTCATCAAGATGATTACTACCGCCATTAAAATATAGGCTGCGGCCATAAATGGAATAACCACTTCTGCCACTTTACTGATTCTTTTCACTCCTCCAAGGATGATTAAGGCCAGGAAAGCAGTGATAATGATTCCAGTATATAAAACAGGGATATCAAATGCATTTTCTACACTTAAGGCAATACTATTACTTTGTACTCCAGGCATAAATAGGGCAGTAGCAAGGATGGTTGCAAATGCAAACACCATGGCATACCATTTTAACCCTAATCCTTTTTCAATGTAATAAGCAGGACCACCTCTATATTCCCCATTATCTACTTCTTTATAAATCTGCCCAAGAGTAGATTCCACAAATGCAGAAGCCGCACCAAGAAAAGCAATCACCCACATCCAGAAAATTGCGCCAGGTCCACCCATGGCGATGGCAGTGGCTACACCTGCAATATTACCAGTTCCTACTCTTCCTGATATCGCGATGGCAAAGGCCTGAAAAGAAGAAACTCCTTTTTCAGAGGATTCACCTTTGAAAAGGAGTTGTATCATTTCCTTGAAATAAGTGACTTGAAGGAATTTGGTCACAAATGAAAAATAGATCCCTGCCCCAAGACATAATAAAATTAAGGCATCACTCCATACTACAGCATTAATTGCTTCTACAATTTCTTTCATTTTTTATTTGTATACTTCTAAATCTATAAAGTTCTCGATTGCTTGGGTTTATTTTAAACCCGAAGAAAGCAAAAATTCCCCTATTAATTGAGAAGAATCGTTTTAAAAGGGCTTAATTCATGATTGAAAGCCATTGAAAAGTATGTAGCATTGGAAAAAGCTTATTTTTTGAAAAGATTATTTAATTCTTTCGCTAGCAAATTTCAATTTTGTTCAGCTACTCGTCTTTATCTAAATACCCATTGATGATTTTTTCGATTTCTTGATTTTCGGAAAGTTCGAGAAGGGCTCTATTGACCTCATAAATCAAATCGGACTCAACAGGGAATGCAAATCCATAACCTTGTTTGAAATATTCTGCCTTAGCGATGTACAGGTTTTCGGGGTGATTTTGTTTCGTGTAATAAAGAAGTTGGGGTCTATCAAACACAACTGCTTCTACCTCCTTCGCAAGTAATTTATCCATGGCCTCCTGAAGCGAACTTGACTCCACGGCTTTGGCTTTATTCTCTTTTAAAAAGTTGACAGCTGGGGAATTCATCAGTGTGCCTGCCTTTTTTTGGGAAAGTTCTTCTATGTGAAGAATGGTGGATGTTCCCATGGAATTAATGGTCAATGTGCTGGCAATTCCTGCGACCATGGATGTAGCAAAAATTAAAGAAGTTAAAATCCAGGTACCGGTAATTATCCTGCCCCAGAGGGTGACTGGAGCCTTGTCCCCATATCCAACCGTGCTCATGGTTACGATAGCTAGCCACATCCCGTTTCCAATTCCATTTACTGGTTCTTTGGGAAATTGATCGGGAGAATTTTTTCTTTCAGCAAGCCAAAGCAGAGTTCCTACAATGGCTAAAATGAACAAAAATATTCCAACCGCTATTACTAATTGAAGACTAAAAAACGGTTCGATTTTTTTCCAAAAAGAGAGCTCTTCATTTCTGGATACAATTGATAAACTAGAATTGTAAAATGGCTGGGAGAACCGCATATTTTCCAGTCTAGTTGAGGTAATGCTGATAGGGCCCACTACCACATCCACCTTGTTTTGACTAAGGTCGGAAAGTGCATGTTCCACTTGATCAAAGTATTGGTAAGTAAAAACCCAATTTTTTTTGGCAGCTAATTCCTCCCAAATCTCGACCGCAATTCCTTCTGAATCGGAGTTGCTCGGAAAAACGAAAGGCTGGCTACCTGCTACTCCAACCAATAACGTGTCTGAGGTAGAAGACTCAGTTTGTGCCAAAAGATTGGGCCTTTGGAAGCAAAATAATAAAAGAAAAAAAATAGTGTGGACGTAAATACTTGTTGATCTCGACATGAAAATTTAGTTATGAAGATTTCGATTTGATCCAGGTGATGCCTTCTGAAAAGGCATGGATTGGACCCTCAGGTGATTAACAATGAAGGAAGAGTTTGATCATTCAACCATCAATTGATCATACCAAAAATCTTAACCAAATCAAAAAACAGAAGGTATTACTGGTTGTTTGGGGGAAAGTTTATTCCATTAGTGGCTAAATTTGTAAATCTTATCATCAAATCCACAGATGTACAATTCTTGGTTTTGGTCCACTCCAAAAGAAGAAATAGCAAAATCCGTATCAAAAAGTTCTGTATTGACGGGACTGGATGGATTGCTGATATCCAAACTCCAGATTCTACCTGAGACATAATCTGCATAGATATATAAACCCTGTAATTCTTGGATGCTTGGGCCTCTGTAAACATAGCCACCCGTTACTGAAATGTCACCTTTGGAGCGGTCATATTCCCAAACGGGCAATTCCAAACCCGTTTGATTGCAATTTGAGGAATTAAAGCAATGAAACCCTTCCATGGTATTCCATCCATAATTTCCTCCTTTTTGGATGAGGTCAATTTCTTCGTATCTATTTTGTCCTACATCTCCCACCCAAAGCTGGCCATTTTGCGAATCAAAGCTAAATCGCCAAGGGTTTCGTAGCCCATAGGCATAGATTTCTTCTCTGAACCCTTGATTGTTGTTGATAAAAGGATTGTCAGATGGAATAGCATAGTTGTCAGCTCCATTCGTTTGATCTACATCGATCCTTAAAATAGTGCCAAGTAAGGTGTTTCTATTTTGTCCGTTTCCTTTTGGGTCACCACCACTTCCTCCATCACCTACAGCTATATACAAAAAGCCATCAGGTCCAAAAGAGATTTGACCTCCATTATGATTGGAATAGGGTTGTTCAAATTCCAAAAGCACCAATTCGCTACTTGGGTCTGCTTGATTAGGGTTTGCAGAAGAAACAGAGAATCGGGAAATTACTGTTCTATTAGGGCTGGATGCAGTATAATTCACATAAAAGTAGCCATTACTGGAATAATTAGGGTGGAATGCCAAGCCCAATAGGCCTTCCTCGTTTCCAGAATCATCCACCTGAGCTTCAATGTCGAGAAAGGTTGATTTGGAAGTGACAGTTGATTCATTTTGGAAGACTGAAATCACTCCTCGTTGCTCTACTACAAACACACGATTGGTATTGTCTCCTGCATTTTGAAAATCCACGGGTCTAGTGAACGAAAGACCCGGAAAGGCCTCTACTACGGCTAAATTTCCAGTTGGGGTAGAGGGATTGGAAGAGGTGCTTTGTGAACAAGCCTCATGGAAAAATAAGGTCAAAAGGAGAAAAGTTTGGATAGATTTTTTCATTAGGAAAATAGAGTAAGGGATACTGTTAAGTTTCTCTTTTTAAGTTAGATGAAATAGGTTAAGCGACCAAATTTTAAAAAAATGAACGGTTCAGTGTAGGGCACAAAAAAAGCCAACACATTTCTATGTTGGCTTCTTAAGTCGGGGTGGCAGGATTCGAACCTACGACCTCCTCGTCCCAAACGAGGCGCGATACCGGGCTACGCTACACCCCGATTCCATTCGGAAAAAGAATTTTTAAACTCTTCCCCCAGAACCGGATGCAAATGTAGTGAATTATTCCTTTTTTCAATTTTCTAGAACAAATAAATTGAAAAAAATGGCGGATAATTTTAGGGTAAAAAAGTGGATTTAGAGTAAGTGGTTGGATATGAATAGATTGGATGGGTCCGTATTTCATTTATTTAAAGTGTAACTTCAGAATTACTTCAGAGTGTTTCAAGAATTTGAATTATGAAAATTTTATTGGTCGAGGACAATGCAGAACTTGCCGAAAATGTGGTAAGGTATTTAGAGCAAGAAGGGATTCTTTGTGAAACTGCTAGTACCTTATTTGATGCAGAAGATAAATTGCTTTCTTACAGTTATGATTGTGTTTTGCTGGACCTTATGCTTCCCGATGGAGATGGACTCCAATTACTCAAACTGATCAAATCAACAAAGCAAACTCCCAATGTTTTGATCATTTCAGCAAAAGGTTCTTTAGATGACAAAATCCTTGGGTTGGATCTAGGGGCAGACGACTATTTGGCGAAACCGTTTCACTTGTCTGAATTATTAGCTCGCCTGAAGGCCATTTATAGAAGGGCAAAACTGGATGGGATCGATGTTTTGGAAATTAATGAAATTTCAATCCATCATGCCACATCGGAAGCCTACGTTAACAAGAAATTACTTGATTTGACCAGGAAGGAATTTGATCTGTTGATCTTCTTGATCACCAACAAAAATCGAGTTCTAGGAAAACAGGCCATCGCCCAGCATTTATGGGGAGACTACACGGATAATTTGGCAAACTTCGATTTTGTTTACCAACACATCAAAAACATAAGGAAAAAACTCACAGAAGCAGGGGGGAAGGATTACCTCAAAACCGTCTATGGTATTGGGTATAAATTTGACGAAAATGCAATATAGGCTCATTAACATTATTACTTTTTTATACCTGATCTTAACCTTAGCAGGGTTGCTGATCAGTGGATTATTCATTTACCTCAAAATCGAGTCAGAGATTGATTTTGAAACAGGGAGAGAATTAGACCGACAGGTGGATTCAGTAGCGGATCAGATTAGAAGAGGGAACCCCTATCAAAGTCTGATCACGGACCAATTGGAGATTGATATGATTCCATTTGAGAGACCTGTTGAAGAACTGTATTTGAGGGATACCTTAGCCTATCACGAATCCAGTGATAGAAAAGTAAAGCAGCTGAAGGCTAGTAAATCCTATAAAATCGGAGGAGAGCATTATAGGATTTCCTATTTCAACATTGTAGTAGAAACAGATGATATTACTGAAACCGTGGTATTTACTATGGGAGTAGTGTTTCTATTGCAGCTTGCATTCATTGTATTCTTTTTAAGGGGGATTTCCAACCGGATTTTACTCCCTTTTCAAAAGTCCTTGAAGAAAATCCAAAACTTCAATTTTGCAGCGAACGAGCCCTTTGTATTTGAGAAAAGTAACATTAAGGAATTTGATCAGCTTAATGAATTTTTGATGCGCATGTCCAATAAGTTGTTGAAGGACTATAGACAAATTAAGGAATACTCAGAAAATATTTCCCATGAAATTCAAACTCCAACCACTGTAATCCGAGGGAAACTCGAACATTTAATGAATGAGGGAATGACAGAAAAACAATCGGAATTGATTCATTCCGCCTACCAAAACAACGAACGGATTCAACGAATAGTTAAATCCTTGAGCCTACTGGCCAAATTGGAAAATAATGAATTTGAATCTCCCCAGGCAATCAATTTTTCGGATGTTTTGCTAAAAAACATAGAACTAACTGAAGAACTGATTGAGGGAAATGGATTGCAACTTGAACAATCAATTGATCCTGAAGTTACTGTAGTGATACATCCATTTACCGCTGATGTAATGATTCAAAATCTAATTAGCAATGCTGTCAAGCACAATCAAGCACAAGGCTGGATTAAAATTCAACTCAATTCAGATTATTTATGGGTGGAAAATTCTGGTTCTCCTTTGAAGAAAGACCCTGAAGTTCTTTTGAAACGATTTGAAAAGGAGAGTGACAAGTCGGATTCTATTGGTTTGGGATTGGCAATCGTATCCCAAATTTGTAAATCTTATGGGTTGAATTTTCAGTATTCATCTGAAGGGAATTTACACAGTGCAAAAATCAGCTTTCGTTAATCAACTTCAAATTTGATTCAGAATCAGTTGGTAAATTTCTATCAAACTTAAAAACCAACTGATTTAATGATGAGAGTAAATTCCTATTTTTTCCTGTTTTTTATCCTGTGCTTTGCATGTATAGTACATGGTTCCTTTGGACAAGATTCAAGGGTGACAGGGGTATTGGTAGATTCTGAATCCAAAAAGCCTTTGCCTTTTGTTCAGGTAGCTCTTTTTGGTTCTCAAGATTCCACATCACCTGAATCCTTTGGAGATACAGATGAAAGTGGAAGGTTTTCACTTCAAGTAAATCCCGGAGAATATGCGTTTAAAGCGTTCTTCTTAGGGTATTCTGATTTGAATATCCCGAATGTAATAGTCTCAGGCACTGAAGATTTAGGTACACTTGAATTGAAAAGTGAAAACCAAAATTTGGAGGAAGTAGTTGTAGAAACTTCAAAAATGCCTGTTCGGACCACCATGGAGGGGCTGACCATCACTCCCGATAACAACTTGGCCAATACTGGAGGTACCTTATTGGATGTGCTAAGGAATACTCCTTCTATTTCTGTAAGTGAAGATGGGGCCATTTCTTTACGTGGAAGTTCAGGTACCAATATCCTGATCAATGGAAGAAATTCCTCTCTTACCCAAAACTTAGATCAATTACCCGCCAGCGCGGTAGAGGAAATCAAAATAATCAATAACCCAAATGCTCGATATGATGCTGAAGCTGAGGCAGGTGTAATTGATATTGTATTGAAAAAAGGAATTGAGTTGGGAACACATGGAGGAGTAGAAGCTACGTACGGAACTAGAAACAGGACAAATCTGGGAGCCAGAATTAGTCATAGAAGCCTGAAATGGAATACCTATGCTGGATATAATTACCGCAATTGGAAAAGTATAGGGACGCGAGAATCCACTCGTTTTCTTTTTGAAGATGATGAGTCGCTAATTCAGAATACAAATAATACGGACCATGATATCGGGCATAACCTGAACTATGGAGCCGACTATTACTTTGGTAACAATGTGTTGAGTTACGAAGGAGTGTTTCAAGCCAGTGAGAACTGGCAGACCAATACGTTGTTCGCGGAGCAAGTGAGAGGAGGCAAGGAGTTCAATTATGTCCGACGAAATTCTGAGAATGAAACGGATGATGGGTTGGATAATGCCTTGATTTTTGAACACTCATTTAAAGAAAAGGGACATTTGTTGCGCGCCTCTGCTAGCCATTCGTATCGAAATCAATACAAAACACAAAACATTGAAATCTTCAATAATAGTTTGAATCCTGATCCTGGGAATTTAACTGGACAGGAGCGGGCATTTACGGATGAGGTTAGAAATATTTCTGTGTTTCAGGCAGATTATATTAGGCCATTTGAATCCGGGAAATTTGAGACTGGTTTGAAGTCTACCCTACGTAAATTTGATAATGATTATCAATACCTGAGATTTCAGGAGGCGAGCCAGGACTTTGTTTTAGATCCAGCAATTAGTAACCGATTTATTTACAAAGATCAAATTCATGCGGGTTATATGGTTTATTCCAAAACCAATCCCAAGTTTGAATATGCAGTTGGCTTAAGAGGGGAATTTACCAAAGTGGATACGTACCTGGAGAACACTAATGAGACCAACAAACAGTCTTATTTTAACCTGTTTCCAAGTGTGCAGGCCCTTTATAACTTGAATGACCAGCATGCCTTAAAAGTCACCTACAGTAGAAGAATTGATAGGCCAAGAGCATGGAGATTGAATCCTTTTCCGGATATCACTGATAGTTTGAATGTTAGAAGGGGTAATCCGGAATTAGATCCTGAAATGATTAATTCTTTCGAATTAGGACATTTGGCTAATTTCGAAAAATCCAGCTTTACCACTAATCTGTTTTATCGTAAAGTGAATGGCCAAATAGATTTCATCACCATCATTGAAGATGGGATATCTTACTCACAGCCTGATAATTTACTTTCTTCACAATCCTATGGTGTAGAATTGATTACCACCAATGAGATTACTAATTGGTATGCTGTAAATGGAGGTTTGACACTTTTTCAAATTGCTGTAGATGGCTCTAATATCGGAGAGGAATTTACAAATTCAGGATTTTCCTGGAATGTTAAATTGACTCAAGACTTTAAACTTCCTTTAGGGATTAACTTTCAGTTGGTCGGCAATTATGAATCTCCTGAGATTGAAGCACAAGGAAGAGATTTGGCACAATACTACTTTGACGGAAGTTTACAAAAATCATTCTTGGATGGTAAGGGAAGCTTGACGTTTAGTGCTCGGGATATTTTTGACACGAGAAGATTTGCGGGCAATACGCTAACCAATGCTTTTTCACAGGAGTTTTATTCCAAAAGAGAAACGCAGATCTATTTACTATCTGCAAGATTTAATTTTTAGAGGTAACAATGTTGGGTTTTATGAACGAAAGAAAAAGGCAGAGATTCTCTGCCTTTTTCTTTTAATAGGTTGCTTAAAACCAATTAGCGACCACCTATTAACCTGAATAGGATGGCTATTACAGCCAAGACTAATAAAATGTGAATCAGTCCGGAAACGCTATAAATAAATACGCCTAATATCCAACCGATTAATAGGATTACCGCTATCAGATATAATAAAGAACTCATGGTGTTGGTGGTTTAGTTTCTACTAATTTTTTTAAACGAAGTCCAATCCAAATGCCAAAGCAAAAATGGCCTTAGAAGTCCTAAAAAGAAGGGTTTATATAGGATATTGATGTAATGTTGGGGAAAAATGTTCCCGAAAAAAGGTGCTTAGGGTCAACATTTTAAGTGGGCTTCTGTTCTGATTTCCAATATTTTTTGATCCTTATCCTTTATTCCCAAGACCTAGCAAGTTGGTTTTTTTTGGTAGAGGATCTGGTTACTAATTCAGTTTTGAGGCTTTTGAATTCAAGCGGAGAATTAGGGTCCTGAATTTGATTCAATAAAAAACCAGCTGCAATAGATCCCATATCAAAAGGTCGTTGGTTGACGCTGGTCAATTGGGGAGTCACATAGGTAGAAATAGGCTCATCGGCATAACCTACAATAGCAACCTTGTCTGGGATGGAAATGCCCTCATTCCTTAGAACATTGACAGCTTCAAAAGCCAAATAATCACTGTAGGCGAAAACCCCATCTACGGGATTCGTTTTTATATATGTCCTGATCTTTTCAGGCAATTCAGGATCATTTCCTTCGAAAATCAACTCCTCATTATAGGGTATCTGGTGTTTCCTTAAAGCCTCTTTGTAGCCCATGAATCGATTAAAAGAAGTAGAAAGCACTTTTGGACCTTTGATATGGATGATTTGGGTACAACCGGTTTGTAGAAGAAAGTCCACTGCTTGAAATGCTCCTTCAAAATCATCTGAAATTACATAGGAAGTCTCAATTTCTTCACAGATCCTATCCATCAAAACAAGCGGTGTTTCACTCTCCAACACTTCCTGTAAATGACCAAATTCATCGTTTTTCTTGCAAACCGTAGCCAAAATTCCATCCACCCGGGCATCCAATAAGGTTTGAAAGGATTTGATTTCCTGCCTCTTTTTCTCGTTAGAAGTGCAGATCAATAATTGGTATCCCGCTTTTGAGGTGACACTTTCTATTCCTGCCAAAACCCTACTATAAAAATGATGCGTGAATTCAGGGATAATCAAGCCGATGGTTTGGGTTTTGTTTTCGACCAGACTCCTCGCAATAGGATTTGGTCTGTATCCCAGTTCTTTCGCTAAAGCCTGAATTTGCTGCTTTTTCTTTTCGCTTACCTTTCCCCCTCCATTCAATGCTCTTGATACTGTAGACGGGGTCACGTTCAAAGCTTTGGCTATGTCGGTAATACTTACTCTTTTCTTTTTCATTTCGGGCTTAAAATCCGTCTAAAATAGCAAAAAAGAGTCAATCCAACTCATGCATCATGAGTATGAAGAGTTGGGCAAACGTTTGACCACAAAACTCTTAAATGGATTTCTGATATTGTATTGAAAATTGAATTTCATGCTTGTAAGTCTTTACAAGAAAACCTTCTTTGAATTAGGATGCAATTAGGGAAAACAGGACTTGAAGTCCCATCTATGGTAATTGGCACCAGTTCACTGGGAAATCTTTACCAGTCCAGTTCCTTTTCGGATAAACTGGAATTGGTGAAAACTGCCCTGGATTGTTTCCCAGGTCTTACGGTCTTTGACTCTGCTGGAAAATATGGAGCAGGGTTAGCCTTGGAGTCATTAGGTAAGGCTTTAAATGAGGTAAATGTGCCCAAAGATCAAGTGGTCATCAGCAATAAATTGGGGTGGAGGAGGGTTCCTTTGAAGGGAGCTGAGCCAACCTTTGAAAAAGATGTTTGGAAGAATTTGGAATATGACGCGGTACAGGATATCAGTTATCAAGGTATTCTGAACTGTTTTGAGGAGGGGAATACACTTTTGGGGGGATATAAATCTCAATTGGTTTCCGTGCATGATCCGGATGAATATTTGGCTCAAGCGGTATCTGATGCTGATTATAAAATACGGTTTCAGGATATTTTAGAGGCTTATCGAGCCTTGGCTGATTTGAAAAAAGCTGGGAAAGTGAAGGCCATTGGGGTAGGGTCTAAAAGCTGGGAAGTGATCCGGGAAATCTATGAGCAAGTCGAGTTGGACTGGGTGATGATCGCCAATAGCATGACGATCTATAGTCACCCATCTGAATTATTGCATTTTATGGAGCAAATGAAATATGATGGGGTAGGAATTATCAATTCAGCAGTATTTCACTCTGGGTTTTTGGTAGGAGGAGACTATTTTGATTACGAGTTTGCCGGTTCAGATAATCCAGCATTTCAGAAGCAACATCAGTGGAGGTCTAGTTTTTTTGAGCTCTGCACATCTTGGGGCATTGATCCAGCACATGCTTGTATACAGTTTGGCTTACGTTTTCCAGGAGTATCTGCATTGGCCCTGAACTCGACTTCTACAAAACGTATTCAAAAGAATGCAGCCTATTGCCAAACTCCTATTGAATCGGGTTTTTGGAAGGAACTAAAGGAAAAACAATTGATAAAAAGAGATTCGGAAATCTCCATTTAATTAAAAGATGATGAAAGAATTATCCTGTAAAACTCCAGGGGAATTTGAATATAAGGATACCCAAAAACCAATCCTTTCCCAAGGGAATGCAATTATCAAAATCAAGCGTATCGGGATCTGTGGAACAGATCTGCACGCATTTGAAGGAACGCAACCTTATTTTTCTTATCCAAGGACATTGGGCCATGAATTAGCTGGTGAAGTCTTTGAAATTGAGTCTAATAGCGAATTTCAAATAGGAGATCTGGTGACTATTATGCCTTATTTCAGTTGTGGAACTTGTGTGGCCTGCCGAAAGGGAAAAACCAATTGTTGTCAAAAAATCAGTGTTTTTGGAGTTCATGAAGATGGGGGGATGAGAGAATATGTGTCTGTGCCCATTTCCACTTTGATCAAAAGGGAAGGACTTCAGTTGGATCAGCTGGCGATGGCAGAGCCGTTTGCCATCGGTGCCCATGGTGTAAGAAGAGCAGGAGTGAAACCCGGAGATCGGGTTCTGGTCATAGGAGCCGGCCCCATCGGATTAGGGGTGATGGAATTTGCGAAAATCGCGGGAGGAGAAGTCATTGCTTTAGACATCAATGAACAACGACTTGATTTCTGTAAAAACATATTGAACATCGCGCATACCCTGAAAGCCAGTGAGCAAACAAAAAGGGAAATTGAAGAATTGACCAATGGGGATTTCTGTGATGTAGTGATTGATGCGACGGGTAATTCTACAGCAATTCATCAGGGTTTTCAATACATGGCTCATGGAGGGACCTATGTGTTGGTAGGTTTGCAAAAAGGAGAAATAGCATTTTTTCATCCAGATTTTCATAAAAGAGAATCTACACTCATGAGCAGTCGAAATGCTACCAAAGCTGATTTTGAGCAGGTGTTGGAAGCTTTGGCAAGTGGAAACATCAATGTAAAAAATTACATCACCCATCGAGTCAATTTTGAGGGGGTGAAGTCCAATTTTGAATCATGGCTGGACCCCAAAACAGGAGTTATCAAAGCCATGGTAGCAATATAAATATCCCAAATGAACCCGATTCAAGTGCGTAAAATTATTGTATTCTTTGCTGCTCTCCTTATTTTCACTCAGGTTAGTTTTGCTCAAATTGAAGAAAGGCCACGACCTGCCGAGTGGAACAACTTAGTGCCAGGAGCTAAGTTTATTGATCTTTTTCAACCAATTCCACCAATTGGAAAATTGACTGCTGATACTTGGGGCACTGCTACGGTGAAACCTCGGTATGTGGACAATGGAATTGAAGATAATGAATGGTCCTACTGGGGTGGCAACATTCTAAAAGGGGAAGATGGTCAATTTCATTTATTCGTTTGTCGCTGGAGGGAAGACTCACCCAAAGGACATCATGAATGGCCTAGATCGATCGTGGTACATGCGGTATCCGGTCACTCAATGGGGCCATTTAAAGTTATTGGAGAAGTTGGAAAGGGGCATAACCCAGAAATCTATCGAACTGCGGACGGACACTTTGTGGTCTATGTGATCGACGGATATTATGTGTCTGAATCTCTTGACGGTCCTTGGGAATACAGCAAATTTGATTTTGACCAGAGAGACCGACCAATCATCGAAGGGCTTTCCAATCTAACTTTTGCTCGTCGTGAAGATGGTTCCTATCTCATGGTCTGTCGTGGAGGAGGAGTTTGGTTCAGTAAAGATGGAGTAAGTACCTTCAATCAGGTTTCCAATGAGCGAGTTTATCCTCCAGTTGACGGTAGATTCGAAGATCCTGTTATCTGGAAAGACCATGTTCAGTATCATTTGATTGTAAATGATTGGTTGGGAAGAATAGCTTTTTACCAGCGTTCGAAAGATGGGGTTCATTGGAAAACAGATCCAGGAGAGGCCTACATGCCTGGAATTACCACTTATGAAGACGGGACCATTGAAGACTGGTTTAAATATGAGCGAATCAAGATTTTTCAGGATGAATTGGGAAGAGCAGTACAAGCCAACTTTGCGGTGATAGACACTTTGAAAAATGAAGATAAGCCCAATGATAGGCATAGTTCCAAGAATATTGGGATTCCATTGAAGGCAGGAATGCAACTGGAATTGTTGAATAAAAAAGCCATCACTCCTAAGACAAAATCTATCAAAGTATTGGTGAAGGCTGAACCGGGTTTTAACCCTCAACAAGACTTGGATTTGGCCTCCCTTCGCTTTGGGGCATCTGAAGAAGTCAATTTTGGAAGAGGAGCAAAGGTGCTCAGTTCTCAAGCTAAAGGGGATGACTTGGAAATTTCTTTTGAGGGAAAAGGCAATGGATTCAAAGAGGATAATTTTGCTGGAAAGATGATCGGGAAGGACAATAACGGAGACATGGTGTTCGGCTTTTCTAGACTACCTTGGGTGAATTACAATCCCGAAATCCTTTCGGCAAGAAAGCCTGAAATTGATAAAGAAAAAGGAATTGTAAGGGTGAAAGTTGAGAATTTTGGCCAAATAAAATCCAAAAAAGCAAAAGTGATTGTAGAGGTTTTTGAGGACGGAAAAAGTGCTTTTACCTCAGAAGGGAAGGTTCATTCCTTAGATCCATTTGAAGGAATCCGGATAGAACTTCCCTATGATCAATTGATCCCTCTAGGCTCCGATTTGACCTATAAACTTACCATTCTACCTTCTAATGGTGAAATGGAAATGCTGGAAGGTGAATTATAAGTATCAGTAAATTCAATGAGTTAAAAGCAAAAGTTCTTCTAATACATCAACTTCAAACCCAAAACCTACTCTTATGAGACATTTGATTTTTTACGTTTTACTATTCATTTCCTTGCAAGCATTTTCTCAGCAAGAGATGAAGCTATGGTACAAGCAGCCAGCTGGAAAAGTGTGGACAGATGCCTTGCCTATTGGGAATGGAAGGCTGGGTGCCATGGTATATGGCAATGTGGACACTGAAATCCTCCAACTTAATGAGCATACAGTTTGGTCGGGAAGCCCCAATAGAAATGACAATCCTGATGCTTTGGATGCCCTTCCTGAGATCCGGGAATTGATTTTTGAGGGAAAACAGAAAGAGGCGGAGCAGCTAGCTTCCAAAATGATCCAGACCAAGAAATCTAACGGGCAGATGTTTCAGCCTGTGGGAAATCTAGAAATATCCATGGCAGATCATGTAGAATTTGAGGATTATTACCGTGAGTTAGATATTGCCCATGCGGTTGCGAAAATCAGCTACACTGTCAAAGGGGTGACTTACACCCGGGAGGCCATAGCTTCGATTCCTGATCGGATTATTGCGGTGAAGTTAAGCGCCAATAAACCGGGTATGATTTCATTTAGCGCAACATTTTCGAGTCCGCATCAAAAATCTGGAGTTAAGACCAATGCTTCGAATGAATTAGTACTGATTGGAACAACCTCAGATCATGAGGGAGTACCGGGTAAAGTCAATTTTGAGGGGATCGCTAAAATCCAAACAAAAGGTGGTACGTTTAGCCAAACGGATACAGCTTTGGTTGTGAAGGATGCCGATGAGGCTACGATTTACATTTCCATTGCTTCCAATTTTATTCGATATGATGACCTCTCAGGGGATGAACATGAGAGAGCGAATGGCTATATGGAAAAAGCTTTTTCTAGGAGTTTTGAAGCGATCCAGAAAGATCAGCGGGAGGCCTATCAGCATTATTTTAATCGGGTAAAGTTGGATTTGGGTGACTCAGGGGCTTCAAAGCTACCTACTGACGAACGTTTAAAGAATTTTAGAAATACCAACGATCCCCAGTTGGTAACACTGTATTACCAATATGGCAGATACTTATTGATCTCTTCTTCCCAACCTGGTGGACAACCCGCCAATCTCCAAGGAATTTGGAACAAAGAGATGATGCCGCCTTGGGACAGCAAGTATACCATCAATATCAATGCGCAGATGAATTATTGGCCTGCGGAAAAAACCAATCTTTCGGAATTGCATGAGCCCTTCCTAAAAATGGTTCAGGAAATGGCAGAAACTGGACAGGAAACTGCCAAGGTGATGTATGGAGCAAGAGGTTGGATGGCTCATCATAACACAGATATTTGGAGAATTACGGGGCCTGTGGATGCCATATTTTGGGGTATTTGGAATGGAGGTGGAGGTTGGACCAGCCAGCACCTTTGGGAACATTACCTGTATACCGGTGATCAAGAATTTTTGTCATCTATTTATCCGGTCTTAAAGGGAGCTGCACTGTTTTATGCAGACTTTTTGGTGAAAGATCCTCGAAACGGTTGGTTGGTCATCAATCCAGGAACCTCACCGGAAAATGCCCCCCAAGCTCATGGAGGGTCTTCTTTGGATGCAGGCACTACCATGGATAATCAAATTGTTTTTGACGTCTTTAGCACGGCGATTCAAGCTGCAAAAATTTTGGATAAAGATGCCTCATTTCAGGATACCTTGAAGCGGTTGAGAAAGCAACTTCCTCCAATGCATATCGGGCAGCATGGCCAGCTTCAGGAATGGCTGGAGGACATTGATGATCCTAATGACCACCATCGCCATATCTCCCATTTGTATGGATTCTTCCCATCCAATCAGATATCTCCATTCCGAACTCCTGAATTGTACCAGGCTTCCAAAACTACCCTGATTCATAGAGGAGATGTCTCTACAGGTTGGAGTATGGGTTGGAAAGTAAACTGGTGGGCCAGAGCCTTAGATGGGAATCATGCCTATACATTGATCCAAAACCAACTATCTCCTGTGAAGGGCACCAGAGAAGGTGGAGGTTCTTATAACAACCTTTTTGATGCACATCCACCTTTTCAGATTGATGGGAATTTTGGCTGTACTTCTGGGATCACAGAGATGTTGGTACAAAGTGCCAATGGTGAGGTTCATTTGCTGCCCGCACTTCCAGATGCCTGGCCTGAAGGTAGTATTTCTGGAATCAAAGCAAGAGGAGGTTTTGAAATTGTGGACATGGAATGGAAGGATGGGAAAATACAAACGGTGACCGTGAGATCTGATTTGGGTGGAAACCTCCGTTTGCGAGTTCCCAATTCCTTGAATGTGAAAGAGGGAGTTTTGAATCCGGCAAAAGGAGAAAATTCCAATCCTTTTTACTTCGTAGAAGAGACTCCAGCTCCGGTGATTTCTGATCAAGCTAATTTGGAAAAACCTCAATTGAATCCTGGCTATTCTTATGATCTAGCCACGGAAGCTGGAAAAACCTACGTATTGATGATGAATTGAATGAACCCCTTAAATCTATACCCCATGTTTTCAAGAGCTTTAATTGTCTTGGTACTTTGTTTTATCGGTAACCAAAGCTTTGCCCAAGACCCGAATTTTTACATTTTTCTGAGTTTTGGTCAGTCCAACATGGAAGGAAATGCCCGGTTCGAACCACAGGATACAGTATCAAATCCCCGTTTTCAATTGTTACAAGCAGTGGATTGCCCCGATCTGGGCCGAGAAAAAGGAAAATGGTATCCAGCCATTCCACCTTTGAGTAGGTGTAATACAGGAATTACACCTGGAGATTACTTTGGGAGAACTTTAGTGGAAAATTTACCCGATAGCATTCGGGTCGGAATTATCAATGTCTCAGTTGGAGGCTGTAAAATCGAATTGTTTGATAAAGATAATTATAAAACCTATACGGCTACAGCACCGGATTGGATGAAAGGAATGATCGCCCAATACGATGGGAATCCCTATCAAAGGTTGGTTGAATTGGGGAAATTGGCCCAGGAAACTGGGGTCATCAAAGGGATCCTGCTGCATCAGGGTGAATCCAATACAGGAGATCAAACCTGGCCTACCAAGGTCGCAGGGGTCTATGCGAATTTATTGGCAGATTTAAGTTTGGAACCCAATTCGGTCCCACTATTGGCAGGTGAACTGGTCAGTGCTGAAGAGGGAGGAAAATGCGCTAGCATGAATCCGATCATAGGCACCTTGCCTGAAGTCATCCCGAATGCTTATGTGATTTCTTCCCAGGATTGTGAGGCGATCAAAGATGGATTGCATTTTTCAGCAGCTGGTTACCGATTACTGGGTTCGCGATATGGTGAGAAGATGACTGAGCTTTTAAAGAGTAATAATTAATAAATTAGGCCTAGTTCAAACCCATAAACCTAAAACCATATGAAACGATTTTTCAAGTTGATTTTTGTGTTTTGCCTTGTTGGAAACACGACAATAGGACAAGTTCTGGAAAAAGAAGCACCTGCAGGCTTTGATCAAGTTCAAGCTGAGATTCCCCATGGAAAGATTGATTCTATTCAATATCGATCCAAAACGGTTGGGACGACCAGAAAGGCGCTGGTTTATACACCTCCAGGTTATTCCAAAAGTGATAAGTATCCGGTTTTATACCTATTGCATGGTATTGGAGGTGATGAAAAAGAATGGTTGAAAGGAGGGCATCCTGAAGTGATTTTGGATAATCTGTATGCGGAGGGGAAACTGGAGCCCATGATTGTAGTCATGCCAAATGGTCGAGCGATGAAGGATGATAGGGCTGTAGGAAATATCATGGCTCCTGAAAAAGTAGAGGCATTTGCTAGGTTTGAAAAAGATTTGTTGAATGATTTGATTCCTTTTATAGAAAAGAAATATCCTGTTTTAACTGATCGGGAAAACCGAGCGATTGCAGGTCTGTCAATGGGGGGAGGGCAGTCCCTGAATTTTGGCCTAGGGAATTTGGATAAGTTCGCCTGGGTGGGAGGATTTTCTTCCGCTCCCAATACCAAAGCTCCTGAGGTTTTGGTTCCTGACCCAGCAAAAGCCAAAGAATTATTGAAGGTACTTTGGATTTCCTGCGGGAATGAAGATGGGCTGCTTAGTTTCAGCAAGAGAACTCACGATTATTTGGTACAAGAGGAGGTTCCCCATATCTATTATTTGGAATCAGGAGGGCATGATTTTAAAGTCTGGAAGAATGGGCTGTACATGTTTTCCCAGCTATTATTTAAGCCAGTAGATCAATCAAAATTCAATAAATATAGTCCCATAGGGACCCCGGCGGCTACCAATATTAGAAACTCCAAATACCCTCAGATTTATCCTGATCACAGAGCCAAGTTCAGAATCAAAGCTCCTGAAGCTGAAAAAATCCAATTGGACCTGGGTAAGAAATATGATATGATCAAAGGGGAAGATGGAGTGTGGGAAGTGATGACCGATTCTTTGAGTGAGGGTTTTCATTATTACTCCTTGATCATTGATGGAGTGGCTGTGGTGGACCCATCCAGTGAGGCATTTTATGGGATGGGTAGGTTTGCAAGTGGCATTGAAGTGCCTTTTAAAGGAGATGGATACTATCAATTAAAAGATGTGCCACACGGGGAAGTGAGAAGAGTAAGATATTTTTCGACAGCGCTGAGATCCTGGAGGCAATTTTTCATCTATACTCCACCGGGATACGAAACGAATACAGCGGAAACCTATCCAACTTTGTATATCTATCATGGAGGAGGAGAGGATGAAACAGGTTGGGCAAGACAAGGGAAGACCGATCTTATAATAGATAATTTGATCTCAGAAGGTAAGGCAAAAAAGATGTTGGTGGTGATGGCAGATGGGAATATGCCAGCCAGTGCGTTTACTGAAAATGGCCTAAGGCAATTTGAGCGGGAGCTCAAAGAAAGCTTGATTCCCTACGTGGAGAAAAATTACAGGGCTAAGTCCAGTGCTGCCAATCGAGCCTTAGCTGGACTTTCCATGGGAGGATTACAGACCTTGTATGCAGGTGTAAATAACACTGATTTGTTCTCCTATTTGGGAGTCTTTAGTTCGGGTTGGATAGCCGGTAGGCAGACAGAAATTGTGGATGCCCAATATGCCTTTATGAAAGAAAATGCTTCTAAAATCAATCAGGATCTAAAGTCATTTTGGATAGCTATGGGAGGAGAACAGGATATCGCCTATCAGAACTGCCAGATAATGATGAAAAAGTTTGACGAAATAGGGGTGGATTATTCCTATTCAGAGTATCCTGGAGGTCATACTTGGCCAGTATGGAGAAACAACTTGTATAATTTTGCTCAGGTGATTTTTTAGAATTCTAGGCTTCCTATTTCTTGAGCTCTTTACCTAAATCATAAAAACAAAACCCCGATTACTGAAAGTAATCGGGGTTTGAGTGGGCCCACCTGGGCTCGAACCAGGGACCACCTGATTATGAGTCAGGTGCTCTAACCAACTGAGCTATAGGCCCTTCAAAATCAAAGCAGGTAATAGCGTGTTCTATTTGTCCTAAACCTTGGTTTTGGGAGTGCAATGTTACATATTTGAAATCAAATTCACAACCTAATTAGTGCATGAAAAACGTTCCTGATGCGGATTTTTTGATTTTTGATCTCGGTAATGTGATCGTAGATATTGACTACCAAAAATCTTTGGATTTAATCAAAAAGGAATTGCCTGATTATCATCATGATAAGGTGGATCAATTTTACTTGACGGAGTTTCATAAAAAATATGAAAAAGGTGAAATTAATTCTGAAAAGTTCAGAGAGGAGGTTAGAGATTATTTCGAAAAAGACTGGAATGATGAAAAGGTAGATGATATCTGGAACTCGCTGCTCAAAAATATCCCTGCCGAACGAATTGATTTGATCTCAAAATTAAAGGACAAATATAGATTGGGGATTTTAAGCAATACCAATGAAATCCATATAGAAGCAGTCTATAACATGCTGAGAAAAGATTTTCAGTTGGATAATTTTGATCCCCTGTTTCAACATGTGTTTTATAGCCATGAAATGGGAATGTCAAAACCTTCTCCAGAAATTTATCTTAGCATGGTGGAACAATTAGGAACCAAACCTGAACGGGTGGTTTTCTTTGATGATTTGGAAGCAAATGTCAAAGGAGCAAAATCCATTGGTATCCAAGCCGTCCATGTGACTGGACCTCAAATCATATTTGACTATTTAAAGCATGTATAGCAAAAAGGAACTTCTGGTTCACAGTCTATTATTTATTCTCACGTTAATCACAGCCACTCTCGCAGGGGGAGAATGGGTGATGAGTAAGTCAGTGTTGGCGACAGGGGAACATTTCCTCACCTTAGATGATTTTTGGAAGGCTACGGCATTTTCCATCCCTTTTATTGGGATTTTATTGATTCATGAGTTGGGGCACTTCTTTACCTCTTTATATCACAAAGTAAGATGTAGTTTACCCTTCTTTATTCCAGTATGGCTTGGTTTTATTGGTATCCCCTCCATTGGAACCTTTGGAGCGGTGATCAAAATGAAAGGCTTTGTCAACAGTAGGAAGAAATTCTTTGATATTGGTGTGGCAGGTCCTTTGGCTGGATTTGTTGTAGCACTGGGTGTATTGATTTACGGCTTTTCTACATTGCCTCCGGCGGATTATATTTATGAAATCCATCCTGAATACGCTGATGAAAGCTTCCAAGGATATGGGGAGGACGCCATCGATTTTGAGCTGGGTAATAACCTGCTTTTTTCTGGGTTGGGGGAAGTTTTTGCAGATCCAGAAAGACTTCCGGAGATGGCAGAAGTAATTCATTATCCTTTTCTGTTTGCGGGATATTTGGCCTTGTTTTTCACTTCACTTAATCTACTGCCAATAGGCCAGTTGGATGGAGGACATGTGATTTTTGGACTTTTTCCAAAGTCCCATCAGTATGTCTCTTTGATCGCCTTTACGGGGTTTATAGGATATGCCGGTTTGGGATTTATTTCCCCTTATTTGCCAGGTGATGATTTGTTGATTCGAATCCCTCTTTATCTGGCATTTCTTTACATCTGCTACAGCAAGTCAGGGCTAAGTGTCCAAAACAAGTTGACGATTGTGTTAAGCTTGGCAGCTGTTCAATATGCCATTGCTTTTGTAAAACCTGAATGGGAAGGTTATCAAGGCTGGTTGTTTTTCGGGTTCCTGCTGGGACGAATCATGGGCTTAAAGCACCCAGAAGTCTCGGGTTTGAGAGAAATAAGCACCTCGAGAAAAATTATTGGTTGGATAGCAATCCTAATTTTCCTGATCAGCTTCTCACCCAAACCATTTATGTTTTCATAAAAAAAGCTCCACAAAGGGAGCTTTTTTTATAAGTTGTTATAAGCCATTATTCCACCGAGTACGTTTCGAACTTTTGTGAAACCTTTGGATTCCAAAAACTTCTTGGCATTGCCACTTCTGGCCCCAGATCTGCAATGCACCACGATCTCTTGATCTTTATACTGATCGATTTCATCTAATCTATGAGGCAAGTCTCCTAAAGGAATATTCATAGCCCCAAGGTTATCATCATCATATTCCCATTCTTCACGAACGTCTATGAATACAAATTTTTCGTTTTTGTCTAACCTGGCTTTAAGGTCTTCTACAGTAATATCTTCCATATTTCTATTTAACTAAAATTCTTATTGATTGAGATCCATCTTCCGAAACTACATTGATTACGTAAATTCCAGGATGTTGTCCTGTAAAATTAATAATTTCCCCTTCTTGACTACGTTCTCTTTGTAGAAAAATCTCCCTGCCAAAAGAATCAAAAATCCGTAAATCACTGTAACTCCCCTCCAAATTCAGAATAGTCTCCACAGGATTTGGGAAGACTTTTATCAATCTAGCTTCAGGAACAGAGCTTTCTTCAAAGGGAGCATCCACACTGACATGAGGTCGGATCATCATGGCTCCTTGAACTTCCGTATTTTCTTCCCAAGCTCCTAAGACATTATAATATAACTTGTCTCCTTGGTCATTGGATTTATCAAGTCCTACATGAATAAAATCGTTGGTAAACTGGGCGTAGCCAATGTAGAATTCTCCGGATACTTGAATATTCGTGTCCAAGGAATAGTACAAGAATTCCTCTCCGGCTTCTTTTACAGGTATCAAGTCCTCTCTTCTATAAATAGGTCCTTGATCTAAGTCTTTCCAAACTAGAATGTCAATGGCTTGATTTGCTTGATTGGGATTCGTGAAATTGATGGAAATCCCTTTTAAAAAGACCTCCTCCGGAGTATCATATTTCACGGCTAGCATTCCTGATTTTTGATTGATGCCTGCAGCATAATCTGCGGTCCCCCTATCATAAGAAAAATAGTCTTGAACAGGGAAATAGCTCTTTACGGTGTCATTTACACGATAATCAAGGGTCTGAAAAAATGTCGTGTCATTTCCGTCTACCTCAAAATACAAATCATCACCAGTAGTAAGGGAAGTCTTGAACTCTAGGGCAGATGCACCACTCGAAATAGGAGCTTCATCAAATTCATTGCTAGTAAAGCTCCTTCTTTCTTTGGAATTAGGTACTGGGTCAAAGGGGGTATTTTGATTGATAGCCACGATGCTATTCGTCAAAGTATCCCGCAGCTGAATGGTGTATTCCATCGCTCTAAACCTGTTCTCTAAATTGTAAAACTGATTCTCAATTCTACTCCAAAAACCCTCCTGATTACCTTCAATTAATGGGAATGGGTAAGCAGCATAATCTCCTAATTGAACCTGATTTACTTGGGTTAGACTTCTGTCTTTGTAGTTCAAATCAGTGGTTGACCTACCGTAATTGAAATACACATAATCCAAAATCCAGCTATCAAAAGGGCCTACTTGTCTTCCATCCGCTACGAATCGGAATTGGAATGCCTCATGCTGATATTCAGGTCCAACCTGAATGATTTCTTGGGAGAACATGGTTTGGTTTTCTTCAATTCCTCCAAATTGATTCCATACAGTGATCCAATTTCCTGATTCATTTAGAAACTGTAAAAAGAACTGATCGTTGCTGTCGGGATATTCTGCTTTTCCACCTGCTTGCCAAAAGTAACTCAAGTACAGTGAGTTGGAGTTTTGGCCAGATAAATCAAAAACCTTGGAGGTCAACATATCAGTAATACCAATATCCCTTTGGGAGAGGGAATAGGGCTTACCATTGGCATCCACTCCATTAAACAATACTTGTCCTACAGAGGGCGCATCAATTCCGATAGTTTCTGTATAGGAAGCTCCGTTTACCTCCCAAACCATGGTGTCCAATCCTTGAGAGAAGTCATCCCAAAAAGGAATGGGTTGCGTATCTTGAATTCTTAACTGTTGACGTTCGGCAGTATTTTTCGGGATTTTTACTTGATGGATAGGGGCAAACTCCACGATTTGAGCATGAGACTCTAATTCCAAGCCTAAAAATAGGAGGAAGGCACATGTACAAATGAGGGATAGGCCTTTGCCCATTGATTTAAAAATTTTCTTTAGAGATCCAAAGCTCAATCAGTTCTCCGGTTTTTACTTGAGTT
Source organism: Algoriphagus halophilus (assembly GCF_900129785.1). Lineage (NCBI taxonomy): Bacteria > Pseudomonadati > Bacteroidota > Cytophagia > Cytophagales > Cyclobacteriaceae > Algoriphagus > Algoriphagus halophilus. The sequence continues at coordinate 1,101,004 of NZ_FSRC01000001.1, forward strand.
CCTGCAGGAGGAATTTGCATAAAGATTTTACCAGGAGCTACGGTATCGTTTTCAGCGAAATTTTTATCTCCAACTCTTAATCCAGAACCTAAGATTAAAAACTCTGCGTCAATTTCATCCATTCCTGTCAAACTTGGGACTTCTAAGATCTGATTTCCCAATCCGTCACCCACCACTAAGTCAATTCTGGCCCCTTTTGGAATTTCGAATCCTTCAGGTACATCCACACCCCTATATTTTTGCTCCAATACCACATTGATACCAATGTCTGGTACATACACAATGTCCCCTCTTTCTAAGCCCATGTTTGCCAAGATTTCCTGCACATTTTTAAGGGGTGTATTCACCAAGTTAGGCATTTTAAGCATTGGTGCATTTCTGGCATTCAGGGTTAAATAGATTTTTCTTCCAGTTTTAACCTGTGAATTTGCTTCCGGAAATTGCTTGAGAACTGCCAAAGGTTTTTCGTCTGTGCTAAAAGCAGAGTCTACCGATACCTCATACTCTAAACTTGCATCTTCTAAAATACTTTTGCCTTCCTCAAAGGTATATCCGCTCAAGTCAGGAACAGATACTGTTTCACCATGATTGGTGTACATAGGAAGGTAAAGCTTCAGAAATAAGTAACCTAGTAATACAGAAAGCCCGATCACAATAAATAGATTGATCAATACTTTCTTTATGGAATAGTTAAATGAACTCATTTTGAAATGTTACGATAGCTAAAGATACATGGGAAATTGAAACCCTACAACGAAGAGATTCCCAAAAACCAGCTTAACCACAGACAAAAAATAAGCCGAAGAATGAACTTCGGCCTGAAAACAAGTTAATTTATTATTAAACGCCTGGTTTCCTGTATGGTAGGGCTGGTGATTTTGATGATGAATACTCCCTTTGAAAATAATTCTGTACTAAAAGAATACGTTTGGTTGAGGGTGCCAGGGTAATTTAAATCCTGGACAACCATACCCGAGGTAGAGATCACTTGAATATTTACATCTTCAAACTGAGCTAAATTAAATGCAATATTGAATAGGTCTCGTGCAGGATTAGGGTAGAGTATACTCATTCCTTCCCCAGGAATAACGGGGTCCGGGTTAGCACTTTGGAATAATTCAATATTGTCCAGATAAATCGGACTGTCCTCGCTAGATCCACCAGCTACCACAAAGGCCAGCCTAATTTTACCATCTGTCAATCCCGCGTATTCAGTTAAGTTGACATATTTTCTGGCATAGTCATTCACTGAGTTTGGATTGGCTTCACCAGAAGACACAGTAGAAATTTCTGATCCGGAAATTTGGTATGCGATGGAAAAGTCTTGGCCTCCGTCTGTACTTACCAATACATTGAAGGTGGTAGTACTACTCACTTCCCCTGCCGCTAAATCAAAGAAAACACTGGCTTGTTTTCTGCTGCTTAAATCAAATATAGAGGTTCCCAACCAGTAGGTATTTCCTTCTTCTTGGTTTTGAAGCCTGGCCACATTGTTTGGTCCTTCTCCAGAATTGATAGGGATAATCTCCCAAGCAGTCTGATCCGATTCTGGGTTGATGGTTTGATTGATCGGAGTAATACTGGATGAGTTATTGAAATTCTGTCTCCAAGGGGTTAGAATGGTATTATCATCTTCAATAACATACCGGGTTAAGTCATCTGAATTGTCGCCGTTTTGATCAAAATTTGGCTGCCTAACTTCTATCTCAATTTTGTTTTTGCCTGAGGCAGTAGATTTTGGAGAAGATAAAGTAAAGTTCTCACCCGGTTCTACGCTGGAACCACTGGCCAAGAAAGTTTGTGTTACTCCATCATTTGTACTCTTAGAAAAGATAAACCTAGAAACAGGTAGATTTCCAGTGTTTTGAAGGAGATATATCTCATTATCCTGTTCACCGTCTGCAATCGGAGAAGGGGTAATCATTTCATTGATGGACAGTTCATACTTGAATTGCTCTGTCGGTAGAATACGGATGTTTCGAATGTATACATTATTACCGTAGGAGTTTTGATTGATAAACGCGAAGCGTATCGTACCCAGGTCCCTGTATTCACTTAAATTGACGATCTCAGTTCTGAATTGAGAGGAGGTAGATACAAAGAATTCATCTAAGGTTGGCTCCACTGTTTCCAGACTTTGACCAAATTTCTGATAGGTGGCGTTAGCCAAATCAAAATTATTTCCACAGTCTTGGGAAACCGCCACAATCAATTGATCCTCGAAACCGGATTGATCATAATTTGCATAGGCAAGTTCAAACACAATTTGAGCATTAGGATATTCTTCTAAATTAATCAAAGGAGAAATGAAATAGTCTAATTCTCCAGGTGCTTCATAATTGTAATTGGATATAGTAACTAAAGACTGACTTACACCTGAAATCGAACGGGTGGTTTTTTCCCAAGTAAAGCTCTCATCCGGATTGTCAACAGTAAATTGTCCAGGGAAATTCGTCAAATCAAGCGTATAAGGCAACGTGATTTCCTCTTGGATCAATGGCATAGAGCTTCTGATGTTATTGGATTCATTCATATCAGGCTGATCATTTGCCTCTATGATCTTGAATTCAACCGTTGTTCCAGAAGTCTGTAAAATAAAATCATTGAAACTTACTAAGGTAGACTCACCAGTCTCTAAATCGAAGGTCACTCTTTTGCTTTCCAGAAGCGTTCCATTTCTTCTCAACTCTATTCTTCCAGAAGTAAGCCTATTGTTTCCTGCATTTAAAACTTCAATAATCGGGCTCACTGTGGTGGAACAGATGTATTCTGAAGGAGAAATAATTTTGGAAATAGCGAGGTCCAAATCGAGTAATTCAGGCTCTTGAGTGGCTCTATTGTTCACAAGGGTCACTCTTCTGGGACTGTTTTCCAAGACCACATTGAATCGCTCCACCTGCCCTTGTGTAAATAAATTCATACATGCATCAGGGGTATAATCCATGTAATTTTGAATCATATCCATAGACCCACAGCTCGTGCGGGTGAAGTTGGGACTACAGGTATTGTTGGAGGCATCTTGCTCCGGGGTGTCCGCAACGAAATCGTCCACTCCACATCCACCATCACCCCAGATATGTCTCAATCCAAAATAATGGCCCACCTCATGCGTAGCAGTTCTTCCCAAAGAAGCGGATATGGCGCTCCCACCGACACCAAAAAAACGATAATCAATCGTTACCCCATCAGTGATTGCTGAGGTAGGCGGAGAATTTAGCCCTGGTAAGTCGGAGATAGGGAAGGAAGCATATCCTATAAAGGGATTGATCAAGGGAACCACCCAAAGGTTCAAATACTCTTCAGGATTCCACTGGGACAATTGCCCGATAATTGTGGCGTCAGTTTCTGGATTATAAGTGTTTTTAGGACCTTGAATTCTTACGATTCCATCGGTAGGTAAACCATTGGGATCTTGTTTTGCTAATACAAATTCAATGTTAGCATCTGCTGCGACAGGTAAAAATTCTGACGGAGTATTGACTGCATCCGCGTTTAAACGGCGGAAATCTTCATTTAATATTCTTATTTGCTCTAAAATTTGGCTGGTAGGTACATTGGGTCCTACGCCTTCTGCCTGTCCGTTATGCACAATATGCACCACTACCGGAATCAATCGATGTTCTGAATTGGCCCTGGCAGAAATCTGAGGGTTGGCTTTTCTTGCCTCAATTTTTTGGTCTACCCAGTTTTCAAAGTATTGTTTGGTGCCAAAAAAACCGAGTTCTTTTTCTTGTTTGGCTTCTAAAAAAGCATGCGCACACTTTCCAGTATGCGCATGATTGGTATTGTTACTTGTCTGACCGGTTACATCAACGATGTTGAATTGCTGGGCGAATGATATTGAAAACGTAAAAATAGCTCCACAAAGGAGTGAAGTGGCTTTTGAATAAAAGCGAAAACCTTTTTTCATCCAGATTCAAATATTAGGCGACAGTCAGATTGATGGCTTCCACCTTGGTGATTTCAGGGATCGCTCTCTTGATTGCGTCTTCGACACCAGCTTTTAAGGTCATAGAGGACATCGGACAAGAACCACAAGATCCCATCATTTCAATTCTCAATACCATATCATCGGTTACCTCTACAATTCTCACGTTCCCTCCATCAGCCTCTAAATAGGGTCGAATGGTGTCCAAGGCAAACTCTATTTTACTTTTTAATTCTGCTTCCATTTTTTTAACCTTTAATTTCTACTACCTCAGTTTTAGCATTTGAGGCATTTCTAATGGCTACTTGCCTAGCTACTTCTTCAGCAAGATCCATATAGGCTTCTTTTGTCAATCCATCTTTCATTACAGCTGGATATCCCGTATCCCCACTTTCTCTTATACTCTGTACTATTGGGATTTGACCAAGAAGGGGTACTTCATATTTTGCAGCTAATCTCTTGCCACCTTCTTTACCAAACAAATAATATTTATTATCGGGTAATTCTTCTGGCGTAAAATAAGCCATATTTTCAACAACACCTAAAACGGGAACATTAATTTGTGCCTGTCTAAACATGGATAAGCCTTTGCTTGCATCGGCCAGCGCAACTTTTTGCGGAGTGGTAACAATGACTGCTCCTGTGACTGGAACAGTTTGCACCATGGTCAAATGAATATCGGAAGTACCAGGAGGTAAATCAATCAATAAATAGTCCAACTCGCCCCAATCTACATCTGAAATAAATTGTCTTAATGCTGAACTTGCCATAGGCCCCCTCCATACAACAGCACTTTCCAAAGGAGTCAAAAACCCAATGGACATCAACTTTACTCCATATTGGGTAATCGGAATGATGATATTTTTCTCCCCAACTTTTTTGACAGAGGGTTGCTCTCCCTCCACATTGAACATGGTAGGAATAGAAGGTCCGGAAATATCCGCATCAATAAGTCCCACCTTTGCACCTGATTCTGCCAAAGCTACAGCAAGGTTGACTGAAGTAGTTGATTTTCCCACGCCACCTTTACCTGAAGCAATAGCAATGATGTTTTTAACATTTGGAAGAACTGGAGCGGCATCTCTCACAGTGGTAACTTGAGAGGTCATAAAGATGTCCCACTCAATATCCTTTCCAAAGTCCGCCACTAACTCCTCCAGACAATTATTTTTGATTACTTCTTTTAAAGGACAAGCCGGAGTGGTCAATACCACGTTAAAACTGACTTTGTTGCCTTCAATATTTATTTTTTGAATCATTCCCAAAGTGACCAGATCCTTTTTTAAATCAGGATCTTGTACTCTGGAAAGTGTTTTTCGGATCGCTTCCGCAGATAAATGCATCGGATGATTGTTGAATTTTTTTGCAATTTAGGGACTCTCTCTGGCTTAGAAAAGTCAAAAGAGTTACTTCATGTTCGATTAACTTAGGTATTTGGTAAATAGTTCGGACATTTTCGCTCCTTTTAATAAATTGAAAGATACCTTTGTCGTTTAAATGTACCCATGGGAATCAGTAAACTTACCACAGATAAAGTAAAAGAAAGAGTAGACATCGTTGAGGTGGTAGGGGATTATGTGCCTTTGAAAAAGAAAGGCCAGAATATGTGGGCTTGCTGCCCTTTCCATAATGAAAAGAGTCCCTCTTTCTCGATTTCTCCCGCTAAGCAGATTTATAAATGCTTTGGTTGTGGAAAAGCAGGAGATCCCATTCAGTTTGTGATGGATATAGAGGGAGTTGGGTTTACAGAGGCGATCCGGCACCTGGCAGGAAAATACGGGATTGAGGTAGAGGAAGATCAAGAGCGGACCCCTGAGCAGGATCAAGCTCAAAGCGAACGCGAAAGCCTGTATATCGCTTTGGGTTTTGCAAGAGATTTTTTTGTGAAAAACCTCCAAACGCCGGAAGGAAAATCCATAGGTCTTAGCTATTTCAAAGAAAGGGGATTCTCCCCAGCGATCATTGAGAAATTTGATCTAGGCTATGCCTTAGATGGTTGGGACCATTTGTTGAAGGCTGCTAAATCTGCTGGGTTCCAGGAAGAGATTTTACTGAAAGCTGGGCTTATCCTTCAAAAAGAGGGAGACGCCAGTAGGGTATATGACCGATTTAGGGGGAGGGTAACATTCACCATTCACAATATCGGGGGGAAACCCATTGGTTTTGGAGCCAGAATTCTCACAAAGGATAAAAACCAGCCTAAATACATTAATTCACCTGAAACTGCGGTTTACCATAAAAGTGATGTGCTATATGGCATGTTTCAGGCAAAGAAGGCCATTCGGGAAAAGGACAATTGCTATTTGGTAGAAGGCTATACAGATGTGGTATCTCTTCATCTTTCAGGGATAGAGAATGTGGTGGCTTCCTCTGGAACTTCCTTGACGGACGGACAAATCAAACTCATCAAGCGATTTACAGATCAAGTGACGGTTCTCTATGATGGAGATTCTGCTGGGATCAAAGCTTCTCTCCGAGGGATTGATCTTCTTTTGGAAGGAGGATTAAATGTGAAAGCGGTGGTGTTCCCGGATGGGGAAGATCCAGATAGTTATTCAAGAAAAGTGGGAAGCCAGGCATTCCAAGACTATTTGGCGCAAAATTCACGTGATTTTATCGGTTTTAAAATAGGCTTGTATAAAGACGAGTTTGTAAAAAATCCAATTCGGAAAGCAGAAGTAATCCGTGAGGTGATCCAAAGTATAGGAAAAATACCTGATCCTATCATAAGGTCCGTATATGCGAAAGAAGCGGCAACTTTATTGGAAGTTGAAGAAGATGTAATTCATACGGAGTTAAATAAGTCCTTATTAAAAACTCAAAAGGACCATTACAATCAGCAACAAGATCCGCCTATACCTGAAACTGGGTTTGAAGAATTTCTACCTACGGAAGAGAGAACTCCTTTTTCTGATATTTTAAAAGTTCAGGAGCGGGAAATGGTCCGACTACTCATTAATTATGGATGGGAAACTCTGGATCAGGAAGAGCTTCATCTGTGCGATTATTTACTGGCAGAAACGCAGGATCTGGAGTTTGAAACACCTGTATATGAAAAGATACTATTGACCTATCGGCAGATTTTAAGGAGAGGGGAAGTGCCTTCTGTAGACCTTTTTATCAGGCAAAAGGATGAAGAAATGCGTCAGGAGATCATTGACTTGGTAACCCCAAGACATGAGGTTTCCAACCATTGGCATGAACGACATCAGATTTTTATCAATACTGAATCCGATAATCTGTCCCTGACTGGATTTAAATCCATCTTGAGGTTGAAGCGGAGGGTGGTTCAAAAAATGATGGAAGAGGCGAAGCAAAAGATAAAATCAGCCGAATCAGACCAGGAAGCAGATGTGAAAATAGATGAATTGCAAAAAATCTATTTTGAGTTAAAAAAGGTTCAGTTAGAAATAGATAAAGAACTTGGAATTGTCATTGGGTAAAACCAAACTTTCTTTGGTTGCAACCTGTTTTGTTAGGAAAGCGTGTAAATTTGCAGTTCCGATATGAATTCAAACCCAAATCTTGTGGAAAATTATCAATTAGATCCCATTGAAGATGCGATCGAAGCAATCAAAAATGGTGAAGTAATCATTGTCGTTGATGATGAGGATAGAGAGAATGAAGGAGACTTTGTATGTGCTGCAGAAAAGATTACTCCAGAGATCGTCAATTTTATGGCGACTCATGGACGAGGACTTATCTGTGCGCCTCTAATTGAAGATAGATGTGAAAAACTAGGCTTGGATATGATGGTGGGCCAAAACACAGCTGCATTTGAAACACCTTTCACTGTTTCAGTTGACTTAATAGGCCATGGATGTACCACAGGTATTTCAGCCTCAGACCGTGCAAAAACCATCAAGGCATTGGTAGATGATAGCATTGATCCAAATGAATTAGGAAAGCCGGGTCATATTTTCCCATTGAAAGCTAAGCGAGGCGGAGTATTAAGAAGGGCAGGTCATACCGAGGCCGCTATTGATTTTGCGAGGTTAGCCGGTTTTTCTCCTGCTGGTGTGCTGGTAGAAATCATGAATGAGGATGGGACCATGGCCAGGTTGAATGATTTGGTGAGCGTTGCCAAAAAATTTAATCTCAAACTTGTTTCAATCAAGGATTTGATTGCGTACCGATTGAAGAAAGAATCCTTAATCAAGCGGGAAATTGGAGTGGAGATGCCTACTGAATTCGGGCACTTCGATTTAATCGCATTCAAACAAACCAATACAGAGGAAATCCATATGGCCTTGATCAAAGGATCTTGGGAACCTGATGAACCAGTATTGGTCAGGGTACACTCTTCCTGTGTAACAGGTGATATTTTCGGTTCTTGTAGATGTGATTGTGGTCCACAATTGCATGCTGCCATGGATATGGTAGAAAAGGAAGGAAAAGGAGTGGTATTATACATGAATCAAGAGGGTAGAGGTATCGGTTTGATCAATAAGTTGAAGGCGTATAAGCTCCAAGAACAAGGAATGGATACAGTGCAGGCTAATTTGGCCTTAGGTCTTCCAATGGATAGCAGAGATTATGGTGTTGGAGCTCAAATATTGAGAGATTTGAATATTAGTAAAATCCGGCTGATTTCTAATAATCCCCAAAAAAGAGTGGGTTTGATTGGCTATGGGTTGGAAATTGTGGAGCAAGTGCCCATAGAAATATTACCAAATCCTCACAATGAGCGTTACCTACAAACCAAGAGAGATAAAATGGGACACAACATTTTAAAGTAAAAATGTTGTTAAATTAAGTTTCGAAAAGAAAGTAATTCTAACCCAAATTTTAGATTTACGTTAAATAAGGCATGACTACAACCATGAAAAAAGCAATCTTCACCCTGAGCTTAGTTTTCTTTGGCCTTGTGACTGTCATGGCTCAAAATCAATTTCCTTCCCAAGTTTGGCATAAAGGAAATATTTATGGGGCTGACGGGCAGACCTTTTCAGGACTTATCAAATACGATCTGGATAATAACCTCGTTCAACTAAAAAGCGAGAGCATTATAACTTTGACCGCATCCAATGTCTCAAACTTTGAAATATATGATGAGATTTTTGGAGGCGTTAGAACCTTTTATAGTCTCCCATTTAGTTTAAATGGAGATTATGAAACACCTATCTTCTTTGAAGTTCTTACGCAGGGTGATGACATCGCATTACTATGTAGAGAGTACATCGCAACAGATTCCAGAAGTATGGGGGCATATGGGGCGATGGGAATGAACCCATTTTGGGGACCTCAAACCATGACCGGATACCGATTAGCCTTTAATTATTATTTTTTCAAAAATGGTAGAATCCAAAAATACAACTTGAAGAAAAAAGAGTTGTATAATTACCTCACAGGTTATGATGATGAAATAGATTTGTTTATGAGAAAAAACAGATTGGAACATGACAAGAGAGGGGATTTATTAAGGATTACTGCCTATTACAACGAATTGAATAAAAACTAATGCCTAAGCCACTTATTCTTGTCTCAAATGATGACGGGATCACTTCCAAGGGAATACGAGTTTTAGTTTCTGTGATGAAAAGGTTGGGTGAAGTCGTGGTGGTAGCGCCAGACAGTCCCCAATCAGGTATGGGGCATGCCATTACCATAGGAGAGACACTGAGACTAACTGAGGAAGAGATCTTTGAAGATGTGAAAGCCTACAAATCCAGTGGTACGCCTGCTGACTGCGTGAAGCTGGCAAAGCATTATGTTTTAAAAGATAGAACTCCTGATTTGGTAGTAAGTGGGATCAATCACGGTTCAAATACCTCTATTTCAGTCTTATATTCAGGAACCATGTCAGCAGCTATTGAAGGGGCCTTAGAGGGACTTCCTTCCATCGGTTTTTCATTGTGCGATTACTCTTCTAATGCCGATTTTTCTCATGTGGAGGAATGGGTGGAAAAAATAGCCATACAGGTTTTGGAAAATGGAATCTCCAAAGGGGTAGCTTTAAATGTAAATTTCCCCCCTAAAAGGAATGAAGATATCAAAGGAATAAAAGTATGTAGGCAAGCGGATGCAAAGTGGCAAGAGGAGTTTGATGAGCGATATGATCCAAATGGCAGAAAGTACTTTTGGTTGGCGGGCAACTTCGTGAATTTTGATAAAGGAGAGGATAATGATGAGTGGGCTATTGCCAATAATTATGTATCCATTGTACCCTGCCAGTATGATTTAACTGCACACCATTCGATCAGCCAGATCAATAAAGAATGGGATTGGGATAAACTTTGATTTCTTTGAAAATCAAGGGGTTTAATGTATTTATTTAAGTGATTTTTTCAGAATTCTGATGGTAAAGTTCTGAGTTCTTTTATTTTTGGGCAGCGAAGAGATAGGAAAATTAAAAAATTGGGTAAAATTGACTAACACTTTATTTATTGAAGGATTAGGTCAAGATTGATAATTTCAGGCGTGAAAAGAAAGCTAGGCAATTTTTTGTTTTTTATAATGGTCCTCATACTATCGTTTGAGGGTAAAGCGCAATCATTAGTAAATGTTGATAGCTTAAAATCGGTATTAAATAATACGGAGGGGAAAGCTCGTGTCGAAACATTAAACTTGCTCGCAACCAATTTGAGAGAATCTGAACAGGAGTCCGCTTTTAATTATGCGTTAGAAGCAGAAGGATTAGCGCATTCTATTGGAGATATCTCAGGTGAAAGTCTGGCTAAGGAAAATATCGGATGGATATATTATAGAAGGGGTCAGTACCAAAAGTCCTTTGATTTCTCAAAAGATGCGTATGAGCTAGCCCTTCAGGTTGATAATATGAAAGTCGCAGCGAGGCTTCTTAATTCAATGGGGGCCTTGTATTACGAGCAGCAGAATTTTGATCTGGCAATTGAACAATTCAAAAAAGCATACTTGCTAAGTAAAAGGGAAGGTGACCTCTATACTCAGATCCGAAGTTTGAACAATGTGGCCTATAATTTCAGTCAGAAAAATGAACTGGATTCAGCGTTATATTATGCCAAATATGCCATCGAAGTTAATAGAAATGCAGGCTCACCTTACTTGACTGCATTCGCTAATCGTGTCATCGGTGATATTTATTATACTACCGGGAATTACGATAGTGCCGCTTCCATATTTGAAAATTCGCTCAATGAAGCAAGACTTCAACATGTGAAAACCACCGAAGCAAGTGTGACTCACAGACTGGGAGCAACGTATTTGAAACTAGGCAAATTAAGTGATGCAGAAAAAGTTTTGCTTGAAGGTGTCAAGGTTTCAGAAGAGAACAAGTTCTTGGATGAGTTGGCTAAAAACCATAAATATTTGGCGCAAGTCTATGAAGAAAAGGGAGATATAAGGAATGCCTATCGACACCAAAGTACCTACGTGGTTTTAAATGATTCTTTAGTGGATAAAGGCAACAGGGATAGAATTGCGCTCCTTCAAGGGATGTTCCAGGAGGATTTGGATAAATCCGAATTAAACCTACTAAAGGAGCAAAATGAAAATCAGGCGCAAAGATTAAAGTTAATCAGAAGAAATTATTACATCATTGCCATTGCCATTGTATTGATATTGGGTCTTTTGATATGGCTCTTCCTATTGAATAGAAACATTAAGAAATACAATGATTTCCTTTTGGAGCAGAAAAGAAAGATTAAGGATCAAAATATAGATCTAGAAGCTAAATCACTGCAGCTCGAAAAAATCAATGAAACCAAGAATAAACTGTTCTCTATTTTGGGACATGATTTAAAGGCTCCAATAGGACAAGTGAAGTCGGTAGTTGATTTATTGATTCAAGGAATGCTTACCAAGGAGGAATTTGAGGAGTTGCTGAAAGTACTCAATAAAGATATTAACTCGGTTCACTTTACCCTGAACAATACCTTAAAGTGGTCCATGGCCCAGATGGAAGGTTTTAAGCTTAAAAAAATGCCCTTCAACTTATATGATTTGGTAGCTTCTAACCTGACTTTAATCGAACCTCAGCTCAAAGAAAAGGAAATAGTAGTTTCTAATTTGATGCAAAAAGACCAGCTGGTATATGCAGATCAGGATTTGATGGAAGTGGTGGTGAGGAATATTTTAAACAATGCGGTAAAATTCTCAAAAAGGAATGGGACTGTGGAGATTACTACTTCACCGAAAGGTCAGTTCGTAAAATGGTGTGTACAAGACCATGGGATTGGTATTAAAGCATCCCAAATCAAAGAAATTTTAGGCAAGGACTACATAATCACCGATTCCCAAAAGGGAACTGAACAGGAAAAAGGCTCTGGACTTGGCCTTCAGCTGTGCAAGGAATTTGTCCGAATGAATGGGGGCGAAATTTACATCCAGAGCAAAGAGGGGGAAGGCACAAGAATTTGTTTAGACATCCCTCAGGGAGACTTAATCCAAGATTCGAACACCTCTGCTAAAAAGGAAATCTCTCAAGCTTAATTCCTTTTTCAATATCCCTAAGTCTACCATGTTTTGCATGGCCTTCAGTAGTTCCTGCTTAGAAACTTCTGCTTTGGTGGCCCATTGGGTTTGGGTTAACCATTGCTCCACATCTTCCGGATTCAATTCATAGTTGGTGGCAATTTCTGAAACAGTAGATTTCGATTGTTGAAGATGAGATGATTCTTTATATACCATATCTCTGAGTTGTAGAATGACATCTCCGAAGGCCTCCAAAGCTTTGTCGGATGCAACCATAACAAAACATGGCCAAGGGCTTGAAACTTCCCCAATTCTCTTTAATTCATGAGAATCCACCCATGGTTTGGTGGTATATTTTTCCCATAAAAACATTTCAGGCTTCTCGGGCACCATCGCTTCCAATGCTCCGGGTAGATTTCCAATAATGGAAAAGGATAGGCTTCCCTTCTCCCAATTTTCCCTTTTTGCCAAAACATAGGACATTAATTGGGAACCGGAACCCATTCTACTTATTAAAAAAGAAGGTTTTTGTATCTCCGATAATTGGTTAACTGGGGATTTACCATGAATATGTATTCCCCAAATCAAAGGAGACTTCACATGGAAGCCCACCATTTTTGCCGGACTACCATTTTCAAAATCTTGGAAAAAGCTTTCAGTTAGAACTAAGGCTACCTCTGTTTCCCCATTTCGGATGGCTTTGTTCATCTGACCAGATCCTCTGGATTCATCTGTCCATGTCACTTCAATTCCTTTGGAGGCAAATGGTTGTCTAGCGATTACATTTTTCCAAGGCAGATTAAAGTGTTCGGGGACTCCTGTGATTCTTAAGGTTTTCATGGGGATCAGAATTTGATTCGGTAAAAGTATAAAAGCCAACCCTAAAATTGATTCGACTCATCAAAAAATGGAAAATTTAATCAAGAGTGGCTTTCCCGTCTTGGATAAGAAGGTTACTAAGTCCTGCAAGGAATACTAATGACCCAACTAATAGCATGGTGTTAATGACAGCCTGCCCATAAATCAGTTTTCAAGAAAGTTGACTCCTCCTATCCATCTTGTATTTACTGCTAAAGAAGAAAAAATCAAAGCATGGTTCATGGAACCAGCCCTTTAGAGTTTATACTTCTCACGCATTCAAAACCGAATTTTCCTTCTTCTTTTTCAAAATGAAGCTTTAAACACTTTACTATTTGAAAGAAGGGATAGGGAAATCGCTGAATCTTCGGTCTATATGACAATTTAGATTTAGATGTAAGGGATATTATTGATGGTATTTATATCTTTGAGCCGATTGAAGATAAATAAGTGCTGGAAACACACTTTTTTAAGAAATAACCAAACCTAATTCAGATATGAAATTTAAACCTGGAGTAAAATACGGTGAAGAACTGAAAGATCTTTATGCTTACGCCAAAGAGAATGAGTTTGCAATGCCTGCTGTCAATGTAATTAACACCAATTCAGTGAATGCGGTGATGGAAACAGCAAAAAAGGTAAACTCACCTGTGATCATTCAATTTTCGAATGGTGGAGCTCAGTTTTTTGCGGGTAAAGGATTAAGCAACGATGGCCAAAAGGCAAGTATTGCCGGTGGAGTTTCCGGGGCTCATCACGTGCACCAAATGGCTGAGGCTTATGGGGTTCCTGTCATTTTGCATACAGATCACGCTGCGAAAAAATTATTGCCATGGATCGACGGGATGTTAGAAGCTGGAAAAGCATACTATGCTACCCATAAAAGACCGCTTTTCAGTTCACATATGCTTGACCTTTCGGAGGAGCCATTGGAAGAAAACGTTGAGATTTCTTGCAAGTACTTTAAAGAGTTTGCCAAGCTGGATATGGCTATTGAAATTGAATTGGGTGTGACTGGTGGAGAAGAGGACGGTGTGGATAATACCGACATAGATTCTTCAAAACTCTATACTCAACCAGAAGAAGTGGCTTATGCCTACGAAAACCTGAAGAAAATCGGAGATTTATTTACCATCGCTGCGGCATTTGGAAATGTTCACGGTGTCTACAAGCCTGGTAATGTGAGCTTAAAGCCTATTATCTTGAAGAATTCTCAGGATTTCATCAATGAGAAATATGGAACTACTGGTAAGCCATTGAATTTTGTGTTCCATGGTGGTTCTGGATCTTCTGTAGAAGAAATCAGAGAGGCTAACTCCTATGGTTCTATCAAAATGAATATCGATACCGATATGCAATGGGCATTCTGGGAAGGTATTCTTGCTTATTACAAAAAGAATGAAGGATATCTTCAGACTCAATTAGGGAATCCTGAAGGAGCTGATAGCCCGAATAAAAAATATTACGATCCAAGAAATTGGTTGCGTAAAGGCGAAGAGAACTTCGTGAAAAGATTAGAGCTAGCTTTCGATATGCTAAATGCAGTAGGAAGAAATTAATCGAATTCATCAAAAAAGTCACTTCAATTCAAGTGACTTTTTTTTATGTCTTATTCCAATGAAAATATCCAACATAATCCTCGTCTTGATGGGAGTAACCCTACTTACATCTTGTGAATCCCAAGTTCCCCCAAATGTTGTGAATTATTGGCCTAAAGCAGGGATTACTTATGAAATCTTTGTCCAGTCATTTTTTGATACCAATGGAGATGGGATAGGTGACCTAAATGGGGTCACTCAAAAGTTGGACTATGTTTCAGATTTGGGAGCCAATGCGATTTGGCTGATGCCGATCATGCCTTCTCCCAGTTACCATAAGTATGATGTGACAGATTATAAGGCAATTCATCCCGATTACGGGACTTTAGAGGATTTTAAGAACTTGTTAGAGGAAGCTCATAAAAGGGATTTGAAGGTGGTGATTGACTTGATTATCAACCATACCAGTAGCGAACATCCTTGGTTTTTGGAATCAAAAAAAGGCAGGGATAACCCGTATCGGGATTATTATGTTTGGGCTCAAAAAGATACGATCGCGGACTTTATTGAAAAGAAAAAGGTCACGTTGGATTCGGACAATATCAGGCAATGGCATGATCCAGGAGATGGGGAGGATTTTTATTATGGCTTTTTTTATGGTGGAATGCCGGATTTGAATTTCGACAATGAACAGGTAAGGAAGGAGATTTTTGAAATAGGGAAGTTTTGGTTGGAAGAAATAGGGGTGGATGGTTTTCGACTAGATGCCGCCAAACATATATACCCGGATGAGCGGGCAAAAGACAATCATGAATTCTGGAAAGAATTTAGGTCTGAAATGACCAAAATCAATCCAGACTTGTATTTGGTAGGAGAGGTGTATGATCAAAAAGAGGTGGTGGCTCCTTTTCTTCCTGGATTGCCGGCCCTATTTAATTTTGACTTTCATTATACCTTGATTGAATCCCTGAATAAAGAAGATGGGAAACTATTGGTAGATAAAGAAAAGAGTGTGTTGGACTACTATGAACGTATTACTTCAGATTTTATTGATGCAACCATATCTTCCAACCATGACCAACCCAGGCTCTTAAATGAGCTGAAATCAGATCAGGCAAAGTACAAACAGGCAATCGCTATTTTGATGAGCATGCCAGGAGCTCCTTACTTGTATTATGGAGAGGAAATAGGGATGTTGGGTTTGAAGCCTGACGAACATATACGAGAGCCATTTTTATGGGAAAGACAAGCGGAGGATAAGGGAAGAGCAACTTGGATCAAACCCATCTATTCCACAGATTCTACGGTAACTCCACTTGCAATTCAAATGAAAGATGAATCCAGTTATTTTCATCACTATCAGGAACTTATTCATTTGAGGAATTCTACTCCAGCCTTGGCTATTGGAAGTTTAGAAAAGTCCACAGAAAATTACCCTAAATCAATCATGGCATTCAATAGGGTGTTGGGAGACCAAAATTTAATGGTGATTCACAATGTGGGGAAAAAGCCTGTTCAATTGCCAATTCCAAGCGATTTTCAAACGGTTGTTTATGAATTGGGAAGCGTAAAGTGGAAAGGAAATGAGCTAAGTCTTGGCAAAAACGCCTCAGTGGTACTATCAAAATAAAAGGGACTCTTTTGGAGTCCTTATCATATTTATTTACGTAGAAAGAATTTTTGCGACTCTAAAATCTTCCTCATCCACCGGTTTAAAAGTTAAAAGTACATTTGGTCATTTAAAACTATCCAAGTATGACTTTTTACTGATTTTTGTATTTTTTAAATAAAAATTAGGTCAACTATAAATTTTTTATATGATTATCTATTCAATTTTATAAACTTAATTATTTATGAAAAATCTTAAAAAATTAGCAAAACCTTTGTTTTTATTCGTTTTCGTAGGAGCCATGTCGGTGACTTTTTCAGCGGTTGCTGCTGATTGTTGAGCTTCAAATGACAAAGGATGTACCGATAGATTAGGAACTAACTATCCGTTTGATAGAGATGGAACTCCAAATTGTGACCCTCCTGTTGAAGTTTAATTAATTCAAATAGTTGCGCAATAGATCATGCGCAACTATTCCTTTTTAAAAAGTTAATAGCAAATCCTTTAATAAAGCATATTGTACTAAAGTCTTATCTATACTTATTACAAGTAGAGGGATTTCATTCGATCCCTCGGTACTCCAGATTCTTGTAAATGAATTAGAAGGATTTTTAATACCGGATCAACTGTATATCAATAGTTTTAATTATGAAAATCAAATTTTTCTTATTCATCCTCCATACCATCTTATTAGGTTCAGTATCCTGCTCTGATAGAGAAGAAGTCATAGAAATAGTCGAGCTAAAATCTAAGAAATTCTATTTCGAGGAGATAAAAATTCCCATGTTGATACAGTCCAAGAAAGGTAAATTGGTGGTTTCAGAACATCCGCGAATAGCTCCTGGTTTACCGCTTTTACATGTCGTAAACGGAGGTGATATGACCTATGAATTTTCACATGGAAAGGTTGGTTTTGGTCCGGGAGAGCTATCTGATGTTTCTGGATTTGATCTTGGCAGTAATGACTCTACCTTTTGGGTTTATAGTGCTATGGAGAAACGAATAAGTGAGTTTTCACTTTTTGAATCATCCGATCTTGCTAAAGACCAGATAAAACAGCCGGAAAATTTTTTTAAAGCGACAGATTGTCTTTTTCTGACGGATTCAACGTTTTTAGGGATGTTTGTTGATTCTCCTCATCGATTGGTTGAATTTGGCTTTGACAATGATTTTGAAAAAGGCTATGGGACGCTAGAAAATTTCACAGCCAGGAATGACTTAGATAATTATAATTTATCCCAGATAAATTCAGGCTGGTTTAGGTCAAATGAAGATAAATCGATCTTTGCTATCGCATGTATTTATTATGATAAGCTCGAAGTGTTTAATTCAAAAACAAAGGAATTTAAAACTATTTATGGGCCTGATCTTGAAGTCTTTGATTTTGAAGTTAAATATAAAACCAGTGGACCTTCACTGCTTTTTCCTTGGGAAGCTCCTTACCAGTACAGAGACATCGCCATCACGAATGATCGAATTTATGCCCTTTATGGTGGTATCAGTGAGCCAGAAATCTCTCAAACATCTGAGATAGCGAGGATTATAAGAGTTTATGATCTGGATGGTAATTTGTTGGAACTGTACCATTTAGATAGATCACTTCGAAGTATCGAATTGGATATAGAGAATGAAAAGATATACGGAATCACCACAGATAGTGATCCTGGTATTGCTTTCTTTAAACTTCCTTGAATCAAAAAAACTCCGGAAAATAAACTTCCGGAGTTTTTTAATTTGGAATCTTAATAATATCAGGTAGAAAGAATTTTTGCGATTCTAAAATCTTCCTCATCCACCGATTTATCGTCTACAATTGCTTTTTTAATTGGCGTGTAAACCACCTTGTTATTGATCAAACCAGCCATGACATCGTATTTGCCTTGCAATAGACCTTCAACAGCTGCAACCCCTAATTTGGATGCAAGCAAACGGTCAAAGGAAGAAGGGGCTCCCCCTCTTTGCAGGTGACCCAGGATGGTCACTTTGATGTCATAAGATGGAAGGAATTTCTTTACTTTTTCAGCGATTTCACCTGCTCCACCACTTTTACCACCTTCTGCTACAATCACGATGTTGGAGGATTTTTTGGCTTTGGATCTAATCTTTAATTTGTCCACCAAATGGTCAATTGGCATCTTCTTTTCAGGAATCAAAATAGCGGCAGCAGCACTACCAATACCCGCATTGATGGCAATAAATCCAGCATCCCTACCCATTACTTCCACAAAGAATAGTCGATCATGTGAGGTGGCAGTATCCCTGATCTTGTCAATTGCCTCAATGGCTGTGTTGCAGGCAGTATCGAATCCAATGGTAGAATCCGTTCCTGATAGGTCATTGTCTATCGTGCCCGGTAATCCAATAGAAGGGATTCCAAATTCTTGGAAAAACAAGTGCGCCCCTGTTAAAGATCCATCTCCACCAATCACTACCAAGGCGTCAATTCCATGAGACTTGATGTTCTCATACGCTTTTTTTCTTCCTTCTGGAGTTCTGAATTCTGCACTTCTGGCTGATTTCAAGAAAGTGCCTCCTCGTTCCAAAACGTGGGTGATGTATTTGGAATCAAGTTTTTTTATGTCATTTTGAATGAGACCTTCGTATCCACGATAAATCCCATACATCTCCAAGTTATAGTAAAAACCTGCCCTTACAGCAGCTCTGATTGCAGCGTTCATTCCAGGTGAGTCGCCCCCGGAGGTCAATACGCCTATTTTCTTGATAGTCTTAGGTTCCATTAAAGGTTTGGGTTAAAGGCTTTTAAACATTAGTTCTGCAGAAGCAGGATTGGTAGCCAAAGGAATATTGTGCACGTCACATATTCTCATCAGCATTTGTACATCAGGTTCATGGGGATGCTTATCCAATGGGTCTCTAAAAAAGATGACCATATCTAACTCCTTTTGGGCTGCCATGGCTGCTATTTGGGCATCACCTCCAATTGGGCCAGATAGCAGTTTCTCTACGTTAAAGCCTGATTTTTCGATGTGAGATCCCGTTGTGCCCGTAGCAACAAGTTGTACGTCAACCATTTCGAGTTTTTCTCGAAACCTACTTAAAAAATGTACCATGTCGGCTTTCTTTCCGTCATGGGCGATTAGGGCAATTTTCATGTACAGGTATTAACAGGTTTGAAGCCAAAGTTAGAAAAAAATCTTTTTTTCCAACTTTGACGAAATTAAATAAACGTGAAATATTAAACTTTTAGCGACTTCTTTTGAAATTCCTTTTCTCAGGGTTAAGGCACAATTTTTTCCAAGTGAAACAGGAATGTATATTCCATTGCCAATTCTTTGAGCGCATTAAATCTACCTGAAGCTCCGCCATGTCCGGCATCCATATTGGTATGCAATAACAACAGGTTATTATCGGTCTTTAATTCACGAAGTTTTGCCACCCATTTGGTAGGCTCCCAATATTGTACCTGGCTATCATGGAGACCAGAGGTGACCAATAAATTGGGATAATCTTTTGCCGTGACATTATCATAAGGAGAATAGGATAGCATGTAATCGTAATATTCCTTGTCTTTCGGATTTCCCCATTCCTGAAACTCTCCGGTAGTTAATGGAATACTTTCATCCAACATGGTAGAGACCACATCCACAAATGGTACACTGGCTATGAGTCCATGGAAAAGATCCGGTCTCATGTTCATTACCGCTCCCATCAATAAACCTCCCGCACTTCCTCCCATGGCATATAAATGTGGAGTAGAAGTATACTTCTCCTCAATCAGGTGTTCTGCACAGGCTATGAAATCGGTAAACGTATTTTTCTTTTTCAGCATCTTTCCATCCTCGTACCAATGCCGTCCCATATCTTCTCCACCTCTAATGTGTGCTATCGCAAATACAAACCCTCTGTCCAAAAGGCTTAATCTGCTAGATGAAAAATAAGCTTCCGTACTAAAACCATACGAACCATAAGCATACAATAAGAGTGGACTCGATCCGTCTGGTCTAAAAAGCTCTTTTTTGTAAACAAGAGAAATAGGGACCATGACCCCATCAGGAGCTTTCGCCCAGATCCTGGCGGAATGATAGTGACTTTGATCATAGCCTCCGACTACTTCTTGTTGCTTCAAAAGCGTTTTAGTCTGCAATGCCATGTGATAATCGTAAATGCTGGAAGGGGATACCAGGGAGTTATATCCAAATCTGAGCGTTTCCGTGTTGAATTCGGGATTGGTACTGATCCAGGCAGTATACGTTTCATCGTCAAATTCAAGCTGATGTCCAGGACTCCCATCCCAAGGTTTTATCAATATCTGTACTAAGCCATTGCTTCTTTCCTGAGTGACCAGGTAATGAGAAAATAACTCGAAGTCTTCCAATAACACATGCTCCCGATGGGGAATCACATCTTCCCAATGTTCTATAGAGGGAGAGGAGATGGGTGCTTTTACCACCTTGAAGTTTTGTGCCTGATCATTGGTTCTGATCCAAAAATAATCGTCATAATGATCTGCAGCGTATTCCAGGTGAGGGACCCGTGGTTGCAGTAACTGAAAATCTCCATTTGGTTGATCCGATTTAATAAATCGAATTTCAGAGGAAATGGTACTTTCTGAATGAATAAAGATGTATTCTTCGGATTTGGTACTGACTACATGGCAAGAAAACTCATCGTCCGTTTCCTCAAATACTAGTCGATCCTCTTCTACAGGAGTGCCAAGAACATGTCGGTATATTTGATGGGCACGTAGGGTTTCTGGATCTTGTTTGGAGTAGAAGATGGTTTGATTATCTGAGGCCCAAGTTAAGTTTCCAGTCACATTGGGAATGGTATCTTCCAGGAGTTCACCGGTACTTAGGTCCTTGAAATAAATGGTATAAATTCTTCTTCCCACCTCATCTGCGGCAAAGGCCAATAGGTGCTGGTTTGGAGAACTAGAGGTGCCACCCACTTGGTAGTAACTTTTACCCTCAGCGAGCTTATTGACGTCCAACAGAATTTCCTCAGGATGATCTAAAGAGTTGGCTTTTCTGCAATAGATGGGATATTCAGACCCTTTTTCATATCGGGCATACCAATAATATCCGGATTTAAAATAGGGTACACTTTGATCATCTTCCTTGATCCTTCCTTTGATTTCTTCAAAAAGCGCTTTTTGAAATTCTTCTGTATGCTTTAGGTTCTCTTTCAAAAAGGCATTTTCCTCATTCAGGTATTCGATTACTGCTGGATTTTCCCGTTCTCTCATCCAAAAGTAATTGTCTATTCGTTGAT
Organism: Algoriphagus halophilus; assembly: GCF_900129785.1. Classification (NCBI taxonomy): domain Bacteria; kingdom Pseudomonadati; phylum Bacteroidota; class Cytophagia; order Cytophagales; family Cyclobacteriaceae; genus Algoriphagus; species Algoriphagus halophilus. The sequence continues at coordinate 1,122,560 of NZ_FSRC01000001.1, forward strand.
GACCATGAGTTTCTATAATCTCTGGTTTTTTGGCTGCAATGGGTGACTTCATATCTTGATTTACTAAGCTGCAATGTTAATGAAAAAATGGGGTAGCAGGTTCCATTTTTGTATAAGTAAGCACCGAAAAGAAGATGAGCTAATAAAAAAAGTGATTAGTATTTTATTCAAGTACTTGTTTACAAAGAGAATAATTAAAATATTCAGTCAAATTATCAACCATTAACCTTTTATATATGGGAATGCTTAAAGAGTTTAAAGACTTTGCCGTCAAAGGCAATGTGGTCGATCTGGCCGTTGCTGTCATCATAGGTGGTGCCTTTGGAAAGATCGTTACCTCATTTGTAAATGATATTGTCATGCCTCCGATAGGCTTGATGATAGGAGGGGTCAATTTTAAAAATTTGGCTGTTGTTTTGAAAGAAGCGGTCGTAGATGATGCAGGGGAAGTGGTTACTGCAGCTGTCACTTTAAATTACGGAGCTTTTATTCAAAATGTAGTGGACTTTACCATCATTGCTTTTGTGATTTTTCTGGCAGTGAAAGCCATTAACAACATGAAAAAGAAAGAAGCTGCTGCACCGCCACCTCCGCCACCAGCACCTCCAAAATCTGAAGTATTGCTAGAGGAAATTAGAGACCTTCTGAAAAATAAGGAAAAGTAATCCTTCCAAAAAAAAATAGCCCCAAACCTACATCTCGTTCGTTTGGGGCTATTGTTTAGCGGTCTTCCCGTCTTTGTCTTTGGTATATATGCCGGGCAAAATCCCTTGAAAGACCATTCAATAGAAATAGTTGATTGTAACTGATGACCGAAGAAGCCTTACTCACGAATTTTTTCTCCTCGTTGAGTAATTGTTGTTGTAGCTCAAATCGTTTCTCTACCCTGTTTTTTGCCTCCTCTTCTGAGATCGGCTGATCTCTCCGGTCATTAAGTTCAGCCATTTGACGAATCATGGCTTCTCTTTTATCACTGAATTCATTGTAGATGGGCCAAAACTTTTCAGCTTGCTCTGAATTCAAATCCAAGCGCGTGGTAATAAAGGCCACCTTTGCAGCTTTTAATTTTTCGGGATCATATCTTTCTCCACCTCTCTGGGCATAGACAGCTCCAACTAATAAGGTGAATAATAGGACTATTGTATATTTTTTCATGTTCAATACCAGATTTCTTCCTGCTCTGATGAAGCATCCTCAATGAAAGGATTTTCATCTTGAATAATTTCATTTAATATCTCCTCCGGGTTGTCTGACATACTGAGTATATCTTCTGCCGACCAATACTGACTATCGATATAAAGATCGATTTCCTGCTCCATGATCAATTGTTCTGAAGTAGCATCCATTTTAGAGTATTGCCAGACTCCTAACCCTGCGATCAAGATCACTGAAGCAGCCCATTTCATCCAAGGATCACTTTCCTTTTTGTTGGCTTTCAATATGATCTGATCTGGAAGCTTGTCAAAGTATCCATCAGGTGACTTTAAATCTTTTATTTTTGGCAGTGTTTGCATACTAATTATTAGACTTAAAATTGGGTCAATGGTTTATTCTTCTAATACGCTTTGTTCAATTTTTTTTACCGCATGATGGTAGCTTGCTTTTAAAGCCCCTATGCTGGTACCGGTTATTTCAGCGATTTGATCATAGGTCAAATCTTCCTGGTTTTTTAGTTGGAAGACTAGTCGTTGCTTTTCAGGGAGGGATTGCATTGCCCGTTGTAATTTCATCTGTATTTGATCCCCATCAAAATGATCCGGGTGGTTCAAATAGGATTCTATTTTTTCTTGATAATCATCCATAGAGAAGAAAAAACGCTTTTTTTTCTTCTCTAAAAATGTGAGGGTTTCATTGGTTGCAATTCTATAGAGCCAGGTAAATAGGCTCGATTGTCCCTGAAATTTATCAATATGATGAAAGGCCTTGATAAAGGTGTTTTGGGTTAAATCATCCGCATCTTCATGAATCAAAACCATTCTTCGGATGACATGATATACCTTTTTCTGATACGTCTGGATCAATTGCCGGAAACCCATATCCCTGCTTACTGGGCTTTGAATCAAATGTAGAATTTCCTGATCTTTAGTATTCATCATTAAGACTTTGACCCTAAAAGCCGAGCGAGGTTTAATAGAATATCAAAAATTAGTTTTTAAACTGCTATTCACAAAAAAACCTTCAGCAAGATCGTTGTAGGTTATTCTTACTGAAGGTTTAAAAAAGAAGTTGGTTTGAATGTTAGATTTCTAATATGTAGTCAAGAATTCCTGCATTTTTCCCTTTCGGTCTTGTCACCAAAAGAGGCATACTATCGTTGTACTGGATTAATCTTTCGGCCATACTTCCTATAAATAGGGCAGTAGCAGCAGTCCTCCCTTTGGCTCCAATAATGATGCCGTCAGCTTTGATTTCCAAGGCCTTGGATACGATTTCTTCCACAGGGTCATCATTGTCATCCTTGGTATAAATCGGAGTGATCTTGATTCCCTTGGTATCTATTTTTCTGATAAATTTCTTGTAGTTTATTTCAGCATGTAGCTGCATGATTTGGGAGAATTCTTCATACGTTTTCCCTGTATAATGATAGCCTGAAGGAACTGAATAAACGTTTTGGCAAACAATTTCCAGATTATCTTTTCCATATTTATCAGCAACCATAATGGCTTCTTCCAGTGCATCTTTTGAATATTCTGAAAAATCGCTTGGAACCAATAGCTTGGTTAATTTAGGGAGGGACCCTTCTGGAATAATCAGGAGTGAACAACTTGCTCTTCTTGCCAGTCTAAGTGACGCAACCCCCGTACCAGGCAGATTAATTTTTCTACCTATAATAATCATATCAGCAGATTTCTCTTCTGCGAGCTTAAGGATTTTCTTGGAGAGAGAACCTTCTTTAACAACATAACTAAACGATACCCCTTTGGTATCCTTGTAGTTTTCTTTCACGACTGCTTCCATCGCTTCCTTTCTCTCATTGATCATGTTTTCAACAAGATTTGGGAACTCTTCTAGGACTTCTTTTGGAACAGTAAGGTTCTTAATAACATTTACAAAATAAATTTTCTTGGTCTGATTGACTTTCGAGATAAATTCTGCGTATTGGACCAACGTTTGATCCATTGGACTTTGATCTAGGCAGACGATTAGCTTTTTTATCAGATACATAATTCTCCAAAAGGTTTTGAGAGTGCAAATTTAGTTGGTTTCAAAAGAATGTGTAATGAAATTATAGAATAAAATTTTGAAATTTTAATTATTACAATTTTAAAAGTGCTTGTGACGGTACACAAGTATATGATTGTTAGGTACGAAGAGAACTAATTTTGAAAAAATAAAGAAAATTTAAACTACCGTTTGTCAATTGTTTGTCGAATTAAAGCCGATTCATTTAAACCTCCCCATTTTTATCCCGTATATTTGTAGCGGTCCGGGTCGTCGACATGTTCAAACTTCACAATTAACAAAATCACCGAGTGAAGCCCTCTCCAAAAACAGGCCTCACCTCTGTTCTGAATTTCAGGACGGGGCCTCGTCTCTTCGGAGTCAGGATAACAGTGGAAGTTTGCGGTTTCAAGGCAGCTCAAATCTTGTCTACTAGGAGGTTTGTAACACTCTAAGATCCGGACTTTTTACTTTTTAATTTTTCCAGAATCCATCTCCATTCTTCTTTTCCAGCTCCAAATACGAAGGAAAAAAACAGATACCCGATTAATACACACCCTGAAGTCAAGACCATCTCTAACATCGGTCCCTGTCCAAATTTCAGGAAATACATCGGAAGATAGGCCGCTATTCCCACTGCTAATATCTTAAGCGTTTCTATTGAGAAAGGATCAAATTGAAGTTTGATTTTTAGAAAGATATATTTCACCAAATTAAACAATAGCATGACCAAGGCAGAGGCAATTGCTGCTCCTTCAATACCATAAATGGGGATCAACCAATAATTAAGTCCAATAATGGTCAAACTCATGAGGATGGTGGCCACTAAATTGAATCTGTAATATTTAGAAAAAACCAACACCTCGCTATTGACTGAAAAGACCACATCAAATAGTTTTCCCAAACCAATAAGGAACACCACATACTTTCCAGTCTCATATATTTCTCTATTCGGGATCAAAAAATATAAACTGTCAATGTTGGCCCAAATCCCAATAAACAGTAAGAGGCAGATGTATAACTGCCGGTTGGAAACTTGCTTGTAGAGAAGATTAATTTCCTGAAAATTACCTTTAGTGAAATGGGCTGCGATCACCGGCATGACAACTTGCGAAATGGCCCTTCTAGGAAGTTCTATCACCAAAGCCATACTAAAGGCAATGGTGTAAATAGCATTCGCTTCCAAACTCACCATGGAACTTACCATGATGCTGTCAATTTTCATGATGAGGGTAGATGCTGCGGTAGCCAAAAAAGTGATTAGACTAAATCTTAGAAATGAACTTCTAAATCCCTTTGGAAAATTGCTCCATCGAAAATCAAACTTCAAAACACCCAGCCAGAGCAAATAAATCAATACTCCTGAAGTGGAAATCCCATACACCAAGACGAGTCCATACATCACAAATTCAAATCCTATCCAACCTAGGAAATAGGTTCCTACTAAGATTCCGGTCAGTAATCTTAAGAATACTTCCCTAAAAAAAGTAGGTACTGCGACTTTTAAATAGGACCGGGCATAGGAGTCAAAAATGCTACTCAAAAGGGAGAAGAGTGTAATCAATAACACCACTTGCAGGAAGTCGATTACTTGCGGTGAATTGGTTGCAAATAAGGCAATGAGTTGAGTTTTGAAAAGGAGAAATAAGGAGCAAACTAAAAAAAAACCACCTAATGCAAGGAGAATACTAAAGCTTAGGAAAGCGGAATGATTTGATTTGAGCTTTGGAAAATAACGGGTAATCCCATGACCCAAGCCCAACTGAGCAAAAGGAACAAACAATAAGCCCAAATCCTGAATGGTTCGGAATGTTCCTAATTGGGATGCTTCTAATGCATACGGAAATAACCATAACACATTAAAATAGCCTATGACTACTCCAATGTATGAGAAAAGTGCTGTTTGAAGACTCTGCTTGGCTATTTTGCCCATGAGCTTAAAAGTATCAAAAAAACTTAAAAATTGGGCGAAGAAAGAGAGGGTTTAGTTTTTGGCGCACTTTTCACAGCCCGGCTCTTTTTTGGTTTTTCCAAAGAACTTCCTTCCCAAAAAGAAGAGGGCTCCTACCACTAATAATCCAACTAATAGTTCCTGTACCATATTATGAAAAGATATTATAGGTGACTAAGGCGGCTACGTATGCCAAAACAGTCATATACACTGTTTGAATTAACGGCCATTTCCAACCTTTTGTTTCTCTATATACCACGGCAACGGTACTCATACATTGCATCGCAAATACGTAGAATACCATTAAAGAAAAGGCAGTTGCCTTATTGAATACTTTGTCTCCTGTGGACGGGTTGATTTGCTGGTTTAACTTTTCCCGGATGGTTAATTCATCTTCCACATCCGATCCAATACTATAAATGGTGGCAATCGTGGATACGAAGACTTCTCTTGCAGCGAAGGAAGTGATCAGGGCAATTCCAATTTTCCAATCATAGCCTAAAGGTTTGATGACTGGCTCAATTCCCCTACCCATGATTCCAATGAAAGAACTCTCTAGCAGTTGAGAAGAAATCTCTGATTCAATCAGCTCATGTTGGTCTTCTGGAGCTTGTGCTAATCGTTCTTCACCAGCCGTCCTGATTTCCTCCATTTTGGAAGGAGGTCCATAAGATGCTAAGACCCATAGGACCACAGAAATTGCCAAGATTACTTTACCAGCCTCCGTGACAAAGGTTCTGGATTTGTTGTACATGGTAAGTAGTACATCTTTCCAGCGAGGGGTTCTATAGGTTGGTAATTCCACCATCAAGAAGCTTTTCTCTTCAGATTTAAGAATCAATTTCAGAGAAAATGCAGTAACCAAAACGCCCAAAATCCCCAAAAGATAAAGTCCTAAAAGGGTAAGGGCCTGAAGGTTAATGAATCCAAAGTTTTCATTGGGAACTACCAATCCGATTAGGATAATGTAAACTGGCAGTCGGGCAGAGCAACTCATTAATGGAGTTACCAAAATGGTGATGATTTTCTCCTTCCAATTTCCAATGTTTCGAGCAGCCATTACTCCAGGGATGGCGCATGCAACGCCCGAAACAAGTGGAACGATACTTTTGCCATGTAGGCCAAATGGACGCATCCACCTATCCATCAAGAATACCACACGGGACATGTATCCAGTATCCTCAAGAATCGCCAGAAAACCAAATAACAGGGCGATCTGAGGAATAAAGATGACTACTCCTCCAATCCCGGGTACGATCCCCTCTGAGATTAAACTAGTCAATGGGCCAGGAGGGAGAACGCTGTTTACCCACCCACTGATTTCTGCAAATAAACCATCGATCAAGTCCATTGGGACAGAAGCCCAAGTGAATATGGTTTGAAAAATCAACAGGAGAATGCCAATGAAGATGGCGTACCCAAATACAGGGTGAAGGAAAATCTTATCCAGGGTGGAAGCAGGTTTTTTTGCTTCTTTTTTAACCACACAGGACTCTACAAGATTGGTGATTTTTCTATACCGCAAGGTGGTCTCTTCCAACTGAGCACTTTCAAGGTCAAATTTTTGATCTGCAATCAATGATTGAATCCAAAGACGATCTTCTGGATTGATGGAACGGTCTTTTGGACCGAATCGAAGCATTTGATAGGCTCGATAGTCATTTTTAAGATCAAACTTCTCTTTAATTGGCTGAATTAAAGACTGGGGAATTACTTCAGAAATATCGAGGTAAGAGGAGTCTACACTGAAATTCTTCTCATGGATTAATGTCTTGATTTGTTCAAGGCCTTTAATTCCCCTGGCATCTGTGCTAAGAATAGGAACTCCCAGAGATTTGTAAATCTCATAACTACGGATTTCCAGGTTTTTTTTGGCTGCTAAGTCAGCCATGTTCAATATGATTGCAAGTTGAACGCCCAAATCAATGAGTTGGGTGGCTAAAAATAGCCCTCTTGAAAGTTGACAAGAGTCTATGACCATCAACACATAGTCCGGTCTTTTCTCTTTGTCAATATGGTTTAATACTCGATGAGCAATAATTTCGTCCTCGGAATTGGGATAAAGGCTGTAGGTACCTGGAAGATCTAAAATTTCGTAGGTAGCACCTTCATAATTCATCCACCCGGTTTTCTTGTCAACTGTAACTCCAGGATAGTTGCCTATTTTTTGGTTTAAACCAGTTAATTGGTTGAAAATCGTAGATTTCCCAACATTAGGATTGCCTATCAAGGCTATTTTTGGAGTTCGAGTGGTAGATCGAATAGTTGACTCAGACATGAATGTTATAGCAATTGAACCTCAATCAAGGCCGCTTCAGATTTTCTGAGTGCCAAAAGGGTTTCGTCCATTAGGAAAGCCATCGGCCCTCCCATAGGAGCTGCGTGATTTAAGGTTATGGTTTTACCGGGCAGAAAGCCAAGTTCCATCAAATTAATTTTGAGCGGGGAAGCGGAGATCTGTCTAATAATAGCAGATCTGGATTCGGTCATGGTATCAGCGGTAATATGCATAGGTTTTAGTGGGTGATAACCCATGTCGCAAAAATAGAACTATTTGGAATGAATCTAAAGAAAAATAAATAAGATTTTTGTCAGTTTTTCGAAGGGTGAAGCTACTTTATACTCAAAACGACTTCATTTAACACTTTTTCTACCTGGTTTTCTAAAAAAAATCGAATACTGAAAGTGATAACTATCTCTTTTTCAGGATTTTTTATAAAGTAAAGTTTGAAAGGTTCGTAACTGTATATTTCTTGTTTTTCGGTGAAAAAATCTTCTATGTTTTTTGGACTAACGGTGAAATCAGAACTTATTTCGAAATAATCATTGAGAATTTCGCCAACCTTGAGGACGGTTCCATCTCCAAGTGTCACCTCATTGGAATTGTAAATTTCCAAATACAACAATGCATTCGTCGATTTAGGAGGTACAGGTGAACAGGCATATACCAGTCCTGGAAAAGCGCCTTTGGAGAAGGGGTCGGCCTCGGAAACAAATTCAAATTCCTCGACTTTTATGGATTTATAAACTTCATTATAAGGTAGAAAAAGCTCATCGGATACCTCAACTCCATTTGAGTTGTAGCTTGCGGATGAAAAAGAAATGATATTAAAATTTCTGACTTGAGGTGCGGGGCCACAACCGCAGGGATTAGTACAAACCACATCACAGGAAATTGGCAAAAGTGCCAACACCAAAAATACAAGAAGGGTAGCGATGGAATTTTTAAAAGAAGTTCCCATTTCCTCGGTGTTGAATTATAATCAAAGATCTATAATTCAATGGAAATGGGAAATTTTCAATGGGATAAGTTTAAAAAGAAGCTTTTATAGAAAAGGTAAAATTCCTTCCAGATGCCGCTAAACCTGAACTATAGGGTCTATATCGTTTATCTCCTATATTTTCAATTCCAGCCATGAGATCCAAGGATTTTAGAAGTTTGTAAGTGCCCTGAAGATTGAAAGTAGTCCAGGAAGGAGAGTAGGGGTTGCCATTTTCATCTAATGCATACAAATGTGGTTTCCCAATTTCATCCATTGGCATATCTTCAAATGCAACTTCTCCGCTATACATGGTACTTAACTCAATTTTCAATTTGTTTTTGGAATAGGTCAACCGGGTTAATCCAAATAACGGAGCAGCATGTCTGGAAGGGCTTGTACTTTCATCATCTAACTCTTCTTTGCCTTTTTGCCAATTGATTTTTGAATAAACTAGCCAGTTTTGAGAAGGAGACCATTCTACCCCTGCCTGCATACCAAAGATCTTGGCAGATGCAGCGTTTTGAATCGCTAAAACCTTACTTGGCACTCCTTCATAGGGTATGCTGTCTTGTCCATCCAATTGAAAGGGTCTTCTTACCATAGCATGATCTAGGTAAGTATAAAAGACAGAGGCGTCAATTTTTAGGAAGCTTCCCCAATGTTTATTGAGGTTGATTTCGGCATTATAAACGTATTCTGGCTTTAAGTCTGGGTTTGGAATTATGATCGCACCTGGCTCCGAATCAAAAAATTTACCTAAGTCATCTACATTGGGTGCTCTGAATCCAGTGGATACCTGGGGGGAAATCGTCCAGGTAGAAGAAGGATTCAGGATTAACCCCAAAGAACCGGTGAAAGCACCGTTATTGTTACTTGTTTTTTGATAAGGGAGAGGGAAGAATGCTGCATTGGAAGCAAAGTCCGCAGAAAGAAAAACCTGATTGTAACGAAGCCCTGTTTGAAGTTTTAATTTTTCTGAAAGGTGTGCATGGTAGGTTCCGTATGCTGCCAAAGACGTCCATTCTGATGTCGGGTACCTAGCAGAAGCAGCCATAGTTTCTCCTGATTGAATGTTGGTCTCAACTCCTGTGGATGCTACACCATTGTATACCGTTTCAATTCCATAACTTAAAAAGCTTTCTTGGTTGATGTTTTTTACCCAATCGGCATTCAGAGACCAAGCATTTACTTTTTCAACCCGGTCAAACAAACTGTAGTCATTAAACCTTCTGTTGATGCGACTTTCTTCGAAGTATTGTTGGGCTAATTTGATGCTCATTTGATCATAGAGCTTTCCATTTCCAAGTTGGTTCAGCGTCAATTGGTTCATCATCCATACTTGAGGGCCGTAATTCCATATCGCATACCTGGGCTTATCCAATGAACCCTGAATTAAACGATCATATCTAGGAATATCTGAAGAGCGGGAGTAATGAAAGCCATATTCCCAATCCGTTTTATGGGAGGGATTAAAGCTGATTTTTTGCATTAAATTAAGTTGGGTATACCCGCTTGTTTTCTGAATTAATGGATCAGGATTTTCTAAAACAAGATCCCCATCGGCTGAAGGAATGACATACCATGATCTTAAATAATCATCTGGGCCATGTTTACCCATTTTTAAATCCCCATAATCAAAATGGGATACACTGGTTAAAAATGCCCATTTCTCTGTCGCAAGAGAAATGTCCCCATGAAATGTCTTTTCATGATTGGAGGAGGCAAAACGGCCAAATAGATTTCCATTGATAGAAAGACCAGAATCAGAAAAGTTAGGTTTCAATGTTTCAAATGCCATGACACCTCCCAACGCATCACTTCCAAACATGACTGAGCCCGGACCAAATAGAACTTCGGTATTTTGAATGGCCAAGGGGTCTATAGAAATGACATTATGGAGATTTCCACCTCGAAATATGGCTGTATTTACTCGGACCCCATCTACGGCATAAAGGAGACGATTGGCAGAGAAACCTCTGATCATGGGACTACCACCGCCCTGTTGACTTTTTTGGATGAAAACGTCTCCATTGCTGCCTAACCAGTCTGCGGTAGTGGAGGGGGACCGCAATTGGAAGTTATCCTTATTAAGAACTGTGATTTTGCCTGGAATATCTTGGTTACTTTGACGCCATCTACTACCTGTCACGATTGCTTGTTCCATCTGTATTAACCCGGGACTTAAAAAAACTTGATAGTCTGAGTTTTTTAATTCTTCCACTGAAAAGGATACAGATTCAAACCCTAAAAGCTGAAAATGTATTTCTGCTTGCTCAGAAAAAATAGAGAGGTCAATCTGCCCTTTTGAATTCGTGATCGCACTTAAATAAGGTTCATTTCCAAACACCAAAACCCCTGGAATGACTTGTTTGCTGCTTTTTTCGTAAACAGTAAGCACTTGTCCGAAGGAAAGAGTACAAGAGAAAAAGATGAATGAAAATAATAATAAGTAAATCTTCCTCATAAATGGATAATAGGTACCGGAAGATGAAAGTAAAAGATAGGATTTAGATTAAATATTGCTTTGGGTAAAATGGCGATAAGTTGTTTTGGAAGGTATGAAAGTAAAAAAACCGGTCTTTTTAAGACCGGTTTACGTTAAGCTTTTCCTTTAAGCATCAGATTCCAATACATAAAAGGTAGGCCGTATTTCTTCAAGAGCCACATCGAATACTGCTCTTTAGTGGTGTCTACAAATTTTGAAATTAGAGGGTCACTGTCCCTTACATTGTCATATTTAAATTCTGCAAGTACCATTTTGGAATATCCGGTTACCAAAGGACAAGAAGAATAGCCGTTGTAAGCCGCTGATCCCACATGATTGGTATGGATCAATTTTAACAAATTTTCAACTAAGACTGGGGCTTGTTTTCGAATTGCCGCCCCTGTTTTGGCTGTTGGTAAAGCTGCAACATCACCTAGGGAAAAGATATTCGGAAACCGAAGATGTTGTAAAGTATTCTTATCCACATCTATCCAACCTTTATTCGGACCTTCTTGAATGGAGACGATGGAATCCCTAATAAATTTTGGAGCTCCTTGGGGAGGGGCCAGGTGTAGGAAGTCAAACGCAAGTTTAATTTCATCTTCTCCTACCAATTCCTCACCAATGGTATTGCCTTCCACTTCCTTGGAAGCATCTCCTTTAGGTTTGATGTACTTGAACGTGATTTCCTTTTTGTCAGGATCAATCTTTACAGGCGCATAAAACGGCTTGAAAATGATTTCCCGGTCATGTATTATTTGATTGAGCGTATTGGCAAAATCAGGGACTCCAAATATGACTGTTCCCGGAGTCGCAAATATGACATTTGTTTTGTCCCTTACTCCGGACCGACGGAAATATTCTTCAGCTAAATACATGATTTTTTGAGGAGCTCCACCACATTTGATAGGGGTGGTAGGCTGGGTAAATACCGCATTTCCGCCTTTAAATTTTTGAAGTTGTTCCCAAGTGTACTCCGGGTCGGTATAATTACTACAAACAATTCCCTTTTCCATCGCTTCAGGAAGTCCGGGAAGCAATTCGGGCATCATGACCAAACCTGGGGCAACTACTAAATATTCATAGGTGATCTTTCCTGAATCTTGAGTGGAAACTGAATTGTGATCGGGGTCTATTTCTGTTGCATAATCTTTAATCCAATCTACCCCTTTCGGTATATAATCAGCTTCACTTCGCTCGGTATCTTTGAAATTATAAGTTCCTGCTCCTACCAAGGTCCAAGCGGGTTGGTAGTAATGTTTCTCAGATGGTTCAATGATAGCCATCGATAAGGATTTATCTTTTCTCTTAAGTTGAGCAGCCACAGTGATCCCTGCAGTTCCCCCTCCTATAATTAAAATCTGATAATGCTTCATGGGTTAGTGAATTGATATTCATAAATTTAACAAAGCAAGGCGTAGTAAAAGGTGATATTTATCACATTTTCAAAATTTGTGTTTCAATTCAACACCTTAAAAATTAGGTCAAAATTACAGGGGATTTAGTTGGTGTTTTTGGGGTAAAATTTTTAAATTAAAATTCTGTTTTTCAAGAGGTTAACTCCTGAGTGTTTATTTTTTTTAAGCCTTTCTTTTTATCCCTTGAAAAATGCATTAAGTCTTACTTTTAATCCTTTTTATCATGGAAAAAGACCAGCTGGAATCGCTATTGTCCAATGTTTTTGGTCATTTAAATGCAGAAAAATCTTCAGAGAAAAAACAATGGGATGAAGGAATACCACTATTGGCAAAATCTTTACTGATTCAGGATAGCCAAGAAATTCAAGAGGATTCATTTAGTTTTGAGAATTCAGAACTTTTTTTTCATGAAAGAATTCCCAAGAAAAAGATTGAGCTCATTAGGAAAGAGGCTGATAAAGCAACAGTAAAGGAAGACGATCCTCGTTTGAAAGCTTTTGTTAGAGAAGTTCCTGTCAAAAGCACACAGATTAGGGCGAGTACGCCCAAATGGGCAGCGGGTGCAAAGGTGGTCAAATCGATTGGACCCTTGAAAAGGGTGGATGGAAGAGTGGTAGTCATTGATTTTTATAGAGTAACCAAGTTGGTGGGGATTTACCAACAAAACAGTAGCCTTCCTGTCCTTTTATTTAAAGCAACTTTTAAAGAGTCGAAAGTAAAAAAGATCAAGGCTGCTCCGATAGAGGTAACAAAAAACTATGATGTTGCGGCGGGTAGTTTTTATGTGCGTGCGGATATGCTTGCCAACAATGCACCAAATTCCCGCTATGTAGGATTTTTGGTGAAAGACGGGAGAATTCAATTAAGTGCAGACCCTGTTTTACAAGGAGAGAAGCTTATTTTGGCTGCCACTACTTCTGTCCAGGTAAGTCTGGATTTAGATCAGGCACCGAATCCTGCCAATTCGAAAAGCAAACATGGAAGAGATGCATTTGAGGCGAAGATCAATACTCCTGATAAACTTAATTTTTCATTTACTGGCGCCTCCAAAATTCAATTAAAAGAAATAAGTGACGCCCAATGCACAGTGTATGGAGAGAAGGCTTCCTTCAAAAGGTCTAATAAGGTACCAAAGTATAATTCCCAACTTTCAAGATTACTCATCCCATTTGATTGTTCGGAGTCAGAATTTGCTCCAAAAAAGCAGAAAAGTCCTATGGTGGAATTTTCTGGAAGTGCACCTATTCAAGATTCTTGGTGGGCAATTCCTGCAGCGGAGCTGGACATCGCAGCCCCTTTGGAGGTGGCTGGATCCGGAGGGATTCTTCAACTTCTCCAATCAGGTATCAAACTAAAATGGCAAGGACTGCAGGCCAGGAAGCTCTTATTAGAGAATCCGTTTCTTTTGGTAGATGTGGGAAGAATCGGGATCACAGATGTGTTTTCCAATGGGGAAGGAGCATTTCAGGAAATGGATCATTGGAAAGATGATTTAAATGAACATGGAACATCCATCTCTTTGAGCCTTAAGAAGGGAGCCCTGTTTTTATATAATTCCCTGGCTGAAGGAACTGAAATGATAGCTGGATTGGTCAATTCTGAAATCAAGGTGGATAGGCCATTGCAAGTCAATGGATTGCCTGTTTCTGTGAAAACAAAAAATTCAGCTTTGATATTGGCAGGAAGCGATGCCAAGAAATTGATATACCTATTTGATGATAATATACTTTGGGACAATAAGTTACCCTTTAGTAAAGTTCCTGATTTTAAAAGTATCGCCATCGCACTGGAAAATGCACTATTTACCATATCTCCTGCAAATGGAGCTTTGGTATTCGGAGAGTGTTCAGAGAACTGGAAAAAAATCCTTAAAAGTCAGACGTTCTTGGTGTTTGGTATGCTGAGTTACATGCCTACTTTACCTGATCCTTATGTCGCCAACCTAGGATTATTTGCAAGACAATTCGGTGATAAAAGGAAAGGAATTGATGGGATCAAGAGTTGGCTGGTTTGCCAAATCAGCCAAGAACCTCAAGATGAAAAATCGGATGCTGTAGCAGTCAAATTCCATTTTGGTCCTGCCAATACCTCTACTTCCGGTCAAGGGGATATTGCCATGGCCGCAAGCACGGTTTCCATGAATCAAGTGAAATCAGAGGCTGTAGCAGGTACCTTAAAAGCCGTGAATACTGCTGCTGCAAGTGATAATGGATTGCCTCCCTATGAAGATCAATTGGATCCCTTCATGAGGCCATATGATACGGAGTATTTTGCCTTACTGGACGTGAGTTCAAATGCCAATCAGTTGGGGGTAAGTATGGGATTCCCCAGAAGGGATCGGGTAACTACGGGAATAGCTCATTCAGTTTCAGAATCTGAAGCAACGATTTCCCAATCCGGTCAATTGATTTCTGTGGAGGGAATGGAAGTCATTGCTCCTGGAGCAATGACCCGCTTATTCATGATGCCTCAAGTAGCATGGGAACCAATTTTCAATTTAACTCCTCCTGGAAAAGCCAAGCCGGGAGATCCTCCGGTTTTATTCAACTACTATCCCAACGATGGGGGTCCAACTAGGATTTTGAATAATCATCCGGAACGGATAGCCATTTCACCAAAACCTTTGGTTGAATTTATCCTGGATAAATATCAGAAAAAGGAAACTTCAGTGGATGCACAATTTACCCTTTCATTTGGAATGAAAGCTTTGGCAGAGTTGAGTCATACCAATGCCAAAGAGACCATCAAGCCTGAATTGGATCATGTGAGGCCTAATTTCCCAAATCAATTGGAAGGAGGGATTCAAATCCGAGCAACAGCTGGAAATTATGGTAAAAAGGATCCTGCTGAACCTAAAATGAATGACTCCTCCATGTTTGCAGGATTTACTGTTCAGTTAAATAATGTACTGGGGATGAATGGTGTAGCTACTGGAGCTTCTACTTTAGGTCAAAGTGTTACGGAGATTTTTAATGGTGAATTCTTCGTCAACCAAGGCAATCCCACCCAATTACTTTCTAGAGGTGTTCCGGTAAGCAAAATTGATTTTTCAGGATATGGAGCCAGTATGTTTAGTAATTGGTTGAGCCCATCTGCTGCCATCGCCCAAACAAGCCAAGCAAGATTTGATGTGATGCTTGGGAGGACAGGACACGAAGTAATTCAAGTGAAAAGCATCGTGTATCCTTGGGGGATTCGTGTGGTAAGAACAATCACTATTTTTCGGACAAGTTCAGGCTTTGTGTTTAGAACGGATAGTGGTTGGCAACCTGAATCAGATGGGATTTTTGATTTTAGAGCGAAATACATTGACGAATCATTCCCCGGAAAATTGGAGGAAAAAGAGCGATATGAATTACACCCCGGTACACTTAGGGGGCTTTTTAATATTTCCAATATTCAAGAAGATGGGTCGGTAGCCGACTTTGTGACTTCCAATCAGATCCAAGTTGGGAAAAAATACATCAATGAAAGTGGAGATGTCATCGTCAATAGTGAGACTTCAGATGGCTTAAGCTACCTGGATCAACAAGTCAAATGTGTTGCAGTTTACTTCGATGCAGATGTGGAGATTGAGAATTTAGTGCAAGGGCATAAGAATGGAAGAACTCCTGCTAAAAAGATCTTAGGATATGTTCAGTTGTCTCCCCCTGGAATTCCCTTGACCCCAAAGCAACTCAATGCCTTGTTGGGGTTACAAGGAGGTTTGATCGGAGGGGATGTGGATTGTGTGATGGATGTAGGTGGCACAGGTCAGTTGATGCAAATCAACCGATTTGATATTTCACCTTCAGAAAAACCAGGAAATGAATTTGGGAATCCAATTTTTGTCGCCTCTACAAGGGGATCAGTCATTCTTCCCAAAGATGGAAGTTGGAGTATGGTGCAGCATGAAACAGGTACAGGAGAAGTGACTCCTTTACCTCCCCATGTTCCTATTCCATTAATTCGAATCGGAAAATGGGTAGCAGAAAAAGTCGTCAGCAATTCAGATGTCAATAATAATCTGGTTCGGTTGGCGCATCCTATGGAGATTTTAAGAGATCCGGTAGAAGGCACTTTTAATTATGGATTCTTACAAAGTACCTCCACTCAAAAAGCACTCTTTTTGACTCCTAGCTATAAGAAAGGAGTTTCCAAGCTATTGAGTAAAACTCCTCCGATCTTTTCAGACGCATACAAATTGATGAATGGAAGCAGTATTTTTCCCAATGTGGGAGATGCCTACTCCAATTATGGAAAGGCCATGGCTTTATTGGAAGGAGTTGATGACCAGGGGAATAAGGTCAAGGCATTTATTGAAAATGCGGCCACCGATGGAGGAAGGAAAGTGCTGGAGTTGATGGAGATTACGGCTAAAGAGGAAGCAGGGAAAATTGTTGATAAAGGATTTAAACTCTTATCAGGTGAAGCGAATCAGGCGCTGAATAAAGCTTTGGCATTTGATGTCCCTAATTTTGACCCATTGTATTTGGTGAATATGGATTCATTGAAAATCTATATTGAATACAAAGCGACTCAGGGAGACCCGGGAAATAAGCAGTATGTGGATTCCAAGTTGAATTTCGATGTCGATTCATTTGCAAATGACTTAGCGGACACCTGGAAGAGTAAGGTAAATAATGTTGGAATGGTGGTTGACCTCGGGTCATTTGAACGATTGATTACCATCAAGGGGAATTTTGATGCTGGGAAGGGAAAAGAAACTGGGTATGCTGGAGACAAGGATAATCCCGGTCCTTTGGATGGGATTCCATTACCTGAAGTGGAATTTAGCCCAGCCTTAGAACCTGTTATTGAATTGCTACAGATGCTGGCAGCCTTGAGCACCGGTGATTATGGTGCAGTCATGCGAAAAGGTCTACAAATAGCCATGAGTAATGCTGGAGAAATCTGGGAATATAAGTTTGAGGCGTCCAAAGAAATTCCGTTGATACGCTTCCCGCCCGAAGACTCCGTATATAATTCACCTCAATGTCCATTAAGATTGGAAGCAGGTTTGGCACTTGGGGTTTATTTCAATGCTGCTTTAAAAGTGACCACAGACCCTAAACAATTACTTCCTACAGCGGGCGGATTTATCCAGTTCAATGGCGGCTTGGAGGTGATGTGTGTAACTGTAGGAGCAGCAACGATTTATGCTGTGGGTTCGGTAGAGGTCAAAATCGCTTGCGATACCAAAATAGGCCCGAGCCTCATGATGAAATTTGGTTTTGGAGCCAATATTTCTGTAGGACTTCCGGTGGTTGGTAATGTCAGTGTTACCTATATGGTAGGTTGCGAAATGTATGCCGATGCAAATGTCATTGAAGTAACTGCCTTCATGCTTTTCAAAGGACATGCGAACCTATTGGGTGGAGTGGTAAGTGTCACCATTTACATAGAAGCAAGCGGTACTGTCAAGAGAATTTCTAGCCCAGAGAGAACAGATTGTACTGCTTCTGTGACTTTTGGTTTAGACATAAGTATTTGCTTCATCATCAACATCAGCTTCGAAGAGACTTGGCAAGAAAGTCGACAGATAGCCTAATTTTTTATTAAAAACTCGAATTATGGAACCTAAAAGATTGATATCCTTAATGACTTTTCCTCAGCGATTTGATGGGAATACGCTGACTTTAAATATTGTCGTAGTGCCAAGGAATACAAACCCCTTTTCCACTTGGTCCACGGGCCTTCCCAATCCAACTAATGTGCCAGGATTTGCGAATTTTCAACCGGAGTTTAGTTTGTCTATTGTCAGAGGTTCGGAAGATTTTCCTTTGAGTAATGCGACTGCTCCGAGTAGAATTCCAATTGTACAGGCTGTAAATGTGATACCGGCTTCCAATAAGGCAGATATTATTCAAAAAGTGGCCGATGCCATGCCTTTACCAATCACGGATAACACGGATAAATTGCCTGCCCCGGTACCAGTAGAAAATAGTATTAAAAAATACTTGCCGTTTTCCTATCGTGATCGTTTCAATTTCACCCAGCCTAGACACCCCAATGCCGTGACGGATGATGGATACCATTGCGCCGTTCGGGATAAAATTCCAACAATCAATTACCAACCCAGGACGGAGTTGAGTTGGGGAAAAGTATTTGCCAACATTTTGAGACAACCCCTCTTGGCGAAAGCCTGCGGGATGATTTACGAGGTACAGCTTCAAGTGCAGGCAGATTGGTTTGAAGATGGGGGTTATATCTATGCGGATATAATAAATGACCCTTATGCAGTGGCCCAGGCCGGATTGCTTGAACATGCTGATGGACCTTTGATCAAGCGATATGCTGCAAAAATCCCAACACTAACGATGGGAGAAAGCCGCCCTGTATTTGCCCCGGTTTTGTTTCCTGTTTTATATAAGAAGGTATCTGATGCAAGTGAACCTGTGCCATTGGGTCCTTGGGATGAATTATTTATGGAGGCTCAGACATATAATGATGGATTTGCCAAAATTGTACATGCCAACCAACCGGTCAGTGGTAATTTATTGGAGGAAACACAAGATGAATTACCTCCCCAATCCGATTCTGGTATTCGCCTGGGTTGGGATGATGAGCAGATTCTTGTTTGGTACTTGCGGCAAATGATTGAAAATCCCTCTGATCCGGGTTCCAATGAACGGATTGATGCTCCTTTAGGAGTCATGGGATACCATATAGATGTTAGGCAAGCTAGCCCGGGTAATGATTGGGAAAGTTTGAATAGCATTGAAATCAATGAAGCTGAAAATATGTTTTCAGGTCAACTTGACTCAAGTTCAACGGAGCTTCCCTACCAAGTCTACCCCAATAAAATCAGTGGCCCAAACAGCGACCATTATTGGTTGCCCATGTATTATGCCCATTGGATTGGAAAAAATCTGGTAACTGAGGATCAGGATGCCTTGGAAATCTACAGGAACCATGAGGAAAATGGGGGCATTCAAGGTGTGGTGCAGGATAAGAAAGTAGTGCAGAATAAGACCTTGATTCCGACTCCATTGACAACTCAGCTTCGATATGGAAATAGCTATGAATTCAGGATTAGGATGACTGATATTTCAGGTGGAGGTCCGAATTTGGACGATGAGCCCTTAAATGCAGCACCTAGTCCCGAAACCAGCGTTTCTTTCAAGAGGTTTGTAAATCCTGCGATGTTGAGAATTGAGAAACCGATAGAGATCAGAAGTAATCTAAGGACTTATTTCAATGCGTTGGATGATGATGAAACGCAATTTGACCCGAATCCAAGTTTTTCAATTCAGCGACCATTGTTGGAATATCCTGCTGTTGTCTTTACCAATAAATACCAGGGAATAGGTCAGGACCCAGTGGCACTTTTGAAAGCCTTGCCTTTCCAGGAAGATGGATTAAAACCTGCTTTGCCTGATCCTGATGTAACGCATGTAAAGATCCGAGTGGAGGTAAAATCTCTAAGAATGGATACCCAGTTAAGCCAAAAAGGAGATGATAGTTTCATTACCTTGTATGAAACAAACAGGTTTTTTCCTGAGGAGTTTGAGGGTACGCTCACTATTCCCATGGAATTCATTGATGTTCCGGTATTGAATTTAGGAGAGCCTGCCAACCCGTTTTTAAGGGATGATTTATTGATAGACGACCTCAACGGAATGGAAGGCTTGATCCTACCGACGGGAAGACATATCCGGATATCCATGAGAGCAGTGGCAGTCAGTGATGGAGCTCCTGAAAGTTATTTTGGCTTTATTGATGAAGAGGAGGATAAGGATAGTCGCTATGGTAAAAACCAACAGTTTATGTTGTATAAAGAGCCTAGCATTGAAGATGATTTATTGCAACCTTTTGAGGCGATTGCTCCAGTTCAGGCGTTGTTTTTAAAACCTGACTCTGTTCCAACGGTTAAAGGTGATATTTATAAATCCTTAATAAGGAGGAATTCAGAAGAGGAGCAATCAGGTGTGGTAGAAAGATTGGCCGATGCCTTGGGGGTGAGGGCCAAAGGCTTAACCTTGGTGGCTCCTAAAGGAGAACGAATTGCTTTTGGATGTAATTCAAGGATCAGACATACCCTTGCGCCAGACGGAAGTTCTATCACGTTTGCTACTAAAGCAGACCTATATAATCATTGGATTGCTACCTTAAGTTATAAGATCAACAGAGACTGGGCCTGGGATTCCCTGGAAGATGTGGGGTTTGTGATCGAAAGGGCTTATAAATTCCGAAAGGATTCCGAGTCTGAGACAAGAGTCAATACTTATTTAGGAGATATTGAAATCAAGCATACGGTTTCCTTCGAAGCCCTACAGGCAGATAGCTTTGATCGTGTGAACAGGAATTATACGAGAATCATTTACATTGATGCCCTAGACCCCAAAAATGAGCTCAAACAACCCAATGGTGAACTAAGATTTCCAGATGAAATATGGGCAGAATATAAAATCAAGCCCAATGTAAAATCAGGTCATCCGGAACCTGCCATCATTGAAACGGATCAGTTGACGCTTCCAACTGTTTTACCTCCAGCTCAAGTCCCAAAATTAGTCAGTGTAGGGATTGCCTTTTCACCTTATGAAAGATCGGATGATTATAGTTCTTCTGAGGCGAGGAAAAGGTATTTATGGGTTGAATTTGATCAACCTGTGGAGAATCCTGATGACACCTATTATTGTCGTGTATTGGGCAATGCTCCGGATCAACTGTTGGCCAGTAATGAAGGGGATCAGTTTGTTCCTCCGGAAGAAGCAGCCATTAGTTTGGATCCGGAATTAACCAGACAGATCATTCCGGGACAAAGTGATGATAAAGCAGGAATTGCTGCAATGCAACCCATGACTGCTGCTAGTGATAGTGATCGACATTATATTCTTCCTATTCCCTCAGGAATGCATGCTGAAAGTCCTGAAATGTTTGGGTTTTTTACCTATGAATTCAGGGTGGGACATGGTCATTGGCCAGATAGAGAGGATAACCTTTGGTCTACTGCCCAAGGAAGGTTTGGAAGGCCATTGAGAGTGACAGGGGTACAACATCCTGCCCCGACCCTGCTTTGCTCTTTGAACCGGAGTAAAAATCATTTGTATGTCAGCGCCCCGTATGCGAAAGCAGTGCATAATGGTAAGAATGTAACTTCAAAACCTCCAAGGACCAGTCTCTGGACATTGGTATATGCGCAAGTTTTCCAAGCCGATGGGAGGGATTTTAGAAACATTTTATTAGGTGAGATCGAGATGAAAATCGGTGTTAGAGTGAATACGGATCCAAAAGAATTGAAAAAAATAAATGACTTGACACAGCAGGTTTATTTCAAACCGACCATTGGTGATTATACCAAAGGAAGTGTCAGCATCAATCCTAACCTGATTAAAACAGGGAATTTAATTGCTTCAATAAAAGATGAGCATCCCGTGGGAACAGCAATCGTGACCTCCCAGGATATTGCTGATAAGCTCAAGCAATTAGGATTGCCAGAAGATAGTCCTTTAAGTGTGTTGGTAGTGGAGGTTTTTGGGAATATTACCAATATCCATGACCACTTGAATCAATCCAGAAGTCAAAGGTCAGGAGAGGTGTCAGGAAGGTTCGCGGAGGGTTTGAAAGCTAAAAAAGCAGCAACTAACTTAGTTTCAACCATTAGACCTTTGAGTAGGGGCTTGGGACATTTTAGGATATTGAGGACTTCACCACTTACTAAAGTTCCGTTTGTTTGTTGTCCGACCTGTTAATGGATGACTGGTACATTGGAAGCTCCTGGAACGTTTTCAGGAGCTTTTTTATTGAAATGTTCATTAAATCAATAAAAAGTGATTTTTATCACCTAATTGGTTTCCACTACTTCTTAAATTTGATTTTTATGCATTATGAATCTAGAAGAGCTTAAATCGTACTTACCCAATTTTACAGACCCCAAACTGCTTCAAGCGATTTTGGATAAAGGTCAAATTATTCATTTGGCAGCAGGTAAGGTTCTCATGGAACCCGGTCAATTCGTAAAAATGGTACCCATAGTTTTAGAGGGGTCTATCAAAATCCTAAGAATGGATGAAGAAGGGAAAGAGCTGTTTTTGTATTATTTGGATGCCGGTGAAACCTGTGCCCTGTCTTTGACCTGTTGCGCAGCTTCAAAACCAAGTGAGATAAGGGCAATAGTAGAAGAGGATACCACGTTGGTTGGAATTCCGATTGCAGTACATGAACAATGGACGGATGAATTCAGGCAATGGAAAGATTTTGTGTCCAATACCTACCAAAGTAGATTTCAGGAAATGCTGGTAGCATTAGATGCTGTGGCCTTCAAACGAATGGATGAACGCTTGATGCGATATATTGTGACTAAAATGAAACAACATAAAGCCAATGAACTTCATACCACGCATCAAGAAATCGCCAATGAATTGGGAACCTCCCGTGAAGTAATTTCGAGATTATTAAAGCAATTGGAGAAGAAAAAGTGGATTGAACTGGGTAGAAATGTGATCTATATCCGTGATGATTTTGAAGAGTTGATTAGTAAATAATCAAGTCATGATTAGGAGGGGAACGTGTGTATGATAGGCCATTTGTAAAGATTTACTCTTCGTGAGGATTTGCTCCCAAAGGTTTTTATGATGATGGCACATGACTAGAATGGTGTCATCATTTTTAGAAAGGTATTGTTCCATGCCATTGATCAAGTCTTCCGAATAAAACGTATGAAGCTTAACAGGAATCTCTGGATATTTTTTTTGTACAAAAGCCTCTAATCCAAGCACGCAAAGTTCTTCTTTAAAATTCTTCTGTAATTGAATATGAAGAAATTCTAATTGTAAATTCCAGTTCTTACTTAACGAGATTACCCATTCTATAAAAGGCTCTTCATGTTCGGCAAATTCCAAGGCAAGAGTTACTTTTTCAATGTGATCGATTTTAGTTTCGCTAGGCACCAAAAGTACCGGGCAAACAGAATTCTTTACTACCTCTACCGAGGTGCTTCCAAATAATTTCTGTTCAATCCCACTTGCTCCGTGAGTTCCTAAGACGATTAAATCTGCATTTATTTCTTCTGCTGTTTTGGCAGTCATGATAGAAACCGTTCCCTCTTTGATGAGGTAATCCATCTTAACTCCCTCTTTTTTAGTTTCTTCAATCAGCCCTTGTATGTATTTTTCAGCATCTCTATGCATACCATCTATGACAATAGCTGCTTGCGCCGCAAAATCATAAATTGCTTCAATGACATGCAAGATGGTAATCGTTGCATTTTTCTTTTTTGCTAAGATGATCGCAAAGTCAAAGGTTTTTTTCGAGTTTTCGGAAAAATCTAAAGGCAGTAAAATTCTCATAGTAACCCGTTTTTTTTATAATTTACAAAAAAGGATCTTCGGGATCACCTTCGATTTGTTTTCTTTTTTACATTCTTTGTAGTTTCTATTTGTACCATTTTCCCTAGCTATCTGAACTTATTTTTATTTTCCGATCAAGTGTAACATTTGTCACTACTTACCGCTACCAGCTAACGTACTTTTGTGGTGTTAATTCTGAATAAAAAATTATGGATTTAGTAAATATTATAGGATTTGCATCTGCAGTAATCATCGGGGTCTCCCTAGGACTTATTGGGGGAGGAGGATCTATATTAACGGTTCCTGTACTGGTATACATCTTAGGTGTGGAACCAGTATTGGCGACAGCTTATTCGCTATTTGTGGTGGGTAGTACTTCATTGGTAGGCTCCTTTACCTATATGAAGAAGAACTTGGTGGATTATAAAACCGCTTTGGTTTTTGCAGTCCCTTCGTTTATCGCAGTCTTTTTAACAAGAAAATTCCTGGTTCCGGCTCTGCCAGATCCCTTATTTTCTATAGGAGGGTTTGAATTGGCTAAAAGTGTGGGGATTATGGTGTTTTTCTCAATCATCATGCTGGCAGCATCCTATTCGATGATCAAAGAGAAAAAGGCAAATAAAGAAGAAGGAAATGGAGAGGTGAAGTTTAACTTCCCCATGATCGCATTAGAAGGATCCGTAGTTGGACTGGTAACAGGTATAGTGGGTGCTGGGGGAGGATTTTTGATCATTCCTGCTTTGGTAATACTTGCGAAATTACCTATGAAAATGGCCGTAGGGACTTCTCTTCTAATTATTTCTGCAAAATCTCTTATAGGATTTCTTGGAGATGTGGCCAACCAACCAATTGATTGGAAGATGCTGATCATCTTTACTGCATTGTCTATCATTGGGATCTTTATAGGAAGTTCATTGTCTAAAAAGATCAATGAAAAAGCACTGAAAAAAGGATTTGGATGGTTCGTTCTTGGAATGGGAATTTACATTATATCCAAAGAACTGATATTCGTATAGTTTAGTCCTATGTGACTTTTGATACTGATAGTCAATAAGTTTTGAAAGACTTTTGCGTCAAAATTAATCCTATGAATAATTCTTCCAATACTGTGTCCAAGAACTATAGAGAAATTGCTTCCGGTGAATTTCATGATTTGGCAATAATGCCTCATACCATAGTAGTGGATGTAAGATCAGCAGGTGAGTTTGAAGGAGGAAAAATTAGAGGGGCAATTAACCTGGATGTATCCTCAAGTGATTTCATGAATCAAATTCAAAATCTATCGAAGGATATCACTTATTTGATTTATTGTAGAAGTGGAAATAGAAGTGGAATGGCCTGTGCAATCATGAATGAAATGGGTTTTAAAGAGGTTATTAATCTTAAACAGGGATTATTATTATGGCCATTTGAATTGGTCTAACTTATCATAGTTATTGTTGTAAAAAGAGTCTAATAGGCTCTTTTTTTTGTTTTCGGTTGAATACAACTAGGATTAAATGATTGTTTTAGAAGGTGATGGAACCTTGATTTCTAGACAGGGTGGAGAGTAATTCATTGAGAGGTAAAAGTTTATGGGGTATTTTTATCGAACTTTTTAACTCTTGAATTCCTTATCCTTTGTAAACTAAAATATAAAAGATGAGCCAGATTAGCAGGGGAAAATAATAGGAAATAAGCACGACAATTGAGCATTCTCCCAGCCCTCTGTTACTGATCATATGAAATCCATAAAGCCATAGAATTCCATAAAAAATTTCAAAAATATTAACGGTTCCCAAGGCATAGTGGTATTGGGCAGCCACATTTTCAGATCCTAGTAAGGATAATAGTGAAAATGGACGATACTCATCAATTTCTTGAAAAGTGACGGAAGAGGAAGGATTTAGGTAAACAAGAAGTCTAATCAGTTCTGGGAAAATAAAAATCACCTCTGCGACTAAAGCAAATTTCCATAGTTCTTTATAAGGTACTTTGTATCCCAAGAAAAAAGCTCCAAGCCAGAATAAAAAGGAGATGGCAGTGAATTTCCAAAGAAGCGCGAAGGGTGTCCAAATGTAATTAAGTGCATTGAAAATATGGAAAATCATAAAGTCTCCACGGCTTTCCAAGGCATCATAATCTGGGATTGATTCCAGGATTAACGTATTGGTTAAATACCTAATGGATAAGAATAAAATTACCAAAATGAAAAAATATATTCTTTTGTCGAAATCTATTGTCTCTTTAAGACGTTGTGCTTCTATGGAAAGTGGTTTTGCCATTTTTTGATGATTCTCATCCAAATCTAAAAGATTGTTTGGGATTCCATCTAATTTTGCAATGTCATTCATTGAAACATGATTAAAAAAATTATAGCCCTTAGTTTATTTTCAGTATTGCTATTCAGCAAAGTAAATGCCTTTAGCCAGTCTACCTTAGCCGATACATTCAAGGTAGAACAGTCCCGGTATTTATTGCTTGATAAAGGTTTGCAGTTTAGGATAACCAAATCAATCAATAGCATGTATGATTTCAATTTTCCGGTAGCTGAACGGGATTTCGCAGTGTTGGCGTACCAATACCCGGATCATCCCTTGCCTGATTTTTTGATGGCTCTTGGATATTGGTGGAGAATAGAAGTAGATGTTACCAATGAGAAATATGACGATATCTTCATTCAGTATTTGGATCGCGCAATTGAAAAGGCTGAAGCCATTTATGATGAAGATGAAACCAATAAAGAAGCTGCTTTTTTTTTAGCAGCGGGCTACGGCTTCCAGAGTAGACTCTATTCTGAAAGAAAGAAATGGACCAAAGCAGCTTGGGGAGGAAAGAATGCATTGAAATACATGGAATTGAGTAGAGGGGAGGAGGAATTCAACCCAGAGTTGCTATTGGGAGATGCACTTTTCAACTATTTTTCTGTTTGGATTCCGGAACATTATCCATTGCTTCGACCTGTCATGGCTTTATTTCCAAAGGGAAGTAAGGAATTAGGACTGCAGCAATTGGAACAAGTGGCGACAAATGCATTTTATACCCGAGTGGAGGCACAGTATTTTTTATTTAGACTGTATGCTTCTGAGGAGAAGAAACCTTATGAAGCATTACGTATTTCAGAGTACTTACATTCCAAATTTCCAAATAATCCTTATTTCCATCGTTCCTATGCGAGGCATTTATATACGGTGGGGCGTTGGACTGAATCGTTGGACCAATCTCTGGAAATCTTGGATAGGATTGCTGCCAAGCAAGTGGGGTATGAGGCAAATTCAGGAAGATATGCATCCTTTTATGCAGCAGAATATTATAGAAGGATTGGAGATATGGTTGAAGCAAAGAAGTATTACTTACAAACCATTTCCTATGGAGAGGAATCTGAGTCACAAGAAAGTGGGTACTATCTGCACGCTTTAGTTCAACTAGGAAAAATGGAGACAGCAGCAGGAAACAAATCTTTAGCTAAAAAATACTTTAAAGAAGTTAAGCGTTATGCAAAGCGAAAACACCCCGCTCATCAGGAAGCTAGGGATTTTATAAAAAAGAATAAACTTTAAATAAAATTCTCTCGTAATGTTGTGTGTGATACAGGAGATAATTTGAATTTTTTTGAGAGACTGAGGGATTTTGAAAGGATTCTTTGCTTAAACCCACCGATTTCTTAATAAAATTTCGAATTGCGGTATTAAATTATCATAAATCACTTTAAAATTTTAAGCAAATATTATAATTTTGCACAACAGAAAATTTTGTAAAACCAGAGATCATGGATAATAGCGTAAGAATAAAATTTGATAAAATTGATAGAAGAATTTTAGAAATACTTCAGGGGAATGCTAAAATCACAAATGCTCAACTATCAAAAGATATAGGTCTTTCGCCTGCACCGACTTTGGAGCGAGTGAAAAAGTTAGAGCAGTCTGGGATAATCAAAAGCTATCACGCTAAACTTGATCCAGAGAAAATTGGCTTAGGGGTAAGTACCTTCGTTCTTGTTAGTTTGATTGGACACAACAAAGGAAATATTGATGCTTTCATGAGAGAGATCAATGGTATTCCTGAAGTGATTGAGTGTCATCATATCACCGGTACAGGAGACTTTATTTTAAAAATCATTTCTAAGGACATCACTGCCTATCAAAAATTGATGCTTGAAAAAGTTTCTGAGATCAAGGAAGTAGATTCCATGCAGTCTATGGTGATTTTATCTACCTTCAAGGACTCTAAAGTATTGCCAATCCCGGCTTAATTAAATTAAAACGGAAAATTTTGGGGTGGCTTTGGTCACCCTTTTTTTTTGAATACAATGAAAGGAAACCCCTGGAAAACTAAAGAAGTCAAAGAGATTTATCAAAATCCTTGGATTAAGGTGGAAGAACACCAAGTAATCAACCCAGCAGGAAATTTGGGGATCTACGGAAAAGTGCAGTTTAAAAATAAAGCACTTGGGATTATTCCTTTGGATTCGGATGGGTATACTTGGATCGTAGGTCAATATCGCTACCCTTTAGATGAATATTCCTGGGAAATCCCTATGGGTGGGGGACCAATAGGAGTTGATATTTTGGAAAGTGCCAAAAGGGAGTTGAAAGAGGAAACTGGGCTTACTGCTAAAAAATGGACGGAAGTAATGCGTATCCATACTTCCAATTCGGTGACAGATGAAGAAGGGTTTGTTTTTTTAGCAGAAGAACTTACTGAGGGTTTAACGGAATTTGAGGAGACGGAAGTGTTGGAGATCAAAAAAATACCATTTAAGGATCTGTTAACCATGGTGATGAATGGTGAGATCACCGATGGGATCAGTATTGCAGGAGTTCTTAAAGTTGCCCGGATTTTGGGTATATAAGTCATGACAATCAAGGATCATTTTAAAATTACATTTAACCTGGCTTTTCCGGTGATGTTGAGTCAGTTGGGACAGGTTTCCGTTGGTGTTGCAGATTCCATGATGGTGGGAAGACTTGGGGCACTACCCTTAGCGGCTGCATCACTTGGAAACAGCATCTTTTTCGTGATTTTAATGTTTGGAATGGGGGTTTCTATGGGAATAACCCCTTTGGTGTCAGTTGCTGAAGGTAAAGGGAAGCCTAACCGAATCTCGCGTTTGTTTCAACATGGGCTTTGGATCAACATTATTGCCAGTTTCTTGTTGACCTCGATCGTCTTGATTCTTGCACAGGGCTTGCACTTTCTAGACCAACCAGAAGAGGTAGTTTCCTTGACGATTCCCTACCTGTTTGTGATCACCGCATCTCTGTTGCCTTTTATGATTTTCCAAACGTTTAAACAGTTTGCAGAAGGCTTGTCGCAGACTAAGCAGGCGATGTACATTACCATCTTTTGTAACCTTGTCAACGTATTCCTGAACTGGGTTTTAATATTTGGAAAGCTGGGTGCTCCGGAAATGGGCTTAATGGGAGCGGGGTGGGCCACCTTACTTTCTAGAATATTAATGCCAATTATGATGGGTTGGTATGTGCTAAAAGCAAAGAGGTATCAGGTTTTTCAACTTTCCATGAATTTAAAGAAATGGAGTTTACCCATGTTTAGCCGAATTCTAAATGTAGGTATTCCCACAGGCTTTCAATATATTTTTGAGGTAAGCGCCTTTAGTACTGCAGCCATCATGATGGGATGGCTGGGGGTGAATGCACTCGCAGGCCACCAGATTGCAATCAATTTGGCCTCCATTAGTTATATGATGGTCGCAGGATTATCCACTGCGGGAATGATTCGTGTAAGCAATCAAATCGGAAGGGCAAATTTCAAAGCGATGAAAGAAGCAGGAATGGTGGTATATGCTATGTCTATGATTTTCATGGCTACTACCGCATTGATTTTTATCACGTTCCGGAATTTCCTCCCCACTCTTTATATTGATGATCCAGCAGTGATTTCCTTGTCCTCTTCCTTATTGGTCATAGCAGGCCTGTTTCAATTATCGGATGGGGCCCAAGTGATTGGTTTAGGGGTATTGAGAGGGATGGAAGATGTGAAAGTCCCCACCTACGTGACCCTGATAGCTTATTGGATTTTGGGTCTGCCTTTAGGGTATTTATTGGCTTTTGAATTTGGTTTTGGAGCAAAGGGAATTTGGTATGGACTTTTGATAGGCTTAAGCGTGACCGCATTTTTACTTTACTTTAGGTTTAGAAAATTAAGCAGAGAAAGATTTCAACTATCAAAACCAACCCTCCCAGTAGTTTGACCATTTACCAAATGAAAGAAGGGTTAAATTGAATAATGAATTATATTCAAGAATTAATAAATCTGAATATGATCAAAAAAATACTCTCTCTTTTACTCATAGTGATAGGTGCACAAAGTATCTATGCCCAAGATTTTGCTGTTTTAACCCAAAGGGAACAAGCTCAGGTAATTGATAGCTGGTTGGATGATAGAATCACCAATTTATTGCCCGAGCTGATGACAGAAACCGGAATAGACATGTGGGTAGTAATATCCCGAGAATACAATGAAGATCCGGTCATTCGAAAACTACTTCCTGCCACCTGGATGGCTGCGCGTAGAAGAACCATTTTGGTGATGTATCAACCTGCACCAAATGGGCCAGTAGAGACCTATGCTGTAGCTAGATATGATGTGGGAAAAGCATTTAAAAGAGCTTGGGATCCGGAATCCCAACCGGATCAATGGGAGGCTTTGATGGATTTAATCAAAGAGAAAAATCCAAAAGCCATTGGACTGAATTATGCCAAGGATTATGGTCATGCAGATGGATTGACCATGAATGAATACCAGATTTTCCATGAGTATTTGCCGGAAAACTTAAAATCAAAAATCGTATCTGCACAGACATTGGCAGTTAGATGGTTAGAAACGAGAACACCTGCGGAAATGGCTACCTATCGCCATATTCAAGAAATAGCACATCAAATTGTTCAACAAGGGTTATCCGAGCAAGTGATAACCCCAGGTGTAACCACTACGGATGACGTGGTTTGGTGGTATAGAGAAAAAATCAAATCCATGAAGCTGGACACTTGGTTTCACCCATCTGTAGATATACAGCGTCCTGACCCTGCTTCTCAGGATGCAAATCGATCTTTTGCCTCGACACCAGCTTCACAGGTCATCATGCCAGGGGATTTACTTCATATAGATTTTGGAATCACTTATCTACGATTGAATACAGATACGCAAGAAATGGCCTATGTTCTGAAATTGGGAGAAACAGAAGTTCCCGAATATTTGCAAAAGGCATTTGAACAAGGAAACAGGGTGCAGGATTTGTTGACTCAGAATTATGTTTCCGGAAGAACGGGCAATGAAATTTTGAGAGAGACCAGAAAACAGATGGATGCTGAAGGGATCAAAGGAAGTATTTATACACACCCACTTGGATATTATGGGCATTCGGCTGGTCCTACCATTGGTATGTGGGATAATCAAGGGGATACTCCAGGAGCAGGAGATTTTCCGCTACATGCCAATACAGGCTATGCGATTGAACTCAATGCAGTGGTTTTTGTGAAAGAGTGGAATAAAGAAGTTCGAATCATGCTGGAAGAAGGGGCATTTTTTGATGGAGACAAAGTAAATTATTACAATGGCCGACAAAAAAAGATTTTAGCCATTCCAAGACCCACCGGATACCTAGGAAATTAAATCAAAAGAGCCCGAATTTATTCGGGCTCTTTTGATTGGTAGTTATCCTTTTTAATCAACATGAGATAAAAGAATGCCAAAAAGGCCATCCCGGCACTGACTATGAATACCCATTGAAAATTTGCCGGATTGTTTCCATAGACCCAACCTGAAACCAAAGCTCCCACACCAATTCCCGCTTCTAGAAAAATATACATGGTGGCCAGAGCTCGGCCTCTATAATGATTTAGTGAAAGGTCAACTACCCAAGCTGCTGTAGTGGGACTGTACATTCCAACCGCTGCACCATATAAAACTCCTGATAGCATTAATACGGCTTTTGACTGCACAAATGCGATGGATAGCATGGCTACTATTAACAGAAAGCAAGCAACCCGCATCACGGGTATTCTCCCGTATTTATCTGAGGCTCTTCCTGCCAAGAGGCGAATTCCCAAAGAGGAAAGCGTAAAGACCGCAAAGAACAATCCCTTGTTTTCAATCTGTAGATGACTGGATAAATCTGGAATAATGGTTAGTACAACTCCGAAGGAAAAGACAGATAGGAAAAGAATAGTAGAAGGGACCAATACTCGTTTTTCGATGAGTTCATCTTTTTTCAAGCGGAAAAGCTTAAAGGAGAATTTTTCCTTTTCAGGTAAGGTCTCTTTTAATCTAATCAAGATTAAAATTGAAAAAATAGAAGTAAAGGCAGAGGTATAGAATAACGTATTTAGCTCCCAATGGGTAGCAATCCATCCGCCTATGGCTGGACCAGCAGCCATTCCTAAAGATCCAAATAAGGATTGGATTCCCATCGCTTCTCCTCTTTTTTGAAATGGTACAATGTCAGCCACATATGCAGAGGTGCCTGTTGGTTTGAATCCAGTTGAAAATCCATGGATGAAACGAAGAAATAGAAAGCCAGCTACAAAATTGAGAATGGGATATAATAGACCAACAATAAAGCAAATGGAAGTCCCAAAAATCATGACTGGAATCCTTCCGATTTTATCGGCAAGTTTCCCACTAAAAGGTCTAGATAGACCTGCTGAAAGCGTAAATAAAGAAATTATCAATCCTTTGTATTCTTCCCCTCCCAAGGAACTCAGGTAGTTTGGTAGCTCCGGAATGATCATGTTGAATGAGGAGAAAAACAGGAACGAACTCAGGCAAAGAAGAAAAAAATTGAGTGTAAAAAAGGAAGGGATTAATTTCATCTAGGTATTGAAGATCAAAAAAGGCCAGAAATTAATCTGGCCTTTCCATTAGTTTTTATTTGCTTCTTCTTCACTTTGAGCCAACAGGTAGGCTTTCATGAATTCGTTTAGACCACCATCCAATACGTGTTGTGTATCTGAGGTTTCATAGCCTGTTCGTGCATCCTTGACAAGTTTGTATGGATGAAGTACATAGTTTCTAATTTGAGAACCAAAGTCAACTCGCAACTTGGAAGATTCGATTTTTGCTATTTCCGCATTTCTTTTCTCCACTTCCAACTGGAACAACCTTGATTTCAACATCTGCATTGCCTTTTCCCTATTGGCCAATTGAGAACGCTCAATTTGACAAACTACGACGATCCCAGTAGGCTTGTGAGTCAGCTGAACTTTGGTTTCCACTTTGTTCACGTTCTGACCTCCAGCTCCTCCCGATCTAGAAGTATGCAATTCAATATCGGCCGGATTGATGTCAATTTCAATGGAATCATCCACTTCAGGATAGGCATATACTGAGGCAAAAGAAGTATGTCTACGCCCTCCTGAATCAAAAGGTGAGATACGTACCAAGCGGTGTACACCAGTTTCTGATTTTAAGAAACCATAGGCAAGGGGTCCTTCAAATTCCAAAGTACAGGATTTAATACCTGCTACGTCGCCTTGTTGCACGTCTACTTCACGGACTTTGTAACCATTTTTTTCTCCCCACATGATGTACATTCTCATGAGGATAGAAGCCCAATCATTACTTTCTGTTCCACCGGCACCAGGATTGATCTCCAATACAGCGTTAAGTTGATCCTCCTCTGAAGAAAGCATTTTCTTCAATTCGAGTTCTTCAACCACGTTTTTGGCTTTTTCATATTCTGTTTTGATTTCCTCTTCTGAAACCTCGTCTGCACTATAGAATTCGTATAGCACATCCAGGTCTTCAATAATTTTATTGAGGTTCTCAAAAGCGGTGGTCCAAGTTTTTCTTGCTTGGATCTGCTTCATGGTTTTTTCCGCTTCTTCCGGATTATTCCAAAAGTCAGGTTGGGCTGATACAGCCTCAAAATCTTCTATTTCTGCTTTCTTACGATCGTAGTCAAAGATACCTCCTTAAAGCCGAGGTGCGAGCTTTCAAGTCTTTCAGTTGTTCTGAAGTCATCTGTCTAGGTGTAAAATTTAGGATGCAAAATTCCGAAAAAAAGTCTGTTAATACTAATGGATTTCAATTAATCCATTCGCATCATGATAATTTGAATATGATTTCTCCCTCGGTGCTTGAAGGTTTTGTATCTCAAAGGCAACAT
This sequence comes from Algoriphagus halophilus, assembly GCF_900129785.1. Lineage (NCBI taxonomy): Bacteria > Pseudomonadati > Bacteroidota > Cytophagia > Cytophagales > Cyclobacteriaceae > Algoriphagus > Algoriphagus halophilus. The sequence continues at coordinate 1,156,217 of NZ_FSRC01000001.1, forward strand.
CGCCAGTCCAGTAGCCAGTAAAACACCTGAGGTGATTCCAACCCCCTTGTCAACGGTCACCTCCCCATCATGGTAAAGGCTGTTGATCATATCTACCGAGATCAAAATGATTCCTGCTCCCAAAACCAGGGAGTTGAATGCTCTTAATGTCCCATTTCGTTTATCTTTTCTACGGATATCAATCTCTTCTATATCCATTGGAGAGATGATATTTTCAGTCATATAGATATAATCCTGATCGATCTTTTCGATCACATCCGTAATAAAATATCCTATTTTTTTGCTTTTATAGGTAATTTCTTCTCCTGGATAATAGCGGATCTGGGATTTTTGATTAGCACCACGTTTTAATAGGATAAAATCCCTTGACTGGGCCTGGACCAACAAGGGTATGCTGATCAAGAAAGAAAAAAGTAACAGCTTTTTCATTTAGCCTAAATAACTAATTTACGAAGTCAAAATAGGAACTTTTTAAAGTCTTTTAATAAAAAAAGCGGGAATTAATAATTCCCGCTTTCATTTAAATCTTGATGATCCAATCATGGGGATCTGCTATAGTCCCATATTTTATCCCATCTAATTCTGCGAGCACTTTGTTGGAAAAGGCATCAGAGGATTTTGTAGGTAAAATATAATCAGTTCCGTTCACATTGATTCTTTCAATATGTGCGATCGTTGCGGCAGTACCTGTACCAAAAGCTTCCTCAAGAGTTCCGTCTTTCAAGGCCGTTTCCAGTTCAGATACAGTCAAGAATCTTTCTTCAACAGGCTGACCCCAGTCTTTAGCCAATTGAAGCACGGAATTTCTAGTGATTCCTTTCAAAATGGTGCCTGAGTTAATAGGGGCAGTGATCAAGGTTCCATTGATTTTGAACATGACATTCATGGTGCCACTTTCCTCTATCTTACTATGACTTTTTCCATCTGTCCAAAGTAATTGGTCATAACCGGATTTCTGGGCTTTTTGTGCAGGATATAAAGACGCAGCATAATTACCAGCTGTTTTAGCAGCACCAGTTCCTCCTTCAGTAGCTCTGGTAAATTGGGTTTCCACTTTGACACTTACCGGCTTGCTGTAGTAATTACCTACAGGGCATGTGAAAATGATGAATTTATAGGTATCAGAAGGTTTTACTCCGATGTAGTCATCGGTAGCAAACATGAAAGGCCTGATATACAGGGAAGAACCTTTTGCATCCGGAACCCAACCCTTGTCAAGTTCTAACAATTGAATCATACCTTCCATAAAAATATCTTCTGGAATGGCTGGCATACACATTCTTTCGGCAGATTCATTCATTCTGGACCAGTTTGCATCCGCTCTAAAGACCAAGACCTCGCCTTTGTCATTTTTATAAGCTTTTAAACCTTCAAAAATAGACTGTCCATAATGAAGGGTAGCGTTTGCAGGACTCAGGACCAAAGGAGCATAAGGTTCAATTCTTAAATCTGTCCATTCTCCATTTTTGTAATCAGCCACAAACATGTGGTCACTAATTGTTTTACCAAATACCAGATTAGAGAAATCGGTTTTGGGTAAGCGAGAGCTGGTGGTAGCTTCTACAGGGATGGCAAGTGATGTTTTCATAAGTTATGCCTTTAACTGGTTCAAACCAGTGTGAAATACAATGTTAAATTCGCGGCTTCCAGGTAATTTCCTCAGCGCCTAATTCCTGACTCATAGCTCTTCCCAACACAAAGAGAAAATCCGAAAGTCTATTTAGATATTGAATTATCAAATCTGAAACTTGTTCGAAAGATGCTAATTCAACGGTGATCCGTTCCGCTCTCCTACAAACTGTTCTCGCCAAATGGCAAAATGAAACAGATTGATGTCCTCCCGGTAAGATAAATGCTTTTAAAGGAGGAAGCTCCATTTCCATCAGATCCATCTCTTTTTCCAAAAGAATAATATCCTCTAGATGAAGGTCCGGTTTTTTTACTTTTTCCTTGCCTGGAACAGTGGCTAAATCTGACCCAATGGTAAATAACCTATCTTGAATTTCTTTTAAAAGATCCCCTCTTTTTTGATTTACGGGTTGATCTCTAACTAATCCAAGGTAAGAATTTAACTCATCGATTGTCCCATAAGCATCTATTCTTAAATCAGATTTTGGGACACGAATACCCCCCAATAATGAGGTGATACCTTTGTCTCCTGTTTTTGTATAGATTTTCATCGGCAATCTTTTGATCTTCCGACAAAAATAAGAATCTATTTGTAAAAAAATGGATAATTAGGTGTGCATCGCAACTCCACGTGTAGGATTTGGATTTATTGTGTCCGTTTCAACCAGTCCATCCCTTAATCTCACAATTCTATGGGCATAATGCGCAATGTCATCCTCGTGCGTAACCATGATAATGGTGTTTCCTTTGGCATGTAACTCATGAAACAATTCCATGATTTCATAAGAGGTTTTGGAATCTAGATTACCTGTGGGTTCATCCGCTAAAATAATACTTGGATTATTCACCAAAGCCCTGGCAATCGCCACACGTTGTCGTTGACCACCTGAAAGCTCATTGGGCTTATGCTTGGTTCTATCTCCAAGTCCAACATTGGAAAGGGCTTGAAATGCCAATTCTTCTCTGTCTTCTTTGCTATATCCTGCATAGACCAATGGCAAGGCTACGTTTTCCAGACAGGTAGCTCGTGGAAGTAGGTTAAAAGTCTGAAATACAAATCCGATTTCTTTGTTTCGAATCTCTGCCAATTCATTTTCAGTCATGTCACTGGCATCTTTATTATTTAGAATATAGGTGCCAGAAGTAGGGGTGTCCAAGCATCCGATGATATTCATCAAGGTAGATTTTCCTGATCCAGAGGGACCCATAAATGCTACATATTCACCTTTATCTACTGTAATGGATACAGACTTAAGAGCCTGAATCACTTCAGCTCCCATTTTATAGGTTTTATTTATTTCATGGGTTTCAATTACTCTGCTCATGGATGCTATTTTTTGCTGAAGATAAATTATATGCGTTAAAAAATTAAAAGTAGACTAGTGAAATTACGTGAAATATATGGCTAAGTTTAAAAATTAAGTTTTTCCAGTTCAGAATCAGACACCCATTCCCTCAGTTTTGCTAATGCATCATCAGCATAATTATCCAGGTTAATCCTTCTCGCAGCCTGTATTTTCCGGATCCATAATAAAGGATCATGATTAAACTGAGATATATCATTCAATAATTCATATTGAGTGAGTGGATCATTAATCCTTTCTGCAGCAGCTAATACCAAAGGAGTGAAATAAGGATTAGCCGTTAATTCCTCGCCAAGTCCCAGCCAATGAGTGAAAGATGTCAAGGTTTCCTCCTTTTGCCAGTTTGGATCGGCAAGGAATTTTGCTAATTCTTCCCTGTTTTCAATATGGCCTGCTAAATAGGTTCCAACTTCTTGGATTTGATTTACTTCCAAACCATGGGCCTTGTAACTAAGGAGTCTAACAGACAGATCTAATTTTAATTCAGAATCAGGGAATGATTTCCATTCAGAAAATAAGCGTTGAGGGAATGATTCATGAAGGTTTTTGATCAAGTCAAAATACTGTTTGCTGATCCCGGCTGATTCTGATAAAAATTCAGGCGAAATAACTTGATATTCAGTTTTGATTTCTTCGGCATTCCCATTGTATCCTGAGAGAAGCAAAATCGCGATATGGTGGGGTTGAAATGCCTTGAAGCCTTTTTCTTCAGCCACAATCAACTCTCTAGCTGCTTTTTTGAAATCAAGGTTTTGAGCTAATACCTGAGAAGAAAGATTTAAATAATAACCTGCAGAACCTGGGTTTCTAAACGCTAAGCCATTCAAATTTTTGACTGCTTCAGAGATTCTTCCTGCACCTAAACTTCTGATGACCGCTGTTTCCTGGATATCCATTAAATAATCTGCCATTTCTGGCTGCTTACTGAGGCTATCCAAAAAGGTCAGTTCCTGGCTAGGGTCGGATCGGTCTCTATCCGAAAGTAAATTTCTCCAGCCTGCATGGAGGAGCATGGGGCTTTGTTCTTTTTCTAAACCGGATTTGATGGCACTTTTTAACGCATTACTGGATAAATTGGCGGACGCATTGTTCAATGCCAACTGATTGATTTGTCCAATTAAGTCTGCTGGATTTTCATTCATTTCACCCTTGAAGCCCAATTTTGTCCGCAAAGCCGATAAATTAGATAGCAGGGTAGGATGGTTTTGAGCATGTTCCTCCAGTGTTTGCACGGCTTTTTCTTCCTGGTTTATCTTGACATAGAAAAGCGCGAGATTATTGGCTAAATAAGGATTGGAAGGAAACATATCCAGCCCTTTTTCCAAGTAAAAGATCGATTCAAACAGTTTGTCTTCCCGATGTAATCGATTACTTAAAAGGATGATATTATCTACTTGGGGATATTCTGCAAAACTCTCTTCCAAATGTTGCTTCGCCAAGGTAGGTTGGTTCAATTCAAACAGGAGCTGTGCAGTGAGGTGTTTTGCCTTGTTGTTTTTTCTGTATTTAGCCCAGGAGTTTTCATAGAGAATACTTGCTTCCAGCTGTTGACCTGATTGGTAATAATAATCTCCCATTATATTATTCGTCAGGGCATTCAGCTGAACCGAGATGATCCCTTCTGCATAGATGGTCAGCACCAAGATTGCCATTAAGCCCCCAATCCGAAGATGATAATAGGGGAGCGAATACGGTTTATAAAGAATTTCATCAATGGCCTTTCCAGAATCCATGATGGACAAAAAATTACTAAAAAGGTATACGATAAAGAAGAGTGTAAATCCTATCTGACTATAGAGAAATAGATGCTTTACCAGTTCTTCGCCCGGTTGATTTCCGCTTATAATAAGTTTCCAGCAAAGCCATAAGGTCAGTCCAAAACCTAAGAGATGGAGTATTTTTAGGGTTTTTCCATCTGCAGCCAACTTCGGTATTTGGTTGATTTTTGAATTGAAAGATACCCATCCCAATGCTCCAACCGGAATTAATAGATATAGGGGAGAAAATCCGAAAAATGGAGTGACTAAATCTCCTGTCATCTCCATAAACAATAGAAAAAGTGTGGCAAGATATCCTATAGAAATAATCCCCATTTGGTAGGAGATTTTCATGCCTAAGTCCTTATTCGTTCTTGCCAAAAGAATATAGATTCCTGAAACAAAACTATGTCCATTCCAAAATATCCAGGCAATACATAAACCCAAGGCCATAACTGTTGAATACTCTGAAATAAATAGGATTGGTTGGGTGATGGGACTAAGCTTAACCAAGATAAAAATGGCCAGCCCAAAGCTCATGGTAGTGATCAACCATTTAAGGATAAATGATAAATTCTGACCCCAGATATGAAGAAAAATAACAGGAACCAAAGAACCCACTAAAACAATGATCAAGGGTAAATTAGCACTAGCTCCCCCGATATTTAACCCATTGAAATTACAAAGTGTAACCAATACGATCCAACCGATCCCTCCAGCTACAATTGCCATTTTATTGAATCCCGAGAGCATGGTCAAAAAAGAGGAGGCTATTAGAAAGACCAATCCAAAAAAGAAATAGGACTCCATTGGATTAATTGCCATGGGTAAGGAATGAAATTCCTGAAAAATCAAAAAGTTGTCAATGTTGATAGGGTAGGCAAGCGGCCCTATTTGAACCCAATCAAATGGCACGGCAATCCTGTCCAAAAATGTTGCACTTTCTATCACCTCATAAGGCATGGGGTCCAATACCAAGTAATAAAGTGCAAAAAGCCCTCCAGCTATCAGAAGTAGGAGGGCAAGTAGACTGGAAATTTGATAGCCTTGATTTGAATTTTTTAGACTCATTATTCTAATACTTTCGGAACTCTAAAGTATTCTGCATCTCTTTTTGGAGCATTTTTTAAAGCAGCTTCATGATTTAAATGTGTGCCACTGACATCTTCTCTCATATCATTTACTTCTGAAGACATAGTGGTTAAAGGTTCTATATTGTCCGTGTTTATTTCATTCAACTGTTCTACCCAGTCCAAAATCTGACTCATGTCCCGAGACATTTTTTCAGCACTGTTTTCATCAAATTCCAATCTGGCTAAATGAGAGATTTTTTTGATGGTGGTTTTATCGATTCTCATAAGTTTTCGGCATCTAAATTCAATTGATTCTGAATGACATTAAAACATTTTTGTTTCAAGGTTTCCTCAGTGTCTTCCTCAGTAGGTAAGATCACTTCATGGATCACCATTTTTGCAGGCCTCCAATTTAGTAATAACTTACCGTCATCAGGCAAAATTATATGATTATAAGATAAAGTGACCGGGATAATGGGGATTTGTTTGGATATGGAAATTTTGAATGCTCCGATTTTAAAAGGAATCATCTGAGGAGGGTTTTTGGTGTAAATACCTCCTTCCGGGAAAATGATCAATCCACTTCCATGCTCAATGGCAGCAATAGATCTTCTCATAGTTTCCGCTCGGCTTTTAAGTCGCTCACGATCCACTGCGATATGTAACTGTTTGAAGTAATAACCAAATAATGGAGCTTTTCTGATAGAAGCTTTTCCCACAAACTGAACATCTCCGGGAATAAATCCCATCATGGGAATGTCTAAGTAGCTGAAGTGGTTTGCTACGAAAATATAAGGTTGCCCCTTTTTTGTTTTAGCTCTATTCTCGATTTTAACAGGCAGGAAAATCAAAGAGAAATATACTCTGGCCCAATATCGATTGATCTTTCTTCCAAATTTTTTGAAACCTGGAATCCATATGCAGATCAGTATAAAAGGGAAAATCAGAATAAAGCTTATGATAAAAAGAAGCCCTGCATATCCTGAATAAATTCTTCTCAAAATCTTATTCATGATTGATCATATGGTTGGCCACTTTGATAAAGTATCCCAGCATCAACTCTTTGACATTAGGATCTAGGTCCATTTGATCTATAGCAGTCATCATGGCATTGAGCCAGTGGTTTCTCATTTTGCTATCGATCTTCCAATTAAGATGCCTCATCCTCAATCTTGGGTGCCCTCTTTGTTCGGAGTAGGTCTGAGGTCCTCCGAAAACCTGAAGTAAAAATAAAAAAAGACGTTCTTCTGCAGGAGCCAGATCCTTTTCAGGGTACAGGCTTCTTAATGCTTCATTTTTTTTAACTTCTAAATAAAATAAGTGGGAGAGATGACGGATTTTTTCTTCTCCTATCTCTTCATAAACAGACTGAAATGGATTCATGCTGCAAACTTAAGGAATTCCAAAAAGTTTAAGCCTCTGATTTTTTGACTTTCAGAGAAGTTCCTTCCGTCGAAATGACAATGATGGGCTCTCCCTTGTCTATAAATTCTCCCCTGGAATAGGCATCATAAATTTCACCTTCAATTTCCACCCTTCCGCTAGGTCGCAGTCTGGAATGAACAATCCCTTTTTGTCCTTGTAAACTCTCTGAATAGAAACTGGAAGTATAACCATCTCGTTTTTGTTGGGTTCCAGCTAGGGAAATGGCACTGAATGCCTTCCATTCATTGACCTTTGGAGTGAGCCAAAAAACGATCCCCACAGATGCAATAGCCGCCAAGATCACCGTCAGTAAGGCGGTAAATAATTCAGAGGCTGGGACAAATTCAAAGTCAAAGTTTTCATTGGGGAGCATGCCCAATACCAATCCGGAAAGGATACAGGTGATCCCCAGAATTCCAAAAATCCCAAAACCGGGAATGACAAAAAGCTCTAGCGCCAAGAGAATAATTCCCGCAACAAAAACAATGATTTCCCAGTTGTCGGCTAAGCCATTTAAATAATAGGGAGTAAAATACAATACGACTGCAATCAAAGATGCTACTAAAGGAAAACCTACTCCAGGTGTTTGCAATTCAAAATAGATTCCACCTATGATGATGAGGATTAAAAAACCACTCACCGCTGGACTAAGAAAAAAAGCAATGATTTTTTCGGTAAAGTCGGTTTGATAGGAAATGAGGTTGGCATCTGAAAGATTTTGATCTTGAATAAGTTGATCCATTGAATTATACTCTCCATCACAAAATCCATATTTTTTTGCTTCCGAAACGGAAAATGTAATCACAGAACCAGCCTCACTTATCCCCTCGATTTCTATATTCTCATCTACCATGGCTTCCGCAATTTTTGGATCACGCCCTTTGGCTTCAGCCGTACTTCTCATCATGGACCGCATGTAGGATTGATATTTGTCCGGTGCAGCGGCTCCATCCATGCCATTTACCACGGTGGCTGCTCCAATACTTCCCCCAGGGGCCATAAATATTTTATCACTGGCAATGGAGATTAAAGCTCCAGCTGACGCAGCATCCTTATTGATAAAAACATAAACAGGAATGGAGGATTCCAAGATCATAGTTCTGATGTCATCGGCATCATTGACTGCCCCTCCATAGGTATCCATTTCAATGATGATAAGATCTGCAGACGCTTCTTTTGCCTGTTCTAGTGCCAACTTCACTTTTCGATTCATGGCAGGGTCAATGTCCTCATCGATTTTAAATGTAAATACGGTATTTACAGCTTGGTCTTGAGCTTTTAAGAGCAAAGGGAAAAAGACTAGTAAGGTAAAGAGATGTCTAATTAGGGTCTTCATATAGATTTGTACGCAATTGCAAGGAAAATATACGAAAAGGCAGCGGAAACTGCTGTTTTTACCAACTTTGGTTTAAAAAATCTCATCTTTGTATTCTCAAGATTAATCACAGGATTATTGTTTTCTAGCATAATTCTTGTTTCTACTGCAAATCGAAATTAATCTTGTATTTAGAATACATCAATTATTCAATCCCAACACGTATTATGATTTTCGGATCTAGATTCCATGTAGCCATATTCTCAGGTTTTCTAATGATTTCAAGTGCTTCCCTTGCTTCAGAAATGACAAGTATAGATTCAGTAGGAGTGGAGAGAGTTGGTGACAAGACTTATATCCTTCACGCTGTAGAGCCTAAAGAAACTCTTTTCGGAATTAGTAGACGTTATGCAGCTCCGGTAAGTGAAATTATTGAGTCAAATGCGGTTCTAAAGCAAGGACTGAAGATTGGTCAGACGATTCGGGTTCCATTTATTGCTAAATCCGAAATTCCTGATGGGGCAAGTCTTCATAAAGTAGTCCCTGGAGAGACCCTTTTCTCCATTTCAAAAAAATATGGAGTGACTGTGAGTGAGGTGATGCAATGGAATGAGTTGAAAGGAAATGACTTAAGCGTGGGGCAAGCGCTTATTATTAAAAAGCCAGTTGCGGCAGCTCAACCCAAAGTGGAACCAGTGGTTCAAGAAAGCCCAAAGACGGAAGTTGCAGTAGTCACTACCACCAACACTACTACTTCTGCTCCCGTGAAAAAAATGGAGTCTGAAAAGCCAAAAGTGGTTGAAAAGGAAGCTGAAAAGCCAGCTCCTGCACCTGAAAAAGTTGAATTGAAAGAAGTGGCAGAGAAAAAGGCTGCGGAAAATGCAGTGCCTATTGCACCTGGAGAATGGGTTTCCCATGAGGTGAAATCTGGTGAAACGTTATTTTCCATTGCCAATCAATACCAAGCAAGAGTGGAAGATTTGATTACCTGGAATGCTTTAACCTCCAATAATGTTCGAGTAGGACAAACCCTGAAAGTGGGTAGAGGAGAAGTAGGTCCTTCTACAGTGCCAATTGTTGGGACACCAAGAGTGGTTTCCGATGCAGATGAAATGAACATCCCCGCCAATCCAGATAATGCTTCCGGAGGTTTTAAAAACATTAAGGAAACTGGACAGGCTGAATTGATCGAAGGGACTGGAGGTCATAAAAAATATTTGGTACTTCATAGAACGGCTCCTGTTGGGACGATCATGAGAATTAAAAATGAAGAAAACGACGTAACTATTTTTGCCAGAGTGGTGGGAACACTTCCTGAGACGGGAGATAATAGCAAACTGGTAATCAAGTTATCTCAAGCGGCTTATGATCAACTGAAAGCCGTGAATCCAAGATTCCCTGTAGAAGTCATGTACTAAAAGGACTTTTTAGGAAAAGAATTTATCAATGAACCCCGGCCTTGTCGGGGTTTTTAATTTCCCTCATTTGGTCCATATTTTTTGATTATACTTTATAGAGGGCTAATTTTGTGGCTGATGAATAAGGCTCAACTCATTTTCCACCACATCTTTCGCTTTATCTGGAATGCCATTTTTGTCATTTCCTATCCGATCTTGGCAAGCTTTGGATTACTTTTTATTGGCCTAACGTATTTGTTTTCACTACTCTCCAGATTCCTTACACGATTGAAACCAGAAGGATCCAAAGTGGTATTGAAAGAGGAGGAATGGGAAACGCTTCCTTTTTCCAACGACTTATTGGAGGCTAAACTCTGCAAACAAATTATGTTCGGACCCTCTGGTTTCAAATTGAGGAGGAAAGATGGAGTGCCTACCGTCTTAAGTGATTATGTGTTTGGAAATAAAGTCAGGATTTTAGAAGAAGGTTTTCTTCTTGAAAAATGGAATAGTACGGAATCCAAAAACTTACCGGATTTTGATATTTGTCTTTATAATCCTGATGCAGATACCTTAAAGCCATTGACGAATATTAAATGTTTTGACTGGCATGTTTCCGAAAAGGTGGACAATGAACTTTCCTTCAAATGGTTTGACGGAACGCAAGGAGGAGAAGTGAAAGTTGCACTTTGATGCATCATCTGAAGGAATTCTTAGATGAAAAAGTAGTTCAATATAACCAGCCCGGTTTTATTGAAAATGATCCAGTGTCGATTCCCCATTACTATTCCAAAAAGGAGGATATTGAAATCACTGGTTTCTTCGCCGCTATTTTGGCTTGGGGCCAGCGAAAGACCATTATTAATAAGTGCAAGGAACTGTTTCAACTGATGGATCATGCTCCTCATGACTTTTTAATCCACCATCAGGAACAGGACTTGAAGCCGTTTTTAAACTTTAAACACCGTACCTTCAATGATATTGATACCCTGTATTTCATTCATTTTTTAAGTTGGTTTTATAAAAATCATCGCTCTCTCGAAGAAGCATTTTTGTTAGGATGGAAAGAAGGGGATGAGGCCATGGAGCCCATGTTGAAATCATTTCATGACTTTTTCTTCCATCTTCCAGAAGCCCCTCAAAGAACCAGAAAGCATATTGCCACCCCAGCTCGAAAAGCAGCATGTAAAAGGATCAATATGTATTTACGTTGGATGGTTCGTAAGGATGATTCGGGAGTAGATTTCGGGATTTGGAACCAGATTCAGCCTTCTCAACTCATATGTCCCTGTGATCTCCACGTAGATAGAGTGGGGCGGAAGTTAGGATTGATTACCAGAAAACAAACCGATTGGTTGACTGCCATAGAACTCACTGAAAGGCTGAGGGAATTTGATGCAAAGGATCCGGTGAAATATGATTTTGCACTTTTTGGCTTAGGAATAGAAGAGAAATTTTAAGGCGTTTTGAATTCCTTGATCTTTTTTTCCACAAAATCTAAAATTAATCCCATTCCGAATGCAGTGCCGGTTTTGGTTTTTGCAAATTCTGAATCTTTAAATGAAACCCCAGGGATATCGATATGGGCCCAGGAGGGATGCTTGTGAATGAAAGCTTCCAGAAATTTTGCTGCCGTAATAGCTCCTGCATAAGGTTTGCCATGGTAATTTTTAATATCTGCTATTTCGCTGTCCATTTCAGATCTGTAGGCATCCCAGATGGGAAGAGGCCAAACTTTTTCTCCGCTTCTCAATCCAGATTCTTGAAGGTGAGAAGAGAAACTTTCATTATTAGAAAAAAGTGCTCCGCACTCATATCCAAATGTTCCTAATGCACTTCCAGTTAAGGTTGCTAAATCCAATAGATGATCCGGTTGATAAGTTGAAACCATGTAGGATAGACCATCGGCTAGGATCAGCCTTCCTTCTGCATCTGTATCTATTACTTCTATGTTTAAACCCGAATGTGAGCCGATGATTTCACTTGGTAGATATGCTTCTTTATCAACTGCATTTTCCACAGATGGAACAATGGTGGTTAGGTTTATTTCAAGCTTTAAATCGGCAATCAGTTGAGAGGCAGCTAAAACTCCTGCAGCTCCTCCCATGTCGGATTTCATATCTACCATTCCAGAAGTTTTGATATTAAGCCCTCCGGTATCAAAGGTGACTCCTTTCCCTACTAGCCCTAAGTGGAATTTTGCATTGGGATGGCGATATTCCATGATGATGAATTTAGGTGGTTTAGCACTTCCTCTTCCCACTGCTAAAAATGCTTTCAGGCCTGTTTCTTCTGCTTTCTTTTGATCAAAAATGATTGTTTTCGAATTTGGTTTGTTAGCCCATTCCTTTGCCCAGTTTGCCAAGTATTCAGGAGTAAGAACATTAGGAGGCAAATCGACCAATTTAAATCCTTCCATTTTTGCCTTGGCAATTTTTCCTGCCCTGGATAAAATTCCTTCAATTTCAGGATGGTTGGTTCTTATTTCCACTTGTAGGCCTAGGTACTCCCTGGGTTTTTCTTTTTTATAAAATCCAATGGAATAAGATCCAAGTTGAAAGCCTATCAATGCACTTTCAATTAATTCCTTATTGCAAGAATCCGGAAATTCTAAAATGATTTGATCCTTCACCAAATCCTTGTTTTTTGCCAAAACTCTTCGAAAACAGGTTTCAACCTCATAAGATTCAAACTGCTTTCCTAATCCGATTAACAGGAGTATATCTTGCTTGGACTCGACTAAAAAAGTACTGTCTTTTTTGCCTGAAAATAAGGAAGGGTTGACCGGTATTCCCACATGTTCTTGAAGAGTTTGATTCAGTAAATCTTCTTGGACGGGGATAACTTTCAGACCTTGGCTTTTTGATGAGATGGGTTGGATATAAAAATTCATGGTTACTAGCGACTAGGAGGAGATAAATTATATGCTTTGTTCAGGTCTAAAACGGATTTCTTCCGGGTAAGGGAAGGCATGGATCAGTTCACCTTTTAGTATCCGTTTTTGGACCTCTTGCCAATATTCTGGCGAAAATAAGTCTTCATGGTAGGTTAAAAAATGTTCCTTTAAATCTTTTCTTCCAATCATCCATCTTTTAAAATCTTCAGGGAATACATCGTTTTTTGCGATAGAATACCAGGGTTCAGGAGCATAGATTTGTTCATAAGTTTCCGCTTTCGGCTTGACTCTGAAATTCATGTCCGTCAGAAACTCAATTTCATCGTAATCATAGAATATAACCCGTTTTTGCCTGGTCAAACCAAAGTTCTTGGTCATCATATCCCCAGGGAAAATATTGGCCTGAGCCAGTTGCAGAATTGCTCTTCCATAATCTTCGACCACTTTTTTACCTTCTTCCGTATCACAATGTTCCAGATATAGGTTTAAGGGTTCCATTTTTCGCTCCGTATAGAGATGTTTTAATATCAAATGGGTGTCCGTAAACTTCAATAAGGAGTTGGTTGTATTTCGAAGTTCAGTAAGCAATTCGGGGCTAATTCGATCTTTGGGTATTTTAAAATATTCAAATTCATGGGTGTCAGCCATTCTTCCGACCCTGTCATGAAGGGAAACAAGCTTGTACTTTTCCCTCACTTCTTGACGTGTCATATTTTTAGGAGGCTCAAAATGATCTTTGATCAATTTGAAAACAATGTTTAAGGATGGGAGGGTGAACACCGTCATAACCATGCCTTTGATTCCAGGGGCTATTACAAACTGATCCGTACGATGATCAAGGTGATGTAGAAAATCCCTATAAAAAAGGGTCTTTCCATGTTTGTTAAATCCGATGGCATTATACAATTCATGGATTTTTTTATGGGGAATTACTGAGCTTAGAAAGGCAACAATCTCAGAGGGAACTTCAGCTTCCACCATAAAATAGGACCTGGTGAAGCTAAAAATATGACTCATGAGGTTAGGGTCAAAAATCAGCGTATCTACAAACAACCCTTTTTTTCCATTGAGAACAGGAATAATAAAAGGCATCCATTTCTTTCCGACAAAGGTCCTTCCTATTAAATAAGCTGCTTTATTTCTATAGAAAACAGACTTCAAGATTTGGGTCCTAGTTTCGGGATCAATGTTGTAACGGGTAAGAATAACTTTTTGGACTCCTTCAATCAGGAATTGAATGTCCCTTTCCTTATCCATAAATGGAACGCCAAAGTCGAAGTCATCTAATATCTGCCGGATGATTTTATCCAGCCCTAACCCTTCAGGATAATCTCGGATCAAATCAGAGTTTTCTCTTATGCTACAAAAGTCATGGCCTTCCATCACAAACATGAGTTCCTCATCAATAGAAATATTTTCATAGGTTTTGCGAATCACCGAATTGAAAAAAGTTTCTGCGATTTCCAATTCAGGTTTATCAGCGATTAAGGTGGTGTAATGAGTTTTAATTGTTGCCCAGAGTACTCGGTCTGTACTTTTTTCTCCCATTAAGTCTTTACAGGTAGCCGCCAAAGGAAACAGTAAATCCTTATATAAACGAAGTCGCTGTTTATGATTGAGTTGGATTGCTTTCCAATTTCTTTCACTAAAATATTTTGGAGTTAACCTGGTATAAGTGTTGAAAGAGTGAATGTAAGTATTGAACCCATCTAAAATTTTATGTGCTACCTGTTTATCAAGGTTTTTTGTCATGCTTAAAGATTATTGCCGAAATAGATTTGAACAAGATACTAAGGATAAAAATATTTTAAATTTGAAATAGATTATTTGTCCTGATTTTTAGGCCTTTAACATAAAAAATAGGGGAGGAAATAAAATTTTGAAAATCTTTCGCAATCGATTGTTTGGAGGATATGAAAACATTTTCTACTTTTCGCAAGTATTCATGAATTGAATATCTACAATAGGTTTAATAGGTTTGAGAGCAGGAAAAGGCCAGGATTTTATCCAGGCCTTTTTTGTTTTTTACTAACTCTAGATTAGTTTCAACTTCTGCTACAAGATTTCTATGAAAGTATCTATTTCCTATACACTTCGAATCCTCGTATTAATGGCCTTAACAGGTTTTTTTTATTCCTGCGAAAGTTCTGATTCTGAATCTGAAGGGGCAATACCTGATAGGAATGTTGATGAGGAGGAATCAAGAAAGTTGAGAAGTTTCTTGGAATTTGGGCTTGGAGAAAAGTCCGACTGGAAATCTCATTGGATGGAGCAAATTGGAAATTTTGAGGGAATTGATTTTTCTTTAATTCAGACAGATTCTATTGATCCAATGGAAATGCCGGAGAAAAATCCAATTTTACCAGGAGACCCTCTTTTTCCTTACCAAATCCCACATCCAGAAGGGAATGGAACCATGGATATATATAGCTATAAAGTGGAAGCCCAAGAAGGATTGGACTCACCATTTTTAAACCCTGATTCCGAAGTAATTTGGTATCGGGAGGATGGGATGAAGGAACGTCTGTTATTTATGGGTCCATCTGGTATGTTTGAGGAAGGCTTGTGGTTAAATAACACCAATTTTGTCGTGTTTGGGTATTTTCAAGAAGAGGCTGGATTTAGGCCCATGGCTTGGATTATTGATTTAGATACTCACCAACTCCATCGGTATCAGTTGAACAAGGTGGCCTCAGAATATGCTCCTGAGTCCTATATAAATAACAAGATTAAGAAAGTTGACCTGAGTTGAAATGGAGTTTCTTGAAGTCATAGAAATTCTAAAATCTGGTTTAAAAAATCCACTTCCAGGAATAGATGCTCATATGGTCATGTCCCCAAGGCCTATCAATATGGCGCGGTTTAACCCAGAACGACCTAAAAATCACAGGAAGGGTGCAGTACTTCTTCTTTTTTATCCAGATCAAGGAGAAGCTTTTTTTCCATTGATCAAAAGGCCTGTATATGAGGGAGTGCACAGTGGACAAATTGCATTACCTGGAGGTAAAATGGAAGAGGAAGATCCTGATTTGATCCATACTGCTTTGAGGGAAGCATCTGAAGAGGTGGGAGTGAACCCTGATAAGGTGGAAGTAATTGGAACCATGACAGACCTTTACATAGCTCCCAGTAATTTTTTGGTTACCCCTGTTATTGGATTTTCTACCCTCAAGCCGAATTTTATACCCGAGGAAAAGGAAGTTGAAAGAATCATTCAAACAACGGTGAGGCATTTGACTAGCCCGGAGGTTAAAAAGCAGAAAACCCTTGAAATCAGTAAGTCATTTAGATTAGATACGCCCTATTTTGACATTGATCAAGAAGTGGTTTGGGGAGCTACAGCGATGATTTTAGGGGAATTGCTTCAAATTTTAGAGAAAGGAAAATAACCTGCCGGTGTTTTTCTCAAGTTTATTATAGGTATTATTGAAAATCACTCCGTATTTCGAAGCATGGAAGAACACAGCCCTTTATTTACAAATGACGCAGTAGTTTTTGGGATTTTGATGGCTATTTTGGCTATTGTATTTGCTACATCTGCTAGTGAGAATCGTTTTTTTAGAAAGTTTTATAAAGTAGTTCCTACAGTCTTGCTGTGTTACTTTATACCAGCCTTATTTAATTCATTTGGGTGGATCTCAGGGGAAAGTTCAGGAATTTATAGGGTAGCGAGTAGGTATTTATTACCTGCCTCATTGGTACTTTTTACCCTAAGCATTGATTTAAAAAGCATATTGAAGTTAGGGCCTAAGGCTTTGACTATGTTTTTGGCAGGTACATTTGGAATTATGATTGGAGGACCTCTAGCATTGGCTACAGTAGGTTTTATCCAACCAGAACTGTTGGGAGGGAGCGGGCCCGATGAGATTTGGAGGGGGTTAGCGACCATTGCTGGTTCCTGGATAGGAGGAGGAGCAAACCAGACCGCCATGCTGGAAGTTTTTGGAGCAAGCCCTTCTTTGTTTAGTCAGATGATTGCCGTGGATGTATTGGTTGCCAACCTATGGATGGCTGTTTTGTTGTATTGGGCTGCCAAACCAGAAGTATTCGACAAAAAGTTTAAAGCGGACAGTTCTGCGATCTATGAGCTTCGAGATAAAATTGCAGAGTTTAGGGCCGGGATCATGAAAATCCCCAATTTGGCTGATACCATGTTGATTCTTGGAGTTGGATTTGGGGTGACCGGATTCTCTCATTTGATAGCTGATGCCATTGCTCCATTTATCGGAGAAAATTATCCTCAATTAAGCCAATATTCATTGGATTCAGCCTTCTTTTGGATTGTGGTGATTGCCACTACAGTTGGCTTGCTCCTTTCTTTCACCAAAGCTAGAAATTTAGAAGGGGCAGGAGCCTCTAGGATGGGCAGTGTTTTATTATACATCTTGGTAGCATCGATTGGGATGCAAATGGATTTAGGAGCAGTATTGGATTCACCTATTCTTTTTTTAATAGGGATTTTATGGATGTTTTTTCATATCCTGATTATGCTGCTGGTCGCCTATTTTATCAAAGCCCCGTTTTTTTATGTGGCAGTTGGATCCCAGGCCAATGTGGGAGGAGCAGCTTCAGCTCCGATTGTAGCCTCAGCTTTCGATTCTTCGTTAGCACCAGTAGGAGTACTGCTGGCAGTATTAGGATATGCTGCGGGTACTTACGGCGCTTATTTATGTGGTTTAATGATGCAGGCTGTATCAGGAGGTTAAATGGAATCCAAAAGAAAACTTGTTTTTGTGTGCGGGGGATCTGATTGTAAAAAAGCAGGTTCGAAAATTCTGAATAAGGAAATAGCCAAAGAGCTTAAGTCTTCAGAATTAAAAGGTCAATGCAAGTTGATCAAAACCAAATGCATGGATTTTTGTAAATCAGCACCAGTGGTTATTGTTGGTGAATTTGTTTGCAAAAAAGCGGATCTCGAGAAAGTTACCCAGCAAATAAAAAAGTCCTGAAATCTCAGGACCTGATGTTACAATTTTGTGGTTTTTACTGCTGTACCACTGACAGTGACCATGAGCATCCCATCCCTGATGGTTTCATAATCCAAGTCGATTCCTACTACTGCATTTGCCCCAAAAGCACGAGCTTGCATTTCCATTTCTGAAGTTGCTGTAGCTTTTGCTTCACGTAAAACTTGCTCGTAGGAAGATGCTCTTCCTCCAACGATGTCAGTGATGCTTGCGAAAAAATCTTTAAAAACATTGGCGCCAATGATTGTTTCCCCAGAAACAATTCCTAAGTATTCCGTGATTTGATAGCCTTCAAGATTTGGGGTGGTTGAAATGATCATAGATTGAATTTTGATTTATAAACTTATTAATTGTCATTTTATCACGAATTAAATCTGATCGAGGTTTTTCTTTTTTGACTTTTTGTTGGAAAAGACTAATTAGTAATAGCCAAGAATTTATAGTTAAATTGAAAGTAAGTCTTTAGGAGGTTGGTTTGTAAGCCTTCTTTTAGCCATATTAGCTAACATTTTTTGAATTAAGGGAAGCTCTTAATGATAAGATGAGTAGAAGAAAAGTATGACAAAGTTCCAACAATTTGATATTTCCCATTTTTTTGATCAACTAAGAGAGCCACTTTTTTTGATCGATTCAGAGGAAATTATTTTTTTCAACGAGTTCTTTAAATCAAATTTTAATTCGTTGAATGAAGATTGGAAGGAATTCGTTCAAGACCCTGAAGTCATAGAGCTATTAAAAAGCTATTTCGATGGGAATGAATTAAAACCTATTACATTTTTAAAGTCTCTTCAATCAAAAAACGTTGAAGATCTTCTATTTGAATGGAGTTTTACTCCGCTTCCATCCAGCTATCAAGATCGTTTTATAATTGTTAAAGGAGTACGATCCACTTTTGCCCATGAAACCCAATCTGATTTCAGTTTAAAATACCTGGAGAGCATTCTGACAAATACGCATGATTTAATCACTGTTTTAGACCAGGAGGGGCGATATAAGTTTGTTGGGCCCACGGTCGGTCAAAAACTTGGATTTAATGCAAATGATCTCCTTGGGAAAAATTTTAGGGAACTGATTGATGCAGGGATTATAGAAATAATAAAGGGGAGTTTTGAGGAGGCATTGGAATCAGATCAAGAGGTCAATATTGATTTTTGGGTTCATCAAGGGAATGGTAAAAAAGTCTACATAGAAAGTTTTGCCAAAAACCTTCAGCATCATCCTCAGATCAAAGGAGTGCTTTTTAGTGCTAGAGATATTACGGAATATATTCAAACCGACCTTTCCCTTCAGAGACGTTTCGAACTAGAAAATATCATCAATAAAATTTCTTCTCGTCTTTTGAATGGAAACCCAAAAGATCTCAGTAAGAACTTTCAAGAGTCCTTGGAGATTTTAAGTCCATTTTTGAACGCTCGATATTCTACTGTCCTATTTTTAAATTCAGAGGATGGGGGATTCGAAATATTAAGTAAATGGGAAAAGGAAGGTGAATACTCCATTCCAGATGCTCAATTAGTCTCAATAGTTGACTTGGTGAAAGAATCAACAAAATCCGAGGATTTTGGAAAAGTGAAACTCATTCGATCCACGGAGGAATCTTTTTTCATTTTAGTTCCAATAATTTCCTCTCATAAACTAAAAGGGGTGTTAGTTCTTGAGATTGATAATTTGACCAGTTATTTAGAAGAAAACGAACTTCAAATTTTGAGGCAATTGGGGGATATTCTATCCGGAGCTTATCAAGGAGGCCAATTACTTCGAAAAATAGAAAGAAATGAAACCTTACTTGCTACCACCGAGCTTCTGGCCAAGTCAGGATCCTGGAGGTACATCCCTGCTAGAAAGAGTTTTCATTTCTCAGGAGGTTTAGCCCATATGTTTGGTATGGGGGAAAGCCCAACCTATGCAAAATTTTCCAAGTTGATCTACAGCATGGAAAAAGAGTACCGACAGGGATTTATCCATAATCTGAAAGAAACAGTTGCCACCCATAAATCTACTTCGGGGGAATTTGTAATGCTCTCACCTGAAAAGAAGAAGGTGGTGATCCAATACGAAATAGATGCGAGGAAGCACTTTTTCAATCAACGTGTGGAAGTGGTAGGTTTTTGTACAGATATTACCCATAAAAGGGCCTCTGAGGAAAATTTACTGCTTCAATCTCAAATTTTAGCGCAGGTAAGCGACCCCATTGTGGTGACCGATCCAGACCTTAATTTCATTTATTTAAATGAAGCTGCTAGAGGGTTGTTGGGACAGAGTGGGAAACAAACTATATCAGGAAGCATCAAAGAGTATTTCAAATTTGAGGACAAGGATGCGAGTTTGAATGAATTTTTAATAAAAAAGGGGGAATCTTCCTTATGGAAGAATGAAGTGTTCATTAAAATTCTTGACCGTCCATTAGAACCATTTGATATTTCTATCCAGACTATTTTTTCAGAAACAAATGAAAAAATTGGGTTTTCATTTGTCTTAAGAAATCTAACTGAAAAATATGAAACCGAAAAGTTGGCTCGAAGGGCTCAAATGATTGTTGAAAATAGTCCAACCATTCTTTTTAGGACCGACCCCAACAATGATTTTGAATTGGTTTATATCTCAGAAAACATCAGTCGCTTTGGCTATGATTCCAAGACCCTTTTAAAAGAAAAAAAGTCTATACTGGATTTATTGTACCCTGAGGATGCACGTCAATTCAGAGAGAAAGCAAAATCGATTAAAACTGAGAAAGGAATACAATCATTTTCAGGAGCTTATCGGTTTAGAAATGCCAATGGGAAATATACTTGGGTAGAAGACCAGACTCAAGATGTACTCAATGATGCAGGAGAGATTATTCTGCATGAGGGAATTTTTCAAGATATCAATGATCGAAAAAATCTTGAGGAAATCAATGAAGAGCGAGATAGGCAATACCGAATCTTGGCTTCCAACATACCTGGTACCAATATCTTCTTGCTGGATAAAGAGAGGAAATACATAGTGGCAGAAGGAACCAATTTTGAGAATTGGGGAATGTCAAGTGAAGATTTTGAAGGGAAGTTTTTATGGGATGTCCAGCTGACCTCTTATGAGGAAGTGAATGAATTGTTGGACAAGGTTTATTATGAAAGGGAGATCATAGAATCTAAACTTCAAATAAACGGCCGGTATTATTCCAGAATTTTTAGACCTATCATTATCCGGGATGAGGTGGAATTTGTCTTGAGTATTATTCGGGACATTACGGAGGAACACCAGGCTAAAATTGACCTCCTACAATCGGAAGAGAAGTACAGAACCTTGGTAGAAGAATCTACAGAAATCATTTTCTCTTTGACCGAGTCATTTGATCTGAAATACGTTTCCCCGAATGTGCAGCAGTTTTTAGGTTACCAGGCAGAGGAGGTAATTGGAAGGTCGATTTTTGAGTTTCTGAACCCAGATGACATGGGTAAGTTTCAAGAAATGCTCGAAACCACTGAGGATTTTCTTTCTGTCAATCAATACTTGGAATTTCGTTTGAAGCATAAGAATGGTGAATTCAAAGTTTTCAATTCCAATGGAAAGATGGTTAAAACCAAAGATGGAAAGGAGAATTATTATACGGGGATTGCAAGAGATATTTCCAAGCTAAAAGAGGCTCAAAAAGAATTGTTGAAAGCCAAGGAAAATGCTGAGCAGGCTTCACAGATTAAGTCTCAATTCTTATCCGTGATGAGCCATGAAATCCGTACCCCAATGAATGCGGTGATCGGACTTTCACACTTGTTAGTGGAAGGGAACCCACGTCCTGATCAATTGGAGAATCTTAAAACCTTGCAATTTTCAGCAGAGAACTTAATGGCTCTGATTAATGATATTTTAGATTACAATAAAATTGATTCCGGTAAAGTGGAGTTGGAGTCAGTTCCTTTTGATCTTCAAAATGTTGTTTCTCGAATTGTCCATTCTCATAGTTTTCAAGCCCATGAAAAGTCAGTTTCAGTAGATTGTGAATTTGATCCAAACCTTCCAAATCAAGTGGTCAGTGACCCGATCAGGCTAGGTCAAATTATCAACAACCTCTTATCCAATGCCATTAAATTTACCGAACATGGGTTTGTAAAAATAGTCCTTGAAGAAATTCATAGAGACCATGAATTTACGGAGATAGAATTTAGGTTTGAGGATAGTGGGATTGGTATACCTGAAGATAAACGAGAAAGTATTTTTGAGGCTTTCACACAAGCTTCTTCTTCCACCACTAGAAAATACGGTGGTACCGGTCTGGGATTAGCAATTGTTAAAAGGTTGGTAGAATTATTTGGGGGTGAAATTTCAGTGAGCGCAAGAGAAGGGGGAGGAAGTGTTTTTAGGTTTACTTCTAAACTTCAAATAGGAAAACTACATCGGGTAGTAAATAAAGATGGGGTAGGTGATTTGGGAAAGGCTCTCCAAGAGGCATCCATCTTAGTAGCAGAGGACAACTATGTCAATCAAATTCTTATTCAAAAATTTCTAAAGAAATGGGAAGTTGGAAGATTAGTCATCGTTTCAAATGGGAAAGAAGCTCTTGAAAAATTTAAAGATGAGGATTTTAATTTGGTCTTATTGGATCTTCAAATGCCGGTGTTGGATGGCTTTGAAGTAGCCCGATCTATTCGTTCCTATCAGCAAGAAATGAAACGAAAAACCCCGATTTTAGCTTTGACAGCGACTTCACTTCAAGAGGTGAAAGATCAGTTAATAGAGATAGGATTTAATGATTTTATTCCAAAGCCATTTGTCCCAGAGATACTCTACGAAAAATTAATTTTTCATCTAAGCGGTAAAGATCACTCTGAAATGTCGGTTTAGCATTACTTTTGCCTTGTAAGGTTTCGGACCAGTTGGCCTATTTCTAATAGAGTGATTAAATGCCTTTTTTTTCAAGATTATTTCTGTTAATCCTTTGTTTTGGGATTTTCTTCAGTGCTTCCGCCCAAAGACTTGTAACCAAAAGACCATCCTTCTATTTTTTGGCAGGTACTTCAGGAGCGAAGTTGAATCAATTCGATAAATTGCTGGAAGAGAGAGGGCTTACGGGCCTAAGAAATAGGTATAACACCATTGGGTTGGGGTATCAGGTAAGGTATAATGATTTTGTCATCGGGATGGAACTTTATCATAATAGAGGTTCTAAAAGTGAGTTTGATCACTACAAGTTATATTATAGAACATCCAGAGCTTTATTGAATGTGGGATATGCCTTTATAGAAGAGTCAAGATTTCAACTCATTCATTATATGTCGGTGGGAGCAGGATTTTTGAATTTTCAGATGCTACCACAACATCCCAGCGAGAATTTAGGTGATTTTTTGAATGATCCATCCCAGGGATATATTCTAAGGAAAAAGGATATCCAAAAAGGCACCAAACATTATGGGAATTTTTTAACTGAAATAGGTTTCCAGCTTAGTTATGATTTCGATATTCTAGGCAGAAACGAAGCCTTAGAAGTTTTGATGAAATTAGGTTATGGATTTAGCCCTTTTGAGGGCAAATGGAACCTTAACGGAATTTCTTTTGACAATGCTCAAAGTGGTGCATTTATTAGGGTTGGCGCCGGATTGACCTTACCAGATAGAAATTTCTTTTATAAAGATGCAAGTATCGGGGTTTCTATGATTAGTGGAATTCATTTTACTTCTCCTACTGAATTTAATGAGCAGCTGGAGGAAGCTGGTTTTAATGCCTTGGATGGTTCTCCTTCCAATTGGGGACTTCGAATTTTAGGCGAAAGTGGAAATCTGCTTTACGGTTCGGATGTCTATAATTTAGCTATGAATGGGGCAGCGAACAATATCAGAAACCATACTTTGAATAGTCTTCGTGTATATGGGAATCTTGGGATGAAATTTATCCAATATAGAAATATGTCTATTGGGGTATTGGGAGGGATTGGTTATGGAAATATCCGATATACTAATACCCAAAAGGGAAAACCGGATTTTCCAGAACTTTTTGAAAAGCCACGTTTTGATGGATACCTAAAGAATAGTGGCTTGATGGCCAAGCCAGAAATTTTTCTGGAATATGGGGTTCCTATTGGGAAAAGAAATCTATTTGATGTGATTCTTACAAGTTCATTTGGCTATGAGTTGCCTCTGGCTAATTACAAACTAGGAGACTTTAACATGTCTGGATATATGTCCGCTCCTTATTTGAGTTTTGGATTAGGGATCAGGCCTTAGTCGCAAAGCAATAAAATTTAATCCACCCAGCAAATTTGACCAGACAATCTGTTTTATTGGCAAAATGATATTACCTTTGGTCTGCTTATCGAGAAAGACCGAGGGAAGGGCCCTAAGACGTCTTAGCAACCTGTAGCCAAGGTGCTAACTCCCATCCCGATTTTCGGGAACAGATGAGCGGATAAGTCCAGGTACTTTTTTCCGTGTTTTGCTCGATTAGCTGTATAAAATAATAATGATGCAAAACAGAACCGAACTTCTACTTCAGCAATTTTCTAAAAGAATTCTAATTCTGGATGGTGCGATGGGGACAATGATCCAACGTTATACCCTTACGGAAGAAGATTTTAGAACACCTGAATTGGCTAATCATCCCAAGGCTTTGAAGGGCAATAATGACTTATTGTCTCTTAGCCGGCCTGATATCATCAAGGCAATTCATGCAGAGTATTTAGATGCTGGTGCAGATATTATAGAAACCAATACCTTTTCAGGAACCACTATTGCGCAAGAAGACTATGATCTTCCTCATTTAGCCTATGCTATCAATTATGAATCGGCAAAATTGGCCCGTGAAGTTGCTGAAGAATATAGTGCTAAAACTCCTGACAAACCAAGATTTGTAGCAGGAGCAATTGGCCCTACCAATCGAACCGCCTCGCTATCTCCAGACGTCAATGATCCAGGGTATCGAGCTATCACCTTTGATCAGCTTGCGACAGCCTATGCCGAGCAGGTCAGAGGATTGCTTGATGGAGGTGCTGATATACTATTGGTAGAAACGATTTTTGATACCCTGAATGCGAAAGCCGCACTTTATGCAATCCAGGATGTCTATGAAGAACGGGGAATTCCATTGGATCCTCAAGATGGAGGAATTCCAATCATGATTTCTGGAACGATTACAGATGCTTCCGGAAGAACCCTTTCAGGCCAAACCACAGAGGCATTCTTGATTTCTGTATCCCATGTTCCCTTGCTGTCAGTCGGTTTGAATTGCGCCTTGGGAGCAAAGGAATTAAGACCTTATTTGAAAGTATTGGCTCAAAAAGCGCCATTCTATGTGAGTGCTTATCCCAATGCGGGATTGCCCAATGAATTTGGAGCATATGATCAGGGAGCGAATGAAATGGCTGATCAAGTAAGAGACTTTTTAAAAGAGGGCATGCTCAATGTCTTAGGAGGTTGCTGCGGGACTACTCCTGAGCATATTGCCGCACTGGCAAAACTTGCAGCAGGCTACGAGCCAAGAAAATTACAACAAGAAGTAGAAGAAACCCTGGATTGAGGCGATGGAAACGAATCATTACATGAAATTATCTGGGTTAGAACCATTGGTTTTGACTCCCGAAATCAACTTTGTCAACATAGGCGAAAGAACCAATATTACAGGTTCTAAAAAATTCGCAAGATTGATCTTAAATGGTCAATATGATGAGGCGCTTGAAGTAGCATTGGATCAAGTAAGAGGTGGTGCTCAGGTTTTGGATGTCTGTATGGACGAAGGGATGCTTGATGGAGAAATGGCCATGGTCAAATTTTTAAATTTGATAGCCTCCGAACCAGAAATCAGTAGAATTCCCATCATGATTGATAGCTCTAAATGGGCTATTATTTTGGCTGGATTAAAATGTATTCAGGGGAAAGGGATCGTAAACTCTATTTCCCTGAAGAATGGGGAAGAGGAGTTTATCAGCCAAGCCAAAACGATCAAGAAATTTGGAGCAGCAGTGGTGGTAATGGCTTTTGACGAAGATGGTCAGGCCGATACTTATGATCGTAGAATTGAAATTTGTGAACGTAGTTATAGAATCCTGGTAGATCAAGTCAAGTTTAATCCCCAGGATATCATTTTCGATCCTAATATATTTCCAGTAGCAACAGGAATGGAGGAGCATAGAAGAAATGCTTTGGACTTTTTCTTGGCTACCAAATGGATCAAAGAGAACTTGCCGGGAGCCAAGGTGAGTGGAGGAGTTAGTAACGTCAGTTTTTCTTTTCGAGGAAATAACCCGGTAAGGGAAGCCATGCATGCGGCCTTTTTGTACCATGCTATCCATCATGGGATGGACATGGGTATTGTCAATCCTACCATGCTGGAAGTCTACGATGACATTCCTAAGGACTTGCTGGAAAAAGTAGAAGATGTTCTTTTTGATCGAAGAGAAGATGCTACTGAGCAATTGTTGGAATTTGCTGAAACAGTAAAAACTTCGGGCAAGAAAGAAGTGGTCAATGAGGCTTGGAGATCTGACCCGGTAGCCAAAAGAATCGAACATGCCTTGGTCAAAGGAATTTTGGACTTTATTGTCGAGGATACTGAAGCGGCAAGATTGGAATTAACTAACCCATTAAAGGTGATTGAAGGACCATTAATGGATGGAATGAATGTGGTAGGAGATTTATTTGGAGAAGGTAAAATGTTTCTTCCCCAGGTAGTTAAGTCTGCTAGAGTGATGAAAAAGGCAGTTGCTTACCTGGAGCCTTTTATGCCTTTACCAGAAGAGGGGCAGGAAGAAAGCTCCTTGAAGAAAATTTTGATGGCAACGGTCAAAGGAGATGTGCATGATATTGGGAAAAATATCGTTGGAGTTGTCTTAGCTTGTAATAGCTACCAAATCATCGATTTGGGAGTGATGGTGGATGCACAGAAAATCATTGACG
The DNA here is from genome assembly GCF_900129785.1 of Algoriphagus halophilus. Classification (NCBI taxonomy): domain Bacteria; kingdom Pseudomonadati; phylum Bacteroidota; class Cytophagia; order Cytophagales; family Cyclobacteriaceae; genus Algoriphagus; species Algoriphagus halophilus. The sequence goes on from NZ_FSRC01000001.1 coordinate 1,182,901, forward strand.
AAGCGATCAAAAATAAAGTGGATATCATAGGTTTGAGTGGATTGATTACCCCTTCATTAGATGAAATGGTCAATGTGGCTTCCGAAATGGAAAGACAAGGGTTGAAAATTCCTTTGTTAATTGGAGGAGCTACGACTTCTAGAATTCATACCGCAGTTAAGATAGATCCGGTTTACAGCGGGACTGTCGTTCATGTGACAGACGCTAGTAAATCCGTACCTATTGCAGGGGAAGCAATTTCGGAGGAGACGAAAGAGGCTTACAGATTAAAGATAAAGGAGACATATGCTCGATTGAGAGTAGAGCATGAATCCAAGCAAGCTGTAAAACAGTTGGTTTCTTATGAAGAGGCAAAAGCCAATCCAGTAGAAATAAATTGGGAAAGTTTTGTTTCGGTAGAGCCGAGCCAACTGGGGAATACCGTTTTAAAAGAACTAGATCTCAATGTATTGCGAAATTACATTGATTGGACTCCTTTCTTTAGTACTTGGATGCTAAGTGGTAGATACCCGAAGATATTAGAAGATCCAGTAGTGGGCATAGAAGCCAAAAAGTTATTGGCTGATGCCAATCAAATGTTGGATAAAATAATAGAAGAAAAGTGGCTTTCTGCAAATGCAGTATTTGGGATATATCCTGTAAAACGAATAGGTGATGACGTTCAAGTGCTCAATACTGAGGGACAAAGTATCGGCAAGTTTCATTTTCTTAGACAGCAAGGTAAAAAAGGAAAAGGAGTGCCCAATCGTTCCTTAGCAGATTATATCCATCCTGAAAATACAGATTACTTGGGTTGCTTCGCAGTAACTGCAGGAACAGGAATGGAAGCGAAACTAGCTGAATTCCAGAAAGCTGGAGACGATTATAATGATATTCTGTTTAAGGCTCTAGCTGATCGATTGGCAGAAGCAGGTGCGGAATACCTTCATGAAATAGTAAGAAAAGAGTATTGGGGATATTCGAAAGGAGAAGCGCTTTCCAATGACTCTTTGATTCGAGAAGAATACCAAGGAATACGACCAGCTCCTGGGTACCCTGCATGTCCAGAGCATTCAGAAAAAGAGGAGATTTCCAGATTACTTGAAATGGAGAAAAATGCCGGGATCACACTTACATCTAGCTATGCAATGTATCCTACTTCTTCTGTTTCTGGATTTTATTTTGCCAACCCGGATAGTAAATATTTTGGATTGGGAAAAATAGGAGAAGATCAGGTAGCTAGTTATGCGCAGAGAAAAGGAATATCCCTGAAAGAAGCAGAAAGTTTACTATCTCCAAACTTAGCTTATCAACCCAATACTAATCTTGCCTCACAACCTATATGAAAATTACCGAACACTTGAAAAAAGCAGATCAAACGCTTTTTTCCTTTGAAATATTACCCCCTTTGAAGGGGCAAAGCTTAAAAGAATTGCTAGAGGGAATCGCTCCTCTGATGGAGTTTAAACCTCCTTTTGTAGATGTGACCTATCATCGCGAAGAGTATATTTATAAAAAGCATCCCAATGGCTTGTTGGAAAAGATCAGTACCAAAAAGAGACCTGGAACGGTGGGTATCTGTGCTGCGATAATGAATAGATTCCAAGTGGATGCTGTTCCACACTTACTTTGCGGTGGTTTCAATAAGGAAGAGACAGAAAATGCACTGATAGATTTGAATTTTATCGGGGTAGAAAATGTCTTGGCTCTTAGAGGGGATGCCCCAAAGACAGAGGGTAAGTTTATTCCTGAGCCAGACGGGCATCACTTTGCCAGTGAATTGGTGGAGCAAATTGTACGAATGAATAATGGGAAGTATTTGCACGAAGAAACTGAAACGAGTTTCCATACTGATTTTTGTGTTGGAGTAGCAGGATACCCAGAAAAGCATTTTGAGGCACCTTCTATGAAATTTGACTTGAAAAGGTTGAAAGAAAAAGTAGAAAAAGGAGCCGAATACATCGTTACTCAAATGTTTTTTGACAATCAAAAGTATTTTGAGTTTGTGGATCAAGTTCGGGAAGCAGGAATTACCGTGCCCATTATTCCTGGGATTAAGCCAATTACGACGGTAGGTCAAATTACCATGTTGCCTAGGACTTTCTTTTTAGATCTTCCTGATCCATTAATGGATGAATTGGAAAAGTGTAAAACCAATGCGGAAGTGAGAGAGGTAGGAATTGAATGGGCAATAAAGCAATGTAAAGAGTTAGTGAAAGCGGAGGTGCCTTCCTTGCATTTCTATACCATGAGCAAGGCTGGTACTACTTACGCGATTGCGAAAGAGATCTTTTAATGCTCTTAAAACAAAATAGAGAACCCTTCCCAACTATTGGGAAGGGTTCTTTTTTAGAGGGGACTTGGTGATTAATCCTTCTCTAATCCTATTCGAATCTCTTCGACTTTTTTCTTCGACTCTGTACTTAACTTATCAAAGTTCTTTTCGAGCCAATCCAAACTTTCTTGAGTGGCATCTTCCATATTTTCAATGGTTTTTTCTGTACCTTCTTCCACGTCACTTGTGGTTTTCTCCCACCAGACCTCTATATTTTTCAAATGCATATCGGCAGTTTCTTCAAACATTTCCTGATCAGTTTTACCCTTTTCCACGATGGTTTCATACCGTGTTTCGATCAATTCTATTTGTTGAACATCTGTCTTTAAGTCTTTGTAGACAATCTCTGCTTTTCTGTCTAGGCTATCATATTTTTGATCAATAGCAGTCCAATTATGAACGGGGACTATTTTGACAGCAGTTTCAATACTGTCCACATAACCTTCCAAGTTGGCCGTTACTTCTACCTTATCTTGTTCACTATATTGTTTTGTTTCACAAGCAAAGACTGAAAATAATGCAGCACTAATTAATAAAGTTGATTTAGTTTTCATAGTTAATTATTGTTGGTCATATCCTATAGATGCAATGATATGACCAAGTTTCAGGATGAATTGATAAGCTTGATTAAATAGCCTTTAAAATGGCAGTTAGGCCGATTTTATTGTTGTTTGTTGTTGGTTTTCAATAAGTTGTGTTTCCTGAATGCAGGAATAATATCCCCGTTTTATCCTTTTGTTCACCATTTTAGGTTTAAAACTTAGTTTAAAAGCTATTAGTCTACTACCATCAATTCAAAGGAAAGGGGCTTTCAAATAATTTTCCCAGTTTGCCTACTTGAACTTTATTAAATTCACGGATGATTAAATTAATCGAGTGTCCACGTGATGCCATGCAGGGAATACCTCATTTTATTGATACTGCCATCAAGGCTGCCTATATCAATCAATTATCTGAGGTAGGCTTTGATACCATTGACTTTGGAAGCTTTGTAAATCCCAAGGCAGTTCCTCAAATGAAGGATACGGAGGAGGTATTGAGCCTCTTGGATTTGCATCATTCCAAATCAAAACTATTAGCAATCGTGGCTAATTTACGTGGAGCTGAGGATGCTGGGCACTTTCCTGAAATAGATTACTTGGGCTTCCCGCTCTCCATTTCTGAGACTTTTCAGCAGAGAAATACCAATAAATCCATATCGGAAGCCTTCAATGAACTGGAGGAAATACAAAATCTTTGTGAGGTAAAAGGGAAAATTCTGGTGACCTATTTAAGTATGGGCTTTGGAAATCCCTATGGGGAGGAGTATTCTCCGGAAATGGTTTTAAACTTCGTTGAACGGCTTGACCAATTAGGGGTAAAAATTATCTCTCTTTCAGATACCATCGGAGTCGCCAATCCGGCATTGATCACGGAGCTATTTGAGACTCAAATTCAGGCTTTTCCTAACATTGAATTTGGTGCACATTTACATAGTACCAGAGAGACCATTGGTGAAAAAGTATTAGCTGGATTAAAAGGGGGATGTACTCGTTTTGATGGTGCTTTAAATGGATATGGGGGATGTCCAATGGCAAAGGATGACTTAGTTGGAAATATGGCTACAGAGGTGATGGTAGAGACGCTTGAAAAAGCAGGTCATGATTTGAAATTGAATAAAAGGGAGTTGAAAGAAGCCATGAAATTGACTCAATTTGTTTTTACTGAAGTTTAAATGTCGCATAAAATACAATCAAAAGTTAAAGCACTAAGGCTCTACCGGGTTCTTCACCGATGGTTAGGTATACCTTTGATTATCTTCTTTTTTATCATTGGCATCACTTCAATCTTATTAGCCTGGAAGAAGAAAGCAGAGTTATTACCGCCTACCACAAAATCCCAATCTGAACAAAAAGAGAACTGGATCTCGCCTACCGAGATGATTGCAGTGGCACAAACGGTCATGGATAGTTTGGGCGAATCAACCGAGGTGGACCGAATCGATATCAGGCCGGATAAAGGCATTGCTAAGGTGACTTTTAAAACCCATTTTACAGAAGTACAGGTAGATGGTTATTCTGGAGCGGTTCTATCAGTAGATACCAGACATTCTGATTGGATAGAAAAAGTGCATGATGGAAGTATTGTTGATTATTATTGGACCGGGGAGGAGGGGGCCAAACTTACCTATTCCACGTTGACCTCTTTGGGATTGATTTTTATGAGCTTGAGTGGATTTTATCTTTGGTATTTTCCAAAGCGAATACGCAAGCTCAAGAATTCTTAGGCAAGGAGTTTATATCCCTTGCCAGGGAGAGAATGGACAATTCCTTCAAACGCTAATAGGCTATTATTGCTTAAATTATTTCAGGCCCAATGGTTGAAGCTGACCAACGTGCTATCAAATACCGTAGCTTTCAACGATCGGTTTTTGAATTGAATTCTTCCCTGATATTGATTAAAAAATCTTTGATTTGCTGAAGCTTTTGAACAGCTGCAACCTTATCAAATCCTTGCTCTTTTCCGGATTTTATAACTTCTTGAGCGCCTTGCAGGGTATAGCCTTTTTCCTTGACCAGATGATAGATATATCTTATTTTCTCAATATCATCTTTGACATATCGACGGTTTCCCTTTTTATCCTTTTTAGGATGAATGATGTCAAATTCACCTTCCCAGTAGCGAATGAGTGAAGGGGCCACCTTAAACATTTGGGCTACCTCACCTATGGAATAATACTTCTTTTCTATTTCTCGCTCTTTGTACGGCACAGTAAAAATTTATTTAACACTAAATTAATCAAAATGCGAAACAATGCTCAAGCATTGCTTTAAGGTTTCTAAAAAAAAACGAAAAAATTAACGGTTTAGTACTTGTAGCATGTGTACAGCTGCCAAACCGGCGGTCTCAGTTCTTAACCTGCTTTTTCCCAAGGATACTGGTTTAAATCCATGTGTAAATGCATGCTCTATTTCCTTTGGATCAAAGTCTCCTTCTGGCCCGATCAGAATTAGATAATTTCCTTTTGGTTTTGCCAAGTCCATCAAATGATGATCATGATTTTCATCTACATAAGCGATGAGTTTTTGAAAATCATCCCATTCAGGATAGGTTATAAAATTCTTGAAATCAAGGGTTTGGTTGATTTTTGGTGTGTGATACTTTAAACTTTGTTTGCATGCTGAGATCATCTTTTTTTGTAGCCTTTCTGTCTTTAGAAAGCTCCTTTCGGAATTCATGGTCGAAAGTAAAGTCAATTCGTGAAAACCGATTTCCGTCACCTTTTCAATCATCCATTCCATTCGATCTGGACTTTTAGTCGGGGCAATTGCAAGATGAATATAAAAGTCATCCGCAGGAACTTGCTCACTGGAAATCACCTGGAGTATAGATTTTTTGGGATTGGCATCTGTCAACCTGCATTCATACAAATTGCCTTCGCCATCCGTGACATGAATGATATCTCCAACAGATTTTCGAAGTACCCGGGTCAGATGTTTGGATTCATCCGGTTCCAGATAAATGGTAGGAGGTAGAATATCCTGTTGAAAAAAGAGCTGCATAAGTCCAAAATTAAAATTTATTCTTTGAGAAAGCACCTATTGAATCAAAGTTAATCGCATATCTAATCAGATAATAAAATTCTGATGACTTCGGAAATAGGATGAGTTGTTTTTCTGAGGGAAAAATATTTTCAAATTTTATTTACAAATATGAATGAAATATATTAGATTCATATTTGTAAATGTAATAATCATGATATGAAAGGATATCATTTAGGGGAATTAGAGGAGCTTGTCTTATTGGTTGTAGGGATTTTGGATCAGGAGGCCTATGGAGTTTCGGTATCGGAGGAAATCAAAAGTCAAACCGGTAGGAAAGTCAATATTAGTGCAATTCATACGGTGTTGAACCGATTGGAAGAAAAAGGTTTTGTTAAATCTCATATGGGAGGAGCGACTGAGGAGAGGGGAGGGAGAAGAAAGCGTTTGTTTAGCCTTTCGGCAAATGGTAGAGCTGCCATTAATGAAGTGAAGATGATGAGGAATAGACTGTATGATCAGTTGCCGCCATTAGCATTAGATTTTTCCCATGGATAAGAAGCGCCACCATGATCCGCCAAAACTAGCAGATAGATTTCTGGAGTTTTATTGTGTTCCAGATCGATTGGAGCAGATCCAAGGAGATGCTTATGAGATATTTTATCTGGATTTAGAAGAAAAAGGACTGTCTTACGCCCGCTTAAGATTCATTTTCCATGTGTTGAGTTTTTTCAAATGGAGCAATATCGGGTTCAGCAAATTCATGAATTTAAAAACTAATAACACGGTGATGATTAGAAGTTATTTTAAAATAGGTTGGAGAAATATTCTTAAGCAAAAAGGCACCACCTTTATTTCTGTTTTTGGATTGTCCTGTGCAGTGGGTTGCTGTATAGTGGCTTACTTGTTTATTGCAAACATTTGGTTTAAGGGATTGAATCAGCCCAACAAAGATGAAATCTATCAACTGGTATATACTTCAGAAGAAGCTGAGGGAATGGTGACTTATGGAACTGTCGCTGAAGCTGTCTCCGAATTGATTCCGAATACCCTAAACCATGTAAAAAACCAAACTAGGGTATTGTATGAGTTTCCATTAGTGATTCAGGATCATGAGAGCTTTTTTCAGCGGTCCATTTACGTGGATCCTTCTTTTATGGAAATGTTTAAGTACCGAATGGAGTACGGGTATCCAGGTGCTTTGAAAGTGCCTGATCAGGTGATTCTTACCCATCAGCTATCGGAGAAGCTATTTGGTGATTTGCATCCTATTGGTCAGGAACTATCCTTAGTGATCAATGGGCAAGAAAAGCTTTTCAAAGTTGGAGGTGTTTTGGAGGATTTGAAAGACATGGATATGTTTACTTTTGATCTCATTGTCAATGTTGAATCTCATCCTCATACCATCACAGATCTCCCTTTGAAAGATGCTTGGAGCAAAGAACTATGGACCTTCATTCAGGTGGAAGAAGGGGCAGATATTGCTCGAATGGAGTCTGAGTTGGAGGGTTTCACCAAAATTCAAAATCAAGTGAACCCTGAAAAACCTTATGTCAACATGGGGTTGATTGCTTACCCGGATATTATTTATCATGTGGGCAAAATTGAAAGAGGAGTCAGGGATTTTTTGGGTATTGGCCCTCAGATTCTATTGGGCACCATTGGACTTTTCATCCTTCTGCTAGCGGTATTTAATTATATCAATTTATCCGTATTAATGGCCTCCAGAAGGCTGAAAGAGATTGGGGTTCGAAAGGTAATTGGAAGCAAAAGGAGTCAATTAGTTTTCCAGTTTCTCAGCGAAAACCTATTGATCTGCTTTTTTGCTATTTTTCTGGGATGTCTTCTGGCTGGGTTTATTTTTCTCCCGGGATTCAATGATATCGCCTCCAAAAACCTCCAAATTGATTTATTTCGGGACAAAAACATCTGGATATTTTTAGGGTCCATGTTGTTAGCTATCACTTTAATTACAGGATTGTATCCAGCTACCTATTTATCCTCATTTAAACCGATCGGTATTTTAAAAGGCAATCAAAAAATTGGGAGCAAAAGTGTATTCACCAGTGTGCTGTTATCATTCCAGTTTACCTTGGCTATTATCAGTATGGTAGCAGCTATTGCCTTTGTGCAAACCAATTATATCAATGCCAACAGAGATTGGGGATACAGTGCTGCGGATAAGATTATTGTCAATGTGCCGGAGTCCAAAGATTATGTACCACTGAAGAACAAGCTTTCAGCACTCTCGTCGGTGGTGGAAGTAAGCGGAAGCCAAGATTACGTGGGAAATTGGATAAGGGAGGAGGAAGTTGAAATAGGAGAAAAGAAATACAAAGTCAACTTCTTGAATGCGGAGTCCAATTATCCAGAATTACTGGATTTGGAATTGAAGCAGGGGCGAATGTTTAATCCCGATCTGATTACAGATACTCAGGAATCACTATTGGTAAATCAAACGTTTCTGGACCAGTTTGGATTAGAGTTCCCGATCGATCAAACCGTTGCCATCGATAGTGCTAATTACCATGTCATTGGAGTGGTTGAGGATTTTCATACGACATTTTTCAAAAATGCCATTGAACCCATGGCGATTCGTGCTTCCCCTGATTCAGTGTTTAATTACTTGACATTAAAAATGAATCCCGGTTCTGCGGAAGGATCCATGGAATCCGTTAAGAAAATTTGGCATGAAACGGTGCCGTTAGGCCTATTTGAAGGGAAGTTGCAGACCGAAGTATTCGAGCGGGAAATTGCAGATGTGAATGGGGTTGCGAAGTTAATTTCCTTTTCAGCCACACTTTCTGTCATCCTAGCGCTATTGGGTCTTTTCGGTTTGGTATCCTTGAATATGACTGCCCATATCAAAGATTATTGTATCCGAAAAGTCTTTGGGGCAAATATAGAGGACCTATCCAAGAAATTGCTGAAGCGATATTTGATTATATGGAGTATTGCCGCAGGGATTGGAAGCGTTTTCTCTGTCTTCTTCATTTCATCTTTCTTGGACAGTTTTTTTGCGTTCCATTCTGGGGTGGGGGTTATACCTCTAGGGTTTGCCCTAATCATTTTATTAGCTGTGATCTTTACTACTGTTGCTTCGCAAATTTGGAAAGTGGTCAAAGCAAATCCGGCAATGATTCTCAAGTCTGAGTAGATTCATTGCTGGTTTTTTCTGAAAGAAGCAATTATAGCGTTCAACTTGTAAAGAGTTAAACGCTTTTTGTGATGGGTTAAGAACAAAAAAAAGCACATTTCTTATTAGAAATGTGCTTTAAACCAAATAACCTTATAACCAATTTACCCTTTTGAAATTTCCATATTGACGTTCTTGCCTTTGATGGTATTGTGCTTCATTACTTTGATCACGTGATCAGCATCTTTTTGAGGCACATCCACAAAGGAGAAGTTGTCATATATATCGATTCCTCCAATAGATCTTCCAGGAACGCCGGCTTCACCAGCAATAGCTCCTACGATATCATTGGGACGGATTCTATCTCTTTTACCTAAGTTGATGAATAAACGAGCCATGTTGGCATCTCTAACTCTTTCAGGTCTTCTTCCCCCTTCTCTTCTTCCGCCTCTTTCGCTTCTTTCGCCTCCGCGTCTATCGCCTCTTTCGCCACGACCGAATCTATCTCTTCCTCCATCTCGACCACCTTCACGGCCGCCTTCTCTTCTTCTATCTCCATAGGAGCTTAAGCTAAAGTCCTGATCTCTCATTTCTTTCACTACATCTCCCATCTGAAGCTTCATCAAACCAAGAGCGATCTGTTCGATAGACAGCCCTTCAGTCAATAGTTGACCTACTGTAGCTTCGAAGATTTGATTATCCTCTTCTTTGCTCAATACTTTATGAACGTCTTTTACAAATTGCGCTTTCTTCAATTCAATCAATTCAGCAACAGACGGAGGAGTCATCTTGGTGATCGAAGCTTTGGTGAATCTTTCCAAATCTCTGATCTTTCCAAAATCTCTTCTACCGGTAACAAAATTGATGGCAATACCTGATTTTCCTGCACGGCCTGTTCTACCGATACGGTGTACATAAGACTCATCGTCCAATGGCAAATCGTAATTGAAAACCGCTTCCACATTGTCAACATCAATCCCTCTTGCCGCAACGTCAGTTGCAACTAGAACTGTGCATAGACCTTTACGGAATTTGTTCATTACTTTATCTCTTTGAGCCTGAGATAAATCTCCGTGAAGTGCTTCAGCAAGGATACCTTTAGAACCTAAAGATTCGGTAGCCTCATCGGTCATTCTTTTGGTATTACAGAATACTACGCTCAATGCATAGTTATTTACGGTCATCAATCGAGCCATTAATTCCAATTTCAATGAAGGTTTCACTTCATAGAATACTTGCTCGATACGATCTACCGTCAATTCTTTTTTAGCAACCTTGATGATTTCAGGGTTGTTTTGATATTTCCTTGTTAAATCTAGAATAGGCTTTGCCATGGTTGCGGAGAAGAAAACAGTTTGTCTTTCTTCAGGCATTTCCTGCAAAATTGCTTCAATATCATCTCTGAAGCCCATATCTAGCATTTCATCCGCTTCATCCAATACGATGATTCCGGCATTATCCAATTTCAAAGTACCACGGTTGATGTGATCTTGTACACGACCTGGAGTACCTACGACGATCTGAACTCCTTTTCTAAGGGTTCTGATTTGCTTGTCAATTGATTCACCTCCATAGATCGCCACAGAATTGATCCTTCTGTGGAATTTAGCCAACTTCTGGATTTCACCTTCTACTTGAACTGCAAGTTCACGAGTAGGGCAAAGGATGATAGCTTGTGGGTGATTTAGATCTGGATCTACCAAATCAATAATTGGAATAGCAAAAGCTGCAGTCTTTCCAGTACCGGTTTGAGCTTGTCCGATGACATCTCTACCTTCTAGTACGAAAGGAATAGCTTGTGATTGAATTTGGGAAGGTTGGGTATAGCCCATCTCTTCCACGGACTTAAGAATTTCGTCAGAAATTCCCAAGTCAGAGAACTTGAGTGTATTTTCCATGATGTTTCCTTACTTTTCTTGCCATGTACTCCTAGTGATTATCCCAGACAAGCGACAGTAAGGATTTCACGGCTCAGAAAAATTGTTCTTCGTCTTATTGACGGTGCAAAAGTAGAATAAATTATTTTGAAAACAAAGCTTTATTCAAAAGTTTCTATAAATGCAGCTATAGGATCAAGCTTGTGAGCAAAATAAATTTGGTTTCTAGATAAATGACTTGTCTTTTGCTGCTTCAGTGGTCATTTCCTCAGCTAATTCTTTTCCTAAATAATTATCAATCAAACTATGCCCCAAATACAGTAGGGGAGTCAAAACCAAGGCAACCACAAATTTATAGATGTAATTCATGATGCCCACAGCAATAATTTGACTTAAACTCCAATTTCCAAAGACATAAAATGCGATGCCAAGAACTACAAATGAGTCAATAAACTGAGAAACAAAGGTAGAACCTGTTGCTCGCAGCCAAATCATTTTTTCACCAGTAATAGCCCTTAATTTTTGAAATACATATACATCGATTAATTGGCCCAATAAAAATGCGGTCAATGATCCAATGATGATTCCTCCTCCTTGTCTGAATAGGGTGTTGAAGGCATAATCAATATTAAAAGGAACCCCTGATGGCGTTTCTGAATTTACTTCTAACCAAAAATCCGCTGGTACTAACCTGGTTACTACCATGATGACTAAGAAGGCATATCCTATCAGTCCCGCGGTTAGAAAACTGATTTTTCTTACACCTTTCTTTCCAAAATACTCATTGATGATGTCAGTGGTAATGAATACCACAGGCCAAATAATCGCTCCTGCTGTCAAGTTAAAGTCCAGGACAAATTCCCCAAAAAAGGTCCAGTTGACTGGTTCAAACCCAAGTGTTTTTTCACCGGAAAAAATCTTTACTCCAATTATTTCAGCCAAAATGGCGTTTGTCAAAAAGATGCCTCCTAAAATGATGAATAGGTTGGTTTTCCTGGAGTTTTGAGATTTATTCATACGGCTGGATTGACAGGATAGGTTTGACCTTCTTCACTAATGATACTGTTTGGAAAAACTTGTATCGCCTCTTGATGCATTTGACCCAACTCTTTATATCTGGAAGAAAAGTGTCCTAATAATAAGCTCTTTGCACCGGATAAAGAAGCAATTTGAGCGGCTTGGGCACTGGTACTATGAAAAGTTTCAGCAGCGCGAGCTTCCTCTGCTGTCAAAAATGTGGATTCATGGTAAAGCAAATCCACCTGTTCCAGAAATTTGGTGATGCTTGGATCAAAAATAGTATCGGAACAAAATGCATATTTCCTCATCGAATGCATGGGATAAGTATATTCCGAAACTTGGATGAGGTTCCCGTTTTCCATCATAAAGTTATTTCCCAATCTAAGGGATTGGATTGCATCTACAGGAATGGGATTTTCTTCCAGTTTTTTCTTGATTAAACTTCTTAGTCCGGGTTTTTCAGTAATTAAAAATCCAGTAGTGGGCAGGCGATGTTTTAAAGGGAAGCTAGATACTGTAAATGAAGGGGCATCCAGCAAAATATTACTTCCTTCAGTTGAAGTCTGCACAAAAGTTAAAGGATATCCCAATTTGGTATTACTCCAACGGAAATTTGTGGTAATGATGTCATTTAGTCCTGGAGGGCCATAAATGGTCAAAGGACTTGTTCTTTTCGAAAGATTATAAGAGGAGAGTAGGCCAATTAAGCCCAAGTAATGATCGCCATGCAGGTGGCTAATAAAAATGTGATTGATGCGGGAAGTTTTGATTTTGTACTTCCTGAGTTGCATCTGGGTTCCCTCACCGCAATCCAGGAGCAAAAGCTCCTGGCCAAAGCGGATTACTTGAGAGGTATGATTTCTTCCATGAACAGGGATGGAAGAAGTGTTTCCTAATATGGTGACTTCAAAGTCTGGAATCAATCTTCCTCCTCTTCTTCTTCACCACTTTCAATCTCATGCATGAAGATCGCCTCACCAGCTTCTTCCAATGTGCTGACTAAGTTGAGCTTTTTATCAAGCATAGAGATTTTCAACAATTTCATGACATGGTCCTGAATTCCGGAGATAACGAATATTCCTCCGTTTCTTCCAAATTCACGATCCCCAACAAGTAGAGCGCTTAATCCGCTGGAATCTACGTATTTAACCTCGCTAAGATCAAGTACCATGTGAGGATAGCCTTCTGCATGGATGGTTAAAATCTCAGATTTTAATGCAGGAGCAAGCAAGGAATCGATTTTCTCCTCTTGCGGGGAAAATACAACGTATTGTTCTTTTTTATCTATTGAGTATTTCATAACATTTATAAATATTAACCCAAATGGGCAAGTATTGCTTTTTCTATTCTATCGGAAATTTGACTGGTTTCAGCTTTTTGGAACGATTCGCCAGTGATTTTTTCAAACAGCTCAATATAGCGATCAGAGATGCTATCTACAATTTCATCTGTCATTTCGGGAACAGTTTGTCCTTCTTTGCCTTGAAAACCATTAGAAATCAACCATTGTCTCACAAATTCTTTGGACAATTGTTTCTGGGGAAGTCCTTTTTCCTGATTCTCTTCATAGCCTTCTGCGTAGAAATACCTGGAAGAATCGGGGGTATGAATTTCATCAATCAGTAAAATTTCGTCTCCAAACTTTCCAAATTCATACTTGGTGTCCACCAAAATCAATCCCATGGCATTGGCCATTTCTTGACCTCTTTTGAAAAGTGCGCGCGTATATTTTTCAAGTACAGCATAATCCTCTGGACTCACGATTCCTTGTTCCAAAATAGCCTCTTTAGAAATATCCTCGTCATGACCTTCAGAAGCTTTGGTAGTCGGAGTAATAATGGGTTCCGGAAAAGGGTCGTTTTCACGCATGTGTTCTGGTAGCTCTACTCCACAAAGTGTTCTTTTTCCAGCTTTGTATTCCCTAGCTGCATGTCCCGCCATATATCCTCTTATTACCATCTCTACCTTGAATGGCTCACATTTTTTACCAATCGTCACATTTGGATCCGGGGTAGCAGTTACCCAATTAGGAACGATATCAGAGGTAGCTTCTAGAAATTTTGCAGCAATTTGGTTTAATACCTGACCTTTGAAAGGGATGGGTTTAGGCAACACTACGTCGAAAGCCGAAATTCTATCGGATGCTACGACTACAAGTTCTTTTTCAAAAATATATACATCACGTACTTTACCCTTGTAAAATCCGATCTGTCCGGGAAATTTAAATTGAGTTTCTTTGATAGCGTTGCTCATGCGAATTCAGTTTTGGCAAAAATAGAAAAGCTTTTGCTTTCTTCTCTTTCGATTTCCATTATTTATGATCTTTGGCTTCTATTTTCATGAACCTCAGTCCGGATTAAATTTCCATTTTCATCAAAAAACTCCTGCTTGCCTGAAAGTAATCCCTTTTGATATCGCCGGATTTCTTCGAGTGAGCCATCCTCTCTAAATATTTTTACTTCACCTTCTAGATTTCCATTGAGGTAGTTCAGCTCAAAGTTTACCTGTCCATTTTCATGATAGGTGACCTCTTTGGTGATATTGCCCTGCGAATCAAAATTCTTTTGTGCTTTGAGTTTCCCAGATGCATAGTATTCTTTATAAGGTTCTAAAGCGACGCCTTTTTTGAAAGTTCCTTTTTCCTTGATTTCACCTGATTGATAATAAATGACAAGCTCGCCTTCTGCAAGTCCTTTTTTATAGGTGCTTCTTCGCAAAGGCTCTCCGGTTTCATAGTTGAGATCATAGGAACCATGGAGCTCTCCTCTTTTATAATCTCGGATGGCTTCAATCTCCCCATTTGGAAAATAGACGGTTTCACGGCCATCCAAATCTCCTTCAATATAATAGGCAGTAATCTGAGGTGTTCCATCCTCGTAAAACTCCTCGTAGGTACCATCGAGTGTTCCGTCCTGGTAATATATTCTTGAGGCTAAAACCCCAGATTCATAGTATTTTTCACTTAAACCATTGGGTTTATTGTTCATGAATACCGTTTTGTCCTGGACTTGACCATTTTCAAAATAGGAAGTCACTAAACCTTCAATTTGATTCCCTTCAAAAGTCAATTCCTGACGGATTTGTCCATTTGGATAAAAGCTTTTGCTAGGGCCTGATCGCTCATCGTCTACGAATTGAGTGATTCTGGTAGTGTCACCTGTTCTTGGGTCCAAATCGTAAAAAAGTCCCTCTTTTTTATCATCCTTTAGATGTCCTATTAAAATCAGGTTGCGCTCTTCATCGAATCGTTTGACGATGCCTTGAGCTACTCCATTGACTTTAATATAGACTTCTTTAAGAGTAGGGAAGTCCCCACCGTAATAAGTCCTTACTGTGTCTTGTCCAAAAACGGAACTATTGATAAGTAATGATAAAAAGAAGAAGATGACTGGAAATTTCTTTCCCATATTCAATTATTCCGATTAGATGTGTTGGACTAGCTCCAACGATTAGAGTTTTTCAATAACGATTGCTGATGCTCCTCCGCCTCCGTTGCATATTCCTGCCACTCCGATTTTCCCAGCTTTTTGATGTAATACAGAATTTAAGGTAGAAATAATTCTAGCACCAGAAGCACCCAGCGGATGACCTAATGAGACTGCGCCCCCAAAAACATTCAGGCGATCATTGTTCAGGTTTAATTCTTTTTGATTCGCTAATGCCACTGCTGAGAAGGCTTCATTAATTTCATAATAATCTACTTCCTCTGCCGAGACACCTGCATGTTTGAGCGCTTTTGGTATAGCCAAGGCTGGTGCTGTGGTAAACCAAAGTGGGTCCTTGGCAGCATCTGCAAAACCTCGGATCTTAGCAATAGGAGTAAGGCCAAGCGCTTCTAATTTTTCTTTACTTACCAAAATCAATGCGGAAGCTCCGTCATTCATAGTACTGGCATTTGCTGCTGTGACGGTACCTTCTTTATCAAATACTGGGCGCAGAGAAGGGATTTTGTCAAACATGACATTCTTATATTCCTCGTCTTCGTCTATGAGGATTGTCTCACCCTTGCGACCTTTCATTTCTACAGGAACCACCTCTTCTTTGAAGTAACCTTTCGCCCAAGCATCTGCAGATCGTTGATAAGATTGAATTGCATAGGCATCTTGTTCCTCTCTACTGATATTCATTTCACGTGCTGTATTATCAGCACAATTTCCCATTGGGAACTTATGGTAAACCTCGAAAAGTCCGTCTTTAACCAGGCCATCTACGAATTCGGCATTTCCATATTTGTATCCAAATCGAGCTTTCGGAACATAAAAAGGAACATTAGACATGCTTTCCATTCCTCCAGCTACTACTACCTCATTGATTCCAAGCATAATGGATTGTGCTCCAAACATGACCGCTTTCATTCCTGAAGCGCAGACCTTGTTGACCGTGGTGCAAGGAACATCATACCCAATTCCAGCCCCAATAGCTGCTTGTCGAGCAGGAGCCTGTCCTAAATTAGCAGAAATCACATTTCCCATAAACACCTCATTTACCTCCTCGGAGCTTACCCCTGATTTGGCCAAAGCGCCTTTGATAGCTGTACTTCCTAATTCGATTGCGGTTAAACCTGCTAATTTGCCACCAAAACTTCCCAAAGGAGTTCGAACTGCGGCAACTATAAATACTTCTTTAAACATGCTATTTGGGTTTTAATAAATCTAAGAATAAACTGAGGGATTTGTACGAATAAATTTGACTCGAATGGACCCAGTAACTGGATTTGAAAGTCAATTAATATCTGCAAATCAGAAACGAAGTATCAGTTCCAAGGATTGAAATTTTAAGCCTATGCAATCCCTTGATTTACCAATCCGGAATCCCTCTTTTTGGTCTTTGAGTAGGCTTTTTCTTATTCTGCTGGATGTATCGCAATTCTGCAGCATTCATACTCTCCAAAATTTGGGCAGCTTGTTCGGGGGTCAAATTCATGGCTTTGAGTTTTTCTTTAAACTCTTCCATGGCCTTTTGTCTATCCTCTAAATTGGCATCCATTTGATCGTTGGCATTTTCGCCTACCTCATCTTCTGTTTGCTCCGATGGATCTCCTTCCTGTCCCTCTTTTGCTTGATCTTCTTGGGTCTTTTCTCCCTGATCTTTTTGCTGTTGCTGTTCAGATTGTTCTCCTTCTCCCTGCTGATTATCATCTTTCTGTTGCTGATCCTGATTTTGCTGAGGGTCTTGGTTTTGTTCTTGTTTATCCTGTTCTTCCTCTTGTTCTTTTTCCAGTTTTTCTTTCAAAGCCTGAAGCTTTACATCTCCCGGAAACTTTCCAAGTCCTTCATTTACAGTATTTAAAGCTTGTTCTTTTTCTGTTTTTACATAAGACCTTGCCGCTCTGTTAAAATAATCTCCAGAAGTCTGTGCACTTACTGGAAACCAGGCAAGCATAAAGATTAATCCGAGAAATGTTAGTATTCTAGTTTTCATCGATTTCTGTGACTTCGGTTAAGGTACTAATAAACTCTTGATAGGCAGCAACAGTTTCATCCTGCTGCAAAGCCTCGTTCATTAAGTTCAACGCATCTTTAAATCTAAATTGTTCCACTAAACGATCTGCCTCTGCTTTTTTACGCTTGGCAAACTCGGATGGCTCGGGCTTATTTTGATCTTCATTTTTGCGCTCCTCATCCCTCTGCAACCAGCGAGCCAACATTTCATAGTTATAACGGGCCACTTCATTGGTGGGGTCTTTGATCAATGCAGACTGAAATTTATTTAATGCAGCCTCATATTCCTGCTTATTTCCAAGTAGCACACCGGATTGATTGAAGGAAAATGAAGAAATGGTTTTGTCAGGAGAGATCGAAGCCTTGTCAAAAGAGGCAGCCGCTTCCTCCGGCTTCTCAGAATATTGATAACTTAATCCAAGATCAAAATCCAAATGGGGGGAAGCATATTGAAAGTTTTCTATTAAAGCCAAGTGCTTTTCAACAGAAAGCTCATACTCCGTCTTGGAGTAACTTTCTTCCGCTTCCTCAATGGCTGTATTGAGGCGTGAAACCCGAGTCCAGGAGGCAGGAATTAGCATCAAGGTTGCCAATAAAACTTTGCTCCAACTCATCATTATAATTTAATGGTTTTAATGGGTAAAATCATATCTATTAAAGATAGGGCTAATGCAGCAAGAAGAAAATAGAAATACTTATTTGCTGAGGCTTCCACAATTCTGGAGCCCGTCACTCCACCTTCTAATCTCTCTAAACTGTTGATCAATTCACCGATCTCTTGGACTTGATCAGAAATCTCAAAATACTGACCGTTTGTTTCAGCAGCAATTTGTTGGAGAGGAGTTCTCTCTAGGACGGACCTAGCAGGTTCTCCGGTCTGAGGATCGATCACCACGCCATTTCCCCTTGGGATGGTGCTTCCTGCTTCCGTTCCTATACCCAAGGAAAATACTTTAACTCCTAGGTCATTCAGTTGACCGCCTATTCCTTCCAATTCATCACCAAAGTTTTCTCCGTCAGAAATCAAGATCACTGATTTGGATTTCACTTCTTGACTTTCATCTTTTTCAAACCGATCCAAGGCAATTCGAAGTGGAGAATTCAAGTCGGTCCCAAAATTGGGAACCAATCCGGTATTCAATCCATCAATATAAAGTTGAAGTACGCTTTGGTCAAAGGTCAGTGGGCATTGTAAAAATGCCTCTGAGCTAAATATGATCAAACCTATTCGGTCTGAAGGAAAGCTTTTAGTCAGTTCTTTTAATTCAAACTTCACCCGCTGAAGTCTACTAGGTCCTATGTCAGTGGCATTCATGGATTGGGAAAGGTCCACCGCAATGAATATATCTTTGCCCTCTTCTTTTATCTCTTTGGTAGAAGTACCAATGGAGGGACCCGCAAATGCTATAAGAAATAATACGAAATAGGTAGTCCTAAGTACCATTTTGGTAAATAGTCTTCTTTTTTCTACTTCTAGCCGCTTATTGATTGACCAATACCTAGTTAGGTAAACGAAATATAACAAGCCAAAAATACCGGCTAATAAGAGTGTGAGTTTTACGTCGGGATATGCCCAAATCATGGCCTGAAATTATAAAATAAACCTTACTTTAAAAGCAGCTAATAAACGAGTGGTCGGATGCATGCCTAAAGAATTGAGAAAATTAACAAACATTAATTTTAAATATTAGTATAACAATGAAGTTAAAGCACTAAAGATCGAAGAATGCAGCTTTTCCGTAAGGATTTCATTTTTTTATTTGTCTGGATACTATTTGGGATATCAGGTACACTTTCGGCTCAAAACAATTCTATACTAATCGGAGAAGTCCTGGACGCGAGTAATTCCGAGCCATTAATTGGAGCAAGCGTATATTGGGAAGAGGACGTTTCATCTGGGGTAGTGACTGATTTAAATGGGAAATTCCGACTGAAAAGCCGGGAATTGCCCTCAAAATTAGTGGTATCCTATGTTGGATATGAACAGTCAATCCGAACTATTTCGAAAATTGAAGAAGGTAAAGATGTTCGATTTTTCTTAAAACCTTCAGAGCTTTCTTTGGATGAAATCATCATTCAAGAAAGGAGGCCTGATGAACAGGTCCGGAATTTGGAAACAGGAAAATCAAGGATTCCTATTGAAACCATCAAGAACATCCCTGCATTATTCGGAGAAGTGGATTTGCTTAGGAGTTTGCAACTTCTTCCAGGAATTCAGACTGCTGGTGAAGGAACCACAGGATTATTTGTACGTGGTGGATCTGCAGACCAAAACTTGGTTCAGGTGGATGGTGCCCCTGTTTATAACCCTTCTCACTTTTTTGGTTTCTTTTCAGTCTTTAGTCCGGATGCGTTAGATCAGGTAGATTTATACAAAGGTAATATGCCTGCTAGTTATGGTGGGCGACTTTCCGCTTTGGTGGATGTTTCTTTAAAAGAAGGGAATAATGATCAAATTCATGGTCAGGGAGGAATTGGAACGATTTCTTCTCGATTGATGCTGGATGGTCCACTTTTTTCTGAGAATTCGACTTTTGCAATATCAGGGAGGAGAACCTATGCGGATCTATTTTTGAAACTCTCCAATAACGAGGATATAAGGAACAATAAATTAAACTTTCATGATTTAAGTGCCAAATTCGCATTTCGTTTAGGTGACAAAGATAAATTGACTTTTTCCAGCTATGAAGGAAGTGATTTTTTAGGGTTGGACGACCAGTTCGGGTTAGGCTGGAGAAATTGGGTGAGTTCGGCTACCTGGGGACATACCATTTCTGAGAATTCGTTTTTCGATTTAGAAGCATACCACTCCAGATATAATTATCAAGTAGATTTTGAAGATCCGGATAATGGTTTTAGTTGGAGAAATAAGCTTTCGGAATCTGGGATGAAGGGACAATGGAGTTGGAACAAAACAGACCGATTCCAATCCTATTGGGGATTTCAAAGTCAATATTACCATTTTGCACCCATTGGTTTAGATCCTAAAGGAGGAAGTGCCATCGAACCAATCACCACCAATCCGAAAAACGGAATTCTAACTAGTGTCTTTGCAGGAATGACAAAGGAGTTAAGCCCTAAATTAAGTGCTGAATTGGGATTGAGATGGGGATTTTACCATCAGATAGGAAAGGGGGTAGATTACTTCTATGAAGGTGGAATTCCAGATGAAGAAGTTGAAGTTGACAGTATTGGATATGCTAGTTTTAAACCCATGCATTTCTATCAAGGGCTAGAGCCAAGGTTAGCCTTTAGATATTTGGTAAATGATGAATTTTCAATCAAAGCTGCCTACAACAGAAATTTTCAATACGTACAAATTGCTACCAATAGTTCAGCAGGACTTCCTATTGACCGATGGATCCTTGCAGGGAAATATATGGCTCCATTGCGATCAGATCAGGTATCTATTGGGTTTTACAAAAATTTCTTGGATAATAAATGGGAATTTTCTGTAGAAACCTATGCCAAGGATATCAGAAATGTTATTGACCTAAAAAATGGGGCCTCAGTGCTTTTTACGGATCAGGTTGAGACGGAGATTCTGACAGGAGATGGCTATGCTTATGGAGTAGAATTTTTAGTAAGAAAAAATGTAGGAAAGACCACAGGTTGGCTTTCATATACTTATTCAAGGACCTGGAGGAAGATTGATGGAATAAGTTTAGGGGAGCGATATAACCCACGATATGATAGACCCAATGATGTTACTTTGGTATTGAATCATGAGTTTTCTCCTGCATGGTCAGCAGGCTTGACTTTTGTGTACACTACTGGACAGGCGGTTTCATTTCCTATAGGGACCTATGAGGTAGACAATCAAGTGATACCTCTTTACTCTGAATACAGAAATACAGATCGTTTTCCTGATTATCACCGAATGGATGCCTCTATCACTTGGAAAAACCCGGATAAGGGAAGGAAATGGAAAGGGAGTTGGAATTTTAGTATCTATAATTTGTATGGAAGGAAGAATCCTTTTGCTTATGAATTCAGAGAGCTATTTAATGGTCAAATAAATTATGATCCAGATGTGGACGGCCCCGTGGTGTCCAAAGAGCAAGGGATTGTGATGACTTATTTATTTACTTTTTTACCCTCCATCACCTATAACTTTCAATTTTAAGATGAAAAAATTAGGCTACTTACTAGTAATAATGGGACTTTTTTCTTGTCAAGAAGAGGTAACACTTCCATTAACTACGTTGGATGAGGTAGTACCTGTGATCGAAGCAACTTGGACCGATAGACCATTTTTTAATGAAGTGAAAGTTTCCTTGGCTGAAAACTATTTTGATACGACAGATATAACCATCATTTCTGAAGCAGAGGTATCCATATTGGTGCCTGGAACCCAAGAGCGGATCCCCTTTCGATTTAATAATGAAACCAAAAGTTATAAACCTATATCAGATAATTATGTAGCAAAAGTTGGGGTGACCTATGAAGTACAAGTGAGATGGGAAGATGAATTGTATTCAGCAAGAGGGTTGATGCTAGAAGCGCCAACTTTAGATAGTTTGACCTATAGCTACCAGGAAGAACGATTGTTTAGAGAGGAGGGATATTACATCAAAGTTTATGGGAAGATCCCTTTTGAAGAAGATAATTATTATAGGATTCGGGTAATTGAAAACGATACCTTAAGAAATGATCGGGATGATTACCTATTGTTTGACGATACGTTTGGATTGAAGTTTTTTGAAGAAGGCTTGGAGTTGAATTATCCTTTCGAAGAAGGGGATAGGGTGAGACTTGAATTGTTCCGTATGAACAAAGATACCTATGATTATTTCACGCAATTGGTAGGGTTGTTATTCAATGACGGGGGATTGTTTAGCCCTCCTCCACAAAACCCTGAAACCAATTTTAAAGTGGATTCGGGCAAAGGAAAAGTCTTGGGTTATTTTCTTGTTTCTCCGGTATTAAACGAATCGATTTTTATAAAAAAGGAATAATCCTTTTTTTATTTCTTATTTAATCGTAATATTACGATGTATTAAAAGATCACGTCAATGCATTTCATCTTTAATGAATTTTTTTCCAAAATTTCTCTCTCCAAAAGAATGTTGGTAGAGAAAGTTTCTGTTGGGTTTCATTAAAGGAGAAAAAAATTTGAATTTATTTATCGTAATATTACAATTAATAGCTATGAAACTATCAGAGTTAATCACAGAATTGAAAGGATTGGAAGAGTTGAGATTTGTTCTTCCGAATGGTGAGCTGATTCCTTCCCATTTTCACGTCACTGAAATAGGCCAAATCAATAAGAAATTCATTGATTGTGGCGGAAAAATCAGGGAAGAGAAATCAGTATCATTCCAGCTTTGGGAAGATGGGGATTTTAATCATAGATTAGGAGCCAAGAAGCTTTTACATATCATTGACTTGTCCATCCAAGCTTTGGGCTTAGAGGATCATGGAATTGAGGTAGAATACCAAGGAGATACCATCGGTAAATATGGCATTCAAGTCATGGATGGAAACATATATTTGACTAGTAAACAGACTACCTGCCTAGCCAAAGAAACCTGTGGAGCTCCTAATTCAAGTACTGAATTATCAATAAATGAAATAGAGGCAGCAATTTCTTGTTCACCAGAAGGAAGCTGTTGTTAAATTAACGTCATGGAGCTTTATCCAAAATTAGAGCAAACCCTTACTGAGGTTCAACAAACTCCTATTCAGGAGAGCCGGAAACTGGAGTTAGCTCCTTTGATCCAATATATCACTCAAAAGCTGAATAATGGCGATCCGGTCAATTTGAACTTTATATGTACTCATAATAGCCGCAGGAGTCAGTTCTCCCAAGTTTGGGCTCAGGTGGCTTCAGATTATTATGGGATTGATATTGGAAGTTATTCAGGGGGTGTAGAAATTACCGCATTTAATCCTAGGGCTATAAACTCTTTAAAAGAAATGGGCTTTGAAATTCAATCAAGCCCTGGATCAAATCCTACTTATGAGATTAAATATGCCAAGGACCGGGCTGCTATCATTGCGTTTTCAAAAATTTTCTCTGATGAAATCAACCCAAAGAATGATTTTGCAGCCGTAATGACCTGTGACCATGCGGATAAAAATTGTCCATTTATACCTGGGGCAGAAGTCAGACTTCCTTTGAAATATGAGGACCCAAAATTATTTGATGACACTGAACTAGAGCGTCAAATGTATAGGGAACGATCCATTCAGATTGCCTCTGAGCTATTTTATGTTTTTGGGATGGTTCAAAAACAAGTAAGCCAAACATGAAGGAGCTAATTGTCAGTTTAATTGAAGTTTTTCTTTCAATAGTTTAAAATCTACGGGTTTAGTCAAAAACTCATCAGCCCCCAAACTTTTGGCGGTATTGTAATTTTGCTCGTCTCCATAAGCTGATATCATCATGACGATGGGCTTTGGGACGAGCTCTTTTTGCTTAATCTCTTTCAAAAGCTCCAAGCCGCTCATGCCGGGCATATTGATATCAGAGAGAATTAGGATTGCTTCGTGATTCAATTGATCAATGTACTGCAATGCCTCTTTTCCTGAAAAAGCGAAGACAAAGTCTACTGCTTTAGAACGTATTTCCTTTCTGAACCGCTGTTCAAATAAGGTTTTCACGTCTACTTCATCGTCTACAACAAGAATTTTCATAATCTAAAGTTTTGGAATAATAAGTTTGAATTGTGCTCCTGAACCAAGTTCCGAATCCACTTGAATTTCCCCTCCATGAAATTTAATGATATCATAGCTGAGGGATAGTCCCAGGCCTGTACCTTGGCCTGTAGGTTTAGTCGTGAAAAATGGTTGGAAAATCTTTTGTTTAACCGAATCGGAAATACCATTTCCGTTGTCTTTGATCAAGATCTCGATATGGTCTTGATAATTTTTGGTAGTCACTTTTACAGTGGGAATGAATTCGCTGCCATTTAACTTTTGCTTCTTTTCGGAAGCTGCATGGAATGCATTGGTGATGAGGTTGAGGATTACCCTCCCTACATCCTGTGCTACCACATTGATTTTAGGCAAAGTTGGGTCAAAATCCGTTTCCATATTGGCATTGAAGGATTTGTCTTTTGCTCTTAATCCATGGTAGGAAAGCCTTAGGTATTCATCCGCCAAAGCATTGATATCCGTAGGGTCTTTCTGTCCATTACTGGATCGGCTATGTTGAAGCATGCCTTTTACAATGGCATCGGCCCTTTTGCCATGTAAGTTTATTTTTTCTTCATTTTCAATGATGTCTTTGATGAGTTCCGCAACTTCCTCTTTGTTGCCAGCATCCATTTCTTCTTTTAATTCAACCAATAATTCAGCATTTACCTCTGAGAAATTATTTACAAAGTTCAGTGGGTTTTGTATTTCATGGGCAATTCCAGCTGTCAATTCACCCAGTGAGGCCATTTTCTCAGACTGGATTAATTGAGTTTGTGTGTTTTTAAGTTCCTCGATTTTTTCTTTCAGCTGAATAGTCCGATGGGTTACCTTTTCCTCTAAAATTCTATTCTCTTTTTGAAGCCATTGCGAACGTAAATACACGATGATATAAGTCAAGCCTGAGAATAAGGTGAAAAATAGGAGGTAAGCCCACCAGGTTTGCCACCAAGGAGGAAGAATGGTGAACTCAAAGGAGGCTGGATCACTCCAAACTCCGTTGAATCCACTCGTTGCAACTTTAAAATTATATTCTCCCGGAACTAAATTATAATAGTTTTTGGAGTTGCTGATAGGAGATGGGGAGGACCAAGAATCATCTGCTCCTTCTAATACATAGCGGTATAGAATTTTATCTCTGCCCTTGATTGCGGGATTGTTGAATGAAAAATTAAAGGAGTTTTGGTCATAGGGCACTTTCATGCCAATTGGTAAACCACTTGCCAGGTTTAAACTATCCCATTTTATTTTTTCATGGTTTATTAGCCCTGAATCCAAAGGCAAGGTGCTTTTGGTATATAAAATAGATTGATCAGCACTGTAAATAGAATCCGTATCTGAAAGCTGGTTTTTTAAATAGGAAGAGTTTATAAATTTGGGGCTTTCACCCATCACCTTAACCGAAGAGATACTCACAGTCGGTTTAATGGTATCTATTTCAGCTTTTTGTTCTATCACGGAAAGAATAGGCGCTGCTGCCCACCACATTTGTCCGGTAGAGGTATAAATGGCAGTTGCCTGGTTATAATCGTTAAAAGGAAACCCTTCGGGTTTACCGAACCTAGTAAATTTCCATGGTTTATCCGGGTTTTTGGAGGTTGGTCTAACCACTTTTACAATTCCATTTTCAGACCCTACATAAATATCTTCACCTACGGCAAGCATATCATACATAATAGGAGGTACCATTCCGTTTTCAGGAAGAACATTGGTGATGCTCATGGAGTCCAGATTAAGGATTGAAAATCCATTGTCACCTCCAAAAACCAATTCCTTTTGTGGCGTTTGAAGAAGCATGGATACATAATCACTCGTTAAACCATTGAATTTCCCTAAATAAGTAACGGTATTATTTGAGGGATCCAATACATTGATTCCTAAGTCATTTCCTAACCAGAGTTTCCCGTTTTTATCTTCTTCAATGAGCCAAATTCTACTGGAAGAAAGCCCTGAGAATTCATCTATTTTGTAAAAACTATTTTCAGCCGGTTCATATTTGATCAATCCATCCAGAGTTCCCATCCAAATAGATCCGTCATTTTTTTCATGAGCCTTCCAGAATATTCTAGAAACTTCGGCTTTAAATTGAAATAGTTCCGCACTATTTTGTTCTAAATCAATAATCACATATCCTCTAATTCCTCCAATAAACAATCTGTCGTTTTTGAGTTTACTGATAGATCTGTAATTGTTTACGAGTAAGTCATTTGGGAATTTTATTAAGTAAAGTTTTTCTAGATCAGGATCATATACATTGATCCCTTCATAAGTAGCCAGCCAGATTTTTCCGTTTTTATCTTCTGCCATACCCCAGGTGTCATTGCTGGCCAGACCATTTGATTTATCAAAATGCTCTGCAAGAATACCTGTAGGATTGATTAATAAGGTTCCAACCAACGTAGTTCCTACCCAGAGATTTCCTTTTGAGTCCAGTAAAGAAGCACTAGGAATTCCAGCACCTCTGACTTCTGCTCCTGTTGGAATTTTTTTCATCAGGTTTTTATGGGGGTCATATAAGGTAATGGTATCATTGTCCACTATCCACAACCTTTCTTTTGAGTCAATTTGAAAAGACTTCCCTTGTCCAAAATACCCTTGTTTGTTGCCCAATGTCCATAACTCTTCACTTTCTAAAGAGATTCCTTTGGCTTCATCAGAAAAATTCCCAATCCAAACCACTCCATTGGAATCTTCTTTGAAATTGGCAGCAATTGATTTTATATCATATCCGCTTTGTTCGTCCAGTATTCTAATGACGTTTCTTTGAGGGTTTAGTATGCCGATTTTTCCAATGAAACCTATCCAAATATTTCGATTTGAATCCATAAATAGACCTGCCGAAAAAATCCCGGTCTTTTCTGTCAAGGCAGTTAAAAACTTGATCGTTTTGGTTTCTCTATCAATGAATGAAACTCCTCTTTGGGTATTGGAAAACCAAATAAGTCCTTTTTCATCTTCCATTAACCTAATGAAATCGGAGCCGATTTTATATTGTTCAACCAGTTTGATTTGTATATCTAACAGATACAATCCTGTTCCATTGGCTATCATGGCAATTTTTCCATCAGAAAGTAAAATCATTTCTGAAATTGGATCCTGATTTCCATCCAATGTTCTTTGGGTGAAATTGTAGTTTTCAAACTGGTCTCCAGTAAACCGATGAATTCCTTTCTCTGTGGAAAACCAAATGGATCCTTGGAGATCGTCAAGTATGGCATATACCGAGTTTCCCAAAAGTCCTTCTGATTGTCCGATTCTTAAAATTCCTGAAGTTGTGTTTTCCCATTTTGTCAAGGAGCCAAGCTTGGTGATGGTGGGCTCCTCTAACAAATACCTGATATGGGGAACGGTTTCTGTTTGAATAGTATCTAGGTTGATTTGAATTTCTTCAGGGTTTTTCCAATTAATTGGACTCTTGGAAATAGGGGCTAGAAGGGGTTTGAAATCATGGATGGAAAAGTGTTGGGAAGGGTAATTACTTAAACGGAAATTTATTTTCGAGATTTTAGGAAGGTTCTCCTGTTCGATTTTTTCCCATTCAAAAGGTGCGAATTCAGGAAAGGAAAAAGGCTTGGTGACAGGCGTGGAAAGTCCGGATGGATTATCTGGAAAAGGAACTTCTGAACTTTGCTTGCATGATGCGAAAAACAACAGCAAACAGCATGTTGACAAAAAGTTTATATAGGATTGATGATTCATCTTCATTTCATTCCTTCTTTTGTGAAATTTCAATTAAGATGGAGGTTCCTTCACCTATTTTGCTTTCTACCTTGATAGTACCTCCATGCGCTTTGATTATATCATAACTTAGACTTAGGCCTAAACCAGTTCCTTGTCCAGTTTCTTTAGTAGTAAAGAATGGCTGGAAGATTTTATGTCTTATTTCTTCAGGAATTCCATTTCCATTATCGCTGATTTTCAATTGAATTTGATCGCCCATCTTTTTGGTGGAAACGGATACTACAGGTTGGAATGATTCTCCGAGTTGTGATTTTTTTTCATTGACTGAGTAAAAAGAGTTATTGATCATATTTAATAACACTCTTCCAAAGTCCTGGGCTACGATTTCTACTTTAGGCAAATTAGGATCAAGATCCAATTTCAATTCAGAATTGAAGGATTTGTCTTTGGCACGTAAGCCATGGTAGGCCAATCTTAAATATTCATCGGCCAAGCCATTAAGGTCTGTCCATTCCTTTTGACCAGTGCTTGCTCGGGAATGTTGAAGCATTCCTTTGACAATAGAGTCGGCTCTTTTGCCATGATGGTTGATTTTTTCCAAGTTTCCTTTCAGGTCCTGACATATGGCCTTCACCTCCTCAAAGTCTTGATTTTCGATTTCTTCCTCAATTTCCTCAAGTAATTCATTACTTAATTCTGAGAAGTTGTTGACGAAATTGAGAGGATTTTGGATCTCATGGGCAATCCCAGCGGTCAACTCTCCCAGAGAAGCCATCTTTTCTGATTGAATCAGAAGGTCCTGCGTTTCTTTTAGCTCTTTTAAGGTGTCCTCTATCTGTTCTTTTGCTTTTTGGAGTTGCTCATTCTTCAACATTAAGTCTTGTGTTTGCTCGGCGACTTTTTGTTTCAACTCATCGTTTTTTTTCTGCCACTCCGTCATATGCCAGGCATCTTTTTCCACATTGACAGGGGTGCTTCCATGCCAATGGATGAGTTTCCAGGAATCTTGTTTCCATTCAAAAAGACTACTCAACCTAAAGTCAATAGTATTGACTCCAAGCTTACTTTTGACAGTTAAATCAAATTCCTGAACTAAGAGTGCAAGGTCATTGGAAGGATTTTGCCATTGATGAAAAGGCTTTTCTACAAAGGAAACTTCAATGCCCATTACTTGGGATTGTTGGTTTTGTAAATCCAACATATTCATGAACTCTTGAAAATTATGGGCCCGTTCATCTTGGGTAGTGCCAAAACCGCTCACTTCTTCAGCGATAAAGTCAGGAATCTTTTCCAAAGGGTACTCAGAAGTGAATATCTTGAGTATTTCTTCTTTTGATTTTTGAAGTAAGTATTCTTTATCTACACTCATCTCTTATCAATTGAATGGTCTTGATTCATTGAAGAATTAGGATCTATTCAGTGTTTGTAGTGCGTTTCTAAAAATGGCCGCCCTAACCCTTGCATGTAGTTAACCAATAAACTTTTTCAGCCGACGGATTAAAGAAATAAAATGGAGTCAGCTTCTGGTTTTTGCTTCATGAAGAATTTTTTTGAAGTAGAGTCCCACAAGTATGGATGGGATGGATAAACTGCTGTGACTATCCATACTAATGGCCCTTACCTTCAGATAATTTAACAGAAAATATTGGTAAAAAATATTTTATAGGGATTAACTACAAAAAAATAGATTTTAAATTTGATAGAGGCTTACTTCTGCTAAATAATATTTTAAAAAAATATCTTTTTTACCATGGAAAATTCCGGTTTGAAAAGATGTTTAAATGAATTGCAACAATAAAATCGTAGATATATGAAAATTTCGTAGGGTTTTTAAAAAATTCATTTTAGATTAGTTGCATGAATGAATTGAACCACAACGAAGAATTGATCATGGGCATCTTTTGGAAGCTTGAAAATGCCTTGGTCAGAGATGTTTTGGAGGAATTGCCTGAACCAAAACCACCTTACACTACTTTGGCTTCTTCCATCAGATTATTGGAAAAGAAGGGGTATCTCAGTCATAAGACCTATGGAACCACCCATTTGTTTTTCCCTATCATCTCCCAGGCAGAGTATAGTAAAAAGAGCATCAATAGAATCGTCAAGAATTTCTTTGAAGGTTCTGTTAGTAACTTTCTTTCCTTTATGGTTAAAGAAAAGAATATCTCTGATGATGAGATCCAGGATTTGCAAAAGCTAATTGAGGACTACGAAAACCCAAAGAAAAATGAATGAGCTATTAACCTATTTACTCGAGGCCAGTATTTGCCTTACTGCCTCTTTGGTCTTTTATAGAGTGGTATTGAGTGAATTGACCTTCTTTTCTTTGAATAGGGGCTTTCTCCTTTCAATGTTGGCGATTTCGTTGATGATCCCAGCTATTTCCATTGATTTTGCTCTGTTTCAAAACAATGGTGTGATACAAGAGGTAACCTTGCCTTTGGTTTGGGTAGGAGATCAGGTGGCAAATAATCAAAATGCTTTTGATCTAAATTGGCTTCAATTAATAGGTGGGATTTATTTACTAGGTGTCTTATTTACTGCATCTAGATTGATTTTGGGATTTTTTCAGTCGTTCAATTTACTGGGTAAATCCAACTTACTTTTTTATCAAAATCAAATGATCGCAGTGCACCCTGATTTCAGTCCTGCTTCCTTTTTTCAATATATTTTGTTACCTGAGTTTCATATGGATGATGAAGATCAGCAACGGATTATTCTTCATGAATCGGTTCATGTCAAGAAGAAGCACAGTTGGGATTTACTTTTTCTACAGTTAGCAAAAACTGTTTTCTGGTTCAATCCTTTGATATACATCTATGAAAATTCTATTAGGGAAGTACACGAATTTCAGGCCGATCAAGGTGTGACTCAATCCTATTCCCAATCTGACTATTCAAGGCTTCTTTTGAGATTGTTAACAGCCGGAAGGGGGTGGCAATTCATGAATAACTTTAACCAATTTCAAACCAAAAAGAGAATTATCATGATGAACAAAACCAAATCCCAAAGCAAGGAGAAAAGCCGTTTTTTATGGGCAGTGCCGGTGTTGGGGCTTTTGTTTTTTGCATTTTCCTGTGATCTCGCTCAAGTTGATGAGGAATTGGAGGGGCCTGTCCTAAATGGGGAAAAAGAAGTAGCGGTAGGCATTACAGATTTAAAGGCAAGGATCACTGATGTGGGAAAAGATGGAGGAGAGATTTTTGATATCGTAGAAACCATGCCAAATCCTCCAGGAGGAATGGAAGGTTGGAATGAGTACTTGGCCAATAATTTATCCTATCCAGATCAGGCACGAAGAATGGGAGTGGAGGGAACTGTGATCGTAAGGTTTGTGGTGAATAAGGATGGATCTGTCTCCAATGCAGAAATTTTAAGAGGTATTGGTGCAGGTGCAGATGAGGAAGCGATGCGTGTAGTCCAAAACTCTCCAGATTGGACCCCAGGAAATCAGAGAGGCAGAGCTGTCAATACCAGAATGAGATTGCCGATCCGGTTTATGCTAGGCAATGGTGAAGTCTCTAGAGAACCATCCCAAGTAAAATTGGATTCTCCGGAAGAAATTGAGATTCCGATCTCTAATTAATTCAATAGGTAAAACCCAAAAAAGTATTACAATGAAAACTAACGCAAAACCAATTATTATGACTACCCTGATGATGTTCATGATTTTTTTCATGAATGTGCAGGAAGGTACGGCTCAAACTCAGGAAGTTCATCAGGAGGTAGATGTGATGCCACAACCACCTGGTGGGATGTCTGGCTTGATGGCATTCATGAGTGAGAATTTGAAATATCCAGAGCAGGCAAAGGAAAAAGGAGTGGAAGGAGTAGTGATCGTTTCTTTCGTGGTGCAAAAAGATGGGTCTATTTCCAATCCTGAAATTTTAAGAGGTATTGGAGCTGGCTGTGATGAAGAAGCAATCCGTGTTGTCAAAGCATTTCCAAGCTGGACTCCCGGGGAGAAGGATGGGGAAAAAGTGAATACTCAAATTCAATTGCCAGTGAAATATATGCTTTAGTTGATGGTTCTTATTTGATGAAAAGCCTCTAAATCAATCTAGAGGCTTTTTTTTGTTAAAATTTACGAATTGGTCGTGATATTACGAATTATTCGTAGGTTTTATGGATAAACTTATTTACTTTAGATTCATGGAAGAATTAACCGCCAACGAAGAGCAGATTATGCGTATTTTCTGGAAGCTAGAGCGAGCTATTGTTCGCGATGTTTTGGATCAGCTTCCTGAACCTAAACCTCCTTATACGACCTTGGCTTCTTCAATAAAGGTCTTGGAAAAGAAAGGGTACCTAGGACACAAATCTTATGGTAAAACCAATGAGTACTTTATTTTGATTCCTGAAAGCG
Organism: Algoriphagus halophilus; assembly: GCF_900129785.1. Taxonomy (NCBI): domain Bacteria; kingdom Pseudomonadati; phylum Bacteroidota; class Cytophagia; order Cytophagales; family Cyclobacteriaceae; genus Algoriphagus; species Algoriphagus halophilus. The sequence goes on from NZ_FSRC01000001.1 coordinate 1,214,896, forward strand.
AGTATAGGAAAAAGAGTTTTAATACGTTGTTGAAAAACTTTTTTGGAGGATCTGTGGAAAACGTTCTTTCCTTTTTGGTCAAGGAGAAAAAGGTGTCGGAAAAAGAGCTGGAAGAGCTCCAAAAAATGATTGATGGCTACGAGAAAAAATAATAGTTATGGAATTTCTATTTATCTATTTATTGAAAGGAAGCATTGGTATCTCATTGATTGTGCTGTTCTATAAAGTGTTGATTGAAGACCTTACGTTCTTTTCTTTGGGAAGAATTACGGTATTGACTCTTTTGGTGGCAGCGGTTGTTTTGCCTTTACTTTCTTTTGATTTTCAATTTTTAGGTACGTCCACCTTGATTCCCCTCAATTCTTCTTTGACTTGGCTGGAAGGTCAAGCGAATGGAGTAATTCCTGTGGAGGATTCCTCTACTTTTGATTGGAAAATCATTCCTTTTATCATTTTTCTAATCGGTGTTTTGTATAGACTCCTTCAACTATTTTCTGGTATTTTAAGTACGCTACTATTAATCGCTAGTTCAAAGAAAGTAGTAGTGGGAAAAATGACTCTCGTGATCAATTCACAGTTTATCCCTGCCTCTTTCTTTAATTATATCATGCTACCAGAATACTCAGAAAGAGATGAGGAAATCAATCAGATTTTGATCCATGAATCTGTACATGTTCAGCAAGGTCATACTTGGGATGTATTATTTCTTCAGTTGATCAAAGCGGTATTTTGGTTTAATCCGGCCATTTATTTATTAGAAAAACAACTTCGTGAAATTCATGAATTCCAAGCGGATCGAGCTGTAACTACCAATTACTCTACGATTGCCTATTCTAGACTGTTAGTGAAACAGCTGAGTAAAGATTGTGGGCTTCAATTCATGAATAACTTTAATCAATTTCAAACCAAAAAAAGAATAATGATGATGAACAAAACAAAATCGAAATCCAATCAAAAGATGAGATTCTTCTTAGGGCTACCTTTACTGGTGCTTATGGTGGGTCTTTTCTCCTGTGATTTGGCCATGAGTCAAACAGACTTAATGGGCGTATGGAAAGGTACTGAATTTCAGTTTGAGCAAACAGAAGGCCCTGATATGACCGCTATGATAGAAGGTGGTAGGGCACTTCATGAAGGAGGTAGGTTAATCCTTAATGAGGATGGAAACTTTGAAATATTTGCCGGGCAAGGTGATATGAATGGATCTGGTACCTGGAGGTTTAATGAAGGCCAAGGCATGCTTATCCTGACTATGAATGGAGATGAGGAAACCAAGTATAGTATTGTTTCTTTATCTGATGAGGAATTAGTAACCAAGCATGAGGTGGAGTTTGAATCTCCTATGGGAAAATTGGCAGGTATCATTACACTGACGTATATCCGTTAAAAAATTTAATCGTATCTACGATTAGTTCGTAGATTTTTCATGTGATTTTAAATGAAAAAGCCACCTTGATGTTCAAGGTGGCTTTTTATTGGTGTAGACGATGGTGTTAATCCATTTTGTCTCCGAAGAAAATTGCATTTAAAAAGAGCTTGTTAGTACCAAACCAAGTTCCTCTGAAATTAGGGGAATCAAAGAAATTGATTACACGCCCTCTTCCAACTGGAGTAACAATCAGGCTTGCACTTTGCTTTAACAACTCCAAGTTTTTATCAGAAATATACCCGCCGAGTAATGGGTTCTCGGTATATCGAATAGGAGTGAGGTACTTGTCTTTACTAGGCTGAACAAAGATGGAGTTATTTCTATATACAGGAAGCGTTTCTCTGTTGTAGCCATATGCGATGGGATGGGTAAGATCCAACCTGGCCATGTAGATACTTCCACCCACTTGTTTTGCCCCTTCAAATGCAGACCTTTCAGCAAATGGAAGCTCTTTTGGGTCCGTGCTTTCTCCACGGGCTACCATACTTTCTTTGATAATTTCCTTTTGATTTAACCAAAGACTGGCGGTTTTCATCGAAATCACGGTGCCTCCACGATTAATCCAGTCTTTTAGATGGTTTACTACTGATTCCGAGAAAGAATTGTAATTGCCAGATGGAAGGATAAGTGTATTGTAATCAAATAGATTTACTCTTCCCATCTGATCTGAATTGACTTTGGTGATCGGCATTCCTAGCTCAGAGTCCAATAAATACCAGATTTCACCAGCCTCATAACTGGAAACTCCATCTCCCACCACCATGATGACTTTTGGTTGGGTGACTGCACCCACTAAATTGGAACCAAGATCAATTCCTTCCAGATTAAAACCAGTGCTCGTGGCATAAACCTGCTGATGATTTACCACGGATAAAGTTTTCAATTCGTCTGTTACATTACTTTCACTCAAACTTTGGAATCCCATGGGAATCATTAAAGTGCCAGCTCCAAATTCTCTTGGACCATTTTGGGTCTGGGAAGTAAAAGGTCTATTCACAATTTCAACATGGACACCTGCTTTTTGTAAGTCAAAAAGCATTTTTGGGGCGTAATAGTCAGACCAATCAATTAAATAGGCATAAGCTTTTCCTTCTGGAAATTCATAAGGAGTAGGAGTATTGTTAGTTACTTGTTCCCCTAACTTCACCGAAGGCCCTGCAGCGTAAGGCATTCCATAGGCATGAGCCATGGTCCAAGTAGATGCATCATAAAAAACAGAATCGGCAAACTCGGTGACTTCTTCAAACATAGTTCTTACCATTCTATACTGTGGTTGTGAAGTAGGAACGACCCAGGATTTACCTTTCTTGAAATCATAGCCGCCCAAACTTAGGTCATCAGTGTTTTCATAGACTTTAATTTGATGATCCATTAAGAATTGGACAAACATTCTGTTTCTATTCTCGTCAAATTCATCTCCAAAGACATAATTCTTGGCAGGGTCTTTCGCTCCTTCAGAAACTGCAGTTTCAAAGAACTCTCTTAAATAATCATGCATGAAGTCTTTGTTGTCCAATGCAGCTTCCATAGTGGCCAGGGAACTTCTTACATGGTTTCGAATTGTAAATTCAAAGCTAATGTCACCTCTTTGGCTGCTCTGCAAATGACCACGGCTACTTGCTTGCTCAAACACCAAGCCCAATCCTCCATGGATGTCAGGGTAGGTACTTCCATACCCTGGGTAGCTGTTGTCAAAGACTTCTTTGGTCCAATACAGGCTACCGATTTCATCTAGGTATTTTGAAAAATACTTCGCAAATCTCGTGTTGATGTCATCGTAATTTTTTCTGGGTACCACAGGGTTTTCACTTCCATAGGGTTTGGTAGGTTCAAAGAAATAGGTGCTATTTGTTCCCATTTCATGGAAGTCAGTAGTCACATTAGGATACCAAGTATGATACCAGGCAATTTTGGCCTGGGATTCAGGGTGTGCCAAAGGAAGCCAATCACGGTTCAAGTCAAACCAATAGTGGTTGGTTCGACCTCCCGGCCAAACTTCGTTATGTTCCCTATCCATAGGATCTGCTACAGGAGGGAAGCCTTTATTGGTATTTGCCCAATGACTGTGACGATCTCTACCATCCGGGTTTACGGTCGGGTCAAAATGGACCACCGCATTTTCTCTTAAATTTTTGGCTAAGTCAGACTGCGATGCCAAAAGCCAATAGGCGGTAAGCATAGCCGCTTCTGCAGAAGAAGGTTCGTTTCCATGTACACCATATCCTTGATGAATAATGGATGGCATGGTGCTCACATCTGGTTTTGGTTGTGAAGGGTCTGCTAATTGTAATTGCTTTAACCTAATTTCTTCCAGGTTTGCCATATTGGCCTCTGAAGCAATGGTCAATATAATTTTGGGTCGCAACTCATGCGTATAACCGATGGTTTTTAGGGAAGCCATCTCCGAGAGTTCGTCGAGCTTTTCGAAATATTTGACTATTAGGTCATACCTCGTATGCCAATCACCAATTTTATAGCCAAGGAATTCAGAAGGCGATGGAACATTCGGGTTAAATGTCTCACCGGGAAAGAAGTAGTTTTCTTGTGCCTGACTGGTCAAACACATGAATATTCCGAGAAATAAAGAAAGTAGTGGTTTTTTCATAGGTCCAATTTATTTCAAAATCGAATAGAATTTCAGGGAAAATGGTAAAAATCCATCAATGGTTTTTTGTTTGCTGTCAATTTGAAGTAAATTATCCTCCTTAGTATTTATCCTAAAATAATCTATTGTATGAAAAAGACATCGCTGACCCTGGCGCTTACCTTATCAGCATTTAGTATCAGCTTTTTAGCTTGTGCTCAAGAGAAAACCCCGCCTCCAATGAGACCAGAGGCAACTGAATTTTACACTCCAGTACCTCCAAGAGTCACACCAGGAGCTCATAACACTGCGCCTCCTTCTGATGCCATCGTTTTGTTTGATGGAACAAGCTTGAATGGTTTTGTAAGCGCAAAAGATGGGACCAGTCCGGCAGAATGGACCATCGAAAATGGTGAGTTGGTAGTTACTCGCGGAAAAGGTGATATTCAATCCAAACTTGCTTTTGGAGATGCACAATATCATGTAGAATGGTCAGCACCTACCGAAATTGTTGGGGAAGGTCAAGGCCGTGGTAATTCAGGCTTCTTTTTGATGGGATTGTATGAAGTTCAAGTATTGGATAGCTACGAAAGTAAAACCTATACCAATGGTCAAGCAGGTAGTATTTACAAGCAGTTTGCTCCTTTGGCAATGGCTTTAAGACCTCCTGGTGAATGGAATTACTATGACATCATCTTTAAAGCACCTCGCTTTAACAAAGATGGGATCGTCACTTCTCCAGCTACTGTTACCGTGTTAATGAATGGAGTTTTGGTTCAAAACCATGTTACCTTAAAAGGTCCAACCGAATACATTGGTATTCCAAATTATAAAGCACATCCAGAAGAATTGCCTCTCAAATTGCAAGACCATGGAAACCCAGTAAGATTTAGAAATATTTGGGTTCGTAAGCTTTAAATAATCATTTGAAAGGAGCAACATATTTTTATGCTGCTCCTTTTTTTGTCCAAACTCAATAAACCAAATAACCATGTCATCTAGAAGACGATTTATCCAAAATTCCATTCTGGTAGGAGCAGGATTAAGCATGCCTACGATCTTGACCGCAGCAGATTTTGGAAGATACACCCGAAAAGTAAAACCATCTGATCAATTGAACTATGGATTGATTGGAGCAAATGGAATGGGCTGGTCCAATATGAACGCCCATCTGAAATTACCTGAAGTCAATTGCGTGGCAATTGCTGATGTGGATCAAAGTGTTTTGGACCGGAGAAGTGAAGATGTATTCAAACTTCGTGGAACCCGTCCCAAGCTGTACAAGGATTATCGAAAGTTGCTGGAGGATCCAGATATAGATATTGTCATCATTGGGACTCCAGACCATTGGCATTGCCTGAATATGGTGGATGCCGTTTCTGCCGGAAAGAATGTGTATGTAGAGAAACCTATTGCTAATACAATAGAAGAGTGTCAACTGATGGTAAAAGCTCAGGAGCGATATGGGAAAGTGGTGCAAGTAGGGCAGTGGCAGCGTTCCGGAACACAATATGCCCAAGCAATAGATTATGTGAAATCTGGCCAGTTGGGCCAAATTCGATTGGTTAAATGTTGGGCCTACCAGGGTTGGATGAAGCCTGTTCCAGTATTGCCAAATGGAACTGCCCCTGCTGGGGTAGATTATAAGATGTGGTTGGGACCTGCGCCTGAGCGTCCTTTCAACCCCAATAGATTCCATTTCAATTTCCGTTGGTTTTGGGACTATGCAGGTGGCTTGATGACGGATTGGGGAGTACATGAAATCGATATAGCCCTCTATGCAATGGGAGTGAGCGCACCTAAATCCGTGATGGCTTCTGGAGGAAAATTTGCTTACCCGGATGATGCTTCTGAAACCCCAGATACCCTTCAGACGGTATATGAGTACGACGGATTTAATATGCTCTGGGAACATGCCACAGGTATAGATGGAGGTAATTATGGCACTACTGAGGGAATTGCTTTTATTGGAAACAATGCAACTTTGGTGGTGAATAGAGGAGGATGGAAAGTGATTCCTGAAACGGAGAATAAAGATGGACAGCGTGTTCCAAAAGTGGCTGAGGTTCCTCATACTCGAGGAGAAGGAAATGCCTTGGATCATCATGCTGTCAATTTTGTGGAAGCGGTGAAGGCGAATGATCCGAGTTTGTTGCATTGTGCCATTCAAACAGGAAGTGTGGCCGCTATTAATGCGCAGATGGGAAATATTGCCTATAAGACCGGTAAGAAAGTGTATTGGGATGCTACCAAAAATCAGTTCACGGATTCAGAGGCCAACCAATTGATCAAGGCGCATTACCACAATGGATGGGAACTGCCGAAAGTTTAAAATTTAAAGAAGTTAAACTTAGAAATGACCCTCCAATTCATTGGAGGGTTTTTTTATTTTCTGAAATTAAAGCGGTATTCGAAATTCAATAAAATCTGGCTGTTTCGAGGGTTGTTGTATCCTGGATATCCTCCATCGGTAACATCTGAAAATTGATAAGTCAGGTTAAACAAATACTTTCTTTCTATGATCGCTTGAGCTTGGATGAATGTTCCCAGGTCACTGGTTCCAATTCTAAATTTATTTCCTGCGGGCAACCCAAATCCTGTTCCGATTGCGCCTTCAAACCTCATCCCTGGAAAGGGGCTAGGAAGATTGTTGGAAACTCCTCCATCAATGAATAGAATTCTTTCTGGCCCAATTCTCATATAGGATTGGATATAAACTGGTGTATTTACAATTAAAGTTGCAGGGTCGGGTTTATCTACTTCCTTTTCTGTAAAACCATTCCATCCTAGACTTCCCAAATGAAGCCCAGCTCCTAATCCAATCCATTTCCAATCTTTTTTAACATAAGGGTTTACTGAGAAAAGAGTTTTGCTTTTGGAGGTAATTGGATCAGCATCGAGCTTCTTCTCTGTAAGTTGACCATAAGAGAGATTAATGCCATAGGTTAATATTCCATCATCACTGATTTTTGCTCTTCCAATCCCAAGGCCTCCTGTCGAATAAGTAGATTCAAATGCAGAATATTGATAGTTATTTGCACAACCAGAATTGCTACTTGAGGAGCCTCTATAAACTGAGGTAGAAAAATAATTTCCGGATGAATACCCTCCTTTGATAAAATCATAGCTTTTTACCTGAGTGCTGTCTTCAGGTAATTTGTTCCAAGTTTGACTCATTAAAAAAACAGGTAGAATCATACTAGCTAACACTCCCCAACGAAATTGAGGAACCGTATTTTCTTTAAAATAATGAACGGAAAAGAGGGCTATACTGGGAAAAAGCATGAGGTTCATTGCTAGCAATTCAGCGAAACTCATCCAAAATCTTAGGGACCAAGTCATCACTACTGTCATCCCTAAAAAAATGATAGCGGTAAAAAAGCTTGGATAGTAGCTTTTTGTGACTAAGGTCAAATGCTCGGATTTTCTTTCCCTATATATAATGATGAGTGTGGTGAAAATAGAGATGAAAAGTAAAACCCACTGCATGGTTTTCAGACCATAAACTAGTGTTCCACCCATGGCGTGTGCACTAGGATCCCTAAAAAACTCTGTAAAAAATCTGATAAAAGCCCAGATACTTAAAGAAATCAAAAATAAATTTCCGGACTTCTTAATTTTCTTTTTTAAATAAACTAAAATCAGGATTACCGCGATCCCATTTAAGATTTCATAGAACTGAAAAGGATGTAAACTAGGAGTGGGGGAGTTCAGTCCCTCTAAGAGTTCAAGATTAAAATAATGGGCATGTGGAGGGCTATCAAATCCATACCTTACCCCCCAGGGTAATGTGGTTGGAGTACCATAGCAACATCCTAATAGCAGACATCCAAAACGTTGTAAAGCCAACCCAACAGGAAAGGCAAAAGCAAATGAATCAATACTTGAAAATGAGATTTTAAACAGTTTAATCCCGATTATAAAGCTGATCAGCCCCAAAAGAACTCCTCCCAAAAGAACTTTTCCTTCCGCCTCAGGAAGGGCTAGGTTTTGGAATAGGTGCAGCCATTCAGAAGATTCATAAGAATTGACTTTGGTGCCAATGATGAAAAAAAGCCTTGAGAATGCTAACACAATCAACCAACTAACAAGAGGTATTTTTCTTTTAATACCCTCTAAAATCAGGATAGCGGTTACAGCTAAGAAAGCGATGATATAGAAGATGTTAAAAAAAGAAGAGAGGTAATCTCCCCCTAGAATCATGGCCAGATCATTTCGAAAAAGTAATTTCATCTCCTGTTGATAAATAGTACTTTGAATTTAGCCATAAACTATCATTCAATATTTTCTGGGAAGGATTAAAAATTGCAATAAATGCAAAAGTGTAAAATAATATTTTGCATAATATCATTTTTCCGGAAGTATAGTGTTTTTACGGAACTTGTTTAAGAATTGGTGAGTTGCTGGAATGGAGGGTGTCTAAAAAAGGAATGAATACCAATAAAAAAGCACTGAGATTGCTCTCAGTGCTTCAAATGTCAATTTTAATTTTTTACTATTCTAATCCTAAGGCTTTTGCAGCATTGACATAACCTGCTCCATAATATTCATCATTTCCTGGCTTACCAAGATCTGTTGAGGAGCTGAATAGGGTAGTCTTCACTTGTGCAGGTTTCATTGCTCCTCCATTTGATTCCATAATGAGTGCAACTACTCCAGCTACTGCAGGAGCTGCCATAGAAGTACCTTGTGCCCAACCGTAAGATCCATTTGTAGTTCCTCTGACAGTACTAAATACCATATCGAATACATAGCAAAATCTTACAAGAGATAAATTGGTGCCGTCCAATTGACAATTCGAAAAATTCCCGTCAATCAAAGCAAGACCTACAGTACCCCCTGGAGCAGCAATGTCCACTCCAGATTTACCGGAATTGGTATAATAAGCTGGATCCGTAAAATTAGATGCTCCTAATTGCCAGCCGGTAGGCCCAGTAGAACCAACAGAAATGATATGTTGATTTTGTGCTGGGATCACAGTGAATTCATTATTGTCGTCCAAGTTTAATCCATCATTTCCGGCAGCTACAATAATGGTTACGCCAAGTTGATAAGCATAACGGCTCACACGATCAAAAATCTTCTGTAACTCTGTAATGGCATCTCTGAATTCCTTATCCTTCCAATCAGTTCTATAATCGATGGTAGCTCCAAGACTCATATTTATTACCTGAGCTCCTGCTCCCCCCATAGATTGAGGAGTAGCTGCATAAACCATTCCTTCTAGAACCCATTCAAATGCTCCAGAACCACTGTGAAGGGATTTAACCCCGATAAGAGTAGCTTTTGGTGCAATTCCGACAGTAGCTAACCCTGAAGACGCTACAATCCCAGCCACGTGAGTTCCATGCCAAAAAGTTCCAGTATCAAAGTTCCAAGGTTGTCCTGGAACAGTTGAAACAGAACTAGCCATGTCCAGATTAGGGGCAAGGTCTTGATGGGATGAATGGATACCTCCATCGATAATAGCAACTCTAACACCTTCACCTGTATAGCCATTGTCCCAGGCGGTAGGAGCGTTGATTGATTCAGGAGCCCATTGGAAACCATCGAAAAATGCACTTTGGTAATCAAAGGGATCGCCTTGTGCTACAGGTCCTTCTAGTTCATTTACCTCTTCAGGATCTTTGGTGTACTGCAAAATAAAGTCTGGAGTTACCGATTCAACACTACTGATCTTTCGTGCTTTAATAAGAAATTCCGAAGATTTGGATATAGCCACCGCAACCCCAATTTCAGGATAAGACTTCACGATCTCTCCTCCTGCATCAGCAATACTTTTTCCGATGTTTTTAGGTAGATTATCTCCTTTCGTTAAGATAAGATACCTACCTGTATAGTCGCCTACTCTTAAGTTGGAAAAATCTGTGACTACAGGTAATTCATTTAGATTAAAACGACTGGTATTTAATTCATCTTCAGAGGCCATGGTATTTACATGTTCATCTTCAATGATGATGCTTTCGCAAGCATTAAATAAAAAGCCCAAAGCAATTAAAAAGGGCAGAAATCTGGATTTTTTAAGTTGTTTCATAAAGTTAATTGGTTGATGAAAAATTGTTGAAATGGTTTTTTAATGTTTGACTGAAAAGAGGCTACATGCTTAAAATATGATTGATATTTGCAGCTTTTCTTCACCTCCTTAATATATAATTAAAACCTCTAATAATATAAAAAAATATCAATCACTTTCTGATATTTAAGGATTTAGGGTAAATATTACAAAACAACTAAAGTATCTAGTATTTAATATATTAGTATTGCAATCTTGATTAAAAAATTACTTTTTAACTGCCTGAAGTTTATTTGTACAATCCGTTTAGGAAAAAATCTAGTGAAAATTAATTTAAGTGATAGGAAGGCATGTAACTAAAAAATATTAAAAAGGGAAAAGAGATTACCTCATCCAAGAATCAAGATTTAAAGAGTTGAAAAAATTGCCTTCCAGCTCCCCATAATTTTCTTTTGATAATATTACACTGCTTTTTTAAAATTGGCTCAAGGTCCAAAAAGTAAAAAATTTCAATTCTTGCCAATCTCAAAATTTGTTTTGGTAAAAATCAATTTTAGGTAATCTGAAGGATATTTTACTTTTTTTAATTCTCTTTGGAACCGAAGAGTTTTAAACAAGGAAATCCTATCTTCAAAACCTCAGTGTTCATTTATCTAATCCCATGAAAACTATCAAATTTAGTTGCCTTCTTAGTCTAATTTCTTTGGGACTTCTTTTCTCTTGTAAAACTGTTTCTCAATGGGAGGGACAAGGACCTATTCAGATTATAGAGACAACTGATCAACCGATCACTTTCCAGACCAAACAAAAATTTGAGGCTGGAGAGGGGGTATATTTCTCTAATGAACTGGAAGGAGCAAGGCTGAATGGAGTTAAGAGAATAAATGATACGCTAATTCAAGTGACGATTTTACCGGAAAACCAACCGATCAATCCTAGCCCTTGGTATGGGTTCAAACTATGGTCTAAAGAGTCTAATGAATTTTGGATCCAGTTTACTTATGGAGGAATTGGGTTTCACCGTTATTTTCCAAAATTCAGTAGGGATGGAGTTAATTTTGTCAACGTAGACTCTACTGATTTTTTTCTACCTGAAACAGACGAAAGGAGACCAGAACTAGGATTCTTGAAAGTTAGAAGTTCCCCAGATTCTTTGTGGATTGCAGCTCAGGACAGAATGGGTACTGCTCATGTGCAACAATGGAAAGAGGACCTTTTACAAAAAGAATTTGTTTCTAAGATTACAATTGGGAAAAGCAAAGAAGGGAGGACTTTGGAAGTATTGAAGATCGGGGAAGCGGATGACAAGGAAATGTTGATGGTCATTTCTATGCAACATCCTCCAGAATTGACAGGATTTCTTGCGATGCAAGCTTTCATTGAAGAACTGGTGAAGGACAGTCCCCAAGCCAGAAAATTTCGGAGAAAATACAATTTATATGTGATGCCCCAGATGAATCCAGATGGGGTGGCCAATGGTCATTGGAGACATAATTTAGGGGGAATCGATTTAAATAGGGACTGGGTGAATTTCAATCAACCTGAAACAAAAGCCTTATCGGATTTTATGGATAATAAAGTGAAAGAAACTGGAGGGAAGTTTGTTTTTGCTGCAGATTTTCATTCCACTTGGGAGGATATTTTTTATACCAATAATGAGGAGTTGGAAGGAAATTTTCCAGGATTAATCCCTAAAGTGATCAAAAAATCATCCAAGAGAATTCCAGACTATGTGCCCAATATCCGTCCCAATGAAGGAAATCAAAGAAGCGTAACCTCCAATTCCTATTTCTTTTTCGTCCATCAAGCCGAATCCATGACCTTTGAAGTAGGTGATAATACCCCCAGAGAAATCATCCAAATGAAAGGACAATATTTAGCAGAAGAATTGATGAAAATCCTGAATAAAAAGAAATGGAATTAATCGGGAGATGGAATTAAAGTAAAGAGGCTAGGATGTTTAATTCATACCTAGCCTCTTTTCCCTTTGAGTTTTATTAAAATGCCAATGCGGCCAATCCCAATTTAGGTTTAAGTGGATTGATAGATTGGAGTATTTTACCTGAATATTTTTTAAATAAATCACTCCCAAGCAGATCAGTCAAAAATTTGGTTCGACTATTCTTAAGGTTGAGGAAGCTTGCCTTTTTATCATCATCAGATGCTGAACTTCCATTTATTTTCATTAGGTCATCTACAAAGCTTTTATTGTTGACTTCCAGTTTACTTTGCTGGTCTGAGCTTAAATCGAGCCCCTTGGTGTCATTTAAAATGCCTAAAACCTGGGAAGCCATATCCATTTTGGGGATTTTTAGGCCTTGTGCCTGAGCACTTAAGCCAACAAAGGCTACCATAGCAAAGGCAATTAAAAATTTGTTCAAATTCATGGTTGTAAAGTTTGATGTTTAAACTTGATAGAAATGCGAATAGTTTTGATTTTTTTTAGTTAAAAAGGCCTTTGCCTAAGTCCATCAGTCCTCCTAGATCCATGCCACCTCCATTTTTGCTTCCCCCCATTAAGGATCCCAAAAGTTCAGTAGGATTGACTTTCCCTGAATTTCCTTGAAGTGAAGCCAATACTGAAGACATAATGTCCTGATTGTCTTGAGGGGCATCATTCACTCTTTTATTAAAAAAGTTTAATATCATTGGTAAGGCTGCAGCGGCAATGCTCAAAGCTTGTTCTTTAGAAATTCCAAGTTTCTCCATTAAACCTTCGGTGACATTTCCTTTCAGCTGATTGACTATTGGAGAAGATGGAGCTGTTTCTTGTCCAGAAAACATTTCTTTAACTCCGTCGAGGTCACCGGAAGCCACTTGTTTTTGAAGACTTGACAAAACAGACTCTTTTAATGCACTAGCTGAAGATTTTGGGTCAGGTTGATTCATTCCTGCCAACATTTCCTCTAATGGGCCTTCAGCTAAATTTAATAATTGATCCAACATGTTTTTAGTAATTGATAGACAATAAAGTTTAGTAATTTCTATTTATAATCCAATAAATTAATTTTTTAATAGCTGGGTTCATGAAGCTCAACCCTCAAAAAAGCTGAATGGATTCGAGATCAATTCTTCTATATAACTTCCCTTTTTTTTAAAAAGTTAGACTGAGCGTGTTTTAAAATGTTTTCAATTCAACCAATTGGAGTTTTTGAATCAAGATGAAAAACAAAAAAAGCCTCCTTGAATTTGATCAAAGAGGCCTTCATTATTGAATTTTTCTGTTTTGAATTTTTGGCATGATCCATTCATTCAACTCAGGGTTTTCTTCGATTTTAAAACCTAAGTCATCCGGTGATTTCCCAACCCATTTGGTTTTTTTTCCTTCAATCATCACTTTTTTGTTCCCAATATCAATGGTCAAAAAAGCGAAAAGACTGTGTTCGTAAGGACAAGTGGAAGAAATATAAGGGTGTTCTTGATGAATGGATTCGGAGTAGCTATCATGTTTATATTTTCCTCCTACCCAATAGTAAGATGCAGAATTAATATGTACATAATTAACTCCTTCAATTTCAAGATGCTGGTCAATATGCGAATGCCCATTGATGCAAAGAAGAATTTTTTCAGAATAGTTGGAAAGGATGGATTGAATCTCTTTTTCATTATCTACTGCTATTACTCCAGCTAGTGGTTGGTGAGATACAATTAAAACTGGATAGGGGCTATTTTCCAATTCTTGTTGAAGCCATTCCAATTGTTGCGATCCAATAAAAGATGGATAGCCGCCTGTATGACTTGGAGAACCTTTTTCATTTCCATCCAGCACAATGAGCAATATACCATTTATCACTTTCGAATAATAAGGAGATGGCATATCCCAAACCTCTAAACATTGCTCTTTTGTGAAGCCTCCATCTGTATCATGATTGCCAATCACATGCAAAGAGGAGGAATGAGCCTTGTTAAAGAGTTGTATAACGTCGATATTTTCTTTTGAAGGATAGGCAAAATCTCCCATTTGGATGATCGCTGCCAAATCCTTTTTCTTAGATGCCTCTAGAAACTCCAAAAGCCGTTCTTCACCATCATGCATGATGTCATGATGTAAATCACTGATGACCCCAATTTGGGTTTTCCCCTTAACTTGTTCTGCAAAAACTTGAGATAGGTTTGGTAGAAAAAGGCTTACGGTGGTAATACCGGCAGTATGAATAAACTCTCTTCTATTCATTTTTTCAGATCTCACTACTTATGAGCTGGATTTTTGAGCGATATATATTCTTTGATTTCCAATAAAGAGTCGATGATGTAATCGGGATGGCCTGTTTCCAATTGACTTGCAGTCTGAGCACCTGTAGTTACTCCAAATGTAAGTCCACATCCCGCAGATTTTCCCTCTTCAATATCCACAATGGAATCTCCGATTTTGGCAACTTTATTGGCATCCTCAATTCCCATCTTTTCCATCGCCACAAAGATCATATCCGGTGCAGGTCTGCTGTTTTGTACATCGTCAGCGGTAACTAGAAGATCATAGGTTTCTCCCTCTTTCCATTGAAGTTTATCTAACAATGAAGTAGCTGTTTTCTCATTGTACCCTGTATTCAACACCACTTTGATATCATTAGATCGAAGATCTTTAAAGAGGGATTCTGTCCCCTCATAAGTGCTTACTTCCAAATCAGCATATGCTTTTTTAAGAATCTCGAGAAATTCAGCAAATGCGATTTGGGCATCTTTTTCTAGTTCCTCTTGAGAACTATAAGCTGGTTTCATGATGTCTTTCACAGCTTGAAGCTTTTCTTTACCTCCTCCATTTAATAAGACCGTATTTAAAGAAAAATTATGTCCAAGGTTGTTGATGGCCTTTTGAAGTGATTTGTATACTACATTATCTTCGTTGACAGTGGTTCCTGCCATATCGAAAATGACCATGTTGATTTCAGGTTTGTTATTCATTTTACTTTTTTTAAATGATCTTATTTACATGGGTTTGATTCCTACTCGATAGTTTCCCTCTGATTTGGCACTCTCAAATGCTTTATCCAATTGAGTTAAAGGGAAGTCTTTGGATACCAAGAACTCAAAAGGATATTTTTTATTGGTTTCACTTAGAAACTGAATGGCATAGGCCAAGTCTTCTGGTTTATAATTATGTAAACCTTTGATTGATAAAAGGTTTCGAACAATATATTCTGCGCTAAAGGATAGGTTTCTTTGAGTATACACCGCTCCAACCCAAATAGAAATGCCCCCAATATTTAAAATACTTAACCCTTTTTCCATTGCTTCTGCGGAACCGCTGGTATCTATCACCACATCAATTCCTCCATAAGTTTTCATGTGATGTAAAATTTCATCTTTGGAAAAGTGAGCATCTAAGCCGTGATCACTGCCAAATTGAAATGTGTTTTCCACTCGGTCTGTATGGATATCCATAGAAAAAACCTGCTTGGCACCTGCGTATTTTGACATAGCACAAGCAGAAATCCCCAACATTCCAGCTCCAATCACCAATACATTTTTGTGGTGCAAATCTCCAGCAAGCCTTATTGCACCTGCTATAGTGGCGTGTGTACAATTTAAGGGAGTAGCTTCTTTATGCGATACGTTCTCAGGAATTCTAAAAATATCTGTTCCAGCTCTTAAATGGCAATGGGAAGCAAATCCACCGCTCAATACATCCTTCCCTTTGATTTCTTCATGGCCATATTTGAAAAGATCTTCTGACTTTTGAGGAAAACCTTTTTGGGCCATTTTACCATCGTGATCATGTGCGTATACTGACCAGGTAACCAAATCATTCAACTGAAGCTGCTCACCAGTATAATCCCTGACTCCTCCTTGAGCGATGTCGACCACTTTACCAATTACCTCATGTCCCAAGACACTGGGTGCATGCGATTTTCTTCTACCATAATAGGTATGAAGATCGCTGGTACATATGGTGGCATAGGTGATTTGAATTAATACTTCCCCCTGTTTAAGTTCAGGAAACTTCACTGTTTGAGCGTGGAATGGTTTTTCAATTTCTTGAAATACCATGGCGAGGGCCTCTTGGTTACACATGTTTTAAACTTTAAAGAAAATTGATTCTTTATTTTTTTTTGGAAGAGTATTAATTCCAGAACAAAGAAAATCAATTATTTTCCAAATAAGAAAATTAATTTCTGTTTCAGAAAAATTAATAATCTATTAATATTAGAATTAAATTATTCTTAAATGACCCGACTACCTTTGTTGCTTCGCATGACCTATGCCTATTTTGGCTTCTAAACATAAAATGAACATACTTTTCAGCAGGGTATCAAGAATCCGATCGTAGTTTCTTATACTTCCATTGAAATTGGATTGAATTTAAAATAGAGTACAGGAATTCGAATCCATCAGTTATTAATTTCTTGAAATGAAAAAACACACATCCTTGAACCTTCCTTCCACAAGCCGTTATTCCACATTTTGGCTCATGTTGGGGGCATTTTTATGTTATACGGGGATGTATGCAGTACGAAAGTCATTTCTAGCAGGGCAATATGCTGAGGTGGATTTTTACGGGTTTGACTTCAAAACAATTTTGGTGATTAGTCAGGTATTGGGCTACATGTTGTCAAAATTTTTGGGTATTAAACTCGTTTCGGAGATGAAGAGCGAAAAGCGCTCCCAATTTCTTTTTGGATTGGTAAGTTTTGGGTTAGCCATGCTATTGTTGTTTGCCTTTTTACCAATGAACCTGAAGCCGATTGCGCTTTTTTTTAATGGGCTGCCTTTAGGAATTGTGTTTGGTCTTGTTTTTTCCTATTTGGAAGGAAGAAAAAATACGGAGCTACTTGCTGCTGCTTTAAGTGCAACCTTTATTTTTTCTACTGGATTTGTAAAATCAGTTGGATTATGGCTAATGCAATTGACTGGAGTAGGGGAGTTTATCATGCCGTTCTTGACTGCATTATTGTTTTTTCCAGTATTCTTGGTTTCAATCAAAATGCTTAACAAGGCGCAGGTTAGGACTCCAGAAGACTTGGAATTACGTTCTGAGCGAGTTCCTATGGAAAGAAAACAGCGGTTGGATTTCCTAAAGAAACATGGATTGGTTTTTCTTGGCCTGGTAGTCGTATATGTGCTGTTGACGGTGGTCAGGGACTTTAGGGACAATTTTATGGTAGAATTTTGGGCTGAATTAGGTGCAGAAGGCCAACCAGAACTGATTACACTTACAGAAATACCAGTAGCGATCATTGTTTTAATAATCGCAGCAGTGGGTTTTTTGATTCAGGATAATAAAAAAGCCTTTAAATGGGGGATGTATCTATGCATGAGCTGCTGTGTTACAATTGTATTGGTAACCTGGTTGTTTGAAGCAGCGGTGATCTCCCCAATTTGGTGGATGATTATCAATGGAATTGGGCTGTACCTGCCTTACATACTCTTCCACTGTATGATTTTTGAACGGTTTTTGGCCCTTTTAAAATTTAAAGGAAATGTGGGCTTTTTGTTCTATACCGCAGATGCCTTAGGGTATACAGGAAGTGTAGGCGTGTTATTATTTAAGGAATTCAGCAACTCTCAAGTAACTTGGGTTAATTTTTTGGGAGACCTCAACCAATTTGCAGGTATCATGATGCTGCTTGTATGTATCATTACCTTAGGCCTACTTCAAAGGAAGACAAAATTGGCAACAGAATTGGCAATTAATTCATAGTGATAAAATACACCACTAAAAGGACTGCTTCCTCCGGTTGTTCATTTTTAGGAACATGGGGGATATTCCCATCAAAAAACAGGGAGTCTCCTTCTTCCAGATGAAAAACCTCTTTGCCGAGTTCGAATTTTAAACTTCCCTTGATTAAATAAATATATTCAAACCCCGAAGTGGAAACACTGCTTCTCTTGGCTTGACTATTCAAGGTCAATAAAGAGATTTCCATGGAGGATTTCTCAATCGGGTAGTTCAGGATCAATTGGTAATTATATCCAATAGACTCCTCTTCTTTATTGACAGAGGTGTATTCTGATTTTTTGCGAAAAATGTACCCTTTAAATTCTTCATTAGATTTCAAATCCGAAAAGAATTCTGCTACATTCAGATTTAGCGTTTGAATAATCTGTAATAAGGAAGGGATGGTAGGTATGACACGACCATTCTCAATTTTTGATAGCATGGCTATACTTAAGCCGGATTTTTCGGCAAATTCACCAAGTTTCCATCCATTTTCTTTCCGGATGCTTTTGATTTTATTTCCTATTTGAATGGTCAGGTAGTCGGGGTTGGTCATACTTTTTTTGTCAAAAATCAAATCAAATGATTTTCATGATAGGAAAAAAATTAATTATTTAATTTATTTAATTCCATTGATTGGTATTATCTACCCATTTTATTGAAAAATAAGAAGGAAGGGTTTTCATTCCGTGAAATGAATAGGTTATTTTTTTCCAAACACTTCTTGAATGGATTCCAGGTAATCAAATCCATGTCCTTCGGTGGGTTCTATGTAATTCCCCTCTAAATATTCATTCCAGCAGCAAATCATTATGGTATTGCCATTAGTGGATCGGTATTTTTTTGATACTTTTTGGGCATCCACCAGTTTTGCCAAAAAAGATTTTTTATCACTATGGACTCGATCCTTTATCGGTTCGCTGGGAATACCAGTTTGCTGGGGCCAGGTGCCTCCTGCAGGCCTCATATCCCATCCCATTGCTACCGGAACTTGGTATTCGAAATCTGGGTCTGCCTTAAATTTCTCGCTCCACATGTTCCAATGTCCTTTGTAGGTCTCTCGCATATCAGCATAGGATTTATTATCCTTCTCCATAAAGTTATGATAAACATAGGCCGTCATGCCCTCAAACCCCATACTTTTAAGCCTTGGGACATATTCTTGTAGTAACTGTTTGTTTTGGTAGGATCCTCCTTCCCAAGGTTTTGAGGGATTTTTAGCTACCCATTTGGTAGGAAGCCCATAGGCCCTTTCGCGTTCTAGCATAGGTCCCGCAGTTACAGCGATGAATTTGATGCCTGAAAAACCTGCTTTTTTGGCGGTGGCTTGAGACAAATCCAATAGATCCTTCAATTTTAATCCATAAAAAGCTGCCCTAGATTCTGCATCCTGAGGAAAATAGAAATACACAATGGGTCTCCCGTCTTTTTCTTTTAGATAATCACCACGCTTGAAATATTCATCGATCCAAAGCTGTGTGATCTTTTCATGAACTTTTAAATAAAGTTCTTTATCGGGTTTTTCGCCTTCATAATTTGCCTTTCGGGCTTTCGCATCCGGAGAACCAATTTCCAACCAATGCATCCATCGTTCGTGGCTGTCATCACACCAGTTGATCGCCCATTTCATTTGTTTTTCCTTTGGAAGCTTCGCGTTTACCTCCAGCATTACTTTCAATTGATCCCCCCATTCAACCAATCCTGGAACGGCTACTCTGCCATCTCGGTTGGTGTCAATTTTCCAGCCCTTGGGGTAATATATTTTTGACTGAGGGCCAAAATAGAGGTGGTAATAATAATGGCGGCCATAAAACCAATCGTAGGCAAAAAAGTCAATTCCATAGCTCTTCATATATTCCAATTGCTTTTTAATCACTTCCGGATCATCTCGTTTGTAAAAGCCTTTCAGTTCAGCAATGGGTTTTCTGTCTAGATATGGGCCTTCATAAGGATATTTTTTATTGTACACTCTACCTTTTGGACCCCAAATCCCTGGGTTTTGTAAGCTAGAACAATTTTCTTTTCCCGTGATACAAGACCAAAAACTATCCCGGTCGGTAGAGGAATCAGGCGAAGTATTCCATGAGGGCATATAATAAACACCAACCAATTCTTCTCCTTCTTCCTGTTGCATAGCAAACTGAAAGTTGTTCATTCCTGCTGTTAAAATAGGTTCGTTGACAGTGGTTTTCTTTTGACAAGAAGCCATTATAAACATGGATAGGAAAAAGGAGAGGATTTCAAAATACAAGGGTCTTTTCATAAAAATAAGGTTGGTTTTTGTTCTGCTGGCAAAGGCTTATGTTGTCCTACTTACTTTCTTTTTCATGATTTGAATACCTCTAAATTCCGGAAGTAATCGTTCAAATTCCAATTGATAGGTCAATACCTCGTTAAAACCCATTTTTTCATAAAACCGTTTTGCTTGGGGTTTTTCTACCATTGCTTCCAGCCAGATATAATCGAGTCCGTTTTCCAAAGCGATTTTTTCGACATGAGTTAGGAGCATTGGAGCAATTCCTTTGCCATGTACGGACTGATCCAGGTAAAGTCGGTGTAACTTCAGCGCATTTGGAATGTCGATTTCTCTAGGAGAAAAAGGATAGTCATACTTCAGAATACCCACTGGTTTCTCATTCCACTCTACAAAAAAGTAATGACTTCTTGACCTGGAGAGTTCTTTTTGAAGGTTGTCTTGATTATAACATAAATCTACATACCAATTGCCTTGGTCTATCCAGAAATGCTGATAAGCTTCTTTATACACCTTTTGGATTAAATAAAAGAGCTTCTTTTGGTCCGAAACCTGAATAGGGCTCAGCTTAATCCCTTCCATGATGATTGTAGAAATTTCCATATTAAGCCTCAAGACTATAAAAATAACAGCTTTTTCAAAAATGCACTAGGGGTATAATCCCCCTCTTTTTTATGGGGCTTTAAATTTCAAAAGGGGAGATTAATTAGTAAATTTAATAACAACCAATTTTTCAAACTGATGGCAAATAAAGAACATTATGAGATTTTTCTACAAGGTCCAAGGGTTTGGAATAAATGGAGAGAGGATAATCCTTTGATTCAACCGGATCTTGATGGGGAGTTTATTTTTCCATTTTTCGCCAGAAAAGACCCGAACATAGTATTGACCAAAGGTGAACGTGCTACTTCAGATCAGAATCTGCCATTTAATTTTTCAAATACTTCTTTTCATAAAGCCTCCTTCGAAAGTGCAGTTTTCCCAAATGCAAATATGACGAATTGTTATTTGTATGAGTCAGATTTAAGTAGCGCCGGTTTTCCTGGGGCCGATTTTTCTGGAAGTATGATCAGAAAAGCGTATTGCTCTGGGACAGACTTTTCCAATGCCAAATTCATAGACTGTGTGTTAAACAATTCGACTTTTATTGGTACTGATTTCTCAGGAGCATGGATAGAAGGTTGTAATGTATATGGGGTGTCCGCTTGGGAAGTTTGTATCAGCGATGAGACAGTACAGAAAGAACTTTTCCTACACAGGGATAATTTTTCAAGAAAAGATTTGAAAGGTAATAGCCATGTTGCCTTTGTGGATGACATCGCGCTAGCTCAATTTATTTATTTTATTCAGCAGGATGGAGGTTTTGGCAAATCCTTAAAGCAACTGAATCAAAAGTCCGTCTTGCTACTTGGTAAGTTCAAAGACGGGGGGTTGGAATTGCTCAGGGATGTAGCCGATAAACTTCGGAAGAGAAATTTTATTCCAGTCATTTTTGATTTTAATCCATCCGAAAATACCAGTATTATAGAAAATGTGGTGACAATGGCTGGCTTAAGCAAGTTTGTTATTGCCAATTTAGAAGGGAGTTCAGTACCTGCCGAACTTGCAAAAATCACCTCTAATTTCAGAAATCCGGTAATAGCTTGGATTCATGATGATAAACATGATTCCATTTATGCCATGTTCCAAGATGTAATAGCCTTAGAGCATGTGCAGTATTTTACGTATACCAATTCCCATAATTTAGAAACGCAGTTGGATAAAGCCCTTCAAAAGACGGAAGCTTATATGGAAGAGCTTTCAAAGCATAAAACAGTTGCCAAAGGAAAAATGGATGAAGGAAGAATCCAAGAATAAAAAAACCACAGCCAAATGACTGTGGTTTACAATGCAACAATTGCTTTTCTTCTTATTTTCTTGCTAATGCTTTTTTAGCAGCTTTCACAATATTATCGGCATTCAAGCCATATTTTTCAAGTAGCTGAGTAGGAGTACCTGATTCTCCAAAACTATCATCCACACCCACATATTCCAATGGAGCAGGATTGTTTCTGATTAAGGTTTGTGCGATGCTGTCACCCAAACCACCATTGTATTGGTGTTCCTCAGCTGAAACGGCACAACCTGTTTTTGCTACGGATTCTAGAATGGCCTCTTCGTCTAAAGGCTTGATTGTATGAATGTTGATTACCTCAGCAGAAATGCCTTCTTCACGAAGCATTGCTTCAGC
This sequence comes from Algoriphagus halophilus, assembly GCF_900129785.1. NCBI lineage: Bacteria > Pseudomonadati > Bacteroidota > Cytophagia > Cytophagales > Cyclobacteriaceae > Algoriphagus > Algoriphagus halophilus. The sequence goes on from NZ_FSRC01000001.1 coordinate 1,237,063, forward strand.
GATGACTGCTTCCCATACCAAATGTCCTGTTGCAAAAATGGTCACATCTTTTCCATCGATCATTTTCCAAGCTTTACCAATTTCAAATTTCTGGTCAGCAGGGGTGAAAATTGGCCATACAGGACGTCCAAATCTCAAATAAACCGGTCCTTCATGTTCAGCAATCGCCATGGTAGCAGCTTTTGTCTGATTGTAATCACATGGGTTAATCACAGTCATATTTGGAAGCATTTTCATCATTCCCAAATCTTCTAAAATCTGGTGCGTTGCTCCGTCTTCTCCTAAGGTTAAACCGGCATGAGAAGCACAGATTTTTACATTCTTCTCAGAATAGGCGATAGATTGACGAATCTGATCATAAACTCTTCCTGTAGAGAAGTTAGCGAATGTTCCCGTGAAAGGAATTTTTCCACTGATACTTAACCCTGCAGCAATTCCCATCATATTGGCTTCCGCAATCCCTGTCTGGAAGAATCTCTCAGGGAATTCCTTCTGAAAGGCTCCCATTTTTAGGGAACCGATTAAGTCAGCACAAAGGCCCACTACGTTAGGGTTTTTGCGGCCTATTTCCAATAAGCCATCACCAAACCCAGAACGCGTATCTTTTTTATCTGTATAGTTGAATTTTAAATCCAATGTCTTTTCCATTTTTTCTATGAATTGAAGGTCAAAAATTGCTTTGATTAATAATCTCCCAAGGTTTCTGGAAGCTGAGCCAAAGCATCTGCAAGCTGTTCGTCATTAGGAGCAATACCATGCCATTTGTGTGTACCCACCATGAAGTCCACTCCAAATCCCATCTCGGTGTGAAGTAGGTTCAAAACTGGTTTCCCTTGTCCTGTCAGACTTTTTGCTTTCTCTAAACCTTCTACTACAGACTTCATGTCGTTCCCGTTTTCGGTGTCGATTACAGTCCATCCAAAAGATTCATATTTTGCTCTTAGATCGATCAAATTCATGATTTTCTCAGTAGGACCGTCAATTTGCTGTCTGTTGAGATCAATTGTAGCAATCAAATTGTCAACTTTCCAGTGTGCTGCATACATGGCTGCTTCCCAGATTTGACCTTCTTCTTGCTCACCGTCTCCCATTAAGACATAGACCAATTGATCATCTCCGTCAATTTTCTTTGCTTGAGCAGCACCAATGGCCACAGAAAGGCCTTGACCTAATGAACCAGAGGCGATTCTGACTCCTGGAAGGTGTTCTTCAGTGGCAGGATGTCCTTGTAATCTGGAATTCAATTTTCTAAAGGTGCTTAGTTCAGATACTGGAAAATAACCAGATCTTGAAAGTACACTGTACCATACTGGTGAAATGTGACCATTGGATAAGAAGAATAAATCTTCATTTTTTCCTTCCATCTTGAAACTGTTGTCATGTTTCATTTGGTCAAAATATAAGGCTGTAAAAAACTCAGTGCAGCCTAATGATGCTCCTGGGTGCCCAGATTGTACTTGATGGACCATGCGTAGGATATCCCTTCTCACCTGGGAAGCTACTTCTTGAAGCTGTTCGGTTGATTTTTTTTCCATTACGGAGGTTTATTTTAAGATTTGAGCTGTGTGATCTTTTGTTTTTACTTTATCGATGATTTCGGCAATTTTTCCTTCTTCATCAATAATGAAGGTAGTTCGGGCCGTGCCCATGTATTTTCTGCCGTACATTGATTTTTCTACCCAAGTGCCATAAGCTTCATGAACCGTTTTGTCCGGGTCAGCGATTAAGGAAAATGGGAGAGATTGTTTTTCTATGAATTTTGCATGAGATTTTTCAGCATCCGAACTGATACCCAAGACGACATATCCTGCTTTCTGTAAGGCTTCGTAATTGTCTCTTAAATTACATGCCTGTGCAGTACATCCAGGAGTATTGTCTTTGGGATAAAAATAGAGAACTACTTTTTTACCTCTATAGTCAGAGAGTTTGATCGTTTCTCCTGTTTCTATTTTTGCTTCGAAATCGGGGGCCATTTGGCCTACTTCTAAACTCATATTTTCTTCTTTTTGAATGAAACAATTAACTTTATAAAGTGCCTTTCCATTCGGATACATTTCCTGCCTGGTCCTTCACTTTTAAAATAACCGGACCTTTTAAAGCTTCATTGGTAAGCTTTTCCGACCAGATGACTGCTTGTTTGTATTCGTAGCGCATCAATAGCCATTCGCCATTGACATGGGCCTCAAAGCTGTCAATTCCAGAATTATTGTCTCGAATTGTAAATCGCAATCCAGAAGAATTGACTCTTACCGGTGTGATGGTAGGTTTTTCTTCGTCGGTGGCTAGAACAAAAGTACCAAAATTTCTGGTTTTAAAACGGATTGATTGACCTTCCCAAACTCCACCTACAAATGACTTCTTCCCATTGGAAGATTGAAGGTATACATGTACTCGTTCTTTATCTCCAGTATAGCCCGGTACATTCCAAGTAACTTCCATGTCACTCCATAAATAATCTGAAGGTTCGTTGATTTCAAGCTTCGGAGAAGAAGGGCTTCCGGTTTGGTTGATTCGGAGGAAAAGATCGTCTAACAAGGTTCTTTCAGTGAATCGTATTTTTACATTTTTATCCGCAAAAAGCTGTTCTGAATCCGCTTGTATTTTTGCATTAATTCCCACAATTACTACTTCTGAGCAAACATCGATTTCCTCTGGAATTCCAAAATTCATGTCCCATAAATAAGTCCTGCTTTGAGAGTCCTGGTAAGCAGGGAGCATTTCAAAAATATGTGCACCTACATAAAACTTGGCGAGCCCACCATTGGGAGAAATGGGCGCTTTTACTTTGAGAATATTTCCAATATAGGAAACTACTGCCCTTGAAGGAGCCGAACCATCATTGACATTATGTTCTAAATCTTGGCCTTGAAGAGGGATGGAGATTTTTCGAGTATTCCCATAGGCATCTGTCAATGCCAATTGATAGGTTTTCTTACTACCTGGTTCTAATTCCAAATGCCCTGTCTCTGGATCTTTAGAACTAAAAAAGTCAAATTTCAATTCATCCTGTTTATACAGCTTGGTGAATTTGTTTTGGTGGGTATGTAGCAAAAATTGTCGTGTGTAATTGAAGTCTACCTTGTCTACTACCAATGAATACACCAATCCTGATTCATCTGAGATGTCAAAATTCGCAAACCCATTCCGGTTACTGGCCCCATCTAAACGGTCATAACTTTGAATTTCCAATCCTACTTTACCTGTTATTTTAACAGTAGAAGGCAAGGAATATGATCCACCTGAATACACAGGTGTAACTTCAATTCGCTGAAATTTTCCATTCACTCGTGAGTCTACGTTTAATGGAACGATTGCGATTTTTTGTGGGGTAGGAGGAGTGTTATCTTCGATTTCAGGAAAACCAAAGAGTAATGGATCCATGGCTCTGTCCAAACTATCTCTGATTTCAAAATGGAGGTGAGGGCCACCTGATCCCCCTGTGTTTCCACTATCTGCAATTCGTTCTCCTTTTTTGACAGGAAGTTCTCCGGGTTCTGGATAAACCTCTAATTCATTTACTTGAGCCTCATACATTTTCTGTCTCATGTAATCGCTCAGCTCTTTATTGAAATTCCTTAAATGGCCATAAAGCGTGATTTTGCCATTTGGATGCTTGAGGTAAATCACGTTGCCATACCCAAAGGAAGAAACTTTAATTCTATGCACCCATCCATCAGCTGCGGCAAGAATGGGCTCGCCCTCTTGGCCTCCGGTTTTAAAGTCAAGCCCAGTGTGAAAGTGATTCGGTCTTAACTCTGCAAAGTTTCCGGCAAGGTAATTTCTAACTCCCGGTTTAATGGGAGATATAAAATATCCTTTGTCAATCTCTTGAGAAAAGCCAGAGAGGGATTGAACTACTAAAAGAAGAAGTATGAGGTACTTATTTAACTTCAAAATCAAGCAATTTTTTCGTTCCAATAAATCCTTCCAATCGATCACCTGGTTTGACAGGTCCAACTCCAGCAGGTGTACCTGTATAAATGAGGTCACCTTTCTTCAACATAAAGAATTTAGAAACATACTCTATGATCGTTCCAAAGTCAAAAAGCAATAAGCTAGTATTTCCTTTTTGGCGTACCTCTCCAGTGATGGTAAGGTGGAAATCAATATTGTTTAAATCGGGAAGCTCGGAGACTGGGATAAAATCTCCTATTGGGGCAGATCCGTTGAAAGCTTTTGAAATTTCCCAAGGCAAGCCCTTTGCTTTGCATTGATCCTGCAGGTCTCGTGCAGTAAAGTCAATTCCAAAACCAATCTCATCAAAGTATCGGTGTGCAAACTTTTTCTGAATATACTTTCCCTCTTTATTTATTTTCAAAACCAATTCTCCTTCATGGTGAATGTTTTGAGAAAAATCTGGATAAAAGAAAGGTGCACCTTTTTTTAATATTGCCGTTTCTGGCTTTAGAAACACCACTGGATTGGTTGGTCTTTCATTTTGTAATTCTTCTATATGGGCCACATAATTCCGGCCAATGCAAATAATCTTCATAGGGTATTAATCTACAACTTGATAGAGAATGAATGTTTCTCCTGATTCATCAAGCAAAGAAAGCTGATTCTCTGGAATTTGGTAAGTTTTTGTTTCTGTAATTCTATGTAATGGGAATTTTCTAATCTTATATTCTGTAACAAACCAATTCAGTCCAAGTTCCAGAATTAGAACCAATGAATACAATTTTGGTTTTTCATCTCCAATCGCATCATCACTCTAGATGTTTAGTTTGATAATCATTCAAATGGAAAAGATCTAGTTGGATCTCACTTTAGGCTTATTGAATATCCAGCTTTTTAGGAGTCTTTTTCCTTTGAAATCACATTGATTAATTCATATTGGAGTGAAGAAGCATCAGCTGGAATAGGGGCTGATTTTTCAGTGACTTTGACTTGCAATTGATATAGGTAGCCCGGTTCATATTTAAATCCTTCTACTTGATCATAAAATAACTTCCAAGCTTCCGGTTCAACAGCACTTCCCTTTTGAATTTGTAGGCATTTCATAGGCCCAACTCCCATACAGTCTACCTTTGAAGAATTGACCCACCACAACTCAACCTGATCATCTTCAGGTTGGCATCCAGCAATACTCAAAAGGATAGTCGAGCATAGGATTAGTGATTTCATCATAAACTATTGGATATAGAATGGTATAGTTGTTCTGCCCAGCTTTGGTAAACCAATCCACTGGGATGCAATTGATCTCCTGCTAGCATCTCGGGTTTTCCTCCAATTTGACGGTATTCTTCAGTGATATCAATGTATGTAACGCCATATTGTTCACAGACTTGTTTTTTGGCGGAGTTAAATTCGTCAATTTCCTGGGCCACTTTCATGGAGTCCTTGTCATTTGCACTTGCAAAGGGGGTAACTCCCCAATCTGGAATAGAAAGTACCCAAACATGATTGGGAAGATTTCCTGCAAAACCAATGGCTTTTAGGAGCATCTGTTCAAATTCCTTTTTGTATTCCGTTACCGACCTTCCTCGGTATTGATTGTTGACACCTATGGAAAGTGTAACCAGGTCGTAGGTTTGACCTTCTATAAATTCGTTTTTTATTCCTGCTTCCAACTCATCCACTGTCCATCCTGTTTTGGCAATGATCTTTGGCTTGGCGTAGGTTTTTTCGGTATTTTCATTTAATAAGTGGACCAACTGATTGGGATATCTGTCTTTTTCTTCCACACCTTCCCCGATGGTATAACTATCACCTAAGGCCAAATACGTAAGAGGTTCTTTAGTAGTCATTTGAATTTCATTTTCAGGCGATTTTGAGCCCATTTTGCATGCTATTAATCCACTTATGAAAAGAGCTATTATACAGAATTTCATAGGATATTAATTTTCAAATACATTTTCCATTAGCTTAAAAGTACCTTGATCCGCATTCATAGATACTTTTGCTCCCACTGGGACGATGAATTGCTTGGATATATGGCCAATCATTGCACCTGTGTAAGCAGGAATGTCTAAGGGGAGGATGTAATCATCCAGCACTTGGTCTAGGGTTAGTGATCCGTAACCTCCTCCAGGCTCGCAATCCGAGCATTGGCCAAAAATGAAGCCTTTTATTTTATCTAAAGTTCCATTCAATTTTAAGGTACTCATCATTCTATCCATTCTGTAGGGGTCTTCTCCAACATCTTCGATAAACAGGATGGCATCCTTGAAGTCAGGATAATAGTCAGAACCAGAAATTGCAGTTAACACTGTCAGATTTCCACCTAGGATTCTACCTTCCACAATTCCTCCTTTTAGCGTTTGTGTTCTATTGGATTTTACCACTAAGTCATCGGTCTCAGGATGGATATTTTCAAAAGTCATTTGTTCCCGTTCAAAGAATAACTTTTGAAACTGCGCTACATTAAAACTATTCCAGCTTCCAGACCCCATTGGGCCATGAAATGTGATTAATCCTGTTTGGGAATGAATGGCACAGTGTAAAGCAGTAATATCAGAATATCCCAAAAGTGGTTTTGGATGACGGGAGATCTGCTTATAATCGATCAGAGGTAATATTCTAGCTGCGCCAGAGCCACCTCTAATGCTAACAATGGCTTTTACTTGATCATCTGCAAACATTTCATTTAGGTCATCCGCTCGCTCTTGATCTGTGCCTGCAAGATGTCCTCTTCGGTTCATCAGGTTTTCCCCAAATTTGACTTGAAAGCCTAACCCTTCCAAGGCTTCTTTAGCGAAAGTAAATTGCATTCGGTCAGCTGTGGCAGCAGAGGGGGAAATCAAGCCCACCGTATCTCCTTTTTTTATCGATTTTGGAAGAATAATCTTCGCGAAGTCTTTACCTGATGGGGATGAAAAAGAAAGCGCGGAAAATGAACCCGCAAGTAATCCAAGTGATTTGAGAAATTCTCGTTTTTGCATTCGATAAGTGTTATATCCGAAGTGTGAAAATACGGTTTTTTTATTTGTTGAGTAGCGCTGCAAGTTAGTTTTCAAGCATTCTAATTCACTACCTGGATTACAAGAATAATACCCAAATCCTCCTAATGCGATTTGATCACGAAAGAGAACCCACATGGAATTAGATGGAAGAACTTCCACTTAAAATATGATTTTGAAATGGAGTTTCGGGGGCTTTATGGTTAAAATGATATAGCCTTTGAGAAAGAAATAGACTTCAAAGGGTACTAATCCTGCTAAATACCCTCTGAGCCTGACTACTTACTAAAGCATGTCTCTCACCATCACCATTACTTTTTCCATTTCCCTTCTTACCACAGATGCTTTGTAAGGGTAATTGGAGTTCATAAAAGCAAAACAGTACATTTTTCCACTTTTAGCCTTAATAAGTCCTACCAGACTATGATGGTTGCTCATGGTGCCTGTTTTGGCAAAAATATAGGGCGTTTGGGCTTGGTAGCTTGTTTTGATCGTTCCTGAAACTCCACCTGTAGGCAACAAGTCAAATAACTGTTCATCAGGGACCATTCTATAGATTTTCTCAAAGAGCGCCACCATAGATCGAGGGGTCACCAAATTATGTCTACTCAATCCACTTCCATCTACCCATTGAGGTTCGTCTGGTAAATCATTAAGATAGGTTTTAAGGATATACTCAATTGCTCTTTCTGTATCCAATCTTTGGAAAAGTCGGTCAGAAACCATCCACATCAGTTGCTCGGCCAAAAAATTATCACTTTCCAACATCATCTCCTCCAATATTGGAAATAGGGGGGCAGCTCTCCATTCTGAATGATCCTTGGGCAATGAATCAGGCTGATAAACCCAGGTTTTTCCAGTAGCCTCAGAAGCTAACTCAACAAACAATTCTGGGGAAGATATAAATGGAATAAATTCTTCCGAACCCCTAAAGTTATTGGGATTGTAAAAAAAATTATTGGAATGAAAATCTCTTTCTAGTTCCCGAGTCGTTTTATTGGTTGTATAGACTGCCGATTGAAATCTTTTTGGTGTTACGATAGGACGATTTCCTGACTTTTTTACTTGAACCAGATTGCCATAAATAGGAAAAGGACTGCGCTCAGCAGAATAGTCGTAATAGTAATCGTCCCATTGCCAACCATAGCCAAAAGCAGGGGAATCTTGGTTTGAATCAGAAAAAAGCACCGTATTGAAAGGTGCAATGAATGATCGGATATCTGGTTGGTATAATTCTTTGTAGTTCCAACTAGGGTCTCCAGATCCCCAAATCCGAATGGTATCGTTACTGGTAGTGTACCTGAACGTTTGAGTGGAGTCATTTAAAATGATCAGGCTGGAGAATAAGGTCAATAACTTGGTAGTGGAGGCGGGAATAAATCGCTGTTCGCTATTTCTTTCATAGAGTACGATTTGGCTGTCCAAATCATATAATTCAAACCCTGATAAATGATTGGCAAAAAAGCTCTGATCTCCAACAGCTTCTTCCAGTTTTAGATATTGGTCTCTGTTTAGTTGTGCATAAGCAGAATGAAAACCGAAACAGAAGAATGAAAGGACCAGGCTTAAATTTTTAATCGACAACAATTTGGTCATTTCTAAGTGCTGAATAAAAGAGGCCTAACCAACCTAAAATAAAAAAAACTCCACCTAAAGGAGTGACGGCTCCCCACCAAGTGATTCCTGTTAAGGATAAAATATAAAGTGATCCAGGAAATATAATGATCCCTAAAATCATACTCCAAATACTGAAAGTGAGACTTTTCCAATTGGGCCTAATCATCAAAATCAATCCCATGAATGCCAGAGAAAGCGTATGGTAAAAATGATATTTTACTGCAGTTTCAAAGGTGGCAGTTCTTCCGTTATTTACTAAGGTTTCCTGCAAAGCGTGTGCTCCGAAAGCACCAATTCCTACAGCAAATGCTCCAGAAAGTGCAGCGATCATAATTATTTGTCTTCCGTTCATTGTATTGAAAATTCCACTTTTTCTTGATTGAAATCCCGTCTTTTTAGTTCTCCAAAAAGGGAAGGGAACAATTTGAGTTCACTTTTTAATGAGGGTAATTTCTCGATCCAAAAATGGCAGAACCAATTCTAACCATTGTACTTCCTTCTTCTTGTGCGATTAAATAATCTCCGCTCATTCCCATGGAAATTTCCTCCATTTGAACAAAATCAGGAAGGGATTCATTTTTTAATTCTTCAAAAAGATTCTTTAGCCCTTTGAATTCTTTTCTGATTTGGGATTCATTTTCAGTAAACGTAGCCATTCCCATCAAACCTTTTATTTGTACATGAGTTAGCCCCTTAAAATTGGGGTCTTGAAACATTTCCAACAATTCGTTTTTGTCAAAACCAAACTTAGACTCTTCATCCGCAATATGGATCTGAAGTAATACCGGGATGATTCGGTCTATTTTTTTTCCCTGTTTGTTGACTTCTTTCAAAAGTTTAAAGGAATCCACTCCATGAATTAGGTATACATAGGGAGCGATGTATTTTACTTTATTGCTTTGAAGGTGGCCAATCATATGCCATCGAGTGTCTTCTGGCATTTCCGGTTGTTTGGCTTGAAGCTCCTGCACTTTATTTTCTCCAAAATCCCTGATACCACAATCATATGCCTTTTTCAAGTCTTCAAGTGGCTTGGTTTTGCTGACTGCTACCAATAAGCAATCAGGGTTTATAAAAGTTTTTTTTACTGTTTCGAGATTGGCTTTAATGTCCATTTTCTATTTTTATACTTCACTTTTTTACCCTAGGCCTAAAACAAAGATATGGCGATCATCAGTACTTTACTAAAACGAGGTATTCGTCTGAGAGAAAGTTTGGAACAAGAATATTCTAAACCTCTTGAATTACAGAAAAATACGCTTCGAAAACTTTTGATAAAAGCGAATCATACTCTGATCTCTTCGAAATATGATTTCCCCTCTATTTTGAAAAGCTTCAAAAAAGGAGATGATGAGTTTTACCAATTATACAAAGCTCAAGTTCCTATTTATGATTACAATAAAATTCATGCCGAGTGGTGGCATTTGTTGCAGGAAGGAAAGCAGAATGTTACTTGGCCCGGAAAAGTTAAATACTTCGCCTTGAGTAGTGGTACATCTGGAGCAACTTCTAAGTTTATTCCTGTTACCAGGGATATGGTAAAAGCAATTCGGAAAACTGGAGTCAGACAAATTTTATCTTTATCCAAATATGATCTTCCAGATGCTTTGTTTTCCAAAGGGATTTTGATGTTGGGAGGAAGTACGGATTTGGAATTCAATGGTACTTATTTTTCGGGTGATTTGAGTGGGATTACTGCAGGAAAACTTCCGATTTGGTTTCAGCGCTTTTATAGACCAGGAAAAGAAATTTCCAGAAATAAAAATTGGGGGGATAAGTTGGATCAAATTGTTGAGAAAGCTCCTAAATGGGACATAGGGATCATTGTAGGGGTGCCTGCTTGGTTACAAATCCTGCTTGAAAAAATTATAGAGCGGTATCAACTGAAGACTATTCATGATATATGGCCCAATCTGCAGATTTTTGTCCATGGAGGAGTATCCTTTGAACCATATAAGAAGGGTTTTGAAAAGCTTTTAGCTAAGCCTATCATTTACATTGAGACTTATTTGGCATCTGAAGGGTTCATTGCCTTTCAGGCATTGCCAAATAGAAAATCCATGAGATTGGTATTGAACAATGGCATATTTCATGAGTTTGTGCCTTTTAATGAAGATAATTTTGATGAGGAAGGAAATATCAAAGAGCATGCAATGACTTTGAAAATTGATGAAGTGGAGGAAGGAAATGATTATGCTTTACTAATCAGTACCTGCGCGGGAGCTTGGCGCTATTTAATTGGAGATGTGGTAAGGTTTGTTTCCAAAGAAGAATCTGAAATCATTATCACTGGAAGAACGAAGCATTATTTAAGCCTATGTGGAGAACACATGTCCGTAGATAATATGAACAAAGCAATTGAATTAGCTTCTGAAGATTTGAATATCAATGTAAGGGAGTTTACAGTCTTAGGAGTTCCTCATGATAATTTGTTTGGCCATCATTGGTTTATAGGGAGTAGTGACGAAGCTGATCCTGTTGTTTTTAGAGAAGCACTTGACTCACATTTAAAGAAATTGAATGATGATTATGCTGTGGAAAGAAGGCATGCCCTCAAAGAAGTGATGGTTGATATTTTGCCATCCTCTCTATTCTATGAATGGATGAAAAAACAAGGAAAAGAAGGTGGACAAAATAAATTTCCAAGGGTATTGAAAGGGGAGAAGGCTACCAGTTGGCAAGAATTTTTAAAATCTAAAAATGCCATTTCATGATTGCATCATTGATGGAAGGAATCAGTATGGGATTACTCCTTTCAGTCATGGTGGGGCCTGTTTTTTTTACGCTTATTCAAAGTAGTCTAACTCAAGGGTTCAGATATGCTGCTGTTCTTGCTTTTGGAATTTTGTGTAGTGATACATTCTATGTATTGATCACTTACCTTGGTATCAAATTTATAGCCGAAGCTACTTATTTTGAAGAAGTATTAGGATACGTTGGAGGGGCGATTTTAATCGGATTTGGGTTGGCTTCTTTGATTCGGAAAAATACAAACCGTCCCAACTCAGGAGGGATTAACATTCCTGAAGTGAAAAAGAGATCAGCATTTATCAAAGGGTTTAGCATTAATGGGGTCAACCCATTTGTCTTATTGTTTTGGATTTCAATTGCAAGTATTGTTCAATTGAAGGAAAACGGATCTAACTGGGATATTTGGCTTTATTATTCCGGAATCTTAGGCACAGTTTTCCTGATTGATTTATTAAAATCTTATATCGCTAAAAAGCTTTCTCATTTAGTGACCCCAAACATGATGAGAATCATGAATAAAGGGGTCGGAGTGATCATGATAGGCTTTGGCCTACGAATGTTGGTGTATGCCTGGAATGTCTGATAGACCTAAAATTAGCTCAGGCCATTTAAGGCACGCATTAATTTTTCTCTAACCTCTACGGCAAATCCTTCTATTTCTGGATTTTTTACCACGCTCATAGCGGTTGATGGATCCATCAGGGATACATCGTATTTATTTTTTTCTGTTTCTCGGATGACCACATTGCAGGGTAGTAGTGTGGCGATCTGTGGCTCTATAGACAGGACTTTATCTGCAAAAACGGGATTACATGCACCTAGAATTAGGAAAGGTGGATAGGATTTATCCAATTTCTTTTTCATGGTAGCCTGGATGTCGATCTCTGTCAAAATCCCAAATCCCTCATTTTTAAGTTTTTCTTCAATTTGTTCACGAACTTCCTGAATGGATTTCGCCTCTACTTGTTTGGATTGATAATAATTCATAATGATTTAATTTTAATTCCTTAAGTTAAGTTGATTCTTCCTTCCAGTCTGTGCTTATGATCACATAAAGGGTTAGGGGGTAGGCTTGGGATTTGTTGTGTTTATAATGAACAACTACTTTATTCTACTGTTTATTTACCATGAAATATATCTACTTTTTTTTCGTGGCTTCGATGGTCTTGTTAATTCATTCAGAAGCATTTTCTCAGGAAATTCCAGCCTTAGGTTCCTATAATGAAACTAGGGTTCAATACAATGAATCAGGAATGATCATTCTGGGAGCATGGGCTTTAGGCAACATGGTTTGGGGAGGAATTGGAGCCAGTAATACATCCGGTCAGACGAAAGCATTTCACCAGATGAATCTATATTGGAATTCGGTCAATTTAATCATTGCAGGGATAGGGTACTGGCAGGCAACACGAGAATTACCAAGTGCCGATTTATTTGAAACCATGAATTCACAGACTAGTATAGAAAAGATTCTATTGGTAAATGCTGCATTGGATATAGCATATATGGCAGGTGGGATTTATTTAAAAGAACGTGGGTTCAGGCTTTCAAAGGATAAGTTCGTGGGGTTCGGAAAATCAATTATACTTCAAGGTGCTTTCCTATTTACCTTTGATGCTTTGATGTATACTTTTCATGCGACTCATTCCAAAGAGTTGCCAGCATTTTTTGAACAAGTATCGTTTCAGCCTGCTGGACTAACCTTGTCTATTCCTTTAACTCACTAAACTCAACTATTCAGGTCTGCACGAGGGTTTAATCAGTCGGGAAATCCGGATCCAACTGTTTTTTAGATTCTTCAGAGCAGGAGCTAACAAAGCTTTTTCCAGCGGAGGCAATCAGGTCACAAGTCCCTGTTCCCATTCCCATGATCGTACGCATCGCATCTTGAGTACTTGAATTCAAAAAAGTGATTTTTGATTTCGGAACGTGGTATATATTTCCGTTGGTGGGGTTGGGGGCAGTCGGTACAAAAATCGTATATAACTCATCATTGATTTGATCAGTTATGAATCCAGTCATCATGGTTCCTGAATTGAAAGGATCTATTAATACAACTTCAGAAAATGGGAGTTTTTTAAGCCCCACAAATTGATAAACTGTCTGATGGATTAGGCTATACAGGGGCACTTTGGTCAAGTATTTTTTTTCAAAGCGGGTGAAATAAACCTTTCCTACTTTGTGACGGATCAACGCTCCTATGATAAATATAAAAAGCACCAATATTCCAATGGAAAGAAAGTTGATCAACCAATGTGGTTCATCTGTTCCGGGGTCAAGAATAGAGCTAATGGGGGCAACTAACTTGAAGATAAAATTGAATGAGAAAGAAAGAAGGATCAATACGATCGATAAAGGTAGTAAAATCAGAAAGCCTTGGAATAAGGTGTCTAATAGGTATCCTCTTTCAGGTTTGTTGCTGATGTTTTCTGATGAATTGATTACGGAGTCCATTTTGTGATAGGTTATTAATTGTTATTAGTCAATGAATTAATCTATAAATTCATGCCATCATCCCATGGACCAAAAGGAAGAGGTTTTCAATTAAATTCCTGTGTAGCCCATGGATATAATTGGGGATTTTTTGCCTCCATTAATTTTTTGTCAAAAAAAATCCCTCCTGTTTTCACAAGAGGGATTCATTGGATATATGTAAGAGTTAATCAGCCAAGTATTTAACTACTGGAGTATAATCCATATCGAATGCTTCTGCAACTGCTTGATAAACGATATCGCCATTGATCACATTTAAGCCAGGAACCAATTCTGGGTTTTCCTGAGCTGCTTTTTTCCATCCTTTATCTGCAAGTTGAATTGCATAAGGAAGGGTAGCATTGGTCAATGCAAGAGTAGAAGTATAAGGTACAGCTCCTGGCATGTTTGCTACACAATAATGAACAACGTCATCAATGATATAAGTTGGATCTTGGTGAGTAGTAGGCTTACAAGTTTCGATACATCCACCTTGATCTACAGCCACGTCAACAAGTACAGTGCCTGGTTGCATTTCTTTTAGCATGTCTTTGGTGATCAAATGCGGAGCTTTAGCACCAGGAATCAACACAGCACCAATGATCAAATCATGATTTTTGATCATTTTTCTGATGTTGTATTCATTCGACATCATGGTCTTTACATTCGCTGGCATTACATCAGCAAGGTATCTCATTCTAGGAAGTGACACATCCATGATCGTGACATCAGCACCTAATCCTGCAGCCATCCAAGCTGCTTGAGTACCTACGATTCCACCACCTAAAATCAAGACCTTAGCAGGTAAAACTCCAGGAACGCCACCTAATAGAATGCCTCTTCCTTTCAAAGGTTTTTCAAGGTAGTTTGCTCCTTTTTGAACTGCCATTCTACCTGCCACCTCTGACATCGGAATTAATAGGGGTAAGCTTCTGTCTGCTTTTTCCACTGTTTCGTAGGCAAGACAAACAGAACCACTTTCAACCATTGCTTTGGTTAAAGGTTCGTAAGATGCAAAGTGGAAATAGGTAAATAATAATTGATCCTTTTTGATGAGCTTATATTCAGGTTCAATAGGCTCTTTTACCTTCATGATCATTTCGGCAATTTCATACGTTGCCTCGATGGTAGGAAGTATGTTTGCTCCTGCTTCTACATAGGATTCATCTGAAAAACCAGATCCTTCACCAGCTGTATGTTGTACGTATACAGTGTGGCCTCTTTTAACCAATTCTTTTGCACCTGCAGGAGTGAGGGCTACTCGATTTTCGTTGTTTTTAATTTCCTTTGGAACACCTATAATCATGATAGATATATTTGGATTTGTATATATTACCACAAAGATACTAAGCAAAAACAAACTGAAAAGTCCCACAGCAAATAGTATTTGGTGTGATTTGGAAAATCTTAAAAAATCAGAACATTGTTTTGTTAATAGATTTTATCGTTAGAATAATTTTAAAGAAAAGCGTTTAGACAAGTTTAATTTGGAAATTTTTTTTCAGGTTCATCATTTGCTATATTCTAGAACTTAAACTGTTGAAAAACAGATTTTTGAATTGTTATTTTTTTAGGAAAAGAATAATATTTTGTTTTTTCTTATTAAATCAGGTTTGATCCAAATTTTTGTTGGAAAAATATTGTCTTAGAAATTTGGAAAAAATATGGAATTGGCTATTTTTGGAGTATCCTTATTAGAAGTAAAAATCTGCCCAAAATAATTTTAGATAAATAGTTTATGCCAGAAGTACAACCCATAAGAAAAACCGAAATATCTCCAGACCTATCGAAAGATGCTATCCTTGAGGACTTTAGGGTTGCGCTTTTGAGTAGGCAAGCCTCCCTGGTAGGGAGAAAAGAAGTATTTATGGGGAAAGCTAAGTTTGGGATTTTTGGAGATGGTAAAGAGTTGGCTCAAATTGCCATGGCTCGGGCTTTCCAAATTGGCGATTTCCGATCTGGTTATTATAGGGATCAGACCTTTATGATGGCAATTGGTGAATTGACTGTTCAGCAGTACTTTTCACAGTTATATGCTCATACCAATGTGGAGATGGAACCTGCTAGTGCCGGTAGGTTGATGAATGGTCATTTTGCGACTCGTTCCCTTCATGAAGATGGAAGCTGGAAGGAGTTGACCAAGATGTATAATTCTGCTGCAGATATTTCTCCTACAGCTGCCCAAATGCCAAAACTTTTAGGATTAGCATATGCATCCAAATTATTTAGGGAAAATAAAGGCTTAAAAAGCTTTACAGATTTATCTATCAATGGAAATGAGGTGGCTTGGGGTACGATAGGTAACGCATCTACATCCGAGGGGATTTTCTTTGAAGCGATCAATGCTGCCGGTGTGATGCAGGTTCCCATGGTAATTTCTATTTGGGATGATGCTTACGGAATTTCCGTACCACAAGAATATCATACCACGAAAGGCAGTATTTCAGATGCACTTTCTGGTTTTGAAAGAACTGATTCACAGAAAGGCTTTGAGATAATTAAAGTGAAGGGATGGGATTACGAAGGCTTGATGCACGCGTTTTTTAATGCGGGTAAAATCGCAAGAGAAGATCATGTTCCTGTGTTGATTCATGTAGAAGAAATGACTCAACCCCAAGGACACTCTACCTCGGGATCCCATGAACGGTACAAATCTGCCGAGCGATTGAAATGGGAAAAGGAATGGGATTGTATTGATAAATTCAGAGAGTATATCCTTTCATCCAAAATCGCCACTCCTGAAACCTTAGATAAGATTGAGGCTCAGGTAAAAGCAGATGTTAAAAAACAAAAAGAAACTGCATGGCAGGAATTTTCTAAAGAGATCAAGGCAGAACTTCAAGAAGCTATCTCTTTAATTAAAGGAGCTGCAGCGCATAGTACAAGAAAAGTGATTTTAACCCAGATGGCAGATGAGCTTTCTAGGACGATTAACCCAATCAGAAAAGACGTTATCTCCACTGTAAGAAAAGCGCTTTTAACCCTGCGTTTTGATTCCAATGAAGCCAAGAATGAGTTAAAATCTTGGTATAAGGAGCAAACAAAAAAGAATCATGATCGATACAATAGCCATTTGTATAGTGAGTCAAAATGGAGTGTCCAGAATATTGAGGAGGTTAAACCAGCGTACGATGAAAAATCTATTCTGGTAGATGGAAGAGAAGTACTTCAGAAGTATTTTGATTATACACTCGAACATAACCCTAAGTTTTTTGCCTTTGGAGAAGATGTAGGAAAAATAGGAGATGTAAACCAGGCTTTTGCGGGGTTGCAAGCCAAGCATGGTGAATTAAGGGTGTCTGATACCAGTATTAGAGAGGCAACGATTGTAGGCCAAGGGATTGGTACGGCATTAAGAGGATTAAGGCCAGTTGCAGAAATTCAGTATATCGATTATTTGTTATATGGTCTACAAATGCTTTCTGATGATTTGGCCTGTCTTCAATATCGAACCAAAGGAGGTCAAAAAGCGCCTTTAATCATTAGAACAAGAGGGCATCGATTAGAGGGAGTTTGGCATTCTGGTTCCCCAATGGGAATGATTTTATCAACACTTCGGGGAATGGTGGTATGTGTTCCAAGAGACATGACCCAAGCAGCTGGAATGTATTCTACTTTATTGAAGTCTGATGAGCCTGCTATTGTGGTAGAATGTCTCAATGGCTATCGGTTAAAAGAAAAATTGCCTGCCAATTTAGGCGAGTATACCGTGCCTTTGGGTAAACCTGAGGTACTCAGAGAAGGAAAAGATATTACCATTGTCACCTATGGTTCGATGTGTAGAATTGTACTCGAGGCCGCCGGTGAGTTAATTGAACTTGGGATAGATGTAGAAGTGATTGATGTGCAGACGCTTTTACCATTCGATACCCATGGGGTAATAGGAGATTCCATTAAGAAAACTAATCGAGTGATTTTTGCTGATGAGGATGTTCCGGGAGGTGCTTCAGCTTACATGATGCAGCAAGTAATAGAAGGTCAAGAAGTATTTCGGTATTTGGATTCTGAGCCATTGACGATAGCGGCCAAAGCACATAGACCTGCTTATTCCTCGGATGGAGATTATTTTTCAAAACCAAGTTTAGAAGATATAGTCGAAAAAGTTTATGCAGTCATGAACGAAGTAGATCCGAAATCATTCCCCGCATTATAAAAAATGAAGCCCTTCGATTTGAAGGGCTTTTTTTAATCTTTTGTGATGGTACTTAAAGTGACATCGGGGCTCGTCACTTCATTACTTTTATTCAACGCTCTGTCTTGAATCTGAAGTTCTACCCTTAGGGTATCTGTTCGAAAGATGGATTGCCACCCAGAGGAAAGCATGGCATACCGAATATTTCCCTCAATTGCCTGAGTTTGATCATTATTCAATATCCTAGGGAAGCGACCATTAAACGTAGTGTAAAAAGGAGGGTCTTGCCATTTAAACTCGGTGTATTGTCCATTTCTTTTCACAAAGAACTTTACGTAAATATTGTATTGATTAGGGTTTTGAACTACCCAAATGGTGTCTTTCACAATAGCATTATTGATAATCGGATCAATCACCCAATCAATAGGGTTATAAGTAGGAGCTTCAGGAGGCCTTGTAGAGTATGTAATTAATTCACCTACATTATTTCGTTGGTATTCCACCGCATTAAAGGGGGGGGTGATTTCTGTAGCTCCCAGTCCTAAGTCTCCTTCTGCATCTTTAAAGTTTACGGATACGATCAGAGAATCTGGCCCAGAAGTAGGGATATATTCAATGGAGGAAAATTCAATTTCAGGTGTACTTGGGAAATTATCAGGTGAGTTGACACAAGAAAAACTTGCTACAGCTAAAAAGAATATTCCTGAATAGTTTTTGAAACGCATAGGGCGAAAGTAAATTTACATCCAAGTTGAACAGTTCCATTATTGGACTTTGCAAAATATAAAACGATGCAGGATTTTAAAAGTTTTTCAGAAGTCATAAAGAATTTAAAATCTGAGGACTTTGACTCTACAGCATTAGAGCTTTTTCGATTTCAGGCATCGGAAAACCAAATCTATAAAAAATACCTTGAAGCGCGTCACATTAAAGTTGAAGACGTGAATCAATTGGAAGACATTCCTTTTTTACCCATACGGTTTTTCAAGGATCATCCCATAGTTTCAGGAGATTTGACTCAGTATCCCGACTTTTTTTCCAGTAGTGGAACGACGGGAATGATTACCAGTAAACATTATTTTTGGTCTGAGTCTTGGTATTTGAATCATGCCCAATCAATTTTTGAAAAGGAATATGGGGGCTTGAGTAATTTTCATGTCTTGGCATTGCTCCCCGCTTATTTGGAAAGAAAAGGAAGCAGTTTGGTCAGTATGGCCAATTTCTTCATTGAACAAAGTGGATCCGAACATTCTGGTTTTTATTTATATAATCAAGATGAATTGCTGGATAAGCTTCGATTGCTTCAACATTCCCCTAAAAAAGTATTGCTGTTGGGAGTGACCTTCGCACTCTTGGATTTAGCTGAATCTGAAAAGGAGTTTCCAACAATGGAAAATTTGATAGTTATGGAAACTGGGGGAATGAAAGGAAGAAGAAAGGAAATGATAAGGGAAGAAGTTCATGAGATATTGAAGCCCTATTTTGGAGTTAAAACGATTCACTCTGAATATGGAATGACCGAATTGATGTCTCAGGCTTATTCAAAAGGGGAGGGGAAATATACCTTGCCCACCACCATGCGCGTTATGTTAAGGGATGTGAACGATCCGTATTCTTGGAGTACAAAAAGTCAAGGAGGGATAAATGTCATTGATTTGGCAAATTTCCATTCCTGTGCATTCTTGGAAACCCAGGATTTGGGAAGTTTTGATGAACATGGATACCTCCAA
Organism: Algoriphagus halophilus; assembly: GCF_900129785.1. Taxonomy (NCBI): domain Bacteria; kingdom Pseudomonadati; phylum Bacteroidota; class Cytophagia; order Cytophagales; family Cyclobacteriaceae; genus Algoriphagus; species Algoriphagus halophilus. The sequence continues at coordinate 1,256,664 of NZ_FSRC01000001.1, forward strand.
GTTTTGGGGAGGTTTGACAATAGTGAAATCAGGGGGTGTAATCTTCTGGTTCAGTAATTGCTATCTTAAGAATAATTAAACATATTTGATCAGCATAAAATCTCAACTATGAAAAAATTAGCAACAATCGCATTATTAGTAGGAGTATTGGCCCTTGGAGCATGTGCCTCCAGTAAACCTTGTCCAGCTTACGCAAAAGCCCCTACTACTGAAAAACCGAATAGTTAAAAAAAATGCTGACCCTAATAGTCAGCATATTTTTTTATATCCTCTAGGCTTATCTCGGGTTCCCCCAGAATCACAAGTCTTTCAATAACATTTCTAAGTTCTCTGATATTCCCTGTCCATGGGAATTCCTGTAATTTTTTCAGGGCACTGTCAGAAATAGTTTTACTTGCATCTCCATTTTCGGAGGCAATATCGCCGAGGAATTTCTCGACAAGTAGTGGAATATCTTCTTTTCTATCCTTCAGGGCCGGAACTTGAATCAGAATCACACTTAATCGATGGTATAAATCTTCCCTGAATTTACCTTCCTTGATTTCCTGTTTTAAATCCTTATTGGTTGCAGCTAGTACTCGCACATCCACTTTAATGTCCTTGTCACTACCTACTCGGTTGATCAGGTTTTCTTGAAGGGCCCTTAAAACTTTGGATTGAGCGGATAGGGACATGTCTCCAATTTCATCTAGAAATAGGGTGCCGCCTTGAGCCTGTTCAAATTTACCTTGCCGCTGTTTATGTGCAGAAGTGAAAGCTCCCTTCTCGTGACCAAATAGTTCGCTTTCAATTAATTCTGAAGGAATTGCAGCACAATTAACTGCCACAAATGGATTGGAAGATCTGTTGCTCTTTGCATGAACCCAGTGTGCCACTAACTCTTTTCCTGTTCCGTTTGGTCCGGTAATCAAAACCCTAGCATCGGTCGGAGCTACTTTTTCAATGGTTTCTTTTACCAGTTTAATGGCAGGGGATTCTCCCACCATATCCAGTTTTTTGGAAAGTTTCTTTTTTAAGACTTTGGTTTCTGTGACAAGATTCTTTTTATCAAGAGCATTGCGTACAGTAAGTAAAAGTCTGTTTAAATCCGGGGGTTTTGGAATGAAGTCAAAAGCACCTTTTTTGGTGGCTTCTACGGCAGTTTCAATACTTCCGTGTGCAGAAATCATAATAAACTGAGGAGCTTTTTCCAAAGCTTTTGCTTGATCAAGCACTTCTATTCCATCCATTTTTGGCATTTTGACATCACAAAGCACCAAATCAAAGTCTTCCTCAGTTAATTTTTTAAGTCCTTCCGCACCATCTTGTGCTTCAGATACATCAAACTTTTCGTATTCTAAAATTTCGCGTAATGTAGCGCGGATGACTTTTTCGTCATCAATAATCAAGATTTTTGACATGTCTCTAATATAAAAGAAAAAAGTGCAAGTCTATAAGCCGGGTTCTGTTTCCTTTTGATTAAAATCAGAAAGAATTCTTGTCATTTATCTAGCCCTGACCTTGCGGTCAGGATCTATCGATCTACCCACCTCGGAATCCCGTAAATACGAGAATCGTACGAGCAGCACTTTGCCCGAGGCCTATTTGATCTTTCAACCCATAAGGTTTGCCATGCCCCTGACATCACTGCCAAGGCGGTGGGCTCTTACTCCACCTTTTCACCCTTACCCAATCCGACGAATCGGAAATAGGCGGTATATTTTCTGCGGCACTTTCTGTAAACTGACCGTCTCCAGTCAGCCCCCTTCCCGTTAGGAAGTATGGAGCTCTACGTTGCCCGGACTTTCCTCTTCCCTGATATTAATCAAGGCAGCGACAAGACGACTTGCACGACGTAAAGTACGGAATTTTATACCAGAAGGGTTTCATCTCTTTGTTAAATGGTTGGTAATAAAAATTTAACTGAGGAAACATCTTCTATTTTTATTAATTATTGAACAATTCAAGAACTTGATGGTTTGTAGATTGATAAGCTATAAAATAGCTGATTTTCATAGTGCTGGGTTGAACCGCTCAAATTGGGCGGTTCTTTTCGTTTATATTCCTGTAACTTTTAGGAATGAACGAAAGCAATGGATTTAAAAAATTGATTCGTGCCATCAATTGGTATCCTCCCTATCTTTTTTCAGGCATCAAAGTGGTCGACTATGCTCCGGATTTCCGGATGTTTAAGGTGAGGTTGAAACTTACATGGTATAATAGAAATTTAATTGGGACAGCATTTGGAGGCTCCTTATACTCCATGTGCGACCCATTCTTTATGTTTATTTTACTGACCAATCTTGGGAAAGAATATATTGTTTGGGATAAATATGCTCATATAGAATTTGTTAAACCGGGTAAGGGGACTGTTTTTGCAATTTTTTCAATGACGGAGGAAGAGATTAATCAGGTGAGGAATATTGTCGATGAGCAGGGGAAGCATGTTTTCGAGTTTCCTTGTGAAGTAAAAGATGCCCATGGAAATTTAATAGCAAGATTGAAAAAGGGGGTATATGTGAAAAAGAAGGACCTTCAAAAGCCAAATTCCTAAACTCATTTTCCAATGCATTGCTTACCTTTGATGAGAAAATTTACCAGTTATGATTTTAGTAGGAAATGCGGTTCTTTCTGATGATATCAAAGAGAACTTTTTTGTCTGTGACTTGGAAGCTTGTAAAGGTGCATGCTGTGTGGAAGGAGATGCAGGTGCTCCATTGGAAGATGAGGAAACTAAAATCATTGAGGATATTTATCCCATTGTCAAAGATTATATCACAGAAGAGGGGAGAAAGGTCATTGAGGCTCAGGGAACTTGGGTGATTGATAAAGATGGCGATAAAGGAACGCCTACCATAGGAGATAACCGAGAGTGTGCCTATGCATTGTACGATGAGCGAGGGATTTTAAAATGCGGGATCGAACAGGCTTATTTGGACGGGAAAATATCCTGGAAAAAGCCGATTAGTTGTCATATGTATCCTATTCGTATTACTAAGTACGATGAGTTTGACGCACTTAATTACGACCGTTGGCATATTTGTGACCCTGCTTGCCAATTGGGGTCAAGTTTGAAAGTTCCTATCTATAAATTTTTAAAAGATGCTTTGATCCGAAAATATGGAGAAGCATGGTATGAGGAATTGGTAAAAGAAATCGAAGGATAATTTGACTTTATATTAGGAAAGAAAGTTTCGAATTGGAAGTCATGGAATCACCCGTCATTCCAATTCGAAACCTCAGGTAGTTGAGCTCTAATCTGTTTTTAGTTGGTAGTGCCTGATCGGTTCCTCACCTAGCAAGTGTTCAATAAAATAATCCCAGCGTTTTTTGGTGAAATAATCTCCATTAGTCCTGCCGAAACTGTGATTTCTACTCGGCCAAATAAACAGATCGAAATCCTTGCCTGCATTGATTAAGGCCTCCGCTAGTTTGAAGGTTGCTGAAGGGTTGACATTTTCATCGATCCCTCCATGGGCCAGTAACAAATGCCCTTTCAAGTTAGCAGCATTGGTGACATTGGATTGCTCATGGTAGAAATCCCCCACAGGGTATCCCATATACATTTCAGGCCACCAGGCCTTTTCCATTCGATGATCATGATCACCAGCAGAAGCAACCCCTACTTTATAAAAATCAGGATGTAATAACATGGCTCTGCCTGCATCATACCCACCTGCAGAATGACCAAATATTCCCACTTTTTCTACATCCATAAATGAGTTTTTGCTTGCCAACTCTTTAATGGCCAATACATGGTCTGTCGTGCCATCTCCAAGATTATTATAGGAAACATCGTTGAAAGCTTTTCCTCTTCCATGGGTTCCAAGTCCATCTACGGTCACCACAATAAATCCAAGTTCAGCCATGGGTTGTTGAAGCCCTATGAGACCTGCCCGAAAGGTTTTTGGAGTAATGTCAATATGGGGGCCGGTGTAAGTATAGTCTACAATAGGATATTTTTTCTTCGCTGAAAAAGTGGTGGGTAAATAATAGATACCATAAATGGTGGTTTTGCCGTCTTTGGCAGTAGCAGTAAACTGCTTAGGGCTTTGATACCCCCTTTTTAATAGGTTGGAGATATCTGCTTTTGAAATCTCATGGACGATATTACCTGTTTCTAACTCCCTCACCACTGAGACTGTAGGTTCATTTACCGTGGAATAATTATCTACAAAATACTTACTACCTCCAGAATACGAAATATCATGAAATGATTTCTCAGGGGTTAAAAGCTGCAGACCCGTCCCATCAAAATTGACCTTGTAAACAAAGGAGTAATACGGATTTACATTGTTATCTACCCCTGCTGCCTCAAAATAGATTACCTCCTTTTCTTCATCAATCGAAAGCAGGTTTTTTACTACATAATCTCCATTGGTAATTCTATTGACCAACTTTCCAGATGCCCAATCCATTAAGTAAAGCTGGTTCCAGCCTGATTTTTCTGTTCCTAGGATGAATTGCCCATTATCCAATCTTCGGAAAATATTATTGTTGTTGATATGGGTTGGTGAGGATTCAGAATACACCTTTCGGATTTTAGTGGTTTCCGCATTGATCTCAATCAAGTCAAAAGCTTTGAAGCCCCGATGTAAATAAGTCCCGAATAAATACTTGCCATCCGGGTTCCAATTGAAGTACATACCAATAAAATGAGGAGAGGTGAATTCCGTGAATTTGGTGGATTGTTTGGACTCTATATCAAATAGCACTGGGGTATAGGTCACCACAGTAGTATCCCCTGGGGAGCCTCGATAATAACCTTTTAGCTGAGGACGAAACTTATCATCCTGACTATTGTCCAAAAGCAACATTTTCTCAGCTAATCTCAGGTCTACTATTTGAGTTTGTATTCTTTTTGAATCAGGAGACCAGTTGACCGTAAAGTGTTCAGGTCTTTCTCCATCCTCTCCATAGATCAGATCAGACCATCCCCAAAAGGAAGCATATTCATAATCTTTCTTACCATCAAAGCTTAATTGTATCTCTTCTCCGGTTTCTAGATTTTCGACAAATAAGTTGAAGTTTTCGGTGTAAGCTTTCCAATTCCCATCGGGGGAAATAGAGCGGTCCCTTGTTTCGGAATCTTCCAATCTTTTAAATTCGAGTTTTTCTTCCCGGTATGTCCAGGTTTTGTTTTGCCATTGAAAACTCAATGAATTGTCTTGATTGAAAGAGATTCGATTAAAAGGGAGGTTACGATCATCAATGGGTTCACCGGATTTCTCTTCTAGCAACTCTGCAAGCCTTGTATGATCAAAGGCCTCAACTGTCTTTTTTTCGGATATATCCGTCAAGAAAAACCTTTTTCCATCTTGGGTATGGGTTAAATGCCAAAAGCTGGTCTTTCCTTCCAGCCAATTTGGGTTTACATCCAAGTGGTAAACCTCCCTTTGAATATTATTACTTAGAAAGTATTCGGCTTTATGGTAGGTTTCTTCGGTGATTTGAGAAAATGCACTATTCCCAAGCAATGCCACAAAAGCTAGCAAGAATAAGTACTTTTTAGTGGGGTTTGGACGAAATGAAGGAAGCATAAATTAAGCGTGTTTTATAGATATCAAGGTAGAACCTAAAATCTAGAGAAACCCTTCAGAAATTGATAAATAGTAATCCTATTTTATAAATGGTTTTTAACCAGCTGCATCGTAAGCCTTTTTTAACCAGTTAATTACTTCTTTTGAATATTGCTCTTCCGGATTGACTACGATTCTATGGCTTACCATTCCACTAGATTTAGTATCTAATTCAAGCATGCCAGTGGGTTCTTGGCCTTTGAGATTGATTCCAATGTCAAACCGGTTTTTCGTAGCAGGAATTAACATTGCAAATTGTTTCTTTCTCCTGACGCTCACATAGGCATTCTTTGGAGCAAATTCAATGTCGTTTCCAAAGGTTTTAATTTCAACCTTTAATTTTTCAAATAGCGGTAAAAGGTGTTCTTTTCCCTTGTATTGTTTGGAAATCAACTCATCCGATCCACTGGCAGATCCTGCATCGGATTTCAAGGTTTTGTGAGCGACTAGGTTGGCAAAACCATGGGTAAACCCATGATCACTTTTTAAGAACTTGAGGATTTCACCATGTTTTGAAAAATTTTCTTTTTTGACAATGGATACCCATTCATCCAGGCTTTTTCCTGTGTTTTTTTGAAGGTTATCCATCATGGTTTGTGCTGCTTGGTCCATTGTACTAGGTATTAAAATTCGATTTCAGATACTATTGGAAAGTGATCCGAAGCATTTTTCAATTGAGTTTTCACGCTTTGAATCAAATTGTCATCTTTTTCCAGGTAGGGATTCCAAACTTTTCCATGGAGCACTTGGATTCCTTGACTGACTAAAATGTGGTCAATCAGTACATTGACTTGATCTCCTGTAATTCGGTCTTTGAATCTACTCGAATTGGGAGTCCATCCATAAGAGTTTAATTTGGGTTTAGGCAAAACAGATTTTAGGATGAATTCTGGATGCCAAGTATCTCCAAGCAGAAGTTCAACCGCTGATTTGCTGAACTTATTTTCGTAAAAGTCCAGTTCAAATCCATCATTAATATCGCCCATGACCATGACTTGTTGTCCTTTCTCCAAATATTCATCACAGCGCTGGCGAATGGACATACATTCTGCAAATAACTTGAGGCGGTCCCGTTGGGAAATTTGTTCAAACCTTGCATAGTCTACCATATCAAAGATTCCTTTAGATTTAGTATGAGCAATAATTACCCTTGTAAATAGCGTGTCATCTAACCCTAAAATGCTAAGTTCTAACGGGGGCCTATAGTGTTTATATTGCTCTTTGATAAGTCTATTTAGGGTGTCCACTACGAAGGGTTCATCAAACCTCTTTCCTTCTTTTACCTCTGGGGTAAAAAGTACATTTATTTTGTCTGGATTATATAAGGCACATAGTTCCTGTTGACCAGGTGAGGGGAAACCGTGTATTCCCTTTAGGTTTTTTTGAGGAAGAAACGCCTGAACCCATGCTTCCAATTGGAGGCTAGCTGTTTTGGAAAGGTTGACTAATGTGTTCGGACCCTCTACAATACCTAAAAAATCAGGATCCATGGCTTCAATGACCGCTGCTAACTGCTGACTTCGTTCTCCCTCTTTTCCAGTGGTGGTTGGATTTCCTTCAGGATCAAAGAGTTCCCTCATCCATTCCACATTGTAAACTCCAATTTTTAATTTCATAAAAAATCCCTGTTTAATTAAAAAGCAGGGATAATTTACAAAATTCAGAATATAGAATACAAATTCGTTGCAATTACTTTAAACCTTGATGTAGATGCGTTTTTTGTCCATCCAAAGTCCTATGATCCAGATCAAAAGCATATAGCTGAACGCAAAAAAGAACGAAGCATTTTTAGGGCTTAACCAGCTGGTAAACAAATTTTGATAGATCGTGGACCTTAAACTGATTTCCCCGATAGGAATCATTCCAAAAAGAGTGATTACTAATCCGGATGCGACATACAATATCAATGGGTTTCTTCCAAAAACTTCAAAAAAGTAAGTCCAGTTATTTACTTTTTTCAACTCTATAATGTATACCAAAACAGCCAAAATCAACATATCAATTCCCACAGTCAATAATACATAGGAGCTGGTCCAAATTTTTTTGTTGATCGGGAAAACGAGGTCCCAGATATATGCTGCAGCTATCAGTACCGCTCCACCAATCAGTAGTTTTTTGATAGTTTCCATGCCATTCCCCAATTGCTGGATCAACCTCCCAACGAGGTAACCAGCGATCACATTCACAATGGCTGGAAGAGTACTTAAAATTCCCTCTGGATCGAATGGAATTCCTTCTCCACCATACATTCTCTCAGCACCAATCCAAGATAGGTCCAATTGGATGGCAGCATTTCCTGTCAATCCATAGGGATCTGCTGGATCACCGAAAATATACATGATGGCCCAATAGCCCAGTAAGGCAATTGCGCTAAAAATCCAGCCTAGTCTAATCCCTCCAATATATAAGATGATGGCTGCAAAGAAATAGCTAAGGGCAATTCTCTGAAGAACCCCAAATAATCTCACTTCAGTAAGCTTGATAAAATTGAACCCACCGTTCTCTGTCAGTTCATAAAAAGGGAATGCATTTAATAGCCAGCCTATTAAAAAGATCAAAAGAGCCCGCTTGCCTACTTTTTTAAAGAAATTCTTGGCAGACATGTCCTGTAGCTTTTTCATGGAAAAGCTCATGGCATTTCCTACTACAAATAGAAATGTTGGGAAAACCAGGTCGGTAGGGGTGAAACCATGCCATTTGGCATGTGCTAAAGGAGCATACAAATTTGACCAATCACCCGCGGTGTTCACAATGATCATAAAGGCGATGGTCATGCCACGTAAAACATCTAATGCTAGATACCGATTGCTTAAGATTCCTGTATCTTGTTTTAAAGTCATAATTAAGGTTTGGTCGTTTGGGTTTAAACTTAAAAAAAATGGAGGAAGTATTCCTGCCTCAATTTAAAATATTATCTTGGATTAAGGCCTTCAGCCAATTTTTTATTGAATTAAAATTCTCCTTATGAAAAATATAGATTCTGAAAAGTTTAAAGTGGTTACTCCTATTGAGCTTCATAAAATTTCAACATCTTATGATTTGGAAACTTCAGAAAAGAAGAAATCAAAAAAGCTGAATGAGTTTCGAGAGGAATTAAGTGAACATCAAGACATCATGTATGCTCACAGCAAATATTCGGTATTGATCTGTTTGCAGGGGATGGATACCGCTGGGAAGGATAGTTTAATCAGAGAGGTTTTCAAAGAATTCAATCCTCGTGGAGTAGTAGTTCATAGTTTTAAAACTCCTACCTCCAATGAATTAAAGCATGATTATTTGTGGAGACATTACATTGCGTTGCCAGATCGAGGGAAATATGCTGTATTTAATCGAACGCATTATGAAAACGTATTGGTAACCCGAGTGCATCCTGAATATATTCTGGGAGAGCATCTCCCCGGCATAAACTCAGTAGAAGATATTACTCCGGATTTTTGGGAAAATAGATTTGAGCAAATCAATAATTTTGAAAATCATATTAGCCAAAATGGAGTGATCATCTTAAAGTTTTTCTTGCACTTAGGTAAAGAGGAGCAAAGGCAACGATTGCTTAGGAGACTAGATAAGAAGAAACATAATTGGAAATTCTCGCCGGGAGATTTGAAAGAAAGAGGCTATTGGGAGAAATATCAAGAATACTACGAAGAAGCGATCAATAGGACCTCCAAGCCCCATGCCCCATGGTATGTTATTCCTGCTGATAATAAAGAAACTGCCAGAGTTCTGGTTGCCAAGACTATTTTAGATGAAGTGACCCGATATAAGGATATTAAAGAGCCTGAATTAGAAGAATCAATTGAAGAAAATATCCATCTATACAGGGAAGAACTTCAGAAAGAATAAGGTTTTGTAGTTATTAAAATGCTGGTTAAATAAACGTAATTGTGATATTTAAATAGGATTATTTTTAAATAACGTTGATTTTTTTTAACTTAAAATACTTTTAATGAGTTGATTTTTAATAGGTTAAATTTTTGTTGTTATGAGAAGGTTCGCGTATTTTTTTGTTTTTCTGTGTCTAGGTTGGGTTTCATGTTCAAAAAGCACTCTTCCAGTAAATGAAAACGATAAAAACCAAGTTGTTACAGAGCATCTTTACAATTATGAATTAGTATTTACGGATGATGCTGATTTTAAACCATTGTCCAATAACTCCTATTGTGAAATGGGTTTTTCAAGTGAGGGATGCCAAAGTTTGGTAACTAACCTTAAAAATGGTGTTATAGAATTCATAAAATCCATAGACAGTACAATTCAAGTTGATAAAAACCATATAAGGGTTTATTCTGAAGTGTCTGTTTATATGGAAGAACTTACAGCTTCCCAATATGAAAATTTGAACAGGAATTCAGTAGCATTAAATTATTTCAGTAAACAGATTTTTGAATTGCAAATTAGACGGCCAATCATGCAGTCGGACTTTATAGAGCAAACTAGAAAGCCAATCATGCAAGAGCAACTTAGGTATGATTCTTTATCAAAATCAAGTACCATGATTCAGGAAATTGGTGGAGGCCAACCTGGTCTACCTGTTCAAAACCATCGCGTATGGATAGTGGATTCTGGAATTGATAAAAATCACCAGGATTTGAATTTTGAGCCAGCTCAAATAGATTTGTCAGCAGACTTTTCAGTCCCTTCTAGTAACCCGAAAAATGATCCATTTAATGATGAAAATGGACATGGTACATTCATGGCAGGTGTAATAGGAGGTTTGGCATCTTCTGATCCTATTTACCTCAATGGATATGGTGTCAATGGAGTTTATCCAAATGCAAAAATGATCTCTATTAAGATTTTTGATAAAAATGATAATACCAATACTGCCGAAATCGTATCTGCTTTAAATCATATTTTATCAAATTCCATTTCAGGTGATATTGTAAATTTAAGTTGGGGTAGTGATATCCAATTTGGAGATTGTACTGCTCCTCAATATTTAGGAATTCGAACTTTAATTTTAACGCTAGCGAATCAAGGGGTCAAAGTAGTAATGTCAGCTGGAAATAGTTCGAAAGAGTCATTAACTAATTTTCCTGGTTGCATTGATGCTACTAACCCTAACCCGACTATATCCAATATATATACGATCGGATCTGTTGAAATCCCATGTTCTGGAACCTATCTATATTCTAGTTTTTCAGATTATGGTAGACCTACGGTAGATTATTTAGCGCCTGGTGAGGATATTTTTACTACCGCTCTTGGGGGAGAATATGTATTAGTTTCTGGGACTTCTCTTTCTGCGGCAATGTTTTCCGGCATTCTTTATCATAATCAGGGCGTGGGTACATTGACAACAATCAAAAGAGGGGCGGCAACCGGTGATCCAGATCCTGATTATCCTGTAGCTAAAATAGGAAACTGAAATACAAGGAGATGAATGGAATTGTCTTGGCTTTGGGTTGTGGTGTGAGAATGGGGTTTATTATTGACGAAAATGAAAAGTTGAAATAGCAGACCTGATCAAATTTGATGTAAATCGGTCAGGCCTTAGTAAGTATTATGAAGGACCAGCACCCATTTTATAATGTATGTTGGGATCCTTTATTCTTTTTGAAATCGTCAATTTTTTGTCTGAAGCTGAATTTCAGATAAACGTAATTCTTTATTTAGTTCATTATGTTTTTGTGAAATTTCCTTCAAAATTGATTGAAATTTTGAATCACTTCGGTATGCATCAAATATGGGGTTGCTTATGATGTGAAAATCATCTCTGAATCCATAGGCTACTGCTTGATCTAAATAATTTATTGCTCTTGCTTTTCTGTTATTTAAAACTTCTAATTGGGCTAAATCAAATAAAATTACTGGATCTGTACTTAAGGGATTATTGTCGCCCTTTTCTCTAATACTAATGGCATTTTTTATGAGGCTGTCGGCAATTTCAGTTTTTCCTGATTGAAGGTTGGCATAGGCGAGAGGAATTGCTGCTGAGTTAAATGGGTCGTTCAGTATTTCGGGATTTTCAAGTATCGCTTTTTCAAAAAATTCTCTAGATTTTTGGTGCTCACCACTCCAGAATTCAATAAACCCAGCAGTAGAATAAACATAATCTAAATCATGAATAGAATCAGCTAGTATTTCCTCAATAGCTTCAGAAGCTTTTTCTTTATTTCCTTGCTCTAAATATAAATAAGCAATTTGTTCAGAAGTTACTGGATCAAATTTGATGGAATTGGCTTTTTCAAGCCAGTCTAAAGCCAAATCAAAGCGGTTTAAAATTCTATATATCCATCCTGAAATCTGAAATGGAATATAGCTTGTAGGGTTTAGTGTGGAAGATTTTTGTTGCAATAGGAGGGCCTTTGCCAAGTGGCCTTGAATCATATACACAGTTGCTAAATTACCAATGGCTTCACTATAATTGGGTTTGATTGAAATAGCTATTTCAAATGATTTTTTTGCATTGTCTAACTCCCCTAAGTAGTAATATGTGTTTCCCCTAGTTTTATATAGTTCTGCTGAATTTGAATCAATTAACAAGCCCTTTTCACTAACAGAGTTGCTTGAGTCAAACAAGGATAATTGCGCATAGGTATCTGCCAGGCCTGCATAAGCCAGAGTAAAATTTGGATCTATTTCAATTGCTTTCTTGAAATACTCAACTGCTATATTGTAGCTTTCAGGATTATATTCAGAATATTTTTCCTTTGCTTTCAAGTACCATTCATAGGCATCTGGACTTGAAGTCAAAACTTTGCCTATTTCCGCCTCTTCTTTTGCAGATAAAGAAATTCCTAAAACTCTTGAAATCTCTTTTGCAATTTCACTTTGAATTCTCAATAGATCTTGACCACTTCGAGTAAAAGAAGAGGTCCACAGGTTTTTGTTTTCTTCTACATCAATAAACTGGACGTTTACTTTTGTCATATCACCCAAGTATTGAATAGATCCCTTTAAGACAGTGCTGACCTCAAGTATCTCGGCTAAAGAGTCTAAATTTAAATTCGGGTTTCTAATATCCTTAATCGAACCATAAGAGATTACTTTAATGTCGTTTACTTCGGATAATTGACTGATAATTTCTTGGGTAATATCTTTCGAATAAACATCTTGGGATGCTTTAGGATCAACATTGGTAAATGGCAAGACAGCCACGGATTTTTCTTTTTCCCAGGTATAATTGTTCCACAAAAGGGAATAAATTAAGAATAAAAGAATGGTGAGGGTAGAGGCCAAGGCTACCCAGAATTTCCAAGGTTCACGCTCTTGACTTTTTACCTTCTTAATCATATCCGCCCTTTTTGGGGTTGCCAAAGGTGGATTAGTCAGCGCATGGAGTTCTAGTTCTTTCGCGACATTTTTCAGTCGGAATAGGCCTAAATTAATGTGGGTAAACCTGCTGTGATTCGGAAGGTTAGCCAATACATCTGATGAGAATAAAACACAGGAGGGAACTCCGATGCTTTGAATTCTGGATGCAACATTGACCGCATCTCCATAGACGTCTCCATTATCGAGGATAATACCGCCGCAATGAAGACCAATTCTAAGTTCTAGTTCACTTGATTTTCCCCATTCTTTTTGTATTTCCAGACTGGCTTCTAAGGCTTCCTCAGCAGTTTCAAAAATTGCCAAAATCCCATCACCTAATTCTTTGATGATTTTACCCCGATGTTTTTCGAAGACCTCTGAGTGAAGAACCAAATTTTGCTTCATTAATTCGAAGGCATGATCTTCATCTTGACCCATCAAAAGGGTGTATCCGACAATATCAGAAAAGTAGACGATTGAATGTTTCCTATTTAAGACTTGATCCATAAAAAATTACAGAAGTTGGGGGCTTTATAGTTTGCATTTTTCCCAGCTAATTAAACTAAGCGAAATAAAGTGGTATTTGAAATAATAATACGTGATTTATATGGGCTTGTTAAAAGTTTTTTTAAACATTCATTATATGGTTTCATAAATATCAATTTCTGTTGGATCAAATCAGAATTTGGTAATCAATTTATTCTGATTCTTGATATTATTCAAGATACACTAATTTATTTACCATAAAAATGTATTTTGAACAATAAAAAGAGTATTTTGGTATTACTCATTTGAGCCGATTTTGTATTGTTTTAACATCTTCCTTATGAAAAAGTTATTGATTGGATTCTTATTTTTTATGATTTGTCTATCAGGTTATTGTCAAAAAACCTATGTGGTCACCATGAAAGCTTCCTTTGAAGTTCCTGTTTTTGAAAACCGGGCAACCAATTCTGATAGAATCAGGCAATCTGATTTAAACCAAGACAAGAGAAATCAGAAAAAAGTAAGGCTTCAGGAATTCCTTAATAGAAAAGGAATTAGAAATGTGAAAAATCAATTTTTTGACGTAAAAGTAGGCTTTGTTGCACCCTTGACAGACCAAGAGCGAGAAAATCTATTAAATGATCCACAGGTTGAAAGCGTGGACGAAGACATAGAGATTCAAGGTAGGCCGATTATGCAAAGTACACCTGACTCTCAAGGAAGACCAATCATGCAAGGCAGGCCTATCATGCAATCTGATGATATAGAATCTTCATGGCTGTATGATGAAGGAAATAAAGCTAGTTGTGCCATCGCCTTGGTGAACGGTTCAACAGATAGTAATAACCGTAAAGAAAGTATTTGGGTGATAGATACAGGGGTGGATGCCAACCATAGAGATTTGAATGTAAATCAATCTTCCAGACTTGCAATAAGCTTTGTAGATAGTCAACCATTTAATGACATATTGGGACATGGAACTCATGTTGCTGGCTTGGCTGCAGGTAAAGGTTCTGGAAGCTTATCTGCAACTGGAGTGTCCTCAGGAGCAGAAATCATCCCTATTAAAGTGTTTGATAATAATGGAGTAAGTAGTTGGGCTAAGATCCTTTTAGCTTTGGATCATATTGCAAACTATGGTCAACCTGGTGATGTGGTATTAATGAGTTTGGGTAGTTTCGATGTATCCAATTGTGCTACTTCTAACCCAGCATTAACATCGGCTATTATGACAATTGCTGATAGCGGAATGTTTGTAGTAATGTCTGCAGGTAACAACAATGGAAATGCGGCTCAAAATTTACCAGGATGTATCAATGGGCCTAATATCTTTACAGTCGGAGCGTTGGATTTCAGATGTGGTGCTTTAGGAGGAAAGTATGCGGCATCTAACTTTGGTTCTGGGATTGATTATTTTGTACCAGGAGCAAATATCTTTTCAGCTTGGCCAAATCAAAATGGGCAGAATGCCTATCAGGTCATGTCTGGAACCTCTATGTCAGCAGGAATTATGGCAGGAATTGTGCATGCTACACGTGGTGCTCCAAGGTCCTCTGGAACCATTACCATCAATGGAATTAGCTATAAAATAGCATCTAGATAAAAAAGGATCCGGGTTATATAAACGAAACCCCCAACAAATAGCTGGGGGTTTCGTTTTTTTGAAAGTTAAGGGGGCTGTTTTTGATTTTATTCTTCCAACAAAACTTCATCAATGAATACCCAACCTTTTTCTCCTGCCCCTGGATGCCATTTCGGAAGCCTTGAAATAGGGGTGAGCCTTACTCGGATTTCTTCAAATGATTCCTTGGGAAGGTCAAAAGCAAGAGCTTCTAATCTAGGCAACTTAATTTCTTCGCTTTGAGTGGGAACCTCCTTTTCTACTAACGTCCAATTGTCTCCTTTTTTTACCCAAATTTCTGCCAGGCTAGGCGGAAATATATAGGCACTTTCGTTATAAAGAAGACTAAGAACAATTCTAGAAATCTTTTTGTCATTCGGAAATTTGACTACAAAATCCGCAGGATTATCTTGATAGCCTAGCCATTCTCCTGTAGTATGGTTGTTTTTTCCTTTGATTTGATCTCTTAAAGTAGAACCTCCATTTGCGCTATATTTTTTTTCAGGGTTCTTCAATAATTCGATTTCTGATGGATGAACTCCAGATTTGAAGAGCAGGATACTTTCCGTGTCACTTCCTTTCCAATCATTGGCAAATACTCTTGCTGAAATTTTTGAGGTATTGCTGATCCAAACCGGTTCCGAATATTTTGGGCTTTGGATACTATCAGGCTCTGAACCATCTAAGGTATATCGAATGTCGACAGTTCCTATTGGATGTTTGATTTCCAACAAGGTGCTATCCTGAAATAATACTTCATCAAATACCAATTTGGGAGCATTCAATTCATAAACAAGGCCTGTTGCATCAAAGCCAAAATCGATGGAGACATCCTTTAAATTATCCAGCAACTGCCTTTTCCCATCTTCGCTAAAATCTGTTTGCCAAGCATAAAAGCTTCTCAAATTCTTAAATTTCAATAAACTAGGAATGGCTTCATCTCCCACACGATTTCCGGAGATGGCTAAACTTTGAAGGTTTTCTACCTTTGTCAGACTTTCGATTTGTGAATTGGAAATGTCAGCGAAATTCAATTGGATTTCTTCTAGGTTTTTGAAATCGCTTAAAAATGAAAAGTCTACATTTTCCAAAGGCATTTTATTCAAGTTGAGCTTTACCACTTGTTCTTTTACCTTTTTTAAATCTAAGAGTGATTCCGGATCAAATGCTGAAATCCCAAAATAGGATACTTCCAAAGCCGGAGATTCTGGATAAATCGGATTCACTTTTCTGAAAAAGTTATTGAGGTCCTGAATAAGTTCAGGGTCTGCTGCCTTGAAAGAATAAGTTTTTGTTTTACTGAATTTTTCTGAGGCAAAGACAAATAGCTCGTTTTCTGGAGCTAATTCCACTACTTTTTTATCAAAATCTGCTCCATGAAGTACCCAAGCTGTAAGAATTTCAATCTCTTCCTCAGTAAGTTGTTCCTTGTTTTTAGGAGGCATATGTTCTTCTTCCTCTTTTGGAAGGTGAATTCGTTGGGTCAACATGGATTCATTCACATCACCTGGTAATATGAATGGGCCAGATTTTCCACCTTTTTGAATTCCTTCTAGATGATCAAGACGTAATTCCCCCTTTATCTTTCCTTCTTTATGACAGCTTTGACATTTGGCTTCCAGAATTGGCTGAACCATGTCTCTAAAGACTTGAGCATCCGCTAATTGAACTTGAGGAACTTCGTCAGTTTTGATGGGTGCGAGCAGGAAATCACTACCGTGAGTTAAATTAGCTCCAAAATGTCCCGTCAACACTACAGTTCCCGCCAATAAGAAAGAAAGTGGTTTGAAAATTGGACCTTTCTTTTGGCTCAGAAAATAGATCAATACTGAAAGTATATAAGCCGCAATACCCATCCATTGGTGCCAGTTGAGTTCTGCTCCTTCATAATCTTCTTGTGCTAGGATGAGACCCGCAATTACTGTGATGCCCGCAAAATTACTACCTATTAACAAGCAATAAGTCCCCACTTTTTTGACTTCCTCTTTAATATTGGGAATCCAGAAAAAAACGATACCCATCAGTATCAATACAATTGGGAAATGGAGTAAAAGGGGATGAGCTCTTCCAATTACCTGAAGCCAGTCGGGAATTAATAATTGGGTACCTGCAATTGATAAAATCAAAGCCAACCCTAACCATACGAAAAGTGCATTTTCGAGTAGTTGTTGAAATCGTTTTGTATGAAGCATATGGGTTTAGGCAAGTAAATCTTTGACAACCTTTCCAGAAACATCCGTCAATCGATATCTCCTTCCCAAGTGTTTGTAAGTTAGCCTTTCATGGTCTATCCCCATTAAATGGAGCATGGTAGCTTGAAAGTCATGTACATGAACGGGGTTTTCTGTAATGTTATATCCAAATTCATCTGTTTCCCCATATACCATTCCTGACTTAACTCCGCCGCCAGCCATCCAGATAGAGAAGGCTCTAGGGTGATGGTCTCTACCATAATTGTTTGGTTGGATTTTACCTTGGCAATAATTGGTTCTGCCAAATTCACCGCCCCAGATCACTAGGGTTTCATCTAACAAACCACGTTGCTTGAGATCCTTAATGAGCGCTGCTGAAGCTTGGTCTACATCTTTGGCCTGCATGGCCATTTGGTCTGGTAAGTCTCCATGTTGGTCCCATCCTTGATGATATAATTGAACAAATCGAACGCCACTTTCGGATAGTTTTCTCGCCAAAAGACAGTTGGCTGCGTAAGTGCCCGGAACTAAGCAATCTGGTCCGTACATTTTAATGATGCTGTCAGGTTCTTTGGAAACATCAGTCATTTCAGGTACGGCTGTTTGCATTCTGAAAGCCATCTCATATTGTTGGATTTTTGCACTGATGGCAGGATCGTTAAATTCTCTATAACTTAGATCATTCATGGCAGAGATTTGATCGAGCATTTTTCTACGCTCATCTCTGGACATGGATTTAGGGTCTTTTAAATACAATACAGGATCTTCTGAATTTGAAAATTGGACTCCCTGATGAGTGGCATCTAAAAATCCATTACTCCAAAGTTTAGAGTATACTCCTTGACCATTTCCTTTTCCTCTACTAAGAAGTACACAAAAGGCGGGTAGGTTGCTATTTTCACTTCCTAATCCATAGCTCAACCAAGAACCCATACTAGGTCTATTCCCTACCTGAGCTCCGGTTTGAAAAAAGGTCAGGGCAGGATCGTGGTTGATGGCTTCTGTATGCATGGATTTGACGATACAGATATCATCTACCACACTTGCTGTATGGGGGAATATTTCAGAAATCCAGGCCCTAGATTCACCGTATTGATTGAATTTGAAATAAGAACCGACTAAAGGGAAAGAACTTTGCCCAGCCGTCATTCCTGTCAATCGTTGCCCTTTCCGAATGGACTCAGGAAGTTCCTGACCCATATTTTTGTTAAGAAGTGGTTTGTAGTCAAAAGATTCCAATTGGCTGGGAGCCCCATTTTGGAATAAATAAATTACCCGTTTCGCTTTTGGTGCAAAATGGGGGAGGGCAGCCATAATTGCTTCCTCGTCAGGACTTCCTCCTTTGAATAAATCCGGTATAAGGAGTGATCCTAAAGCGGCACTTCCTACTCCCAAGCTTAACTTGGACAAAAATTTTCTTCTATTAAGATTTAATCCTTGCTCTAATAGTTCCTTTTCCATCTTAAATCTTTGTAATCGTTTCTTCCAAATTATATAAGCTTACTATCACTTGCATTAAAGCAGCGTTTCTAGCGGTTTCCTGACTTGGGTCAATAGGATATTCCCCAACTTCCAAGGTGGGTTTTATCTGGTCTTGATTATTCTCAAATCGTTCTAATTGATCTTCAAAATAAGATTCCAATAAATCTTGTTCCTCGGGTTTCATATCTCTACAGAGAATTCTTTTAAAGGCATGTTCGATGGCCTCTGAGTCGTCGTTGAATTGAGTTCCAAGATTCATCGCAAGTACTCTGGATGCTTCCAGAACCATTGGGTCATTGAGCATCACCAAGGCTTGTAATGGAGTATTGGTTCTTCCTCTTCCCACCTCACATTGGTCTCGATTACTTGCATCAAAAATGATCGCTTTTGGAGGAGGAACAGTTAGTTTGATAAAGTTGTAAAGGCCTCTTCTATAAAGGCTTTTACCGGTATCTTGAACATAGGTTGCCAAGACACCTCTTCCAGAAGATGCTGCTTCCCATACTCCCTCAGGTTGGTATGGTTTGACACTTGGTCCGCCGAGTTCCTGATGCAAAAGGCCGCTACTTGCCAACACCAAATCTTGGATATTTTCTGCAGTAAGCCTTAGTCTTGGAGCCCGAACCAAATAAATGTTTTCAGGGTCAACGGCTAAATGTTCTTTTGTGATTTCAGCTGATTGTTGATAGGTGGCAGAACTTAAAATTTGTTTCAGTAATCGCTTGATATCCCAACCATTTTCCATGAAGTCCACCGCCAACCAATCGAGCAGTTCAGGGTGACTTGGTAAATCCCCTTGCATTCCAAAATCACCGGCTGATTTTACGATTCCCGTACCAAAGATTTCTTGCCATATAAGATTGACAAAGACTCTGGCAGTCAATGGATTGTCTCTATTTACTGTCCATTTTGCCAATCCCAGTCTATTGGCCTCTAAATCCTCAGGAAATTCCAGAATAGATGCAGGTGTAGAGGCAGAAACTGGAACGGATGGGGCATCATAAACTCCTCTATCCAAAATATAAGTGGTTCTTTTTTCCTCTCCTTCCAATTCACCCATCACAGAAACACTAAGTTTAGTGGTGTCTTGGTAATTAATAAAGTCCATGATCCCAGAAAGGTCCTCATGATCCATCCATAAAACAGGAGTTTTGGCAGGTTTGGAAACCGAAACATCCCCTTCATATCCTTTTTCAGGAGTATTATTGAAGAAGGCAAAAAACTCGTAATAATCCTTTTGTGAGAAAGGGTCGTATTTGTGGTCATGGCACTGGGCACATTCCATGGTAATCCCTAAAATTCCCTTGCTGAAGGTATTGGTTTTATCTAGCACGTATTCTATTCTATACTCCTCGTCGATCACGCCACCTTCTTCCGTGTATTTATGGTTTCGGTTAAATGCTGTAGCAAGAATTTGTTCTTTGTTGGCATTAGGCAATAGATCACCGGCTAGCTGCCAAGTGATAAAATCATCATAGGGAAGGTTTTCATTGAATGCATGGATCACCCAATCCCGATAAGGCCATTGGGTTCGAATATTATCATCTTGGTACCCATAACTATCCGCATATCTGGAAATATCCATCCATAGCACAGCTAGTTTTTCACCATAGGAAGGATCTGATAAAAGTCCATCCAGTAAATCTTCGTAAGTAAATTCCCCTGAAAAATCCTTAAATCGATCCAACACTTCAGGGCTAGGAGGTAATCCTGTCAAGTCCAAACTTGCTCTTTTGATCAATTCATAGGGTTCCGCCTTAGGGTTCGGTTCCAACCCTTTCTCGAGCATTTTATGATAAATGAATTGGTCGATTTCATTGTTGGCCCATTCAGTTCCTTCTGGAACCGCAGGTTTTTCTGCCCTTGTAAATGCCCAGTGTGGTTCGTATTGAGCTCCTTCTTCAATCCATCTTTTAATGAGCGCAATTTCATTTTCAGTCAATGCTAGATTAGACTCTGGAGGAGGCATCAGTTCACCTGGATCTTCAGAAGTGATCCGGTGATACACTTCGGATTCTTCAATTTTTCCTGAAACAAGCGCAAATTTTCCTGGGCTTTCTTTTAAAGCTGCAAAAGCTCCTTCTTCTGTATCTAATCGTAAGTCAGCCTCCCTTTTGTTTGCGTCGGGACCGTGGCAAGCAAAACACTTATCAGAAAGGATGGGGCGAATATGAAAATTGTAACTGACTTGGTTGATATTGGCCAAAGAGTTTGTCTCTTTGTTTTTTTCCTGACAAGAAAAAAACAGTGCAAATATCGGTAGAAAAGCCAGTATATGTAACTTCTTAATGGTCATTTGGGATAGTTTAACGGCTTTAAGTTATAAAAAATTTTTATAAAAGTCCGATGATTTTCAATAAAAAAAAGATTAATAGAATCTATTTTTTTATTGTCTAATGTATTGGAAATTAGTGTTTTTGCCTAATAAAAAACCTGTTTTTAGTAAGAATTACAAAAATATCAAATCCAGAAATTTTAATCATTTGAGACATTTTTCGAGCTTTATTCAAAGGAAAAATATGCGTTCTATATTTTCAAAATATTGTATATCTATTCTTTTGGTGTTTTGCTTTTCCAATTGCAAGACGTATCAGAATATTGATTGGATCAAACCCAAGGTTCCAAAAGAAGAAAGGAGTGTGTCTTTTGAACCTAGACAGATTTCAAGAATCAAGGAAGGAGATAGCTTAATGGTGATAGCCAGTAATTCTAAAAAATACTATTTGATCTATTCTGAATCGGTAAATGAATCCATTCAAGGATTATTTTGGAAGTTTGAAAATCAAACTATTGAATTCCCGAGCTCCAGAAGGATTGCATTTTCGGAAATAGAAGAGTTAAGAGTTAGAAAATTTAATTTGGGGACAACTTTGGGCGTAGGGATTGGGGTGCCAGTGATGTCTTTAGTTATTTATTGGGGAGTGATAGTTCACCAATTGGTATCTGATCTAGAAGATTATGTAGATGACAACTAATATGAAAGAATATCGATTTAGACAATTATTTATTAGGTGCCCAATAAGGATGTTTTTGTTGGTGTTTTTAGTTGGAACCTCATGTAAAACGTATCATAAGGTAGATTGGATCAAGCCAAATATACCCGTAGAAGAAAGGAGCAAGTATTTTGAACCAAGACAACTCTCACGTATTTCTGAAGGAGATGACTTGTTTGTTCTAACCAAGGATAGTGTCAGTTATGATATTACCTATTCTGAAGTTAGAAATGATTCGATCCAAGGTTTGTTCACACAGAAAAACAATAGAAGATTAAAAGTGCCCATTGAAACAGGTGTTCCTATTTCTGAAATTTATATTCTAAAAGTAAAACGAGTCAATTTTTGGGCATCATTTGGAGCAGTGGCAACGATTCCATTATTTGTTTGGGCCTATTTTCAAATGAACCCAATTCGAATTGGGTTTAGTGGAATTTGAAATAAAAAAAGCTGCCCATTTGGACAGCTTCTTAATTGGTATAAGGTTGGATTATTTTTTAATCACAGAGAAATCAAATGTTTCCAGGAATTTAGTGGTGAAATTACCTGCTTTGAACTCAGGGTCTTCCAATAGGGCCAAGTGGAATGGAATGGTGGTTTTAATACCATCGATGACAAATTCCTCCAAAGCTCTTTTCATCCTTACAATTACCTCTTCTCTAGACTGACCGCTTACAATAAGTTTTGCAATCATGGAATCATAGTTAGGAGGGATAACATACCCAGCATATACATGTGAATCCACTCTTACTCCTCTACCTCCAGGAATATGTAAGTTTTGTATTCTTCCCGGGCTAGGTCTGAACCCATTCGCAGGATCTTCTGCATTGATCCTACATTCCATGGCATAAAGTTTAGGAATGTAGTTTTTGCCACTGATGACGTCTCCAGCAGCCACCTTGATTTGTTCTTTGATCAAATCAAAATCAGTTACTTCTTCAGTAATTGGGTGTTCGACCTGAATCCTGGTATTCATCTCCATGAAGTAGAAGTTGCGGTTTTTGTCCACTAAAAATTCAATGGTTCCAGCTCCTTCATAGCCAATTGCTTCGGCTCCTTTGATCGCCGCTTCACCCATGGCTTTTCGTAATTCATCAGTAATAAATGGAGAAGGAGTTTCTTCTACCAGTTTTTGATGTCTTCTTTGAATAGAACAGTCTCTTTCGGAAAGGTGACAAGCTCTTCCATTTTTATCACCGATGATCTGGATTTCAATATGTCTTGGTTCTTCTACGAATTTTTCCAAGTAAAGACCGTCATTTCCGAAGGCTGCACCTGATTCCATTCTTGCATCATCCCAAGCTTTTTTAAATCCGCTTTCTTCTTTGACGATTCTCATTCCTCGTCCACCACCACCGGCAGTAGCTTTCAGAATTACAGGGTAACCCATTTCATTTGCAAGCTTGATTCCTTGCTCAATGGAATCCAATAGTCCTTCAGAACCTGGAACAGTTGGTACCCCTGCTTCTCTCATGGTGGCTTTAGCAGTAGCCTTGTCACCCATTTTGCCGATCATTTCAGGGCTGGCACCGATGAACTTAATGCCATATTCTTCACAAATTCTGGAAAACTCAGCATTTTCCGAAAGGAATCCATAGCCTGGATGAATGGCATCTGCATTGGTGATTTCTGCAGCAGCAATGATTCTTGGTATGTTCAAATAAGAATCCCGACTAGGAGCAGGGCCTATGCAAACCGCTTCGTCAGCGAATCTTACATGAAGACTGTCTTTGTCAGCAGTAGAATAAACAGCAACCGTTTTGATCCCCATTTCCTTGCAAGTTCGGATCACTCGTAATGCTATTTCACCTCTATTGGCGATAAGTATCTTGTTAAACACGGTTTTATAGTTTAGTTGGAAAAATTATTAACCAGCAGGATCTACTAGGAATAAAGGTTGATCATACTCTACTGGAGTAGAATTAGTAACCAAGATTTTTACAATTTTTCCTGAAACTTCAGATTCAATTTCATTGAAAAGTTTCATTGCTTCGATAATACAAACTGTTTGTCCAGGCTTTATAGTGTCTCCTACATTGACAAAAGCAGGTGAATCTGGATTAGGAGTCAAATAAAATGTACCAATCATAGGTGATTTTATTTCAACTAAATTAGAGTTTTCTGCAGGTGCAGGAGCTGGAGCAGTAGGAGTCGGTGCAGCAGCAGGAGTCGGCGCAGCAGCTACAGGAGCAGGTGCTGGAGCAGCCTCGACTACACGTACATTGGATGAATCTTTTTTAATAGACAACTCAAACTCATCTGTTTTGATTTTTACTTCAGCTAAGCCTGAATTTGAGATATAATCGATTAGCTCTTGAATCTCTTTAGGTTTCATAGTCTCGTTTTTTAAAGAATGTCCTTAGACAGTTCAGAATTGGGTTTAAATAAAAATAGCTGAATTCAATCAGTATTGATTTCAGCTAAGTTAATTATTTTACTCTTTCAGAATAGGATCCATCTCTGGTATCCACTTTAATCATGATATCCTGTTCTACAAACAAAGGAACCATTACAGTTGCTCCAGTTTCCAGAGTAGCCGGTTTTAGTGCGTTGGTGGCAGTATCTCCTTTAATCCCTGGTTCTGTATAAGTAATCATTAATTCCACAAAAGGAGGTAATTCCACAGAAATAGGAGTTTCAGTTTCATCATGAATAAGGATATCAACCATTTGTCCGTCTTTCAATAAATCTGGTCTTTCGATCAATTTCTCTTCAATAGGAATTTGCTCGAAGGTGTTGGTGTCCATAAAATGGTACCCCATATCATCCTTATATAAGAATTGATGAGGTCTTTTTTCAACTCTTGCAGTTTCTACTTTTTCACCAGCATTAAAAGTCTTGTCCAAGGTTTTGCCATTGGTCAATCCTTTCAATTTTGTTCTCACAAAAGCAGCACCTTTTCCAGGTTTTACGTGTTGGAAATCAACAATGGAATAAATCTCATTGTTCATCACCAGGCAAAGCCCATTTTTAAAATCTGCAGTACTAGCCATATATTCAATTATTATATTAATTAATCAATTTACTTAGGGTCGTAAGCCCATTTCAAATAAAGTGCACCCCAGGTAAAACCACCGCCAAATGCAGCAAGAATTAAATTGTCTCCTTTTTTCAATTGGCTTTCGTAGTCCCAAAGACAAAGTGGAAGGGTAGCAGCAGTAGTATTGCCATACTTTTCTATGTTCATCATCACTTTGTCAGATCCGATGCCCATTCTGCTGGAAGTTGCATCAATGATTCGCTTGTTGGCCTGATGGGGTACTAGCCAAGCAACATCATCGCTGGTAAGGTTATTTCTTTCCATCACTTCAGCACTGACATCAGCCATGTTTGTCACTGCAAATTTGAACACCGTTGAACCTTCTTGGGCTGCAAAATGCTCTCTTGCGTCTACAGTTTCATGGGTGGCAGGTTTCATGCTTCCTCCTGCTTTCATATTGAGGTATGGAGCTCCTGATCCATCAGCGTGAAGCAAGGCATCCATTATTCCAAGTTCTTCAGTAGTAGGCTCCAGTAAAATAGCTCCAGCACCATCACCAAAAAGAATACAGGTAGTTCTGTCTTCGTAATTCACAATAGAGGACATTTTATCAGCCCCTACCACGATTACCTTTTTATGTTGACCAGTTTGGATAAACTGACTTCCCACTTGCATGGCATACAAGAAACCGGAGCAAGCGGCTGAAATATCAAAGCTAAAGCTGTTTTTTGCCCCGACTTTGTCCGCAATGATATTGGCTGTTGCCGGGAAAGGCATATCGGGAGTAACCGTAGCGCAAATGATCAAATCTATGTCAAGAGGGTCGGTTTGGGTTTTTTCCAGCAAACCTTTGATTGCTTCTACTGCCATGACAGAAGTTCCCTGGTTTTCACCTTTAAGGATTCTTCTCTCTTTAATGCCTGTTCTTGTGTAAATCCACTCGTCGTTGGTATCTACCAGAGTTTCAAGTTCTTTATTGGTTAAACGGTATTCAGGAACATATCCTTGAACTCCGGTTACCATGGCTCTGATTTTGTCCATTATTTTTTGGTTATAGTAAGGAGCCCCAAATATAAAACTCCTTAAAATGGGTTGAAAGGTTGGTGTACTTCCTTTGGGGATTGCCAAAAATATTATAATTGTCTCTGACCACCAAAACAAAAACTACCAACGGTTATCAATATACTGAAAGACAGGGAATTGAATTCCTATTAAAACAAAAAATCCATTCTTAAATCAAGAATGGATTTTAATATTACTGAAATAGCTAATTAAGCTAGTACCTCTTTTTCAATGATAACTTGTCCTTTGTAGTACAATTTACCGTCCAACCAGAACGCTCTGTGTGGCAAGTGCATTTCGCCAGTAGTTGGGCATTTAGCCAAACCAGGAGCCTCTAATTTATAATGAGTTCTTCTTTTATCTCTTCTGGTTTTCGAAATTTTTCGTTTAGGATGTGCCATTTTATATGTGGTTTATGATTATTCCTTGTTTTTTAAATTTTTTAATGATGCCCAGCGGGGATCAATTTCTTTTGTTTCTTCTTCTGAGTGGTCCTCAAGTTCATCTTCGTCAAAATCATCATCCAAGTAGACAATTCCACCTTCTCCTTCAAAATCATCCTCATCCAATTCATTACGGTAATCAGGATGGATTTTTTTTGCAGGTAGGTTGATCAGAATGAATTCATAGATCAACTGAGCCACATTGACTGAAGGAGTGTCCCTCGTTATCATAATGACATCTTCATTGATTTCTACTTCTTCACTGCCATATTTATAGATCATGGTTTCATGAATATCTAAGGGCTGGTCATACTCCTCCAGACTTCGGTCACAGGTTAGTCTGACTTTTCCTTGGATATGGAAATCCATTTCTATCAAATTGGCGCCTTTTTTCATATTGACCCGTACGGCCAAATTGCCTTTTTCGACAAGATGATTGTCTTCAAAATGTTGAAAGAACGAATCGTCGATTTCGAAGTCGATTTCGTGTCTTCCCTCAACGAACTTAATTACCTCAATATCAAAGGTTCTCCAGAATTTCACGATTCCTCCTCTCGATTTAAGACCGCAAATTTAGGGAATTATTTAAATAGGATAAAATAGATTGTAAAATAATATTTGGTTAGCTGCGGAAATCTAGCCAATTTTTTATCTAACGCTCTTGATTTTCCTGTTCATGCTGGGAAATAATGTCCGATGCAAGGAAAATTGCCGCCCTCATTGAACCTTCATCCGCCACATTTTTGCCTGCAATATTATAGGCCGTTCCGTGATCAGGAGAAGTTCTTATGATCGGCAAACCCGAAGTGAAATTCACTCCAGAACTGAATGCAATGGATTTGAAAGGGATTAATCCCTGGTCATGATACATGGCCAAAACCCCGTCAAATTTCGATTGGTGCATCATTCCAAAGAATCCATCCGAAGGATAAGGTCCAAACACCATTTTATTTTGGTCTTTCAATTCACGAATGGCTGGTTTGATGATTTCCTCTTCTTCTTTGCCCAATAACCCATCTTCCCCTGCATGAGGGTTCAATCCTAGGATCGCAATTTTCGGTCTGGCAATGCCAAAATCCTTGACCAAGGTGTTTAACAACAAATTCGATTTTTGAATGATCTTTTCTTTGGTCACTGCTTGGGGAACTTGGGCCAAAGGAATATGTCCTGTTACCAATCCAACTCGTAGGGAGTCCGAAACCATTAACATCAAACTTTCTTTTGCTCCAACGGAAGCTGTGATGTATTCAGTATGTCCCACAAAATGCAATTCCTCTGAATTGATGTTGTTTTTATTGACAGGGGCAGTTACCAAAGCCTGAATATGGCCATTTTTCAGGTCCTCCAATGCTTGAGAAATCGCCTCAATAGCCATCTTTCCAGCTTCTTGCGTTTCCACACCAGGGATCACTTCTGGGCATTCCTCCATGACATTGATGACATTGACACGCTTATGCTGAATCTCATTCAAGGATTTAATCTGAACAAAATTAAAATCATCTATACTCAGGATCTTCTTATAAAATGAGATTGCTTTGCCATGCCCATAAATGAGTGGGGTAAAGTTTTTGAAGATACGGTTATCAGATAAGGCCTTGATCGTTACTTCAATCCCAACTCCGTTTATATCTCCGATACTTATCCCTATGATGGGTTTGCTCTTTCTTATGTTCATATAATTTTGGGCTTTGCGATAATTGGCTTTTAATTGCATGCCAAAGTTCACTGTAGTCCTTTAGGAATATTATCTTATTTTTGAAGCTGCAATTTATAAAAAATAATCAGAGCTAACCGATGGAAAAAGTCAGAGCCAAAAAACATCTTGGCCAGCACTTTTTGACCGATTTAAGTATAGCAGAGCGAATAGCTTTGGCGGTCAAAGGGCATGGAGGAGTGACCAAGGTCTTGGAAATCGGACCTGGAATGGGTGTGCTCACTGATTATTTGTTGAAATCAGACCTGGAGTTGTACCTTATTGATATTGACAAAGAGTCCATAGAATACCTATATAAGAAATATCCTGAGCTTGGAGATAGAATTATCTTCGGGGATTATTTGAAGTACGATTTTAAAAAAGTGATTCCAGATCAGTATGCCATAGCAGGAAACTTTCCTTACAATATTTCTTCCCAGATTTTCTTTAAGGTTCTGGAAGTGAGAGATCAAGTAACAGAAGTGGTTTGTATGCTCCAAAAAGAGGTAGCAGAAAGGATCGCATCTCCAAAAGGGAATAAAGATTATGGAATTTTGTCTGTGCTTCTTCAGGCATATTATGATATAGAATATCTTTTTTCTGTTCCTCCTGAAGTTTTTGATCCTCCGCCAAGAGTGAACTCAGGAGTGATCCGTTTGGTTAGGAATGAAGTGAAGGGCCTGGACTGTAATGAAAAATTATTTTTTCAGGTGGTAAAAGGAGGTTTTGGAAATAGGAGGAAAACGTTGAGGAATTCATTGAAATCCTTCCAACTTCCGGAAGATTTAAAGACCAACCCTTTAATGGATAAGCGTGCCGAGCAATTGGACGTAGCAGATTTTGTTTTTATCGCACAACAAATAGAAGCCTCCCGTGGAAATCATTAAGCAATTTGAACTTTCGAAAGAATATTTAGAAAGCCTCAGA
This sequence comes from Algoriphagus halophilus, assembly GCF_900129785.1. Lineage (NCBI taxonomy): Bacteria > Pseudomonadati > Bacteroidota > Cytophagia > Cytophagales > Cyclobacteriaceae > Algoriphagus > Algoriphagus halophilus. The sequence continues at coordinate 1,285,358 of NZ_FSRC01000001.1, forward strand.
AAGGGGATAGAGGAGGAGAATAATGCCTTTATTCAAGATTCTTTGGAAGGAGCAAATGTGGCGGATGTGGCGGCCATTTTGGAGGAGCTTTCCATGGAGGAGTCCATTTATGTGCTTCGCCTTTTGGATAATCAGTTTTCTGCAGATATTCTTATTGAGCTGGACGAAGATACCTTGACCAGAGTATTGAAGGAAATGGAAGTCTCTGAGATAGCTAGCTTAATCGAATGCATGGACTCCGATGATGGGGCAGATATATTGAATTTGCTTTCTCTTCGGGAAAGGGAAGAGGTCATCGGATATTTTACAGATCGACAGAAATCCGAGCAGATTCTAGAGCTTTTACGCTATGAAGAGGATACTGCGGGTGGTATTATGGCCAAAGAATACATTCGAGCTAATAAAAACTGGAATGTAGTTCAGACCATCAATGAAATCCGACGACAAGCGGAAAATGTAGATAAAATCTTCTCCATTTATGTAGTGGATAATAAGCAGCAGCTACTTGGAAGGGTTTCTTTAAAGAGAATTGTCCTAGCATCCGAACAGACTAAAATAGAGGATATTTACGAGGATGAGGTCATCTCTGTACCCACATATATGGATCAGGAGGAAGTCGCAGAAATCATGCGCAGGTATGATTTGGAAGCTGTTCCTGTTGTCAATGTTAAAAACAAGCTCGTGGGAAGAATTACCTTTGATGATATTTTGGATATTATCAGGGAAGAAGCAGAAGAGGATATCCAGGCGATGACGGGTATTTCTGATACAGTAGATGAATATGATAGTGTAATCCGTTTGACCAAAGCAAGACTGCCATGGCTGCTAATTGGGATTGTAGGAGGGCTATTTGGCGCAGGTTTTATAGGTTTTTTTGAAGAAGGTTTGAATAAAGTGACAGCCTTGGCATTTTTCATTCCTTTGATCACCGCGACAGGAGGGAATGTTGGTATTCAATCCTCTTCTTTGGTAGTTCAATCCCTAGCTAGCAAATCAGCTTTTGATGATTCTTTTTCCAAGCGATTTCTTAAAGTGCTTTCAGTTGCGATTATCAATGGTTTGATTTTGGCCACATTTGTCTTTGCAGTGGTCGTTTTATTTTACCAAAATGAAGTTTCATTTGCTTTGGTTGTATCCATAGCCTTATTCTCTGTGGTTTTATTGGCGTCATTTATGGGGACGATTACACCAATTCTTTTGGATAAAGTCGGGATAAATCCTGCCTTGGCTTCCGGGCCTTTTATTACCACAGCCAATGACTTACTTGGACTTGCCGTATATTTTTTAGTGGCGATGTCTCTACTACATATTTAACAGTACCCATGAAAATATTGATAATTGACAAAATGCATAAGAGTATTATCTCTATGCTGGAAAAGAAAGGTCATCAGGTTACTTATTCTCCAAAAATTACCAGAGAAGAAATAATGGCTCAAGTGTCAGTCTATGACGGGCTGATTATTCGATCCAAAACACCAATGGATCAACCACTATTGGAGAAAGCTGTCAATTTAAAGTTTATTGGAAGAGCAGGAGCCGGGCTTGATCAAATTGATTTGGATTACTTGGTAAACAGAGGAATCAAACTGTTTCATGCAGCCAAAGGGAATCGAGATGCTGTCGCAGAACATGCTTTGGCCATGTTGTTAGCTCTGTTTAATAATATTAAAAAATCAGATGCTGAGGTCAGAAAAGGTATTTGGGATCGTGAAGGGAATCGTGGTCATGAGTTGATGGGAAAAACCGTTGGGATCATGGGGTACGGCAATATGGGGAAATCTTTTGCTAAACGACTTAAAGGTTTTGGAGTGGATATCTATGCCTACGATAAATATAAATTGAACTTCGGGGCTAATGAAGTGAAAGAAGTGATTTGGGAAAAGTTGAAAGCTGAAGCGGATATCTTAAGTATTCATGTTCCTTTGACTCCAGAGACCAGAAATTTCCTAACTATTCAAGAGTTGGAAAGTTTTGCACGTCCTTTTTGGCTGATCAATACAGCAAGGGGTGAAGTGATCAGTTTTAAGACCTTAAATGAAGCTTTGGACCGCGGCATCTTATTAGGAGCAGTATTGGACGTTTTGGAAAATGAAAAGTTCCAAAAGTTCACCGAGGAGCAAAAAGAAGAGTTTGAAAAGCTTGCTTCTAGAGAAAATGTGCTCTTTAGTCCTCATGTAGCTGGCTGGACATTTGAGTCTTATAAAAAAATAAACAAAGTCTTAGTAAAGAAGATAACAAAAGCGTTTAAATAGCTGTTTAAACACTTTATTAGATATTTTTGGCCAATGCTTGTAATTGTTTTGTAGCAATTGGTTTATTATCTTTGAGCATCAAATAAAGACATCAGACAAAGTAACGGTCACCAAAACGCGACCGTTACTTTGTTTTTGGTGCCTTTCTAATTGAGTTAAATTATGGGAAAAGTACAATACTACACAGAAGAAGGATTGAAGAAATTGAAGGATGAACTTCAAGATCTTAAGACTAGAGGTCGTACCGATATTGCTAAGCAAATTGCTGAAGCAAGAGATAAAGGTGATTTGAGTGAAAATGCAGAGTATGATGCTGCCAAAGATGCGCAAGGTCATTTGGAATTGAAGATTGCCAAGCTGGAAGCAGTGGTAGGAAATGCACGTGTATTTGATAATTCTCAAATGGATACATCCAAAGTGGGAATACTTAGTACTGTAAAAATTAAAAATGTAAAAAACGGAATGACCGTTTCATATACCTTAGTATCTGAAGAAGAGGCTGACTTGAAAGCTGGAAAAATATCTTTGGGTTCTCCGTTCGGAAAAGGATTGGTTGGGAAGAAAAAAGGAGAGGTAGCAGAAATCAATGCACCAGCAGGAATACTCCAATTCGAAATTTTAGATATTACTTATTAAATATTTATCCCGGTGATCCGGGATTTTTTTGCTCAATACTATGGCTTCAATTTTCACCAAGATTATTAATAGAGAAATTCCCGCTCATATTGTGGCTGAGGATGAGAATTACATTGCTTTTTTGGATATTATGCCCTTGGTTAAGGGACATGTCCTGGTGGTTCCAAAACAGGAAGTAGATTACATTTTTGATTTGGAACCTGAAGTATTGGCGGGTTTACATGTCTTTGCGCAAAAAGTAGCCAAGGCCATAGATAAAACCATTAAATGTACGAGAGTAGGAGTGGCGGTAATTGGTTTAGAGGTGCCTCATGTTCACGTTCACTTGGTTCCTTTAAGAACTATGGATGACATTAATTTCGGCAGGCCAAAATTAAAACTCACTCCTGAAGAACTTGCAGAAACTGCAGAGGTGATCAAAAGTGGTTTTTAATTAGCAACTCGAAAAATAGAAAAGCTGACTCGTGAGAGTCAGCTTTTTTTGTACCTGGAAAATTATCCATCACATCACATCAAGATCTGAAATGGAGTAATTGGGAGTTCCTCCTTTTTTGGAGGCTACGAAAGCCCCTAATTTACAAGCAAAATCAAGTGTTTCAGCTAGTGTTTTATGCTCAAGGTAGCCTTTGATAAACCCACTTAAAAATGCATCACCTGCCCCAATACTATCTGCAACTTTTACTTGGTAGCCTGCATGTTCTATGATTTCACCCTTTTTATAAATTAACGCACCTGCTGATCCTTTAGTCACACAAATTAAATCCATTGGGAAATGCTGGTCTAAATGTTGACAGACCGCTTTAATGGAAGGTTTGACATTGAAAAAGTCTGCGAAAATCACCAACTCATCTTCATTGATTTTTAATACGTCGGCAAATCCCAATAGCGTCTCAATGATTTCAAAATCATAATATGGCGAACGTAAATTCGCATCAAAAAAACGCAGGGTTTCATGGTGAAGAAGCTTCAAGAGCGTAGTAAGACTTTCGGGATTTCTTACTCCCAGTGTGCCAAAGACAAAAGCATCTGATTCTGCTACCACTTTGTCCATATTTTTATTCCACTTAATAAAGTCCCAGGCAACAGGTGATACGATATCGTATTTTATGTTTTCAAGATCACTGTCATCCACCAGAACTTTGGACGTTTCATATTCTTCAATTTGCTGGATCAAGTCTGTCTGAAACTGAAAAGAATTTAGAAAATCGAGTAGTTTTTCTCCATCGGCATCTTTTCCTACCGCAGAGATCAGCTTTGATTCAAGACCTAATTGGTGAAGGTGAAGCGCCACATTCATGGGGGCACCACCTGGAACTGCTCCTTGGGGAAGGCAATCCCACAGCATTTCTCCAAATACTACTACTTTATTGATCATAGCTTAGTGAATGTTTTGATGAATTTCTTCTAATGATCTTCCTTTTGTTTCAGGCATCTTAAATATTACCCACAATAATTGCCATACCATCATGACAGCAAAGAATGAGAAGATATACCCGGGGCCAAATTGATTAGCAAAAAACGGAAATACATTGGCAATTACGGCTGCCAAGATCCAATGGGTAAATGATCCGGTTGATTGGCCATAAGCTCTTAAATCATTGGGGAACATTTCCGAAATAAACACCCAAATGACGGATCCTTGCCCGATAGCATGCGAAGCGATGAAAGCAAATACGAATATCGGTAACCAAAATGAGGGAATTCCGGGGCCTAGGAAGTTGTATGCCATTAAAGAAAGTGACACTATATAGCCCACAGAGCCAATGTACATCAGCTTTTTTCTACCTATTCTATCTATCAAATATAGTCCGAGGAAGGTTGCAATTAGATTCACTACTCCAATTCCAATGGTAGAAATTAAAGCGGATTCTGTGGAAATTCCAGCCATTTCAAATATTCTGGGAGCGAAATAGATGATTGCATTGATACCAGACACCTGGTTGAAAAAGGCGATCATAATTGCCATGAGTGTGGTAGGCAAAAAACGTTTTTTGAAGATGGCTGAAAAACTTCCTTTTTGTTTGATTTTCTGTTCTTCCTCTATGGCAAGACGGATCGCTTCATCCACTCCTTCAGGATCTGTTCTTGTCAAAATTTCTCTGGCTTGAACTTCATCATTTCTTTTACCTATTAACCATCTAGGGCTTTCTGGGATTCTGAAAATCAAAATGGAGTAAAGTAATGCAGGAATAGCTTCCGCACCCAACATCCATCGCCAGTCTTGTGTTAGCTCTGCAGTACCAATTAGGTAATTGGAGACATAGGCCATGACGATTCCAAAGACAATATTAAACTGGTATAGGGCCACCAACAGCCCGCGGTTCTTAGCAGGTGCGATTTCTGAGATATACATTGGGGCCACCACGGACGAGGCACCAACTCCCAATCCTCCCAAAAATCGGAAAAAGGTAAAGGAAGTGACATCCCATGCTAAACCAGAACCCACTGCTGAAATCAGGTAAAATAGGCCGATCCAAAGCAAGCTTTTTTGTCTACCAAATTTATCAGCTGGAATTCCTCCGAATAAGGCTCCTATAACTGTCCCGTAGAGAGCGGAAGCAATTGCTAATCCATGCATCCAATCACTTAATTCCCAGGTTTCTTGAATAGCCCGCTCGGCACCGGAAATTACAGCCGTGTCAAAGCCAAATAAAAATCCACCTAAAGCGGCAGTAATGGAGACAAAGAATGCATAGTTTTTTGAAGACATGACTAGTTTGGGTTATCGCTAAGCTAAACTAACCATAAGACTAATAAATAAAAATGAAATTTTTTCTCTTGTTACCGGAAAGGGTATATGTAGCTCCCAAACCTTTCCACGATTGCCTTTTCCAGCGATTCCTGATGGTCAGGGTGTGCAATTCGCATTAACTCATAGGCTCTTTGCCTCAAGTTTTTGCCATAGAGGTAGGCAATTCCAAATTCCGTGACTACGTATTGCATATGCGCACGGGTGGTAACGACTCCTGCTCCTTCTTTCAAAAATGGGACAATTTTGGAATCCCCTTTTTTGGTGGTTGAAGGTAAAGCCATGATAGGTTTTCCACCTACAGAAAGTGCCGCTCCTCTCATAAAATCCATTTGACCACCGACTCCTGAATAATGGTAACTTCCAATAGAATCTGCGCAAACCTGTCCTGTTAAATCCAATTCAACACAACTATTGATGGAAATGACCTTTGGGTTTTTTCGAATGACAGCAGTATCATTAACATAAGCAGCTTCATGGAAAGAAAATTCAGGGTTGTCATTTACGGTATCATATAGCTCTCTGGTTCCTGCAGCAAATGAGGAGACCACTTTTCCAGGATGTTTTTTCTTAAATGAATTGGTGACAGCTCCCGACTTCATTAATTCTAAAATTCCATTAGAAAACATCTCGGTATGTACCCCCAAATCCTTATGGTGGTGCAATGAATTCAGTACGGCATCAGGAATCGCGCCTATCCCCATTTGAAGGGTAGACCTATCTTCAATTAGAGAAGAAATATGTTGCCCTATCTGAATCTCCCGTTCCGTGATTTTTTTTGCATAATTGATTTCTGGCAAATCATCGTCTACGTGAATGGCTGCTGAGAATTTGGAGATATGAATATGCCCATCTCCATGAGTTCTTGGCATTTTTTTATTGACTTGGGCAATAATTATCCTGGCAGTTTCTACGGCGGGTTTTGCGATATCTACTGAAGTACCAAGAGTACAAAATCCATGAGCATCAGGTTCCGAAACTTGAATTAATGCTACATCAATGCCTAGGATTTTATTTCTGAAAAGGTGTCCAATTTCGCTTAAAAAAATAGGAACATATCCTCCGTGATCAGAATTGACCGCCTTTCTGATGTTTTCGGATACAAAAAGGGAATTCATGTAAAAAGCCTTTTGGCATTCGGGCCGCACCAATGGCATTTCCCCAAGTGTCGTAATGGCAACGATCTCTACATTCCTTAATTCATTTCCTCGCTTTGCCAATGCTTTTAGCAAACGTGTGGGGGTAGCTGCACTACCATGAACAAAAACACGCTGGTGGCTTTCTATTAGGCTAACAGCCTGTTCAGGGCTTATATAGGAAAGAGACATAAGGTCAGGATTTAGGTTCAGGCAAAGTTAGATTTCAATGCTTTTAAAAAAGATGATATAGGTCAGTTTGCAATAGATTATTCATCATAGGTAACCAAATAATATTTTGTTTATGATCCTTTAATTGAAGGTCATCTTGAGGCTTTTACGTATATTCGCAGGCATAAAAAGAAAAGCTATTTGATTGGAGCAATCGCTTTTTTCTATAGTAAAATAAGAATTAAACCCGATTATATGACTGGATCCACTCAGATTTATAAACCCAAAAATCATATTCGAATAGTTACTGCAGCATCTTTGTTTGATGGTCATGACGCTGCGATCAATATTATGAGGAGAATCATTCAATCTACTGGATGTGAAGTGATTCATTTAGGGCATAATAGGTCGGTTCAGGAGATTGTGGATTGTGCCATTCAGGAAGATGTGCAAGCAATTGCTATTACCTCTTATCAAGGTGGGCATGTGGAATTTTTTAAATACATGTATGATTTACTTCATGAAAAAGGAGCCGGTCATATTAAGATTTTTGGAGGAGGTGGAGGTACGATCCTTCCAGAGGAGATCCAAGAATTGCATGCTTATGGAATTACAAGAATTTATGCGCCGGACGATGGACGGGCTATGGGGCTCCAAGGGATGATTAATGATTTAGTTGAAAAGTCCGATTTTCCAATTGGGGATACCTTTCAAGAGGGTTTTGAATTAAACAAAACCAATAAAGCTTTCATAGGAAGGGCTATTTCTGCTTTTGAAAATTTCCCTGAAAAGTCACAGTCTTTATTAAAACAGGTAAGAACTGAAAGCCAAAATTCCAAAACTCCTGTTTTGGGAATTACCGGAACAGGTGGAGCGGGGAAGTCTTCTTTAGTAGATGAGTTGGTCAGGAGGTTTTTGATCGATTTTGAAGACAAAACACTGGCTATAATTTCAGTTGATCCTTCCAAAAGAAAAACTGGCGGAGCCTTGCTGGGTGATCGGATTCGTATGAATGCCATTCATCACCCAAGAGTATATATGCGCTCCTTGGCCACCAGACAATCTAATCTGGCGTTATCAAAATATGTTCAGGATGCAGTCGATACGGTAAAGGCAGCAGGATTTGATTTAGTGATTCTGGAAACTTCAGGAATTGGACAATCAGATACTGAAATTATTGAGCATTCTGATTTGTCTCTGTACGTGATGACTCCGGAATATGGAGCTGCTTCCCAATTGGAGAAAATCGACATGCTGGATTTTGCAGATGTAATTGCACTCAACAAATTTGACAAGAGAGGGGCCTTGGATGCTATCCGTGATGTCAAGAAACAATTCAAAAGAAATCATAACCTCTGGGACATCCAGGATGAAGAGATTCCTGTTTTTGGAACCATTGCATCCCAATTTAATGACCCGGGAATGAATCAATTGTACAAAGCGTTGATTTCCAAGGTTAATGAGGATCATTCAGGCTGGGAAAGCAATTTTGAATTATCTGCAGGTACCTCCGAAAAAATCTATATTATTCCACCAGCAAGGACCCGCTACTTATCAGAGATATCAGAAACAAATAGAAACTATGATTCCTGGGTAGAGGAGCAAAAGGAGATTGCCCAACAACTTTTTAGCATCAAAAAATCCATGGAGGCAATTCAATCCCTTCAGGTAGCGGATCAGGATCGTTTGTTGAAGGAACTTGAAGAAGTATATGCGCAGGTTGAATTAAACTTAGATCCAAAAAACAAAAAGTGGATTGAAGAGTGGCCTCAGGAAGCAGCAAGGTATGGGGAGGACTTTTACGTATTTAAAGTCAGAGATAAAGAAATTAAGGTGAAGACTTTTTATACTTCACTTTCAGAATCAAAGATTCCTAAAATTTCACTTCCAAAATATGAGGCCTGGGGAGATTTGTTGAAGTGGGGATTACGTGAAAATGTGCCTGGTAAATTCCCGTACACTGCTGGAGTTTTTCCTTTCAAACGAGAAGGAGAAGACCCGACTAGAATGTTTGCTGGAGAGGGAAGCCCCGAAAGAACCAATAAAAGGTTTCATTATGTGTCAAAGGATATGCCTGCCAAGAGGCTTTCAACAGCTTTTGATTCGGTAACCTTGTATGGAGAAGATCCCGATTATCGACCAGATATTTATGGGAAAATTGGTAATTCTGGAGTAAATGTGTGTTGTCTGGATGATGCAAAGAAACTCTACTCGGGTTTTAATTTGGTAGACCCCATGACCTCGGTTTCCATGACCATTAATGGTCCTGCAGCAACCATGACTGCTTTTTTCATGAATGCTGCGATCGATCAACAGTGTGAGGTTTATATCAAAGAAAATGGACTTGAGAAAGAAGTCAATCAAAAGATTGAGAAACTCTACCAAAAGAAAGGCTTAGAGAGACCCTCCTATAAAGGAAAAATTCCAGAAGGTAACGATGGACTTGGTTTGATGCTCTTGGGTGTAACTGGTGATCAGGTACTTCCACAAGAGGTGTATACTAAAATCAAAGCTGATACAGTAGCCAGAGTTCGAGGTACTGTTCAGGCAGATATCCTGAAAGAAGATCAAGCGCAAAATACCTGTATATTCTCCACAGAGTTCTCCCTGAGGTTGATGGGTGATGTACAGCAGTATTTTATTGAAAATAGTATCCGAAATTTCTATTCAGTTTCTATATCAGGTTACCATATCGCAGAAGCAGGGGCCAATCCGATCACCCAATTAGCATTGACACTTTCTAATGGATTTACCTATGTGGAATATTATGTGAGTAGGGGGATGGATATTAATAAATTTGCTCCCAATTTATCTTTCTTCTTTTCCAATGGGATTGATCCTGAATATGCGGTCATAGGAAGAGTGGCTCGAAGAGTGTGGGCGAAGGCGATGAAATTGAAATATGGAGCCAATGAGCGTTCTCAAATGCTCAAATATCATATACAAACTTCAGGTAGGTCTCTGCATGCCCAAGAAATTGACTTTAATGATATCCGGACAACGCTCCAAGCCCTATACGCCATCTATGATAACTGTAATTCATTGCATACCAATGCCTATGATGAAGCCATTACCACTCCTACTGAGGCCTCTGTAAGAAGAGCTATGGCGATTCAGTTGATTATCAATAAGGAACTAGGTTTGGCTAAAAATGAAAACCCTTTGCAAGGAGCCTTTATCATTGAAGAATTAACAGATTTGGTAGAAGAGGCGATTTACCTTGAATTTGACAGAATTACCGAGCGTGGAGGGGTATTGGGAGCCATGGAAACGATGTATCAGCGAGGTAAGATCCAGGAGGAAAGTCTTCATTACGAAATGTTGAAGCATACAGGGGAATATCCAATTATTGGAGTGAATACCTTCTTATCAGCAGAAGGTTCACCAACAGTTACTCCCGGGGAGGTGATTCGAGCTACAAAAGAGGAAAAAGAATCACAGATTACCACCTTGAAAAATTTGAATCAATCTCATCCGAAACTTGTTGAAGAGCATCTTCAATCGTTAAAAAGAGTGGCTGTGAAAAATGAGAATATTTTTGCAGAACTGATGGAAGCGGTCAAATACTGTTCATTAGGTCAAATAACCCATGCTTTGTATGAAGTAGGAGGACAATATAGAAGAAACATGTAAACCAATTCTTCCAGGAAAAGATAAAAGGAAAGCAAGAAAAGTTTAATAATAAAAACATGTCAAAAAGAAATGTAACTGTTCGCATGAAAGCGGACTATGAGTACGAAGCGGTCAATCCCCAAGGAAATGTAGTACAGATTGATATGTACGATGCACCTGAAAAACAAGCTCAGTCTCCTATGGATCTAATTCTTTCTGCATTAGGGGGATGTGCTTCAGTAGATGCGGTACTCATGATGAAGAAAAAAAGAAAAACCATCGAATCATTTACAGTAGATGTAGAAGGGTTAAGGAATGATGGGGTTCCTGCTTATTATACGGATATCCATTTGTCTTTTACGTTGGTTTCTCCTGATGCCAATGAATTGGAATTTGGGAAAGTGGTTGCGCTTTCTGTGGATAAATACTGCTCGGTTGCATCTTCACTCAACCCTAAAATTACCTACTCTTATATTGTTAAAAGGCCATCATGAGGGTTGTAAATGAATTTGTCCAGGAGGAAATACGCATCAGTGTTTTCTCCTGGAACAATAAATATATCATCAAGTATGAACTGGGACCTTTGGAGCAAACCTTCAAGGTAAGTGAAATGGATATCTTGGAGGAAAGTGAGTTAGAAGCCTTCTGGAAAGGCGATTTTTTTGAAAAAGTTAGAGTTAGATTTGAAGAAATGGGTAAAACCTTTCGTGCACAGTTGGAAAATTTATAATTTCCCTAACAAGTGTTTTACCTATGAAAATTGGATTAAGATTCTTTTTGATCATCTGCCTGTCATTTTTTTCCTGTGAAGGGCCAAAGAGTTCGGATAAATTTTCCGTGGACGAAAGGCTAGCCAACTTGGTGAAAAACATGGAGAAAGAATTTCTCACCTTGAATGAAGAGATCATTCGTCTTGGAGATTTTTATCAGTATGTTTTGGCTAATAGGGATTCTCTTTTGAAAACTGCAGATAGATCCAGGTATACTTTTGAAGGCTCTTTTTCTAATAATTTACCTGTTCAGGGGGAAGAACTTAGTAAGTTGATTCTATCTACCAAATCTCCTGATCCGGAGAAGTCCATGGAAGAGGTGTTGTTTACGAATATTCTAGATTCTGCTTTTAAAGCTGTTTATGAAAAGCACCCAATTATTGCGCAGGTATATTCTAATTCCCCTATGCAGGTTTCAAGGGTTTACCCTCCGTATGATGCGCAAAATTTAATGGATCCAGATATTGATTTAGTTACATTTAATTTCTATTACGAGGGAGACTTGGAGCACAATCCCCAAAAAGAACCTATTTGGCTCCCTGAAGTATATGTAGATCCGGCAGGAAAGGGCTGGATTATGTCACTAGTTTACCCGGTTTATGATGGAGATGATTTATTTGCTGTCTTGGGTATTGATATTACTGTGGAGGAGATATTACATCGTTTTTTAGAACAGGAAGATGGAAACTTATTAATAGTCAATGGAATAGGGGATATTGTTTCAGGCAAATCAACAGCTATTGAAGCATTAAGTTTTCCGCCATTAAAAAATCATGTGTATACAGAAACGATTAAGTCTGACAATTTCCGTATTTCTGATTTTAATCTATTTAATAGTAAGAGTAGACAAGTGAGGGAAATGGGGCAAGAATTTTTATTGAAAAAGGAAAATACATTTTTGTTTGAAAATGAAAATGACCTAAAAGAGGCAATAGCAATTCCATTTAATTTCACAGATTGGTATTTGATAGAAATAAACCCCTACTAAATGTGGACTAGGAAGATAAATAACCTTAGTTTTTTACTTACAACTGCTCTAGGTATTTTTCTAGTCCTATTAGTCATTGCGTTAGGCGTTAGTTTTTATTTTGCTATTTCGGACGCTCAATTAGCATCTAGGAAAGTATTCCTAACCAAGCAAACGGAGTTAGCTGCGAGAGAACTCGAATTAGAAATCTTTCGATTTGAAGAAGATGCAAGTAGCCTTTTTTCTTTTCTGGAAGATGAAGATTTGGATGAGGAAGATTTTCAATTAGATCTTCCAATGGCAATTAGAAAATTAATGAATAATTATCCAGGGTTAGTGGATACGGTTTGGGTAAACTTTCCTGAGTCCACTTCATTTTTTACTATGACGGATAGGAATGATTTTATTTCTCAGCCTTTTGATGGATTCATAAGAAGTAAGTTTCAAGAAAATTCTAGTCTATATAGGAGTAATCCAGAGGGCTTAGAAATGCTTTTCCTCTTAAACTTGGAGGATTTTAGCAGCCGCTTTGTCACAAATTATTATTTAAATGCAGAAGGAGGAAAATTTTTATTGATTGGTGATCAATTGATTGATATAGGTCCCAGTGCTCTTAACACTCCTATTGAGTTTCAAGCTAAAGATCTTCTGACCATAAAAAATGATATCGCTATTGGTTTAAAGGGGATCTATGAGGTGACCTGGGATCAGGAAGGCAAACCTTTCAATGGAGTGTTAGTCCAATATCCATTTGATTTTGGGGGCATCCTTGAAAATGCCTCCATGTTATTTTTTATTGAAACAGAAGAGCTTACGGAAGGTGTCTATAATACCTATTTATGGCTGTTTTTTGTTTTGATACTATTGTTATTAGGGACTATCGTATTTTTTATTCTTTCCTTAAACAATAACTTAAAATCTCAGCATCAACTTGAAAAAAGCTCTAAAGAAATTTCGGAACTTTTTGATCAGCAAAACCTACTTTTAAAAGAACTGAAAGGCTTTGTCTATTTCCATAATCATAGGGGGGAAATGACGAGGGTCAGTGATGAGGTAGAGAAAATTCTTGGAAGTCCAAAAGAAGATTTCATCAAGGCATTTTTGCCGAATAGTTCCATCCGGGAGGTAAATGAACTTCAAGAAATAGTAAGCCATGCTTTGGATTCCAAGAAGTCGGTATTGGATTTTGAATATGATTACATCAGACCAGATCAGAAAAAGATTCGTCTAAAAATATTTGAAAAGTTGATTTTTGATGAGAAAGGTAGGTTTAATGGAGGCTTAGGTATTTGTACTGATATAACTTCCCAATTTGAAGCAAGTCAGGAATTAGTTCAAAGTGAAAATCGCCTTAGAACCGTATTGGAAAATATTCCTGACATCATTTTTATTTATGACAATAAAGGGAAGGTCATCGACTTTCACGTCAAGGAAAAAATACCAGGCTGGGACGGTACAGCATTAGGGAAATATTTAGCTGATTTGATTCCAGAGGATCAAAAGGAGGAAACACTCCAGGCTTTTGATACTGCGAGAAATACTGGCACCATTCAATCTGTCAATAGGAAATTGGAGCTTCCTAGTGGTTCCAAATATTTTGAATTGAGGTATTTCCCTTTAGATGAAAATAGAATGATGTCTGTGGCAAAAGATATCACGAGCCAAAAAATTTGGGAGAAAGGCCTGATTGAAGCAATGAGTGCAGCAGATGAAGCTAGCCGAGCCAAATCAGAATTTTTGGCTAACATGAGTCACGAGATCAGGACTCCTATGAATGGATTGTTGGGAATCATTGATTTGTTGGAGTTGACCCAACTCACCAAGGATCAAAAAGAATACCTAGAAATTATCAAGAATTCGGGGAATTCCCTCTTAGGAATTATCAAGGACATCCTGGATTATTCCAAAATTGAGGCTGGAAAAATTGATATCAATCCTTTTCCGGCCAAACCTGCTGAAGAACTAGAGAAACAGATCCAAATTTTTTACGGACTGGCTAGTAAGAAAAAAATAAAGCTGCATAAACATATCAGTTCAGATGCATATAATCAATTTGATTCAGATTATATTCGGATTAATCAAGTGATTATCAATCTTGTAGGAAATGCCGTTAAGTTTACCCCTGTGGGAGGAATAGTTTCTGTTTCAATGGATGTTGAGCATATTGAGGGAGACCTATATTATTTGAAAACTGAAGTGAAGGACAGTGGAATAGGTATTCCGGAAGAATTGATTCCTTCTTTGACCGATCCGTTTTTTCAGGTGGAAAGCTCTAGTACCAGGAGTTTTCAAGGAACAGGATTGGGATTGGCAATCGCTAAGAAAATCATTGAATTGATGGGAGGAGAACTCACCATTACCAGTAAAGTAGGTGAGGGTTCCATTTTCTCATTCTCCGTTTTACTTACTAAAGTGAATGCTGAATTCACAGAGGAAATAAAATCATCAACTGATGAAAGGGAAAACTGGTTCGGAATGGGGGAAGAGTATCCATTAAGAATCTTATTGGCGGAGGATAATGACTTAAATCTTCAATTGATGAAATTGATGCTGGATCAGTTGGGCTACCCATTTGAAATTGCAAGAAATGGTTTGGATGCCTTAGATATGGTCATGAATCATGAGTTTGATCTAGTTCTGATGGATGTTCAAATGCCTGTAATGAATGGTCTAGAAGCTACAAAGAGGATCAGAGAGACTCCCGATATGGAAAATCTTTTTATTATAGGGTTATCAGCCAATGTCTTTGATGAAGATCAAAAGAAAGCTTTAGAAAGTGGAATGGATGATTATTTGACCAAACCGATTCGTCTAATGGCTTTGGCAAAAAAATTGGAACTATTCTATCATAAAAAGGCTAATCTTAAGGCATAAAAAAACCAGGTTCATTACCTGGTTTTCTAAGTTTTATAATGATGTGTTAAGATCAAAGTCTGCTAAATAATCAGCTACTCGTTTGACAAACATTCCTCCTAAAGAACCATCAACTACACGATGATCATAGGAGTGGGATAAAAACATTTTGTGTCGTATTGCAATTACATCACCAGTTGGGGTTTCTACTACTGCAGGTTTTTTGACAATGGCTCCCACTGCCATGATTGCTACTTGAGGTTGCATAATGATAGGAGTCCCCATCACATTTCCAAAAGAGCCCACATTCGATACCGTATAGGTTCCTCCACTTAAGTCATCCGCATTCAATTTGTTGTTACGCGCTCTATTCGCCAAGTCATTTACCTGTTTGGAGATTCCGACCAAGTTTAATTGGTCTGCCTTTTTAATTACCGGAACAATTAAATTACCACTTGGTAATGCTACTGCCATCCCTATATTGATGTCTTTCTTCTTGATTATTTTATCCCCATCAATGGAAATATTAATCATGGGAAAATCCCTAATCGCTTTGGATATAGCCTCAATAAAGAATGGTGTGTAAGTAATAGACTCTCCAAATTTGGCTTTGTAAGCCATTTTATTTTTTTCGCGCCAAAGGACTATGTTGGTCATATCCGCTTCTACAAATGAAGTTACATGGGCAGAAATTCTTTTGGAATCGACCATTCTTTGAGCGATCATCTTCCTCATCCGGTCCATTTCGATGATTTCATCGGAGGCAGAAATACTTACTTGGGCTTTTGGTTGGGAAATAGAAGGGACTTCATGAGTTGAAGCTTTTCCATTATCACTTCTATTCTCAAGGTAGTTGAGCATGTCATTTTTAGTGACACGACCATCTTTTCCTGTGCCAGGGACTGTAGCTAATTCCTCTTTGGAAATCCCTTCCTCTTTTGCAATGCTTTGAACAAGAGGGGAGTAGAATCGATCATCCGAATTTTCCTGCTGAGAATTAGTGGCAGCTGCAGTAGAAATTAAAGACCCGGTGTTCTCAGGTGCTACAGCAAGTAATTCTTCTTTGGAGGCAACTTCTTCTGGTTTTTTTTCTTTAGCAACGTTTTCCACTTCTCCTTCAGTCTCAATTACAGCGATTGGAGCCCCTACTGCTACAACATCTCCCTCTTTAACCAAGATTTTTTTCAATACTCCTGCATGCGTAGAAGGGACCTCGGTATCTACTTTATCAGTGGCTACCTCTAGAACAGATTCATCTTGTTCTATTTTTTCGCCTTCTTTTTTAAGCCAACTCAGGATGGTTCCCTCTATGATACTTTCGCCCATTTTGGGCATTAGCATTTCTACACTTGCCATAATCTTCAAAATAATTAAATTGGGTATATATTCGACTTTTAAAATTAAATTTTATTGGCGATCAACCCAAGTCTTTTGATTAAAATTTTATTTGCTATTTCTTAGAAAAACAAATTCTCAATAGATTCAATACAGCTACTGCGGTCAATTGGATATTAAGTAACCTATCTTGTGTAAGTTGTAATTTTTTGGTTTCTACAAATCCATTTCCTGCACAAGCAATCCATATGGTTCCTACAGGCTTTGCCTCAGTTCCTCCATCTGGCCCGGCAATTCCACTACTAGCTAGACCAAAGTCAGATTGGAATAGTTTCTTAATTCCTTTGGACATCTCAATGACTGTTTCCTCACTTACAGCACCAAATTCTTCAAGAGTGGCAATACTTACTCCTAATATCTCATGCTTGAACTGATTGTGATAAGGGACCAGCGCACCTTGAAAATATGCGCTACTTCCTGATATACTTGTCACTAAATGTGATATATATCCACCAGTACAGCTCTCAGCCAAAGCTAGGGTTTTATTGCTTTTCTTCAAAAGCTTACCAATAGCTGATTCTAAGGTTTCATCATTGTAACCATAGATATAGTCTTTGATTTGTGGATAAACCAGGTCAATTTGATGTTGGATTTCATTCTTTAGTAGTACTTGATCATCACCGAATCCAGTTAATCTTAGTTTGACATGACCTAAAGAAGGCAAATAGGCTAATTTGATATGGGATGGCAACGCATTTTCCCAATCCCTGATCAAGTCCGCTAACCAGCTTTCACCTATTCCCACGGTTTTAATCACCTGATGGACAATTACTGGTAATTCGTAGAGATCTGCGAGCTTAGGAATGACGAAATCTGTCATCAGCTTTTTCATCTCATGTGGAACCCCAGGCATTGACATCCAGTAGGTATTGTTTTCTTCAAACCACATTCCCGGTGCTGTACCCACTTCATTAGGCACATAGGTACAGCAAGAAGGAAGATGTCCCTGTAAAATATTTAAAGGGGTAATTTCTCTGCCTCTTCGTTGGAAGAAGCTAGTAACTGCTGCTACAGCTTCAGGAAACGCTACAATGGGGCAATTGAAATATTCAGCCATCAAAGGCTTCGTAAGATCATCCTGAGTAGGGCCAAGTCCTCCTGTGATCAGTACAATATCTGCCCGCTGTTCGGCCTTAGAAAATGCTTCAATAATATCATCTCTATTATCACCTACAGTAGTTCGCCTAACTACTCTCACACCGATTAAATCTAACTCCTGACTAATCCAGTGGCTATTTGTATCTACTATTTGACCATATAGCAATTCATCTCCAATTGCTATAATTTCTGCTTTTACAGTCTTCATTCGAGGTTGTATGCTGGGTTTATCTGACTTTGGCTTTTAGAAGTATTTTTGAAAATATTCCTGGAACAAATCTTTTGAGGTAAATGGCCAGGACCTCTTTGCCTCCAATATATAGCTCTTCTTTTCTTTTTTTAATTCCCTTAAATATTTTTGAGGCACATGCTTCAGCGCTCATTCCATTGGCTTGGGCATCATCCATTTGGTTCAACGGTTTTCCATCTGCAGTAATCGCGTTGACAGAGACATTTGTTTGGATGAATCCTGGACAAATGATGGTAACCGTGATATGATCATCGTGGTGTTCTGCCCGTAAAGAATCAAAATACCCATGTAGGGCATGTTTAGAAGCAGCATAAGATGATCTATACGGAGACCCAATAATTCCTACAAGGGAGCTTGTGATCGCAAAATGTCCTGATTTTTGACTTATGAAATAAGGTAAGATCGCTTTGGTTAATGCGATGGTCCCAAAAAAGTTTACTTCCATGATTTGACGATCAACTTCAAGCTTGGTTTGCATGGCAAGGGATCTTTGACTGATCCCTCCATTATGGAATACAATATCTATAGAACCGAAAAGTTGAATCGCTTTTTCAACTTTTGATACCATGCTATCAGGATCTGCAAGGTCCAAAGGTAAAATGGCACAGTCTTCGGGGTATTCACATTCACTCCTTACTTTTTTTAAATCCTCTTCTTTTCTAGAAGAAAGAATGACGGAATATCCTTCTTTTGAAAATTTTTTGGCAGTGGCAGCTCCTATTCCTGCAGATGCTCCTGTAATCCAAATGACAGGTTTTGTCATATCAGCGGTTTTATTCTTTCGTAATCAATAAATGAAAAGGGATATTCATTCTTTTCATCTGCAGGGTGGTCTTCCTTACTGACTATTTTCCATATTTCAGGGTCGATTCTTGGAAAATAAGTGTCTCCTTCAGGACTTGCATCTACCTCCGTAATAACCAATTCATCAGCTAATGAAATGGTTTGTTTATAGATTTCTCCACCACCTATGATATATAATTTACTCACCCCGATTTTGTTACAATAGGTAAAGGCATCTTCCACACTTTTAAACACATGATGCCCTTCTGGAACTGTATAATGAGGATTTCTGGTAATCACCAAATGGGTTCTATTTGGAAGTGGTTTTCCTAAAGATTCAAAGGTTTTTCTACCCATCAGAATATAATTATCTGAGGTGAGCGCTTTAAATCGCTTGAAATCTGTAGGTATCCTCCAGACTAAGTCATTTTCTTTGCCGATTACTCCATTTTTAGCAACAGCAGCTATTAATAGTATCCTCATAGATCAATTCATCAATTCCTTGAAGATACTAGGCTTTGGCATGAGAAAAAACAAAAAATAAGGCCAAACTTAATTTTGGGAAGCTTGGGTCATCACATTTGGATAATCACTCATGAGGAATGATTTTGATTCTGAGTCATTTATCTCGATTACTTTTAATTCCACTTTCGTGCCGTCATCTTCAGAAATAAATGTCATTTCCATAAAATTCCCCTGTGGAAAATCATTGAAGTATTCAGCATATTTACTCTGGTCTTTTCCTGAGGCAAATGGACTGTTGGTACCCCAAAAGGAAGTATAGCCTCCAATTGGTTCTTCAGTAACCCAATAAGTACCTTCTCCATCTCTACTTTTTACATGGTATTCATCGCACTGGTATCCAAGGATTTCTTTGGTGTTGCCGGTCTTTTCTATCACCAACTCCGAATCTTCCATGGGGTCCTCCATGTCCTCCATGGATTCATTTACCACTTCATTGATATCAATTTTATAAGCAAAACTGTTTTTTGATCCATCATTATCCATGAGCAAAATGGAAGCTTGATTAGGAATATCATAGACCATGGTCATCACTGACTTTTCATTTTTGGGGTCAGTTATTTCCATTCCAGTGTAGTCAGATGTCTTGGCCAAATAGGACTTCAGTAGGGTAGGGTCCTGTTCTTTTCCTTTCTTATCGGTGGCTTTCATCTCCATCACCACATGTCCAAAGAAATCATATCGTTCTGCGGTTGAGACTTCTTCCCCCAATCCTTTCATGATTTCATTCATGTCGATGGAAACTGGACTACTGGATTCGCCGTCCTCGCCAAAAATGCCTTCAAATTGCTTCTCTAGCTGTTTTTGGACCATTTTGTTGGCCTCCTCTTCGACTTTTTTCTCAATCGCTTTTTCTGCCCCTCTGCTGGCGGCTTTTTTAATTTTATTGATGAATTGTCCTTGACTTGTAGTGGATACCAAGAAAAGTAGAATGCAGAAGAAAATAGATTTTATAAAATATTTCATAGTATAGCATTTAAAAATTTTACTTTATAGTAATTTAATTCAATTTCCTAAAAATTAAAGGGATATAAAAAGAAACAAGCTTTTAATTTTGGGGTAGCTTATACCCTCTTAAAAAATCTTCTATTTTCATTCTTTTTTTTCCTTCTAATTGCAATTCTAAAACCTCCAGTACACCATTCCCAGTTTGAAATTTCAAATAGGTTTTCCCATCTGAAAGAAGGGTTCCAGGTGATTGATTTTGGGAATTGCTTTCTTCCACATGTGTTTTGTAAATTTTGCAATTTTTACCATCTAATTCTGTCCAAGCCGCAGGGTAGGGAGATAATCCTCTTACCAAGTTATGAATCTGAATCGCAGGTTGTTCCCAATTGATCTTTCCGGTTTCCTTGAAAATTTTAGGAGCATGATGGATGGCAAGGGATTCATCTTGAGGTAAAGGAGTCACCTCATCTTTTGAAATTGCTTCTACTGTTTTGAGGACTAATTCAGCTCCTTTATTCATTAACTTTTCATAAACAGAACCTAGGTCATCCTCTTCAAGGATAGGGACTTTTTCCTGGAAAATGATGCTTCCAGTATCAATCTCATGCTTTAAGAAAAAAGTAGTAACCCCTGTTTCTTTTTCTCCATGGATGATCGCCCAGTTAATAGGTGCTGCACCTCTATAATTAGGCAATAGGGAGGCATGTAAATTAAATGTGCCTACAGGAGGCATATCCCAGACAGATTCGGGAAGCATTCTAAAAGCAACCACAATTTGAAGGTCTGCTTGATAGCTTTTTAATTCCTCTTGAAAAGCAGGGTCTTTTAAGTTGGTAGGTTGAAGCACTGGGATGTCATATTTCAAGGCAGACTCCTTTACTGGGGAAGGAATAAGCTTTTGACCCCTTCCTTTTGGTTTGTCAGGAGCAGTGATCACAGCCACTACATTCCAGCCATTATCTATTAATTTTTCCAATGCCGGAACTGCAAATTCCGGGGTGCCCATGTATATAATTCTTAGGTTCTTTTTCATTTCTAGAGTGGGACTCAATTTATTCTTTGTTTTCCAAATCGTATTAAGCACGATTTACAAAAGGTTTAATCTTTGTAAATCAAATAGTTGGATCTCAATTTTTTATAACTATTTAAGTCTACTTGCCAGCTTTCTTTGATTTCTTCTTCACTTTTGCCAGCAAGTAATTGTTTCTTCAATTCATCAGTACCAGCAAGGGTGTTGAAATATCCTTTAAAAAACGATTCACCTTTTCCGGATTTGGCTAAGGCATCGATTATGTACTTAACGGTAAACTGATGAGACAGAGATTCATTTCTAAGATCTACTCCATAACAGACCTGATCTTTATAGGGAGGATTCGTAGACATACCAGGAATGCTGACAGGGGTAAAAGTAAATGTTCCTATATTTTTAGCTGGATATCCATACACTTGAAAAGGAAATTCTGTTCCCCTTCCCAATGAGAAAATCGAGCCTTCAAAAAAACAGGTACTTGGATAGAGTCGAATAGAGAGGTCATTTGGTAAATTGGGTGAGGGTTTTACCGGTAATTTGTAAGGTGTTTGATGATTCCAGTTTGCAACTGGAATCACTTCAAGATCGCATATCAAACCACCTTTAAGCCATTTTTCTCCATTGATCATTTGAGCTAATTCACCAACAGTCAGACCGTGAACCACAGGGATAGGATGCATTCCTACAAAGCTTTCAAACCCTTTTTTGAGAACAGGTCCATCTATGTAATCTCCATTAGGATTGGGTCGATCAAAAATGATCACCTGTTTTCCGTTTTCTGCGGCAGCTTCCATCACATAATGCATGGTGCTGATGTAGGTGTAAAACCGAACTCCCACATCCTGTAAATCAAAAATAATGAGGTCTAAGTCGGAAATCTGCTGGGCGGTGGGCTTTTTATTGTTTCCATACAATGATACGATAGGTAAGCCTGTTTTGGAATCCACAGAACTGTTCACTTTGGCACCTGCATCCACATCGCCACGAAATCCATGTTCTGGCACAAATACTTTCTTTACGGACACTCCTTGTTCCAGCAAATAATCCACCACATGCTTTTTCCCTTCATGAGGCATGATACTCGTTTGATTGGCTACAATTCCCACTGATTTTCCTTTCAAAAGGTCTAAATACAATTCAGGGCGTTCAGCACCTGGAAGTATAGGAGAGGGCTGGGCACTTAGTTTGAAGGAGACTAAGAAAAAAATGAGCATTATGCTCAAAATATGACTAAAGGATAAGAGATTCGTTTGCTTCATGCTATTTTGCGGTCAATTATAACAAATTAAAGCAGTCCATTGAACCTTTCCTATTTCATTGCTAAAAGAATCAGCTTTAAAAGAGCTGGAGGATTCTCAGCAACTATCCATAAAATAGCAGTGGGCAGTTTAGCAATTGGCTTGGCTGTTTCTTTGCTTTCCTTTATGGTTCTGGGAGGTTTTCAACAAACTGTCTCAGATAAAGTATACGGGTTTACGGGGCATTATCAGGTGCAACGTTTTACCATGAGCAATGCCTTTGAAGAGGCACCCTTTTCCCTGAACAGTGAATTTGCGCAAGAATACGGCCAGTTACCTTTTGTTCAGAGAATTGAATCTTTTGCCCATAAAGCCGCGCTGATCAAAGGAGAAAATGAAGTTGAAGGAATCTTGGTAAAAGGAGTGGGGCAGGATTTTGATACGCTTTCCTTTAAGAAATATTTGAAAGAAGGACGAATGCTGCGCATTCCTGACGAGGGTACCAGTAATGAGGTGATTTTGAGTAAAGTAATTGCAAATAAACTTTTACTTAAAGTAGGGGATAAAGTGACGCTGTATTTTGTCCAGGACCCTCCAAGGTTTAGAAGGGTAGAAGTAGTGGGTATTTTTGAAACTTATTTAGAGAATTTTGACGATAAGATAATTATTGGAGAATTGCAGACCATCAGAAACCTGAATGGTTGGGAGAAAGATCAAGTGGGGGGACTCGAGGTTTTTGTGGATGATTCAAAAAATATAGATCAGTATACTCCAGAGCTGGAACAGATCATGGATTTTGATTTGAAGCTGATTGCCAGCAAAAATAAATTCTTGGAGATTTTTGATTGGTTGACCCTTTTGGATACCAATGTCTACGTCTTTGTGGGGCTGATAGCCTTTGTTGCAATATTCAATATGGGGGCAATCCTTTTTATCTTGATCATGGAGCGAACCCAGATGATAGGCTTGTTGAAAGCAATTGGAGCGGCCAACAAGCAGATTCAACGAATCTTTTTCTGGAATGGGATTAACATTCTCTTGAGGGGATTACTCATTGGAAATGCAATAGGCTTAGGCTTTGGGGTATTACAGGATAAATTCAAATTAATTCCTCTTGATCCTGCCAGTTATTACATGTCCTATGTGCCCATAGAATGGAATTGGCCTTTATTTTTATTGATCAATTTGGGTATTACGGTGCTCACCGCTGTGGTACTCTTTATTCCGGTGATGGTTATTTCGAGGGTTGACCCGATCAAATCGATTCGCTTTGATTGAGCCGGTAAGGAGAAAAAATACTTTTAATTTTCATCCAAATTACTCCAAAAACAGCTTCTTTAAATATTCCTGAGCTCATTTTGGAAGTGCCTTTGGTACGATCCGTGAAGATGATCGGGACTTCTATTAGTTTGAAGCCTAATTTCCAGGCGGTAAATTTCATTTCAATCTGGAAGGCATATCCAATGAATTTCACCTCTTTTAAATTAATGCCTTCCAATACAGATCTGTGGTAACATTTAAAACCTGCAGTAGCATCTTTGATCGGCAGACCTGTAATGAATTTAACGTAAACACTGGCAAAATAGGACATCAAAACTCTTCCTATAGGCCAATTGACCACATTCACTCCGGTAATATACCTGGATCCTATGGCCATATCAAATTCTCTGTTTTGGCAGGCTAGATACAAGCGAATTAAATCATATGGATTATGTGAAAAATCACAATCCATCTCAAAAATAAAATCGAAATCATTGGAAAGTGCCCATTCGAAACCTTTCAAATAAGCTGTACCTAAGCCTAATTTCCCCTTTCTCTCGATCAGGTGTAATCTTTTTGGGTAATTGATTTGGTTGATTTTAACCACTTTGGCTGTACCATCAGGTGAGCCATCATCAATAATCAATAACTCAAAATCCCCTTCCAGACCCATGATAGAATGGATCATTTCCTGGATATTTTCAATCTCATTATAGGTTGGGATAATTACTAGCTTCCGGTGCATCTTTGGGGTAATAAAGCTCAAAAGTAAGGTTTAGGGTTGATTTAAGAAGAAATGAACTAAATAATTTTGGTTAAAGTGTATTTTCGTGAAAAATATTACTATTCCATGATCGCGATTGTTAGTTACGTCTCCATTGGTTCTTATGATTCCAATACAGTTGATGAGGATAAAATCCTTTCCTCTATTTTAACTGAGTTGAAAATGCAACATGAGATCGTTCCTTGGTCTGATAAACAAGTAGATTGGAGTAAATATGAAACACTTTTAATCAAATCCACCTGGGATTATTTTGATTATTATCCTGAATTTTTGAATTGGATAAATCATGTCAAAAAACTGAATATCAAAGTATTAAATAATCTGGATACTATTTTATGGAATTCTACCAAAGGTTATTTAGCAGAGATAAAGGAGAAAGGGTTTCCTGTCATTTCAGGATTTACTTTAAAAAAAGGAACGAAGATTTCATTTGATGAGATTCATAAATCTTTAGGAACAGGAGATTGGGTAGTCAAACCTATGGTAAGTGGGGGAGCAAAAAACACCATGAAAATTCCTAGTTCTCAATGGGATAAGTTTGAAGGAAAAATCCAACAATTAGCCCAAGATGAGGATTTCTTGATTCAACCCTATGTCAAGGAAGTGGCAGAAGTGGGAGAGTATTCTTTGTTGTTTTTTAATGGGGAGTTTTCACATGCTGTACTGAAAACTCCAGCTTCCGGAGATTTTCGGGTCCAACATTATTTTGGAGGAGCAATAAAATCAATCACACCAAGTGGCAACATGAGAAAGGCAGCAAAGACCTTGGTAGATCAATTTGCATCAGATAGTCTCTACGCAAGGGTGGATGGAGTAGAAATCAATGGAGCGTTTTATTTAATGGAGCTTGAATTGATTGAACCGTATTTGTTTTTGGATTCCAATCCTTCCGCCATTCCAAACTATAAAAAGGCCTTGATCCAAAGGTTGGGTTAAACACAAACTTCTTGTTGATTCTGCGCATACTCACTTCCCTTGAAGGCGGCCTCTTGTAATAGTTGGCAGCCTTCAGGATTTCCCATTTTTGCCAAGCAGTATCCTTTTTTCGCCAGGGCTTCCACATGATTAGGGTTTGTCCTCAAGATTTCTTCAAAGTCTTCGAGTGCATATCCTATATATCCAGCTCTCATCAATGCAAATCCTCTATTATATCTTCCTACAATTTGGTCTGGTTCGTACTGAACATACTTATTGAAGGAAACTGCGCAGCCTAACACATCTCCTCGCATCGCTCGAGCCATTCCCTCATAGAAATAGACCTTGGGGAATTCAGGATTGAGTTCAATCGCCATTTTAAAGAAATTTTCTGCAGACGCATACTTTTCTGTCATCAGCTGGGCCCTTCCCAACAAATAGATAATGTCAAAGTCCTTGGGATCTAAGGAAGCTGCACGAAGTAAATAAGACTCCGCTAAGTCATAATTCCCTTCTTCAAATATTAATTTCCCCATACCAGCATAGGCTTGGGCATATTCATCATCCATGGCTATGATTCGCTCATAGTCTTTTTTTGCCATGGGGATATTGCCTAATTCCTCGTAGCTTCTCGCTCTTAAATGAAAGGCCTTCAGGTCGGTGACATGGAAGAAAAGATAACTATCCAACTCTTCTATTGCTGCTTCATAATCCTCATCTTGATATAAATTTTCAATTTTTTGAAAATCATTCGAGCAAGAGCTGATGCCAATAACTACTAATAAAATAGTCAAAATATGTAAAAATCGTTTCATAACTAAATGAAACAAAAAAATAGGACTAGAAAAAATTTTTATTGTGAATTTTTCCTAATCCTTTGAAATAAAGTTTGACCTAAATACTTGAGTGTTAAAGGACTCCTTTGGTACTAGGTAATTGATTGATGTTTCGAGCATCTCTGGTGACTGCCATTTTGATTGCTCTTGCCATCGCTTTAAAAATAGCTTCAATCTTATGGTGTTCGTTATCCCCCTCTGCTTTTATATTCAAGTTACATTTAGAAGTGTCAGAAAAGGATTTAAAGAAATGATAGACCATTTCTGTAGGCATGTCACCAACTTTTTCTCGTTTAAACGCTACATCCCAAACGATCCAAGGTCTTCCACCAAAGTCAATGGCTACTTGTGCAAGTACATCATCCATCGGAAGAAGAAAACCATATCTGTATATTCCTTTTTTATCGCCTAGTGCTTTCAAATAGGCTTCGCCAAGGGCTAAAGCGGTATCTTCTATCGTATGATGCTCGTCGATATGAAGATCACCTTTGACTTTTATTTCTAAGTCGGTGCTTCCATGTTTTCCCAGTTGTTCCAGCATGTGGTCAAAAAAATGTAAGCCAGTAGAAATATCACATTGACCTGAACCATCAAGATTAAGTTTGATATAGATATCAGTTTCAGAAGTGGTTCTTCTAATTTCTGCAGTTCTGGGAGGCATTTTAAGGAAGGCGTAAATTTGGTCCCAATCCTTAGTGCTTAAGGCTGCTTGATCATGGTTTTCGCCAATATAAATTGCTTTTGCTCCCAAATTAACCGCCAATTGAATATCTGTGATCCGGTCTCCTATCACATAACTGTTTGCCAGGTCATATTCTTCTGAAAAATAGTCTTGAAGTAGGCCAGTTCTTGGCTTTCTAGTCTCTGCATTTTCATGTTCGAAAGTACGGTCCACGTGGATTGCAGAGAAGAAGATATTTTCTTGCTCCAAGGTTTTCAACATCTTGTATTGTGCAGGCCAAAAGGTGTTTTCAGGAAAAGAGTCCGTACCTAAGCCATCTTGGTTGGTGACCATCACCAATTCATAATCCGTTTCTTCGGCAATTTTCCTAAGATTAGAAATGGCTTTGGGTAAGAATTCAAGCTTTTCTAAACTATCAACTTGAAAGTCGGTTGGTGGTTCTTTGATGATCGTTCCGTCTCGATCTATGAATAATACTTTCTTTTTCATGAAAGGAATAAATAGGTTTAAACTGTTTTTGATGCCACCTTTTTCAAGGCCTGTATAAAAGCTTCATTTTCACTTCTGGTTCCTACCGATATTCTCAAGCAATCTTCGCATAATAGAACCTTAGACCGGTTTCTGACAATCACTTTTTGCTCAATTAACTCATTGTAAACTTCAGTGGCATGAGGCATTTTTACCAATAAGAAATTGGCATGAGAAGGGAAAATGTGTTGGATGAAAGGAAGCTGCCCCAATTTTTCCTTTAGAAATTCACGTTCGCTAAGGATCTCTCGAATCATTTTTTGGACTTTCCCATAATTATCCATTGCCCTCAGCACTGTTTCTTGGGTAAGGCCGGAAATATTATAAGGTGGCTTAATGCGGTTGAGTATCCGGATGATCTCTTTTGAACCAAAGGCCATCCCTAAACGCAGAGAAGCAAGTCCCCAAGCTTTGGAGAAAGTTTGGATAACCAAGAGATTTGGGAATTCCTCTAATTCTGTCGTAAAGCTTGGCTCGTCATTGAAATCGATATAAGCCTCATCGACCACAACAACCCCATTGAAATTTTTCAAAAGGAATCTGATTTCTTCCCTTTTCAATTTATTTCCACTGGGATTATTAGGTGAGCATACAAATATAATTTTGCTGTGTTCATCCGTAGCTCCAATAATCTTTTCAGGTTGAAGTTGAAAATCAGAGGTAAGAGCAACTTTCCTGGTTTCAATATCATTAATAGATGCGCTTACCTCATACATTCCATAGGTTGGAGGGAGCAGGATCACATTATCTTTTCCAGGGTTGCAAAATGCCCTAAACAATAGGTCAATCGCTTCATCTGAACCATTTCCCAAGAAAATTTGAGAGGGATCCACTTTCTTGATTTCTGAAATTTTCTCTTTTAACTCTTGCTGGTAAGGGTCAGGATATCGATTGTAATCTTGATCCGTGATAGAGCCATATGGATTTTCATTGGCATCTAAAAACACCCCAATCTTCCCTGTATACTCATCCCGGGCAGATGTATAAGGCTGTAATTCAGCAATATGAGGCCTAAGTAGTTTGGTTAGGTCGAAGTTCATATTTTCTTGCTTTTCAGGTAATTAAGACGGATTGAAACCGCATTTTTGTGGGCATCTAACAATTCATTTTCAGCCATCACTTCAATGGTAGGACCTAATTTTTTGAGCCCTTCTTCCGTGATCTTCTGGTAGGTCATCTTTTTGATGAAACTATCTAGAGATACTCCACTATAATTCCTTGCAAAACCATAGGTGGGCAAGGTGTGATTTGTGCCCGAAGCATAATCGCCTGCAGATTCAGGAGTGAAATTTCCAATGAATATAGAGCCTGCATTGTAAATGGCATCCACTACTTCCTCTTCATTGGCAACAGATATGATCAAGTGCTCTGGAGCATATTCATTGATCAGATCCAATGCCGCAGATTGATCCTTTAAAATGACCGCTCTTGAATTTTTCAGCGCTTTCAAGGCAATGTCTTTTCTGGGTAATTCTTCCACTTGTACCTCAATTTCTTTCAGGACTTTGTAGGCAAATTTCTCGGAACTGGTTACCAAGACTACTTGGCTATCTACCCCGTGCTCTGCTTGGGAAAGTAAATCTGCTGCGACGAAGGAGGGAACCGCAGTTTTATCTGCATAAACTAGTACTTCTGAAGGGCCAGCAGGCATGTCAATGGCTACTCCATATTTGGTAGCCAATTGTTTGGCTGCAGTTACATACTGGTTCCCTGGTCCGAAAATCTTATCGACTTTAGGTACTGTATGGGTACCAAAGGTCATGGCAGCTACAGCCTGTGCACCTCCTGCCTTGATAATTTTGGTAATTCCAATCAAGTCTGCTGTATAAAGGATGGCAGGATGGATTTCTCCATGACGATCCGGTGGCGTACATAAAACGATTTCTTTGCAACCAGCAATAACAGCAGGAACTCCAAGCATCAAAACGGTACTAAATAGGGGAGCTGTACCTCCAGGAATATATAAACCCACTTTTTGAATAGGCATGCTTTTTCGTTTGCATACCACTCCTGGCATTACTTCCTCTACTAATTCTTCACTTTTCTGTGCTTGGTGAAATCGTTCAATATTCCCTTTCGCCACTTGAATAGCTTCCTTTAGTTCTGCTGAAAGGAGTAATTCAGCAGCTTTAATCTCTTCTTGAGAAGCGAGCAATTGATCTAGGTGTACATGATCATACTCTAAGGCAAATTTTATAAGCGCTTTATCCCCGTTACGCTTAACCTTTCTAAAAATAGGTTTTACCGTTTTATTGATTTGCTTCGTTTTCTGAACGGGACGAGCCAGTTCTTTCGACCAAGTTTCCGGATCTGGATTTTTAAGAATTTTCATGAATTGGAATTTCTTTTTGGAAAGTTCTTTACCTGTTTTAGAGGATCATTTTTTCTATAGGAACCACTAGAATTCCTTCTGCTCCTGCAGCCCTTAATTCTTCAATATGTTCCCAAAATGTGTCTTCATTTAATACAGAATGTACTGATGACCATCCCTCTTGTGCCAAGGGTAATATGGTAGGACTTCTCATCCCTGGGATCAATTTAATGATTTTATCAATTGACTCATTGGGAACATTCATCAGCACGTACTTGCTGATTTTACCTTTCTGGACAGCATTCATTCTAAACAATAGCTTATCTACTATTGCCTTTTTTGCTTCGCTTAACTCATGATTAGAAATTAAAACGGCTTCAGATTTGAAAATTTCTTCCACTTCTTTTAGTCCATTCATCATCAAAGTGGATCCTGAGCTTACGATATCGCAAATACCTTCTGCTAGACCTATACTCGGTGCAATTTCAACAGAACCACTGATCTCGTGGATGTCGGCCTTAATTCCTTTAGAGGTCAAATAGTCGCCAAGAATCTTAGGGTAGGAGGTAGCTATATTTTTACCTTCGAAAAATTCCAGTCCAGGATAATCCTGACCTTTTGGAATAGCCAATGATAGTCTGCATTTGGAAAAGCCTAGCTTTTTTAAAGTGAGCACATCTTTGTCCTTTTCGACCAGCTCATTTTCTCCCACAATTCCTAGATCAGCGACCCCATCGGCGACATAGCCTGGGATGTCATCATCTCTAAGAAAAAGGAATTCTATAGGAAAGTTGGTGGAAGTGGATTTTAACTTTCCTGTTCCATTATAAAATTTGATTCCACACTCTTTGATAAGTGCTAAAGAGTCATCTGATAGTCTGCCGCTTTTCTGCACGGCAATACGGATAATTTGTTCCATGTTGGCAAGTTACGCTAAGAAATAAAAGGTTGAAATAATTTTTGGTGAAAAGCGGAATCCCTATCATCGGCTTCACCGGGTATGTAAAAATATTCCTCAGGAGGAATGATGGAAATGATGCTGCACAGCATGTGCAGTAGTAGAAAAAGCGATGTTTTGAGTAGTGTTTTTCATTTCCGTTGGCAAATATAGGAATGGAATTGAAACTGACAAATTGTAAAACAGTTTTTGAAAGTGAAACATCACTTTCCCAAATAATAAAAAATAAATGATGGAAGTCTCATCCATCTTCCCTGCATTTCCTTATAACTTTCAATAGATAATTGCCTTGGGCGGCATGGTAAAACCCGGTAATAAAATGGAAAACAGACGAACGCCAATATTTTTTGGCACCATCGTTTCATGGATGTAATTTGCCATGATAGGTTTTGGGATGTGGGGTTGTCCCACGTATAATGTTTGGCAACAAGAAATGAGTGGAAGGGCAGAATTTGCCAAAGCTGAGCAAAACAGAAGGATTTTGATTGAAGAGGCTGCGGCTAACTTAGAGGCTGAAAAGCTGAATGCCCAAGCAGAAATAGAGCGGGCTAAAGGAGCCGCTGAAGCAATCAAAATTGAAAATGGATCGATTTCGGAAAAATACATCCAATATTTATGGGTGAGGCAACAAAGGAATTTGGGAGATAAAACGGTGATATATATTCCTACAGAAGCCAATTTACCCATCTTGGAGGCAGGTAGAATCCCTAAGATTCCAAGTGGTTCCCAAAATGAATAAAACTAGAAAAGCCCTGATTATTCAGGGCTTTGTTCATTAAATCAGGGTTTTGTTCATTAAAACGGAACCTAACGATCATCCACCAGACTTTTTGGCTTTATAACCTGAGGATTGAAGAATCTGGACTACTTTGTCCCGGTGGTCTCCTTGAATCAGAATTTCCCCGTCTTTTGCAGATCCACCCACTCCACATTTATTCTTCAGCATCTTTCCGAGCTCTTTCAAATCATCTTCTGTTCCAATAAATCCATCTACCAACGTTACCTTTTTGCCTGCTCTGGCTTTCTTGTCCAGCATTACTTTGAGGTTTTGCTGAGCAGGAGTCAAGGTGTCCATTTCCTCACTTCCTTCCTCTTGGTATTCAAAATCATCTGATGTGGAGTATACGACTCCATCTCTTTTCTTCCAGTCGTTATTTCGCTTTGCCATAGGTACATGAAAAAGCCCGCCCATTAGGACAGGCTAAAATTTAAATTTTGGCTATTTATTTTACTTTCAACGTCCAAACAGGGCGTTTAGCATGATTTACCACATCCTCTGCGATGCTACCGGTAATCAAGTGTAAGAATCCAGTACGACCATGAGTAGCCATTGCGATCAAATCAGCATCAATATCTTCTGCAAATTCAATGATACCAGATTCCTCCGAAAGTGAGTTATAGATTTCCGCTTTGGCACCTTCAAACCCATATTTATTGACAAACATTTTAATGCGTTTGATGGAATCTCTTGTAGTTTCAAAATCTGCAGGGGTGTTTACAATCACAAAATATAGTTCAGCATCGAATAATGTTTTCAAGTTTTTCATTCTTCGAGCAATTTCATCGGTGTCTTCTTTGAAATCACTGGCAAAGACTACTTTCTTGAAAGAAGAGGGGTCAATAGGGGATTTTACGGTGATTACTGGACAGGTAGCCGTACGTACCACTTTTTCAGTATTGCTTCCTATAAGGACCTCTTCCACTCCAGAAGAACCTTTTGATCCCATTACTACAAGATCAGGGTTTTCCTCAAGGATGGATTCAGAAATACTTTTGAAGGCATTTCCTAGTTTGAGTTTTGCGTCAAACCCAAAATTTTTGCCGCTATACTTTTCCTTTAATTCAGCGATTTGTTTCTTCCTTCTCTCCATTAATTCAATGAAGAAAATTTGATTTTCCATTTCAGGAATCACTTCTCCTCCTCCCATGGTACCGATACTTGATACGTAAGGGACTTCTAATACATGAAGGACTTCAACTTGAACTCCTTCAATTTTATCTGCGAGTCCAGTAGTGAAATTCAGGGCATTTTGAGCCTGTTCTGAAAAATCGTAAGGTACGAGTACTTTGATCATAGTGGAAAGTGATAATGTTTACCCAAATTAGCTAAAAAATCAGAAGGGGATAAGGAAAATCCATTCCTTTTCATAAAAAAAGTAAACCAATCCCAAACAGGATTACCCAAAGTAGGGTTCCCAATGCCATTTTCTTCAAATTGGGATCAGTTTCCTCGGAAGTTTTAGCATTTGCTACATTCATACCGATTTTGAACATCAATGGGAATGCTACAAAAGCCAAACAGCTTCCCCAACTATTAGTATATATGCAAAACCCAAGAAGAGAAACATATCCAGCAATGATCAAAACCCAGTTGTAGATGACAGCTGCTTTTCTACCGATTCGTACTGGAATAGACTTTTTACCCGCTTTCTGATCGGATTCAATATCTCTAATGTTATTGATATTAAGCACCGAAGTGCTGAAAAAACCTAAGGATAGTCCAATCCAAATCGCATGGGCATCAAAGTTTATACTATGCAGGAAATAAGTGCCTATTACTCCTAATAATCCAAAAAACAGAAAGACTGAAATATCTCCTAAACCCAAATAGCCATAAGGGTTGCTTCCTGAAGTGTATGAAATAGCAGCCCAAATGGAAGCCAATCCCAAGCCTAGAAATACAAAGAATAAGGTCCAGCTCTGAACGGCAAAAAATAATAGGAGGAGGCCTGAAAGTAAAGACAATACCCCAAACAGATACATAGCCGTTTTCATTTCTGACAAAGAAATGATTCCAGACTGTACGGCTCGGACTGGTCCTTGTCTCTCATGATGATCAGCCCCATTGATGGTGTCACCATAATCATTGGCCAAGTTTGAGAGGATTTGAAGAAATATGGTGGTAAAAGAGGCCAAAACAAAAATTTCCCATCGGAAAACTTCCATGTATTCGGCGATAATCGATCCAGCAAAAATGCTGGCAAGTGCTAATGGTAAAGTGCGAAGCCTGACTGCGTGCAGCCAGGCTTCTTTTTTTGTTTGTATTGCTGTTTTCACTAAACTGAATTCAAATTAAGCTCCAATAGCTGTTAGGATTTCTTCGTCCAAAGGTGTTACGGCTGAAGGAAAGAATTTAAGAAGTTCGCCTTTCTCATCAATTAGGTATTTGCAAAAATTCCAGGTAGGCTCCTGGTTGTTCCAGCCATTCATTTTCTCATCACTCAACCAACGGTACAAAGGATGCTTATCAAATCCTTTTACCGAAATTTTCTCAAATACCGGGAAAGTAACGCCATAATTTTCAGAGCAGAAACTCTTTATTTCTTCATTGGATCCAGGTTCTTGACCACCGAAGTTGTTGGCAGGAAAGCCTAACACCTGGACCTTGTCCCCATATTTCTCATTCAATTCCTGAAGTGCCGCATATTGAGGGGTATAGCCGCATTTGGATGCTACATTGACAATCAATAGCTTCTTACCTTTGTATTGGCTAAAGTCAATTTCCTTGCCGTCAAGATCCTTCATTTTAAAATCGTAAAACGTGCTTTCCATAGGAATAGAGGTAGGAGTAAAAAAACCAGCCTGTAAGACTTCAGGTCTTTCAAGGGTCCTTTGACAAGAGAAAAGAGTGACAAGTGCGAGTAAAAATACTAGTTTTTTCATATTACATTCTTTCTGGTACATTGATACCTAATAAACTCATTCCTTTCTTGATTGTTGCAGCAGTTAATGCTGATAATGCAACCCGGAAGGCAAGAATGGAATGATTGTTTTCATGAAATATAGGAAGGTCTGCATAAAAACGATTGTATTCCTTCGCTAAATCAAATAAATACTGGGCAATCACCGCAGGGGAGTACTCTTCTCCAGCCATTTTTATTTTCTTATGGAATTCTCCCAATAAGAATATCAAACTTGATTCTGACTCTTCAAGTGAGGAAATGTCAGAAAAATCCGGGTGTTGGTAGTCTACCCCAATTTGCTCAGCTTTTCGTAAGATGGATTTGATCCTTGCATGGGAATATTGAATGAATGGTCCGGTATTTCCTTGAAATTCAATGGATTCCTGTGGGTTGAACAGCATCCTTTTCTTAGGGTCTACTTTCAGTAAGAAATATTTCAAAGCTCCTAAACCCAAGGTCTCATAAAGTTCCTCTGCCTGCTGCTCATTAAATCCATCAATCTTTCCAAGTTCTTTGGTATGATGTGCAGCTGTATCCACCATTTCCTGCATTAAATCATCAGCGTCTACGACAGTCCCTTCCCTGGATTTCATTTTTCCAGAAGGTAGATCTACCATTCCATAGGACAAGTGATATAAACCATCGCCATAAGGACGCCCTAGTTTTCTCATGATTTTGAAGAGCACATCAAAATGGTAATCTTGTTCATTTCCTACCACATAGACTGATTTGTCCAACTTGAAATCATTGTATTTCAAATCAGCAGTTCCCATGTCTTGGGTGATGTACACAGAAGTTCCATCACCTCTTAGGACTAATTTTTCATCTAAGCCCTCCTCCGTAAGGTCTACCCAAACAGAACCATTTTCTTTTTTGAAAAAGACTCCTTTTTCCAGGCCTTCTTCCACAATGTCTTTCCCTAAAAGATAGGTGTCGGATTCGTAATAAAATTTATCAAAATCGACGCCCATTTTTTCATAGGTTTTGGCAAAGCCATCATAAACCCAGGTGTTCATTTGTTTCCAAAGAGTGACTACCTCCTCGTCATTCGCTTCCCATTTTCTAAGCATTTCCTGTGCTTCCAAAAGCAAGGGGGCATTCTTTTTTGCCTCCTCCTGAGATTGACCAGAGGCAACTAATCCTTCTATTTCCTTTTTGTATTCTTTGTCGAAAATCACATAGTACTTTCCTGCCAAGTGATCACCCTTTAATCCAGAAGAGTCTGGAGTCTCTCCATTGCCCCAGTGCTGATAAGCGACCATGGATTTACAGATATGGATGCCACGATCATTGACCAAGTTGGCTTTGGTGACTTCATAGCCATTTGCCTTTAGGATTTCAGCCACTGAAAACCCTAAAAAATTATTTCTTAAATGTCCTAAATGCAACGGTTTATTCGTGTTGGGCGAGGAATATTCGACCATCACTTTCTGTCCATTGGCAGGTAATTGCCCAAGGTCTTTATTAGCATATAATTCCTTGAATACTTCCAGCCAGATTAACTGATTCAATTCAAGATTCAAGAATCCTTTCACCACATTGAAGCCAGAAACCACAGCAACATTTGCTTTTAAATATTCTCCTATCTGATTTGCGGTAGCTTCAGGAGTTGATTGAGTAACTTTTAAATAGGGAAATACAACAAACGTATAGGTTCCTTCAAACTCTTTCCTGGTGGGGGCCAAACTTAATTGCTCCGTTGAAACATCGTGATTGTAAATATTCTGAAAAGCTAGCTGAATGCCGCTAATAATTGATTCTTGTATATTCATTTTTAATAATAACCACTGGGGTTACTCCATTACACAAAGGTTAACATAGGACGAGGAGAGTTCTCGTGGAGGAAATTCCAACATCCTATCTCGAGTTTTTTAACATTATAAATTCTATTGCAAATCTAGAAATTATCCACCAAAGACTTGGTAGTAGTTTCTAAGACTTCAAAAGCATTTTCGGCCATTCTATTTTCAGAGTCTAGGGTAGGGTTTACCTCTACAATTTCCCAACAACAAACTCTTTTGTCTTTTATTAATTCGGCATTCAATTGAATTGCTTCTTCCACGGTGAGACCATCCGCTACCGGAGTCCCTGTTCCCACAGAAATAGAACTGTCCAGGCTATCTACATCGAAAGAGATGTAAATTTGATCACAATCTTTTAAAACGTCCAAAGCTTGCTTGGCAATGGCAGCTACTCCTTGCTCTCTGACTTCCCTTGTCTTAAAATTTTTGATTCCATATTCTTTGATCAGATGATCTTCAGGTTTTTCTGTGTCCCTGACAGAAATAAATACTATATCCTGGAGATCGATTTTCGGGAATTCGCCCCCAATATTTTTTATTTTATTCCAATAAACTAAGGTCTCTTCTGAGGGTTCGTTGACCTGGCATTCTATATTGTCAATCCTAGCGCACATTGCCAAAGGCATCCCATGCATGTTTCCAGAAGGAGTAGTGAATGGAGTGTGAAGATCTGCATGCGCGTCTATCCAAATAACCCCCAATCTTTTGCTTGGGTCAGCAGCTTTGATTCCCATAATGGTGCCTGCAGCCGTACTATGATCACCGGCAAGAACGATAGGGAATTTTTTCTCCATTCTAAGAGATTCAATGGTGCTGTAGACATTTTTTAAAACCTGATACACACCATCAGCATATTTGGCATGTGGAAATTTATTTCCTTTCCAAAGGTAATTATTGGCGTCAGGAACGTTAATGGGATCAAATTGAGTGAAAAAGTCTGATTTTAAGTCCAGGCTAGCCACTTTTAAGGCATCTATTCCCATACTTGCACCTCGGGTTCCTGCAGCAAGTTCTGACCTAACTTCTACTAATTTAATATCTCTCATTTACTTTTAATTTCAAGTTATTTGGGGATTTCAAGCCCGTAAAACTAGTGAAAATTGGGATAAAAATTTTTGACCTTTTTGAATTCAACTTTAAAAAGGTTGAATGTGGAACTTTAGAAAATAAGCTTAATTAAATAGATTGACTTTTCATCTCGTACAATATCACGATATTGAGAAATCCTGAAACAATAAACCATCTCATGCCTATACAATCCAAGCTTCCGGAAGTTGGTACAACGATTTTTACCATTATGTCCAAAATGGCATCGGACTATCAAGCCATTAATTTATCCCAAGGTTATCCTGGATTCAATTGTGATCCCCATTTAATTGAATTGGTTTACAAATACATGAAGGAAGGAAAAAACCAATATGCGCCCATGAGTGGCGTACCCCTGTTGAGAGAGAGGCTGGTGGAGAAAACGAAGAAAGTTTATGGAGTTGACTATGATTCAGAATCGGAGGTAACTATTGTTTCGGGAGCTACTGACGCCATTTATTCTGCGGTTACTTCAATTGTAAAACCCGGAGATGAAGTAATCCTGTTGGAACCGGCTTATGATTGTTATGCACCAGCCATAAAATTATGTGGTGGAATTCCAGTGTATGTTCCCTTAAACCTTCCTGATTTTTCGATCCATTGGAATTCTGTAAAGGATGCCCTCTCTGATAAAACAAGATTGATCATGGTCAATACTCCCCATAATCCCTCTGGGTACATGTGGACCAAGGAGGATTTAGAAAATTTAGCTCAACTTATTGTAGATAAGGATATCTATGTGATCAGTGATGAGGTGTATGAGCATATTACCTTTGATGGTAGGAAGCATTTGTCCATGATGACACATCCGGTGCTTAAAGAGCGTACTTTTGTTTGCGGATCATTTGGAAAGACTTTCCATGTGACTGGGTGGAAAATAGGTTATTGTTTGGCTCCTGAGGAAATGACTAGAGAATTTCGAAAGGTGCACCAGTTTGTTACTTTTAGTACAGCGACTCCCTTGCAATATGCCCTTGCTGAATATTTAGAGGATGAACATCACTATTTAGAGCTACCCGATTTTTATCAAAAGAAGCGGGACTTGTTTTGTGAGGGCTTAAGGGAAACTGAACTCTTGTTTACCCCTGCCCAAGGCAGTTTCTTTCAACAGGTTTCCTATGGTCATTTAAGCAAAGAAAGTGATTTTGACTTGGCTGTACGATGGACCAAGGAAATAGGAGTAGCCAGTATTCCGATTTCTGTCTTTTTTAAAAATAAAAATGATCATAAGATCCTTCGGTTTTGCTTTGCAAAATTGGATGAAGAATTAGAAAAGGCGATAAAAATTATTCAAAAGTCAAAATTATTTTAAATTTAAAAATCTGTAAAACAGGCAGTTATAATTTTTAACCATATAAACCCTATAAAAATAATAGGGATTATAGGATTATAATAAAAAAGCTTTTACATTTGAAGCATAGAAATTAAAACTGACAAACAAATGAGTGCAGTATCCTATCAAACATTAGCTCCCTCTAGCCCCGTGTCGGTTACGTTGGGAAGCAGATCAAAATTTTCAGAAATTTCCGTTGGACATCAGGAAATGGTCAAGATCTTTAATCAAAGATCTGGAAATAGGATTCAGGGTATGTGCAAATTGGAAAAGGGCTTTGATTCTTTGTTTCCACTTTTCAAAGGAATGGTCAGTTTAGGAAAACCGAATGGTTTGGACATTTCTTATTCCAATGAAGAAAAATCTATTTTCTTCTCATTCGATTCCACGAAAGAAGTTGAGGTAGGAAAGTTTTTTTCCAATGTACTTTCTCTACTTAGAAAAGAAGTGAGGTTCAAAAAGGTTCTGAAAGAAATTATAGAAAATAGGCAAAGGTTTAGAGCAGAGCAAAGCTTGCTTCATTCTTCACTTTTAGCAGATTAAAAACATTAAATACAGGATTTTATAAATTAAAGGGACAATTCCATCTGGATTTGTCCCTTTTTCATTTGAATATCTCCAAGAAAGAACAATTTTTGTACTCGACTAACACGGTTTAAATGCGTCAAGAATGAATAGATACATTGATTTAATTCAACAGACTTTTGATTTTCCTACCAAAGAGTTCCATGTTGAAAACAATGAATTATTTTTTAATGGAGTAAATATGATGGATATCATCAATGAATATGGTACCCCTCTAAAGCTCACTTATCTTCCGAAAATTTCTGAAAACATCCAGAAAGCGAAGACCTATTTTAATAATGCGATTAAGGCGCATGATTACCAAGGGAAATATACCTATTGCTACTGTACCAAGTCCTCTCATTTTAGTTTCGTACTGGATGAGGCCTTAAAGAATGATATCCATATTGAAACTTCTTCCACCTTTGATATCCCATTGGTAAGAAGCTTATATGCTAAAGGTAAAATCACCAAAGACACCTATATCATTTGTAATGGCTTTAAAAGAGAATTGTATAAACAATACATTTCGGAATTGCTCAATGATGGCTTTGTGAATTGCGTGCCAATTCTGGATAATTTAAGTGAGATAGATTATTACCTAGAGCACGTCAAAGTTCCGTTCCAAGTGGGGATTAGAATAGCCGCAGATGAGGAACCCAAGTTCGGATTCTATACTTCTAGATTAGGGGTGAGGTACAATGATATTATCCGATTGTATGAAGAAAAGATCAAGGACCATCCCTTGGTCAGCTTGAAAATGCTTCATTTTTTCATCAACTCGGGAATTAAGGATACTGCCTATTATTGGTCGGAATTGACTCGATTTATCCAAAAATATGTGGATTTGAAAAAAGTGGCGCCTACTTTGGATACCATGGATATTGGTGGGGGCTGGCCCATTAAGACCAATGTGTTTTTCGATTATGATTACCAGTATATGGCTGATCAGATTGTCAAAAACATCAAATGGATGTGTGCCAAAAACAATACTACAGAGCCAAATATTTTTACTGAATTTGGTTCATTTACAGTAGGAGAAAGTGGCGCTGTACTATATTCTGTATTGGATGAAAAACTCCAAAATGATAAGGAACTCTGGTACATGATCGATGGCTCTTTCATCACTCAATTGCCGGACAGTTGGGGGTTAAATCAAAAATACATCATGCTAGCAATCAATAACTGGGATGAAACCTATCATAACATCAACTTGGGTGGATTGACTTGTGATAGTATGGATTATTATAATTCTGAAGCGCATCAATTCAATATTTATCTTCCGAAACCAGATAATGGTAAGAAACAATACTTAGGCTTCTTCCATACTGGGGCCTATCAGGAATCTCTCGGAGGTTATGGGGGAATTCAACATTGCTTGATTCCTGCCCCAAAACATGTGTTGATCGATCGGGATGAACAAGGAAATGTCACCCACAGACTCTTTAGAGAGGATCAAACAGAGGAAAGTATGTTGAAAACATTAGGATACTAAACATCAAAACCGCCTTTTATGGCGGTTTTTTTATGCTTTAAAAATAAATTTGAAATGCTATATTGGAATTAGTTAAATCCCAAAATTTCCATGCTTTTCAGGCCTTTACAGGTTTTATTTTTGTTTTTTCTAGTCTTGTTTATGGTGCAGGTAAATGCCCAAACAATAAGGGGGAAAGTAATTGATTCAAGGACGAAGGAACCACTTCAGTTTACCAATGTTTTTATCAATAATACTACGATAGGTACCACGACCGATGAGGATGGGAGTTATACATTGAGTAGACCTGATTTGCCTGGTACCTTTCAATTAGTTGCTTCATTTGTTGGCTATTCCACAAGTAGTATGGAGGTCTCCATAGGTGAAGGAGAAAAAAAAATTGTGGATTTTGCATTGGATCCATTAGCATCCGTATTAACTGAAATTGAGCTTAAAAGTCGTAGAGATAAACCCTGGGAAAGAAACTTAAAACGTTTTCAAGATGTCTTTTTAGCATTACCTGATGATCCGATTGCTGGGAAATTAGAACTATCCAATCCCTGGGTTTTGGAATTTGAAAAAGTTAAACCCGACAAAGGTCCAAATTACATTCAGGCAAGCGCTCAAGAGCCCTTGATTTTGGAAAATGACGCCTTGGGTTATAAAGTCACTTACTATTTGCAGGATTATAAGTTTTACAATTATAAGTCAACTTTTTATGGTCTTGCATTTTTTGAAAACAAAACTCCAAAAGATAGTGCCCAATCAGCTGAATATCTTCTGAATAAACAAACCAGCTATCTGGGATCGATTAAGCATTTGATGAGATCTATTTTGCTTCAGCAAGTACCCGAACAAGGGTTTAATCTTTACGAAACCTTTCCTGAGCAAATGAATCGTCGACGTACCAATACTTACACCATAGAATTAGGTGAATCCATTGTGCCTATTTCCCAAGATTCCATAAGAAGAATTCCCCTTCGTAATGGGAATTTCAGAATCATTTGGCCAAAAAGAGTGGAGGTGCATTTTTTGAAAAAGAATTATAGAAACGATTATTATCTGGACATCTATCATCCAGTTGGTTGGGTAGAAGCCCCGTTGGGGTATTTTGATATTGACAGGAATGGAGTTCCCATCCACCCCACACAGGTTGTGCTCTCAGGTTATATTGGTCGCCCTAGAATGGGACGGTCTCTTCCACATGATTATTTTCCTCCCGAAACTTTTGAAAATCTTGCCGCAGAAGTGGATTTGATTAAAGGATTGATCAACAAATGGGAAAATCTAAGAGAGTCTCCTTATTTGATGACCAACAAACCCTATTATTATCCGGGAGAAACGGTTTGGTTTGGAGGCAAGATGCTTTATAAAAATCAGTTTTATCAGGACACCCTTAGTAGAGTTTTACATGTAGATCTTATCAGCGAAGGATCTGAGATGGTATTATCAAATCAATATCCAATAGAAAATGGTGGGTTTTCAGGCTCAATTTCTTTACCAGATTCCTTGCCACAAGGAGATTATTTCATTAGGGCATATACTGAATGGATGAGAAATTATCCTGAGAGAGATTTTTATTTGAGGGCTTTTCCTGTTTTAGGCAAAGGTCTAAACATTGAAAGTCAAGAAGTAGAGCAGTTTGATTTTTTGGGTGATTTGGAATTTCAAATGAAGGACTCCATCTATTTTGAGTCGAATCAACAAGTTTTGGAGGTGGAGCTTTCGATGAAAGATGCCCTTGATGAACTGGTAAATGCTGAAATGATGATTTCGGCAACCAACCCAGAACTTGTTTCAGATATGAAAGGACAATCAAATTTCATTGAAGCCTATGAATGGATGAACCAAGAGGAAAAGAACCCGCTTTCAGTGATTCCAAAATTCGATATAGAATATGGAATTTCAATTTCCGGGAATTTTGAAAAAGATAAAAAACGCCAACCGGATATCAATCCCATTACCATTGTAAGAGGTGATTTGGCAGATTATGGGGTAGTTAAAACAGATTCTACCGGGTTTTTTAGAGCCACTGGATTGTATTTTTTTGAAATGGACACGCTTTCATTCGCAGCTCTTGATGAGAGGGGGAAGGCATATGGAAGCATTCATCTGAAAGAAAAAACCAGCCCTCTTGTTCGAGGGTCTTTCCCAAAATTGAGATATAGCATCTATCAGGTCAATGATCGTCAAATGTATT
The DNA here is from genome assembly GCF_900129785.1 of Algoriphagus halophilus. Lineage (NCBI taxonomy): Bacteria > Pseudomonadati > Bacteroidota > Cytophagia > Cytophagales > Cyclobacteriaceae > Algoriphagus > Algoriphagus halophilus. The sequence goes on from NZ_FSRC01000001.1 coordinate 1,328,184, forward strand.
ATGATTCTTACGAAGACTATATTCTCCTTGAAGAGTTTGTTGCCGAGGATGAGAAAATCGAATCGCTTGCAGATCGATTCTATGGATATGGAGAGCCAGACCAGGTTTACTCTCGAGAGGACTTAGACAATTGGCCTGGCAATACTCTTGATCAAATAATTGGCATGCGGTTCGGAAATGGTGCTATGGGGAATTATAATTATGGACTGGAGGAAGGTGAGCCACTTATAATTTTAGATGGTGCAAGATATGCTTACAATGAAGATGAAACTGCTAAAGATGTGCTTCAAAATATCCTCACTGATGAAGTACTATCCATGGCAGTTTATACGCTCAATGCCAATTCATTTGGTTTGGCTGGATTTGCGGGGGTCATTATGATTGAAACAAAAAGAGGAGAAAGGTTTTCAGCGACAAGTGATAAGAAATTTAATGATACAGGCTTTCAGAAATTTCCAATACGTGGTTTTGCTGAAGTCAATTCATTTTTGAATGAGCCCTCATTAAATAGGTCTGTAGTACCCAAACCATCATTGTATTGGAACCCTAATTTCAAACTTGAAGGTACTAGTTCAAGCTTCAAAATCTATGTTCCAAATGGGGTGAGTAAGATCAAAATAAGAATCGAAGGGGTGACTGAAGAAGGAATACCATTTTGGAAAACCTTCCCCATAAATTTAAATTGATTACATTCTTTCGATTGTTAAGCCTCCATCAACATTGATGATTTGCCCTGTTGAATAGGGGAATCCTCCCTTCACCAAAGATGCTACCACCTTCCCAATATCTTCTGGTTTGCCAATTCTAGGTTCAAGGGTCGCACCGGTCTTAACCAACTCCAAATAAGTGGCACGGACTTTTTCAATCATGTCTGTATCCACGAATCCTGGTCGGATTTCATAAACTGAAATTCCATGGGGGGCCATTCGAACTGCCATGGTTTTGGAAAACATGGATAAACTAGCTTTGGACATGCAATATGCTGCCCTTGTAGGGGATGCCAATGCTGCTGAGACCGAGGTGATATTGATGATGAAACCTTCCCAATCTGGATGAGAGTCTTTCAGTTCCAACATCCATTTGGCAATTTCCTGTGTCAAGAAAAAAGTGCCTTTCTCATTGATGTTCATTAAATGATCGTAATCCTCTTCGGTTACCTCTAAGACATCACATCTGTTTCTGGGGGCTACTCCGGCATTGTTGACCAGCACATCAATTTTACCGAAATTATTTTTCATTCCTTGGACAATGGCCTCACGGTCAGATTTCTCAGCAATATTTCCTTGGAGATAGACCACATTTGAACCCAGAGACTTTAAAGCATCTAAGTTTTCTTTGGCGTCAGACTCAGGTCTTACACCATTGATTCCCAAGTCATATCCGGCTTCAGCAAGTTTTTTGGCGATGCCTAATCCAATTCCCCGGGAACCTCCCGTAATTAACGCAACTGGTTTCATTTGTTTTTTGCAGCTTTAAGTTGATCGTGTTCTTCCATCTTTTTATAAAACGGATCTAATGGGTAGCAGCCTGAAATGATCCCATTTCTAGGAGCTGTGGTACAATCTGAGAAGGTTCTACAGATCTTAGGCCGTTTCATGTCATTTCCCGCCAAAATATCTGCTGGTAAATCGGGATAGCTTAATACCATCCTCCCTAATCCAATGGAATCAGCCATTTTAGCATTTAAAACAAACTCTCCCACATTTGGTAACCATTCCTGAAGGTAGGAATAGGCGGATCCAATGACATAAAATTCAGGGTAAGCCTCTTTGATTGCAGCTGTTGCTTTAATTTGCCTTGCTACTCCATGTAACGGATCCTCGGGAGGATTGTACCCATCGGATGGAGGGAAAATCGCAGGTCTTTGAATATGGGGGTTGTAATAGGGGCTTCCTGCTGTAGTACATACTAATTCTATTCCCAAATTTTTTAATTCATCCAGAAACTCAAATGTCTCACTTAAATCTTCATGAATTCCTGAGGAATCACCACCAAAGGCATATGCATAATTTCCTTGGCTGGAAGGAATTCCTTTTCCGTCGGGTCCTACTTGAAAAGGAGCCCAGTCAAAAATGCTCATTCTGACTCCGATTTCAAGTCCGGGAGCCTCCGAACGAATTCCTGCAACGATTTCTCTTAAAAACCGGGTCCTGTTTTCGATAGATTTCCCATAAATCCCTTCACGGTCATAAGCACTTAAAAACTCATGTCCTAAATACCCATGGCAATGCTTGATATCCACGAACTTAAATCCAGCTTTTTGCGCCCTAACGGAGGCACTGATATAATCGTCAATCAAGGAGGAAATATCCTCATCTGTCATAACTGGATAATCATCCGGCAACCCAAATTTCTTATTTAAAATAGGGTGGGGATAGAGTATTTTTGGTTCCATCTTGGTTTTGCTGTTAGGCTTGCAAAACCTTCCACTATGAGTCAATTGAAGTCCAGTCAATAAATCGTTGGTGTTTCCAAATGCTTCCTGATGCTCTTTTTCAACCATGCGGTACAGCCCTTCAAACTCACTTAGATTTTGATCATTCAAAAGTAGTTGGTTAGGGTTGGCCCGTCCTTCATGTCTTACAGCTACTGCTTCACATCCCCAAAGTAATTTAGCCCCACTGATCGCAAAGTTTTTCCATCTTCTCTTGGTCAATTCAGAGGGTTTTCCATCAGTTGTACCATCCCAACCTTCCATGGGCAGGATACAGAATGAATTGCCTATGGAATTCCCTGCCTTTGTTTGGTAGGGCCTGGTAAAAGGTGAATTATTTCCCTGACTTAACTCCTCTACAAAATCGAGGTCTATATTTTCTTTTTTTAGATAATCCCGGAAAATCTCAGCTGTTTTCAGTTGAGCAACTCTCGGATATTCTGGTTTGTATTTTCCTTCACTCATAATGTTTGAATACAGTTGAAAAAGCTATAATAGGTTTCCTGATTCAAAGTCCTTTGAATCAATAATGCAAGTTCTCTGGCATGGTAATCCCCCCACATACATGATTCGCCATAGGGCGCTTTGTTCTTTTCGGGCCGGTAATCCCATCCATTCGGTTGATGGTAAATGCTATGTAAAATCAATCCCTGATGAGCTGGGTCTTCAGATAAATAGGGAGACCGAAAGAGAGCCTGAGCTACTTGAAGTCCTGCTTTGGTGTATTTGTCATATAGTTCAGGTTCTGAGTATTTTATAAAATTTCCAATACGGATAAGACCTTGAGCTGCAATGCAGGCAGCGGAGCTATCGATCGGTTCAAATTCGTTGAAAGGATTGGAAGGTTGATTTAAATAATCGCCCATATGAACCAATCCAGGCGCACCAGTATCCCAGTAGGGAATTCCATCGGTAGGGGTATTATTTATATAAAATTCAGAGGTGACTTTTGCCGCTTCCAATAACTCCTCCACGAGCGCCTTTTTAGAAATAATGATTGCATAATCGCTTTCCTCAATTTGATCCAGAATTTCTAAGGTCTCGCCAAGTCCGCAAATAGCCCAGGCCAATCCCCTGGTCCAGGTACTGAACCCTGTGTATCCTTGCTGGGAGTTGGGGCATCTGTAATTTCCATCGTTGGTATTGAAAATGATCTCATGGGCAGTTCTACCGGGAACATCATAAGAATCTCTTCCTTTTCCATAAAAGATAGAGTAGTTGATGGTGCTCAGGATGTGTTGAATGGCACGCTGAATCAGGGAAATTCTCCGATCATTTTCGCCTTGCAATACATGGCCCAAAGCATGGGAAACCACCAAAGCTCTGCAAGAGCGAATGGTATCTACAAATAATGAATGAGGGCCGTTAAAAGAGTAAATATAACCTCCACTGGGAATATTTGTCCAGCGCATGGCTTGGACTGCACCACTGGCTTTCAAGGCTAATTCATAGAAATTCTGTTCCCAATCATTTTGAGGGATTTTTCCTTCCTTCATCAACCTCAATAAGTTTCCATAAGTACTGACATTATTGAAACCATGATCATGAACCCCCGTGTGGGTCAAGTGCGGTGCCATTTTATGAAGGGTATTTTCCCTTCCTATTTTCAGGAACTTTTCATCTCCAGTGGCATCGAATTGTAAAATTGCCGAACCATATTGAAATCCTTGGGTCCATTCAGTCCATCCTCTGGTCACATACTGTCCTTTTTCTGTAAAGACCGGTGCTCCTTTGGCTGGATCAAAGGACTTTTCAATCAATTCGATTTTTTCACCAGAAAGCTTCCAGAATTTTTCTAAAGGAGCTTTTAGGTCTTGTATTTGAATTTCTGAATCAAGCTTCATGTTGTTGTTTTAGGTTTTTTTTTGTGACTCACCATGATGATTGTGGTAAACACAAACAGGATTATATACATCAGAAAATCTAATGGATAGCCGAAATAGTTGTCTGGGACAATTCCTAAAATAGACAAGATGAAAAAGATCAGTGCTACTGTAGAAAGTCCAATCAGTGCTTTGGGAGGTTGGCTGAAAATCACAGCTCCTAATACCACAGGTGCGATCATGGAAGTCCCTGCAAAACTCACTCTTGCCAAGAGAACCAATTCATCACTCATGTAGGTGGAAAATACCAGTACAATTAATGAAAAAGCCAATATGGACAATTTTGTTATTCGCATGTTGGCCTGATCTGTTCCATTCAAAAGGCTTCGTAACTCCGTACCTAATGCAAAAATTTGCGCATTGGTTGTAGAAAGACAAGCAGCGAATAAACCTACAACAGCAAGTGCTGCAACTGGAACTGCTTGATCGAATAACAATGCCTGGCTTAGGAAATCAGCGGTATTTGCATCAGGATATTCAATGGCTCCATAGAGTCCAATAAATGCGGTAGGAAGGATTACCAAAATCGCAAAGATTCCTACTGCATAGGCCATTCTATGGACAGATTTCAAACTTTTCATAACCACCAATCTCGTGGTGAACTGAGGTTGTGAAACTGGAATTAGAACAATGGCTATGGCAGAGGCTATTAAAAACGGACTGGAAAAAAGGCCATTGGGTCCCGGTAAGGATAACAGGTCTTGGTTGCTCGCACTCACTTTTGCGATCCCATCTTCTAACCCTCCTGCTAAACTTAAACAGGTCAAACCAATGATCCATATGACGGCCAACATGATCACACCCTGGATGGCATCACTGTATACAATAGCTTTTAGTCCCCCTATTTCTGAATAAATCAACATGATAAAGACTAAGACTGCTGACCAGGACCAATAGGGAAGCATATCTGGAAATGCAGCGTCTAGAAATATTGAGATTCCTCTGATTTGGATAGATACATAAGGGATCAGAAATAAGAAAGCACTAGCAAAAACAAGATATCCGGCAAATGAATTTTCATAACATGATTTTATCAACCCAGCCACTCCTTTATATCCCTTGATGGTGGCTCTTTTTCTCAAAGCATAGCCAAACCAAATCAAGAAAAATACCATTAAAGCATCCGAAAGGGCCAAGAAAATCCAAGCGCCTACCCCGTGAGTTCGGAAGAAATCAGGCATACCCATAAAGGTAAATGCTGAAAATAGGGCTGCTGAAAATGTCAAAAAGCCGAGTATGGTGCCAATGTTAGATCCTGCGAAAATAAAATCATCTGAAGTTCTATTTTTCCTGTAAGACCTATAAGAAGCATATCCCAACATGGCCAAGAAAATCCCAAAAAAGAAAACTAACCATCCGATCATGACTTCTTAGGGTCTTCGTATGGAAATAATTTTGAACCTAAAAAGGTGGCAAAAACAATCAGGATAGTCACCAACAAGCCAGTCCAAAATATATAGGGGACTGATCCCAAACTAGGTTCGATTTGATGTTCTGAAAATAAAAGAAGGTAGGAAGCAACCGTTAAGGCCACTATCACAATAACTAACAGGTTCCAATACTTGGATTTCATCTTGTTGGGTTTATGGTAATTTGGTTGAATTGATCTTACACAAACTATTCGTGCAAAGAAGGCTTAAAATAGCAATTATAGTTTTAATAGCTAACCTGAACTGGTAGGCAATCGTCTGCTTATAAATGAGAATTCACGGAATCGATTTCTGAAACGTGGGTATAGGGGAGATGACTGAGTGAAGGGGAGATTTTTAAGGGTTTGATTTTTTGTCCTAGAATAGAACTAAACCTTAAAAGCTAGCAGTAATGTCATGAATAAAGAGCACTACATGTGATTTTACTGGGGAAAAAGGTAGAGTGGATGTATCCAACTGGAAAAATGTAAGATTTTAGAAACAAGTTATGGGGTCTTGTAAAAAATGAATATCAATTGGGGAGAGGCAGCATAAGAAAGGATTAAAAAAAGTACAAACTTGAAATGATCTTCCTCTTTGGCGATCAAGTTAAAATGAGCATGCTTACTTCATCTGATTTCAAGTTTATTCATTATAACAGTTGCAATACTTTTCCATCGCTTCAAAATATGCATGCCACATTTTCAATAATGTAGCCAACAATGCAAGTACATCTACAGCCGTTCCAATAGCTCCAAATAATCCCAAACCAGTTAATATTTTCTTCAATGCAGATCGAGCAGCAGCTTTCCCTGCTGCACCTGCCGCTACCACAGTCAGGGATCCTTTGAAGAGGTCTGCAGCACCATTTAATCCTACTTCAGTAAGACCTTGTAGAAAAACTTTCCAACAACAATTTTTACATTCCAAGATTGCTACACTAGGAGTCTCACATTCTATTGGACTAGGCTGGCAATGCATGTAGTCTTCCACAGACTCTCCCGTGACATGGCGTGTGGCCAGGTCCAGCGCTCCTCCAAAAGGTATCCAAGTTGACAGGTCTCTCCAGCCCATAAATGTTTTTGATTTTTAGGGTCAAACCAGGATTCAATCAAAAAGTCAATAGTAATAAACTTATAAAAGTCTAAACAAATCAAGCTTTAACTGAAAATACGAAAATCCAATCAAAAAATCTATAAACACCCCGAAATTCAACTATATAGGATTTGGAGATTACTGGGTGTAATGGATATGGCCATTGCTTAAAATGGAAATCAACTATTCAAAGATTTTGTTAGACTTTGATCAGAGGGATGGGTATGAGAATCATTCAGCTCAATTCTTCCTTATCGGGATCAATTTACTGTAAGTAAAGCACCTCCATAGCCATTCCAATGGGCCAAAATGGTAATACGTTAACCAGATTTTACTGTAGATCAGTTGGGTGATGAAAAGAGTGGTAGCTATCAAAAAAGTTTGTGACGGACTCATTTTTTCATACCAACCTAATCCAATATTTGAAAAGAGCATTAAACCATACACACTCTGCATCAGGTAATTGGTAAGGGCCATTTTTCCTGCATATTGTAAAGGTCTAATCAGTTTTTTCCAAGGTGTTTTGTACCAGATATAGGCAAGTAACCAAAGGTAAAATAGCCCAAAGGCCAAGTCGGACAAGTACATGGTTTTGAACAAGAAAGGCCTGACGAGTTCATTCCTATAAATTTCAGTATTTGGCAGGATGAAAAGGAAGGTCAATCGATACATGTTACTCCACACAATCACCCATAAAACAGGTTTTTGAGATTGATCGATGAAGTTCTCCAGCCGATTCTGGAGATTATTTTTTCCAAAATAGGCTCCCAATAAAAACATGGAAAATGCCAATGGTCCCAAATATGCAAATAGCAAAGGAAGGTTTGCTAGGTAATTATGGATTCGGAAAACAATGCCTTCTGAATAAGGACCATTTCTTAAAATTGAAGTGATTTTTTCAGATGTATATCCTTGTAAAAAACTTCCTGGATCAAAATGAGTCAAATCCATTAGCCATACTGCGACTGGATCATAATAAGGGAATAACAAAACCAACACACTCAAAGCCAAAATCCAGGAGTTTTTCAAAGGAATGACTCCTACGATCAATAATCCTAGCAAGGCGTAAAGATGGATTACATCTCCGTCCCAAAGGAAAAGGATATGTGCAATTCCGAGCAGAAATAGAAAGAGCATCCTTTTTCCAAAGAAGCTAAATTTCAAGTTGTTGTTTTTCTTGAGTTTGATGGCTTGCATCGAGATGCCTAAGCCAAAAAGGAAAGAGAAAATCGGAAAGAATTTACTATAAAAAAATAGCTGAAGTATTCTGACTGTCCATTCGTCCAGAGGTGAGGTCCATTTAGCGCTGAATGTTTCCTGGTTGGGGAATGCACAATTCATGATTTCAATGTTGACCACAAAGATTCCAAAAACTGCAAAACCGCGAAAAATATCCAATAATTCAATTCTTTGATTTATTGGAGTTTTTAGATCCATCATTCGATTTTGTTTCAAGTGCTAAAAATGGGGATTTTTATTTGAATCCTTTGGTTCGCTTATTGAATCAGAGAAAAGGGACCTTCTCTTTTGGAAGGGTATAAAAGACCCATTTTTGTCTACTGATTGAGCAACCTTTAAAAAATTAGTATTGCTTTCAGAGTTTTATTTTAAAAATGATCTATTTGATCAGGAACTGATTCCGTTGATCATTATTGGATCCTATTTTAGGATAAAAAATAGTAACATTGGGGTTGAAATATTTAACCCAAATTATTTTATGAAGAATAAGTTCTTCCTGGGAATGGCAGTAGCAATTGCTACTACTATTTCGATGACACAGGCTCAGGATAAATTGAAAAGCATGCCTGGCTATGAGCAATACCAAAAAGTTGCTCCCCAAATTTATAGCTCCGTAAAATCTGGTGCCATCAATGCAGATTGGAATGAGGAAGGAAATGCATTTGAATATACCTTGGATGGCAAACGTTTCTCGTACTCTATCAAATCTAAATCTTCCACTGAACTAGGGGAAGCCACACCTACCCCAAGAAGGAGATATAATGGTCCAGCTAGAGGGAGACAATATGATTCGGCCGAATCACCAGATGGTCAATTGAAAGCCTTTACCAAGGACAGAAATATGTACCTCAGCAATCCTGATGGTAGCAATGTAATGGCTATTACTACTGATGGCAATGAAGAAAATCAGGTAAAATATGGGATTGCTACCTGGGTTTATGGAGAAGAGTTGGGACAGAACACGGCCATGTGGTGGTCTCCAGATAGCAAAAAAATCGCCTTCTACAGATTTGTAGAAAAGGATGTGAAAAAATATTATGTGCTCTTGGATCAATTGAGCCTTTATGATTCTTTGGAAATAGAAGCCTATCCTAAAGTGGGCGAACCAAATCTTCCAGTTGATTTGATGGTCTATGATTTGGAGACGAAAGAAATCACAGAATTGGATATTAGAGATGGAAAGCCTTTCAATGATGGTGATTTAGGAACATATATCTATGGAATGTCCTGGACTCCAGATGGGAAAGAGTTGCTTTTCCATTCTACCAACAGGCTTCAAAATATCATGGAGCTTCGGGCTGCAGATCCTGAAACCGGAAAAAGCAGAACAGTGATTCGTGAAGAGTGGTTGCCAAGTTTTGTAGTCAATACTCCTGAAATGGTAGTGTTGGAAGATGGGGAACATTTTATTTGGGCTTCCGAAAGATCAGGTTTTAAAAACTACTACCTGTATAATTTTGACGGAACTTTGGTAAATGAGATCACTTCTCATCCATTTGAGGTCGCAAATATCGTTCAGGTAGATGAGGAGAAAGGACAACTTTACTATATGGCACGTTCCGGTGAAAACCATATGTTGATGCAATTGCATCGAGTAAAGCTAGATGGAACCAAAGATATCCGTTTGACAGATCCAACTTTAAACCACGCTGTATCGATCGCTCCGGGAGGAAAATACTTTGTGGATGTTGCCCAAGCGCATGATGTGGCACCTTTTTCCAATTTGGTAGATGCCAAAGGAAAAGTGGTGGCAGAATTGGCAAAGAGTGACATGAGTAAGTTTGAAGAACTGGGATTGAAAAAAGTAGAAGTGTATACTTTTACCTCCGCAGACGGGGTGACTGAACTTCATGGAATGATTCATTTCCCTTCTAACTTTGATCCTTCCAAAAAATATCCGGTCATCTTAAGTAATTATGGAGGTCCTGCGACTAACGCATTCAGAGAGACTTTTGTATACCCTGATCCATTGACTGAATATGGTTTCTTGGTATTGAATATCGATGGAAGAAACGTTAGAGGTAGAGGAAAGAAATTGTTGGACCAATTATATCGCAACTTGGGTCTGGTAGAAATGGATGATTTTGCGGAAGGTATCAAAGCACTCCATGATAGACCTTATTTTGATCAAGATAGAGTAGGGGTTTATGGAACTTCCTATGGAGGGACAACTTCAGCTACCATGCTACTCAGATTTCCTGAATTGATTCATGCTGCAGTTGCAAACTCTTCTGTAACGGATTGGAGAAATTATGACAACATCTACACAGAACGTTTCATGGGTACATTAGAGACCAACTTGGAAGGTTACAATAGATTTAGTCTGATGGATATGGCAGATCAGCTACAAGGTGAGTTGCTATTATTCTATGGAACAGCAGACAACAATGTACATCCATCCAATACACTCCAGCTGATTAAAGCATTCCAAAATGCCGGAAAAAGTATTGAGGTTCAAATTGCCCCTGACGGAGGCCATACTGCCCTAAACCGTGAAAGAATGATGGAGTTTTTCATCGAACACCTTGTGACGGATTATCAAAAAGTAGTGAGATAACCTTAACTTCTCAGTTAATTAAGCCCTGATCAGAATTCTGGTTAGGGCTTTTTTTGATTGATACATTACAATTATTGAGGTTGTTCAAAAGCTGATCTTTATAGGAATGATCATAGAAAGTCCTTCAATCATGGATCATGCTTTTTCAAGAAACTGGTGGGTAGCGCATTGCAGGAATCATTCCGATGATCCTGGAAAACTAATTGCTTTGAGGCATTGTAAGGATTAGTTTTTTTAATTATAAAAAACTAATAATCAATTAATTGAATCAGGTGTGTTAATCTGATTATTTGAGTTTGGTTTGGTCAAAAATTGAGATAGGAATTAGTTATTGGTTTCATTAACCAAACGGATCAATAATGAAATTTGACCTAAGTGGTAGATGTCATGGTGAAGGATTCCCATAATGAGTTCATAATGGTTGAATTGTTTGTCACCAAATGGCCTTTCAAAAATTGTTTTTTCAAGATTTTTTAAAAATTCCAACCAGTCTTCCTGGGAATCTTTCAAACGTACCAAAGTATGTTCCCATTCCAACTCGGTTGGGTTTACCACCGGATAAAGGTAATTATGATCTGGACTTATATACCCATTTTGAGGAATCCCTTGAAGTATTACTTCTCTCCAACCTATGATATGATTCAATATTTCCCAAATGGAATTGGATCCAGGAGAAAATTTATGAGCAGCCATTTCAGGAGTGATCTGTTGAAGCTTTTTTGTGAAATTTACTCCCAGCCAAGGGTTTCCATCGTACTGTTTTTCGAAAAGACTCCTGATTCTCAACGTTTCTTTCATAGGACACGATGGGTTTGACTTTAAAGTACAAAATGAACATGAAATACCCATGTTCTAGGTATGGAATTAACCCAGAATTTAAAAAATGGTTTACCACTTGGTAGAAAGGGGGGATAGAATCAAACCAGAGGTCCAGATTTAAGAAAATTCAAACCCTGACAAGAGATTTGTTTCCAGCTTTTATTTCAATGGTTTAATCAATAGGGTATACTTGATATCTGAATCTAAATACTTCATGGGCATGGGGTCATTGGATTCCATCTCTGCCATTGGCATGCTTCTTTCTGGTAATGGGGACCCTTGAATTAGATTCAATTCACGATTTAAAGGAATAACTCTTCCATTTTTTTCTTCAAGAGATTTTAATTGGGAATAGGGAGTTTGGTTTTCAAAAGGGTTGATAGATTTTCCTTTAAAATCATTCAAAGGAGTTCCAATTTTGAACTCTTTGCCTAATTCTTGAGCTTTGGCTTGAAAAATTGCGATAGCAAGAAAAAATCCAGTTAAGTAAAACAGTTTCATTTGTTTATAATTTTGGACACATTTAAAATACGATAAAAGGTAAAATTAGTTATTGGTAATTCAAGGTTAAAAAAGTTTAAAACCCCTTTTAACAAAAAAGCATTGCCTTCTGACAATGCTTTCATATAGCTACCAACTTTTACTTTTTTTAATCCACCGTTTTAAATACCGATTCAATAAATCGCTCGGGATTAATGAAACCCTTTCCAAACGCTTCATCCCATTCCTTTGAAAGTCCCATTTTCTGAATTTCATCAAGATCTTTACCAGCGTCTTTTTGAGCTTTTACTCGTTCTCTTACCGTATCAATCATATCTCTATATGCTTTTAAGGTAGCTCGATCGGAGACTTTTCCATGACCAGGAATGATTTTGGTTCGATCATTTACTATAAAAAGAGCCCTGTTTAAATTGGTGATCAAACCTTCTATATCACCATTTGAATTGATGTCAATAAAAGGATACCCACCGTTTGGAAAATTGTCTCCTAAATGAATGACATTGCTTTCAGGAAAATAGATGAAAGAATCTCCATCCGTATGCGCATTTTCCATGTGGAAGATCATCATGGTATTATTTGGATCAAGATGGATGCTCATTTCATCAGTAAAAGTAATTTCAGGTAGTGCTTGGTAAGGAGTGGTTGAAACAGTCTCTCCAGCTCGAGGTTGACTCATTCTTCTTCTTACAGCCTCATTTGCGACCACTATAGCTCCTTGATTGGCCATATTTTCATTTCCTCCTGTATGGTCTCCATGCCAATGTGTATTGACCACATACTTGAGCGGTTTATCTGTGATGCCTCTAACGGCAGTCAGAATTTTTTCAGAAAGTTGTCCAAATTGATCATCGATCATATATGCATAATCTTCACCGACTGCCAGTCCTATATTTCCGCCTGACCCAAATAGCACATAGATATTTGGAGCTAATTGTTCTGAGGTGATGGTGACATTCTCCATTCCTGATTGTGCTTTTAATAAGCCCGAGAAGGAGAGGCATACGAACATAATGAAGGTAAATTTTTTCATAGGATGGTTTTAATTGAAGGCTAAAAGGTGAGTGTGTTTTATTTTAATCCTGAAGCGAAATGATTCAAATCCATTACTAAATATAGCATATAAGGGACTTGATAGTTAGAATAATACAACAGCAATAGTTGGAAGATGTTATGGGATGATTTATCAATTCCATGTCAAATACCTTCTCTTAACTATTCATTAATTCAAAAAAAGCGAAGTCGAAACTTCGCTTTTCCTATGAACTCTTTAAAATAACATGGGAGCAAACATACTTAAGTAATCTCTCCAGTTTGCCCAGGTGTGACCACCTTCGCTTTCATGATATTCATGTTCGAAGCCAGTTTTATCTAAGATGGAAAGCAATCTCTTGTTTGAATCCATTACAAAATCTGTTTTTCCACATCCAACCCAATATTTCGATACTCCGCTTTCCTTTAGGGTTAAGAATTTCTTCTCTAGCGCCTCCATATCGGCATTTGCATCAAATATTCCACTGCTAAATACCCCAATGTATCCAAAGGTACCTGGATACTCAATAGAAGCGGTAATGGTGTGACCACCCCCCATAGATAACCCTGCTAAAGCTCTTCCTTCCTTACTTTTGATTACTCTGTAGTGCTTTTCAATGTAAGGGACAACATCTTCCACTAAACTTTTTTCAAATTTCCCTTGAAACTGCATGTAGTTTTCTCTAGTTACAGATTCAATTCCCGGTCTGTTCCTTAAGGTACTTGTTTGCCAAGCATTGCCATTGGTCATGACAATTAACATGGGTTTGGCTTTGCCCTCCGCAATTAAATTGTCTAAAATTTCGTTTGCCCTTCCCAGTGCTGACCAGGCATCTTCATCACCTCCAGCGCCATGAAGTAAATATAGAACAGGATAGTTTTCGTTGCTGGATTCGTACCCGGGAGGAGTATAAACATACATTCTTCTATTGCTTTCCAGGGTAGGAGAAGAGTACCAAACCTTTGATAAAGATCCATGAGGAACATCATTTAATTCAAAAACTTCTGCCCCTGAACCTGGCACCATTAACAGACTTGCATATCGGGTTCCATCTCTTAAGGCATGAGGATTGGTAGGGTCTATGGCAGAAACTCCGTCAATGAAGAAATTATAGTGATACATGGTGGACTCAAGAGGATCAATTGTGACTGACCATACGCCATTTTCTCCTTTGGTCAGGGGTAACCTTTCTCCAAATTCCATCCAACTTCCATAGACCGTAACAGCATTGGCTTCGGGAGAAAATACGCGAAAACTAACCGAATTATCCCTAGCCACTTCAGGAGAAACGACTTTTGGGGCTTGCATGGCACTGATTTCTTGTGCCCTTGTGGAGTATAGACTACCCAGGAATAGGAGCGTAGCTAAGACCGGTTTAAAATAGCGATGTTTCATAGTTTGAGTTATTATTGTTGTCAAGCGTTGTATTTCAATGTTAGATTAATAGGAAGCCATACTACTGGCTTCTCTGAAAATATTGGTCACGAAAGGTAAAGCCAGGTACAGAGCAGAATGCCAGTATTCCCAGGTATGCCCTCCATCTCGCACCCGGAGCTGATAGGGAATTCCTTTCGCATTTAAGGCAGCTACAAATTCCATGTTTGGAGTGAATGTGAAATCATCATCTCCACAATCAATAAACCAAGCCACTGTTTTCAATTTTTGTACTTGCTCCTCGGAGGATCCCAATAGCAATTTGACTGTGTTGTTTTCCTCTACCAGGGATTGTAGCCTTTCTACCGCAGGGTCATTAGGATCGACAAAGGATAAATCCATTCTATATAGGTAGCCACTCATGGCATAGGCTGCAGAGAACATTTCCGGGTGGTGTTGGGCATAAACTATTGTGCCTCCACCTCCCATGGATAAACCTGCGATGGCTCTATGGTTCTTATCACCAATCACCCGATAGGTACTTTCTATATAGGGGATTAATTCTTGAAAGAAATAATCCTCGTATTTCCACTCCGGATGGTTAAAATAATTCATGTGGTCTTTACCTGCTTCCGGGCAGACTATAATCATTTCTGTTGCATCTTTGGAATCGATGATTTGATTGGCCACCTCAGCTAAATTTGCCTTTTCCGGCCAATCGGTATGTGCACCACCCCCACCATGCAATAGGTAGAGTACTGGATAAGCCTTATCTGGATCAGTGGAATAGCTTTTAGGAAGATAGATGGCAAATTCCCGATCCTTTCCCAGGATTTCACTCGGCATACTTGCGTACTCAACCTTGCCCATTGCAGGCATTTGAGCAAAGCCTTGTACCGAGTAAAGGCCAACTAAGAAAATGAAAGAAATGATTTTCATGGGTCCATTCATGATTAAATAGAAAAAAACAGCCTAGCAAAATTTAATTCCACTAGGCAATTGATTATTTAAATAATTGAGGGGCAAACTGTGTTAAATACACTCTCCAGTTTCTCCAAATATGACCACCTTCGGACTCCACATATTCATAAGGCATATTCATGGAATCAAGTTTTGCTCTGAATTCTTTATTGGCCTCATACAAGAAATCAGTTTTACCAATGGCAATCCAATATAATTCGTATCCATTATCCATTTGGTTTTTTAGAGTTTCATCGAAATTTGAATAAACTCTTCCTGTAGCATCTTCCCGAGGCATGATGGCTGCAGAGAATAACCCTATGTAATCAAACATATTTGGGTAATGTCTTGAAATATGCAAAGTATGGAACCCACCCATTGAAAGGCCAGCAATTGCTCTATTGGCTTTATTTGCTTTTACCTGGTAATTGGCTTCTACAAACCTGATGATGTCCATAAAGTTGTCTTCATAAGTTCCATCCATAGTTTTTGGAACCATAAACTGTGGCTTATAGAAACCGTCACTTCCTTCCCCTGGAGCTCCGTCTTGAATGACATTACCATTAGGCATCACCACAATCATTGGTTTAGCTTTTCCTTGAGCAATCAAATTATCCATGATTTGGGCCGTTCTTCCTAATGAGACCCAAGCTTCTTCATCTCCTCCAGCACCATGCAGTAAATAAAGTACAGGGAATTGCTCGTTTGACTGCTCATATCCTGGAGGTGTATAAATCGTGATTCTTCTATCCATTCCCAATCCGGGAGAGTCGTACCACCTTTTTGCTACGGTACCATGAGGAACATCATTTACTCTATAGAAGGAAGCTTGTCCTTCCCCTACAATAAATATATTGGTGATGGAAGCAACGTCTCTAATTAAAAATGGGTTATTAGGGTCAGTAGATCTCAAACCATCTATTAGGAAGGAGTAATTGTAAAGCTCCGGTGATAGGGGTTGGGAGGTAAAAGACCATACACCTTTATCATCTTTTATCAATTCCGCTTTACCAGGTGCATCCATCATGCCTCTCGGAGTTTCGACTTTGACTGTAGGAAGAAAGTCCCCCGTTACTTCTATTTTCTCTGCTTCTGGGGCAAAGAATCTAAATGTGACGGATCCATCTTCGTGGATTTCTGGAGAAGTAATCTGCTGAGCTCCAAATAAGGCTTCTTGTGCATAGGACTGAGTTCCAATCAAGAGGGTAATCAAAATCGCAATCCAAAGATTTTTTTTCATTTGAATAAATGGTTTCAGGTTATAAAAAGGGTTTGAATCAAATTGATTTTCAAGCTTAAATCTATTGTTTCAAAATGACAAATACTAAAAAAGAGGCATAAATTTCTCTCAAACAGCTTTTTAAAACTATTTCTATGGGTTTGCCCCATGTTTT
This sequence comes from Algoriphagus halophilus, assembly GCF_900129785.1. Lineage (NCBI taxonomy): Bacteria > Pseudomonadati > Bacteroidota > Cytophagia > Cytophagales > Cyclobacteriaceae > Algoriphagus > Algoriphagus halophilus. Next base: position 1,344,879 of record NZ_FSRC01000001.1, read on the forward strand.
TAATAAGAGTTAATGAGGTAGATTGAATTAGTTGAAAAAAATGAGCAATGATTTAATACGGGATACTAAATTATTTGCCGTGTTTTAGTTGGGTCTGGACAACTTCCAATGCTTCCTCCAACACCATCTTAACTTCTTCAAAAGTGGTATTGGAGTGATTGTTCCAGTCCATTAATCGATGGGCAGTTACTCTACCATCCTCGTACTTTTCCAAGGTAAATCGAACTTGTTGCATCCCCGCTCTACGATGCACATATTCTCCAGTAACGTCCATGGAAGCTTTGAAAAGTGCACAAAATAGGCTGTAGCTTTTGTTTTCAATATCATCCTCACATTCCCGGTCATCATTTTTATTCCAAACAGAAGAATCCTGAAGGATCAAGCTCGCTTGTTGGATAATTTTAAAATCTAAGGAGTCAAATGTTAGGTTTCTGTCTTCTGATTGCGAAAAAGAAATGTAGGGTATCAGGAGAAAGAGAATGATTAGGGCATTTTTCATATTGAATCAAATTGGTAGGTATTCTCTCCGAAGAATTACTAGTGGTAACCATCGAGAGTTGCAGCATTTTAGGTAAAATCAAAAACTCCTTCAGCACCTCAAAGGAAGTGAATGTATTCGCTGGTCGGGTTCCAGCAGCTCCAGATTATTAACTAATGTAAGAATAAATAAAATGTTGAACTGCAATGATTTGCATATTGAAAATCCATTATGCTATACCCGGCCTTTTATTTCTGCTTCGAACGATCCAATAGGCAACCAGCATATTTGGAACCCAGCAAAGCCATGCGACTATTCTATAGGCCGGGATAAATTCTCCAAAGATGCTTTCTAAAATAGGTAAATAAATACGCAACGTCACAGCGGCGAAACATGCCGCATAGCTAAAAATCATCCAGTCTTCATGTGCATCAAAATTTTTGGTTTTGGCAGTTTTCCAACCCATTAGACTGGTTATTAACCAAGTGAATCCTAAAGCTAAAAATCCCCCACTTGCAACCATTCCACCAGCAGTATATGTGGCTACATAAATACCGCTAAGACTTGATATAAAAGCTGCAGTTACATAAGCCATTCCGATCCTTTTATGGAGTTTTCGGTTTTTATCCCGTAATTTTTGATTGAATTGGATCCACCCAATGGCAAGGGCTATCCCTCCAAAAACTATATGTGAATAGAAATTTCCATTCCAGAATAGGCTGTTTAATTGTTCCGGAGCTTTGGAGTTTAATATTCCAAATTGACGCCCAAAAATGAAATAAAGGATAGGGTAGATGCCAATTACCATACTGAGAAAGGCAAATAGCCACCACGTAAATTTATGTTGGAATAATTTCATCCTTTATACAGGAATAAGGTCAGAGATGTAAAATACTAAATTGTAGTCATTAATAATGGACAAAGAAGAGCTCTTTAAGCCCCAAATTTTCTAAAAGTCAAATTGATTCGAGCGTTTTTATACTTAGGGTTCTCCGGAAGGGCATGCTCATATAATTCTTGGCAGTTATAACCCATAATAACCAAACTTCCATCTCCTAATTCTATGCTTGTCTTCTGACCATCCATTTTATTTCGAAGAACAAATTCACGAGCTTCTCCCAGACTTAAGGAAGGGATATAACTCGTGTTTCCAAAGGCCACAAAATCAGAATGGAAATCCACACCAGAGTTTCCATCTGGGTAATAGATGCAAACACATACCTGAAACTGATGGCCTGTAAATAATTCTATTTTTTCTTTGACGGCTTGCATTTCTTTTGACCAAACTGCTATGTTGCCCCAAATGTGGGAGGGAAGTTTATTCTCGTCAAAAAGGTTCTGATCCATGAACATGACTTTCCCAAAATTCACTGGGTGAGACACTCCATTTGCCAGTTTAACACTTCTATTGGTTAGGTCAAAGTTTTGGATAAGGTGCTTAAAAATTGCAGTTGATTCTTCTTTACTTATAAAGTCCGGGTAATATGCTGCCTCACAGGATAAGCCTAAATCCATTTGATGGTTAATTTCTAAAGCTTAACTAGTTTTTAAATAATTTTCCAGCTGGTCAAAAGTACCATTGAATCCCTCTTCCATCTGGGAGATACTCTCAGAAAAAATTTTATTTCCTGCATCAGTAGAATTATGAGGAAAGGAAACTAAATCAATTCGGGTATTCCCTTCCTGTTCATAGAATTCTAAATCCATGATCATTTCCAAAGGCCAATCAGGTCCAAAAGGTATTTCGGGAGCCTTTACAGTTTCGCCTGCTTCATTTGAAAAACAATTAATTACCTGAAGTTTAAAAGGTTCTTTAATGTTTAAAAAGGTCCATTTTGCCCACATGTCAAAGGCATCACTTTTCAATACGAAATGAAAAATTCCTTCTGGATGAAATTCGAATTTTTTTACTTCCATTTCAAATCCGGATGGACCCCACCATTTCATTAAATTGTCGGAAGAAGTAAAGGTTTCGTATACTTTTTTGATAGAATGAGGAAACGTTCTCGATAGGGTTAGTTGCTTGTACATAGTTAATTGGTCATGGTTTTCTTTTCGTAGAAAGAAGAGGATATCCACTACGGGTTGTTGGATTAATTCTCCTTAGAGGATCTGTTGTAGTTTCAGGTATTGAAGGAGCATGATGGTTTTGGCATCTTTTATTTCTCCTAAATTAACCATATTCATGGCTTGATCGAAAGGAATTTCAAGTACTTCAATGTTTTCTTCCTCATGATCTACTCCTCCACCATCACTCACCTTCATGTCCTTGGAATAGGCTGCAATAAAAAAGTATAAAATTTCAGTGACTGATCCAGGGGACATGTAGGCCTCAAACACCTTTTGAACATCTTGGATTTGGTATCCGGTTTCTTCCTCCGTTTCTCTTTTAATACAATCCTCTGGATTTTCCTGATCCAATAATCCCGCGCAAGCTTCAATCATCATTCCTGTTTCATTGCCATTGATATAGGTAGGAAGTCTAAATTGCCTGGTCAAAATCACCGTTTTTTGTGCTTGATTATATAATAAAATAGTGGCTCCATTGCCTCGGTCATAGGCTTCCCGGTTTTGGGTGATGACCGTACCATCTTTCTTGGTGAATTGGTAGGTTATTTTTTGAAGTTTGTACCAATTATCAGAGAGAATCTCTGTTTTCAATAATTTGATATGCTGGATCATGGATAGGGAATATTTGCTAAAAATGAAGCCCGAGAAATTCCCAGGCTTTAGTTACTCGAAGTTCTTAAAATTATGCTTTTTATTCATGAACTCCTTCAGCATGGTCTACCGTTTTTCCCTCCAGGGTCAAATATTCACCCATGGCATCAGCAGTCATACAGGAATGGACCGGTAGAATACCAAGGAGATCTCCAACTTTGACCTTGCTCAATAATTCGTCAGAGGCCTTGATGATGCCATGTTCCTGTGAGATACTTTTTAAGTAAGACCTGTCTTCAGGAATCGTCCATCCATCTTCGTTCAAGTAAACTACCTCGCCAAAGTTTTTATTTCCGTCTTGATCGATCAAAACATCTTTTGCCAAATGGACTCCACCTCCGTGTACCAAAATCTCTTTCCTGTCCTTTTTGATATCCACTACAGGGACGGCCAGGCAAACCGCAATATCTTCCTTATCACAACCTCCAAGATTAGACTGCATTAAATCGTAAAACACAAAATTCCCAGGCCCCATTTCATCAATATCGCCAAAGTCCTCCATCACGGCACATCCGGGTGTATCTCCAATTCGCGTAACCAGATCAGGGTATTCTGTACTGTATTTGGTTTTTAGCATGGATAAGGCATTCCTTGATTCCTCATAAATAGCTGGAATGTCTGGCATGTAGTAACTATGGCCAGGGTGAAGGTAAAATCCTTTAAAATTCAGTTGATCCGATTTTTTGGCAATCAACAAAATTTCTTCGATCAGACCGAAATCAGTCACTTCTACTCCTGTTCTTCCATAACCAGCATCAATTTCAATGAAAAAACCAACAGGATGATGGAGTTGCTCTGCAAGAATCTGAGCCGTTTTTGCATTGATGATTTGTACTGAAATGGATTGATTTTCGGCGATTTTATCAAGCTTAAGTGTTTCCAGTGGATTAAATGGGAAGGCAATATGTATGTTTTTCCAGCCCTCTCCACTCAAATATTCAGCCATTTTTATGGAAGAAACGGTCACTTCAGTGATTCCATAATCCTTAGCCCATTTTCCTATTTCCTTGGATTGCGCAGTTTTAAAATGCGGCACTAATTTCATGTGATGACGGGCTGCCTTATCAGCCATCTTTTTAATGTTGGCCCGGCAAATTTTTTCGTCCAGTAAAAGAGTTGGAGAGGTGATTAATTGGAGGTAGCTCATAATTAAAATAAAAGTAAATCCCAGAATTTTGTACTGAGATGAATTTGTAATTGAGTTTATTGATTTTTTTATGAAAGTAACTTCGGAAATGGAGAATAGAAAATTAAATCAAATGTTTCCATTGAAATCAACTACTCGGTTTCTATTCCTAAAATGCGAAAAATGTTAGTTTAAAGACAAAATTTTTGAACTCTACCATTGATGTATAGTGAATTCATAAGATTTTGAGGGCAGATGCAGGTAACACCGCCAATTCTATTAATTTTGTCACCCGATAAAATGGTTATTATTTAGCCAGATAGAGTTATAAATTGCCTCAAAACCTTTCATGGAAGCAAAGAAAATACGGAGTACCTTTATTGAGTTTTTCCAATCCAAGCAACATCATTACGTTCCTTCATCCCCGATTGTAGTTAAAAACGATCCTACGTTGATGTTTACCAATGCCGGGATGAACCAGTTTAAAGATGCTTTTTTAGGCAATGAAGTTGCCAAATATTCCCGTGTGGCCAATTCTCAGAAATGTCTTCGCGTCAGCGGAAAACATAATGATTTGGAAGAAGTGGGGGTGGACACCTACCATCATACCATGTTTGAGATGTTGGGAAACTGGTCTTTTGGAGATTATTTCAAAAAAGAAGCGATTGCATGGGCTTGGGAACTGTTGACAGAGGTGTACCAACTTCCCAAGGACCGTTTATATGTTTCCGTTTTTGAAGGAGATCAAGGAGATAACTTGGGCTTGGATCAAGAGGCTTTTGATTTTTGGAAGGAAATTGTTCCTGAAGATCGAATCATCATGGGTTCCAAAAAAGATAATTTTTGGGAGATGGGTGATACAGGTCCATGTGGTCCTTGCTCCGAAATCCATATTGATTTAAGACCTGATGCGGAACGTGCCACCATTGCAGGTAAGGATTTGGTCAACAATGATCATGAACAAGTCATTGAAATCTGGAATTTGGTGTTCATGCAATTCAATAGATTGGCTGATGGAAGTTTAAAGGAACTTCCTGCCAAGCATGTAGATACTGGGATGGGTTTTGAACGATTAGTGAGAGCCATTCAACAAAAATCTTCCAATTATGACACTGATTTGTTTGCTCCATTTTTGGCTGCATTGGAAAAGAAATCGGGAAAAGTATATGGTAAAGATGAACAAACTGACATTGCATTTCGGGTAATTGTCGATCATATCCGGGCAATCGCCTTTACCATTGCAGATGGTCAATTACCTTCCAATAATAAGGCAGGTTATGTGATTCGTAGAATTTTAAGGAGAGCGGTTCGCTATGGATATACCTTTTTGGGATTCCATGAACCCTTCTTATACGAGTTAACCTCCCTAATTTCTGAAAACTTTGGAGAGATTTTCCCTGAAGTAAAACAGCAACAAGAATTCATTTCTAAAGTGATCTACGAAGAAGAAGCTTCTTTCCTTCGCACTTTGGATAATGGCCTGAAGATCCTAGACCAAATTAAAGCGGAGTTAAAGGAGAAGAATGAGCATGTAATCCCTGGGAAAACGGCATTCGAACTATATGATACCTTCGGATTTCCTTTGGATTTAACCTCACTGATTGCTCGGGAAAACGGGTTGTCTTTGGATGAAAAGGGATTCAATGAGGAAATGGAAAAGCAAAAGTCCAGATCCCGTGCAGCTTCAGAATCTGAAACAGGAGATTGGGTCCTAGTTCATGAGGATTCAGGTGTTGAGTTCGTCGGCTATGATTTTCTAGAAACCTATTCATATATAACAAAATACAGGGTCGTTTCGGATAAAAAGGGAGATAAGTACCAAATCGTATTGGACAAAACACCATTTTACGCCGAAAGTGGAGGGCAGGTAGGTGATACAGGTTGGTTGGTTTCTGAAGAAGAGAAGATCAGAGTGATTGATACGAAGAAAGAGAATGACTTGATTGTTCATTTCGTTGAAAAGCTACCTGCTCATCCGAGAGTTAAATTTTCTGCTGAAGTAGATCGTGAAAAGCGAACACTCAGCATGAATAACCATACCGCAACCCACTTACTTCAATCTGCATTAAAGCAAGTTCTTGGGGATCATATTCAACAAAGGGGATCTTTGGTAAATGACCAATTACTGAGATTTGACTTTTCTCATTTCGGTAAAGTAACCGAAGAGGAGCTAGCTCAAGTGGAGGAAATCGTAAACGCCAAGATTCGGGAGAATATTCCCTTGGTAGAGCAGCGAAATGTACCGATTGAGGAAGCCAAGAAAATGGGAGCTACGGCACTATTTGGTGAAAAATATGGGGACTTTGTAAGAGTAATCACATTTGATCCAAGCTATTCTGTGGAACTTTGTGGTGGAACACATGTTCCTTATACAAGTCAAATCGGCTTGTTTAAGATTGTTTCTGAAGGTTCCAGTGCTTCTGGTGTCCGTAGGATAGAAGCAATAACCGCAAAGGCTGCTGAAGCAAGTTTGAGACAGCAGGATCATCTGGTGAAGGAGCTTCAGGAGCTTTTGAAAAATCCAAAAGATTTGAAGAAAGCATTGGAATCTTTGATCCAGGAGAGGAATGAATTGAAGAAAGAGGTAGAAAGTTTGCAGCAAGAAAAAGCTGGTGCGGTAAAAGGTGAACTACTGAAGCAATTTACAGAAGTGAATGGAGTCAATACCTTAATCGCTAAGGTTACTTTACCGAATGCTGACTCCTTGAAAAAGCTGGTGTACGAACTGAAAAATGAAGTAGAAAATGCATTCGTAATTCTTGCAGCAGACATAGATGGAAAACCACAGATAGCGGTGATGATAGAAGATTCTTTGGTGAAGGAAAAAGATCTGAATGCTGGTCAAATTGTAAGAGAACTAGCAAAACAGATAAAAGGTGGAGGCGGTGGCCAGCCGTTTTTTGCCACTGCAGGAGGAAAAGATCTCACTGGTCTAGAAAACGTAGTGAGCAAAGCCAAAGAATTGTACCTTTAAAAGACAGTAAAAAACGCTCGAATGGTTAGCGAAGAAATAAAGAATAAATATCAATTAGTCATCGGTCTGGAGGTACATTCCCAGCTTCTTACGAATAGCAAAATGTTTGCTTCTGATGCCTCTGAATATGGAAAAGCTCCAAATACACAGGTATCCGTGATTACCTTAGGCCATCCTGGTACTTTGCCGAAAGTAAATAAGAAGGCCATTGAATTTGCCATCAAAATGGGATTGGCCTGTAATTGTGAAATTACCAGACATAATGTTTTTGCCCGAAAAAATTATTTCTATCCAGATCTTCCAAAAGGTTTCCAGATCACCCAGGACAAAGGCCCCATTTGTGTAGGAGGGACTGTTCCGATCAAATTGGAGGATGGAAGAACCAAAGAGGTTTTATTGAACCGAATCCATTTGGAGGAAGATGCTGGCAAGTCTATCCACTTGGCTGGTGAACCTGATACATTGGTGGATTTTAACCGTGCAGGTACTCCGCTGATTGAGATCGTTTCAGAACCCGATTTAAGAAGCCCGGAAGAAGCTTATGCTTTTTTGTCGGAGATCAAGAAGTTGGTAAAATACCTTGAAATCTGTGATGGGAACATGGAAGAAGGATCACTTCGCTGTGATGCCAATGTTTCCGTGATGTTAAAAGGGGCCAAGGAATATGGAAAGAAAGTTGAAGTGAAAAACATGAACTCTTTCCGAAATGTGTTCCGGGCCATAGAACATGAGCATAATCGTATCATTGAGTTACTGGAAGCAGGGGAGGAGGTCATTTCTGAGACTAGAACATTTGATGCCGCTAACGGTACAACGGCGAGTATGCGGACCAAAGAGGACTTGAATGATTATCGATATTTTCCTGAACCGGATTTAAGCCCAGTAGTAGTTTCTGAAGAATGGTTGAGTTCTATCAAAGAAAGTATGCCTGACCTTCCTAGAGAATTACACCAGCGATTTGTAGAGCAATTTGGTTTGCCTGAATACGATGCGAGTTTCTTGACTGAGTCGAAAGAAATGGCTCTTTGGTTTAATGAACTGTGTAGTAAAACAAAAAATTATAAAGCTGCGTCTAACTGGATGATGGGACCGATAAAGTCCTATTTGAATGAAGGGTCAGTACAGATAAAAGACTTTCCAATTAGTACTGATTCGCTTGCTGAACTTATTGCATTGATCGATGCAGGCAAGGTGAGTTTCACAGTAGCTTCTCAAAAGATATACCCTGAGATGCTTAAATCCTCAGAGGAAAATCCGATCGAGATTGCTCAAAAGTTAAACTTAATTCAGGAAAGTGATGAATCATCCTTATTGCCAATAGTAGAGGCTGTGTTAGCCGAAAATGCGGGAAAAGTAGCAGAATTTAGATCCGGTAAAAAAGGGCTGATGGGCATGTTTATGGGACAAGTAATGAAAAAGTCCCAAGGCAAGGCCGATCCAAAAGTTGCTACCAAGCTATTGACTAAATTATTACAAAAATAAAATATGAAATATACCTCAATCTTAGTTGCCTTTGTTCTAGGTGTCACCATGCTTTCTTGCGGAAGTGCTGAAGAAGAAAATGACGGCAAAGTAGCGCTTGAAGGAAAAGTGGAAAATGCTCCGGAGGGTTTGATTATTCTTTCCCGCTTTACCGAAAGTCGACCTGTGGTGGTAGATACCCTATCTCTCCAATCAGATGGATCTTTCGAATATACAGTGGACGTGGAAGTTCCCACCTTTTTCGCATTGAATTTATTTGACCAAAGAACAGTAAGACTTGCGCTATATAAAGAGGATGTCCAATTAAATTATGACTTTTCAGATGCTGAAAGTTTGCAAATTTCAGGTTCAAAGGACAGTCAGGAAATGCAGAAAATTGATGGATTGATCGCTGATTATCAGAATAAAGTAAATGAGCTGAATGAGGCTTATTACGAAGCCATGAGTAATAATGATACGGAGACAATCAAAAGAATCCAGTCAGATGCATTACTGTTGGAAGATAACCAAGCCAAACAGGTGAAAGAGGTGATCAATAGCATGGGGGATAGTTTTGCTTCTTTAGCTGCAATTGGTCTTTTGAATTCCAAAAATGAGTTTCAGTTTTTGGATAGTCTGGTAGCTGAATTGGATAAAAAGTATCCTGATACCAAAATGATCATTCAATTAAAACAGCAATTGGATGAGATGAGGGCGCTTTCTATGGGACAAATTGCTCCAGAAATAGAGTTGCCTAACCCAGAAGGTCAGATAGTCAAATTATCTGATTTTAGAGGGAAATATGTGATGATTGATTTTTGGGCTGGATGGTGTAAACCATGTCGTGAAGAAAACCCAAATGTGGTCAGACTATATAATGAATACAAGGATCAAGGATTTGAGGTTTTTGGAGTTTCTCTTGATAGAACCCGTGAAGCTTGGGTAGATGCTATTTTTGAAGATGGATTAACTTGGACACAAGTTTCCGATTTGAAATACTTTAACTCTGTGGCTGCAGAATTGTATCAGATCAACGCTATTCCAGCGACATATTTAATTGACCCAGATGGTAAAATTATTGGGAAGGATTTAAGAGGCCCAAGTCTTGAAAGCAAGCTGAAAGAGATTTTCGAATAATAAAATCAAGTTTAAAAACTAAAATGCCTTCTGATTAAAAATCAGAAGGCATTTTTTTTAAAATTTTAACTAAAACAAAAGGAAGGAGGAAAAAATTACCAAACAGTCCTTCCTTGAAAAATCGTGTCACTTAAAAAGGAATAGCAAAAGTTGTTTATCACCCGAGACAAAACTAGTAAAAAGATTTAAAAGAAAAACAAAAATTAAATTATTCTTTTTTGAACTAATTGGGTTTTTGAGGGATTTAACTTAACTATTCCGTGATTTTTTCTTAATAGGAAAAAAGAAGCTATTTTTTTTCGATTTTTTCAAAACTAGCAATGACCCCTCTTACCATTGCTGAACTAAAACCTTGATGTTCCATTTCATTTAGTCCTACGATGGTACAGCCTTTTGGAGTAGTGACTTTATCAATGGCTTCCTCCGGATGAATATTTTGTTGAATCATCAATTCAGCCGCTCCTTTTACTGTTTGATTAACGATCCTGCTGGCAGTTTTGGAATCAAATCCAATCTGAATTCCTCCCTGGATCATAGCGCGCATAAATCTTAATACATAAGCAATACCACAGGCTCCCAATACAGTGGAAGCTTCCATCAGTGATTCATCGATATCAATGGTGATACCTATGGAGTTAAATAATTCTTTTACCAATGCTATTTGATCAGAATTGGCACCTCTTTGACAAACGCAAGTAATGGATTCCTGAATGTCTGCGGCAATATTTGGCATGGCTCTAAATGCCACCATCTTTGGATCAAGCTCCTGATACATTTCGTCTAAACTAATTCCGGTGGCCAAAGAGATAATTATTTGCTTCTCTGGATCTAAAACTTCTTTGATCTCACGTAGAATAGGGCGGATATTATAAGGCTTTACGCCTAATAAAATGATGTCCGCATATTTAGCTGCGGTAAAATTGTCTGAATGAACATGAGCTCCTCTTGCCTCAAAGTCAGATAAACTGATGGTATTTCGTTTGGTAAGAGTTAGGTTTTTTGCATCAAAGCTATCTTTTTCAAGCAGTCCATTGGCAATGGATGAACCAAGATTACCACAGCCTATGATGGCAATTTTTTGAGTAGAAATCATAAGAAATCAAATAAGTAAGAAGTAATGAGGATTAAAGTTAATTAAAAGGCATGTCTTATCCCCAGCGATAAAATTTTATTGGGAAGAATATTTATCTCTTAAACTTTACCCAAATGAAAAAGTTAATTTTATTTGACATAATGTAAAGTTTATTTTACATTTGGTAAAAAATAGTTGACTTATGAAAGAGAAATCCATCTTACATGTTCCTTTACTTTCTCCAGCATGGAAGAAAGTGGCATTTATATTTTTTCCATTACCAGTCATTTTAGTAATTGGAATGGCTTTTTCACGAATGGACATCAGTCCGGATGATTCGTCACAAATCATCTATGGTTTTTGGGCCATAGGATTTGGATTGTTAAACCTATCACGCGAAAAAGAAGAAGATGAAATGATTAAATCTTTTAGGTTGCAAGCATTTCAAACTGGCTTTTACTGGCTGATATGGGGATTAGGGGCATTGATGTTAATCAATTATCTGCGGTATGATAGGATTACCTCCGAAATATTTACGGCTTATTTGGTGCTGTTTCTTTTAAATGCCTATGTATATGCCGCTTTTCAATATCAAAAATACATGGCCTCAAAAGATTGATGCTTAATATCATAACTCATGAAATGTACAGAGATCTTAATGCCGCATTATTTTGAAAATAACAGAATTGTAGGGTTCGCAAGATGAAAAACACAATCAAAGTAGAGCGGGCAAGAAATAATATGACCCAACAGGATTTGGCAGACCGGGTTAATGTATCAAGGCAAACCATTAACAGTATAGAGGCTGGTAAATATGTTCCATCTACGGTCCTGTCCCTGAAAATTGCCAAAGTTTTTGTGGTACCAATAGAAGAATTATTTGAACTAGAAGAAGGAGATTAGGAGGATGTGTATTTCTTGGAATACCATTTGCGTTTTTTAAGGCACAAAAGACTAGAATATCTTACCTTTGCGCCTTTACAAATCTTTTTCATGACCAAGCTGATTCGAATCACCACTGTACCAATTTCTCTTAAACTATTGCTCTCCGGGCAAATGAAGTTTATGAAGGAAAAGGGGTTAGATGTAGTAATGGTGAGCAGTGATGGGAGGGAAGTTGCACAGGTACTTAAGAATGAAGGAGTCAGGCATGAAGTGATTCCATTCACCAGAAAAATCACCCCCATTCACGACCTCAAATGCTTGTGGCAATTATATCAGTTGTTTAAAGTTGAAAAACCGGATATTGTTCATACTCATACTCCTAAGGCAGGTATTTTGGGAATGATTGCAGCCAAATTAGCAGGGGTTAAAGTGCGAATCCATACTTTGGCTGGAATTCCATTCATGTCTGCAGAAGGAGGAAAGAAAGGTCTTCTGGAAAAAGTGGAAAAATATACCTACCAATATGCCACCGAAGTTTGGCCCAATTCCAATGGATTAAAGAAATTTATTTTAAATGAGAACCTGTGCGATGAGGATAAAATACACATCATTGGTAAGGGTTCATCAAATGGAGTAGACCTGACTAAATTCAGTCGGAATTCCTTAAAGGAAAACCATTTAGTGGCTGCTACCATGAGAATTCTTCCTGGAGAAAATGAATTTGTGATCTTGTCTGTTGGAAGGTTGGTTAAAGATAAAGGGATCGAAGAATTAGTCGCTGCTTTTACGAATTCAAAAATTGTCAATCAATCAAAATTAGTGTTGCTTGGAAGTTATGAGCAAGAACTGGATCCATTATCACCTGAAACCATTCAGACGATCACGGACCATCCAAGAATAGTGCAGATTGACTGGTCAGATCATGTAGCCCATTATATGGCACTGGCAGATGTTTTAGTACATCCATCTCATAGGGAAGGATTTCCAAATGTGTTATTGGAAGCTGGTGCAATGCAACTACCCGTAATCTGTTCTGGAATAATTGGAAATACTGATTTGATCACTCAGCAAAAGACAGGATTAATTTTTCCTGTAAAAGATGCGGCTGTTTTAAAAGAGGCTTTGGAATTTGCGTTTGTGAAAAGAGAAAAAATGACCCAACTGGGGATCGCTCTTTATGAGGAAGTTAAGGCCAACTATAATAGACCCAATGTTCATCAAGAAATTTTTGATCGATACCAGCAGTTGCTAGGGGCGGTCAGTCCATCAGAATGACGTATATTTAGGCCTTAATCACGTAATACACTCTTTTATGAAGTACCTGGTAACCGGAACTGCAGGATTTATTGGATATCATGTTGCAAAAAAATTGTTGGAGAGAGGGGATGAAGTTGTGGGGCTTGATGTCATCAATGACTATTATGACATAAACCTGAAGTATGCGCGATTAGCTTCTATGGGGGTTGAAAAAGAAGAAATTTCAAATAATAAATTGGTTCAATCTTCGGATATACCTTTCTATAGATTTATCAAATTAGACTTATCCAAAAAAGAAGATCTACTTCACCTCTTTGCTCAGGAAAAGTTTGATGTGGTGATTCATTTGGCTGCCCAAGCAGGAGTGAGGTATTCCTTGACACATCCTGAGGTATACATAGAGAGTAATATCATTGCTTTCCTTAATATATTGGAGTCTTGCCGTTTTCATCCTGTCAAGCATTTGGTTTACGCGTCATCAAGTTCGGTATATGGGGCCAATGAAAAACTTCCTTTTTCAACTTCTGATTCTGTTGATCATCCCATCAGTTTATATGCTGCTTCCAAGAAATCCAATGAATTGATGGCTCATACCTATAGTCATTTATTTAATATTCCAACCACAGGTTTGCGGTTCTTTACAGTGTATGGACCTTGGGGGCGACCTGATATGGCCCTATTTCTATTTACTGAAGCAATCCTAAAAGGAGAGCCTATTAAGGTCTTTAATTTTGGAAAAATGAAGCGGGATTTCACCTATATAGATGATATTGTAGAAGGAGTAATCAGAGTTGCCGATAGACCTGCTTCACCAAATGCGGACTTTGATCCTCAAAATCCAGATCCAGGAAGTGCCAGAGCACCTTTCAAAGTATATAATATAGGAAATTCCTCTCCTGTGCTCTTGATGGACTATATCCATGCGATTGAAGATGGACTGGGTAAGAAAGCAGAAATGGAATTATTGCCTTTACAACCCGGGGATGTTCCTGCCTCTCATGCAGATGTATCCGATTTAGTGAGAGATACTGGGTACAAGCCAGAAACCTCTATTACGGATGGAGTAAATGCATTTACAAAATGGTATCTAGATTATTATAAGAAATAACATTCTTAATCATGAAAAAATCAATTTTGATCACTGGCGGTGCTGGTTTTATAGGAAGTCATGTGGTTAAACTTTTTGTCTCGAAGTATCCCGAATACACGATTGTAAATTTGGATGCTTTGACCTATGCTGGAAATCTCGAAAACCTGAAAGAAATAGAAGGGGCTTCCAATTACTTTTTTGAAAAAGTGAATATTCAAGATGCTGCTGCCCTTGACCAGGTTTTCTCAAAACATGGGATTACCGATGTAATTCATTTAGCAGCTGAATCTCACGTGGATCGATCTATCTCTGATCCTTTGGCCTTTGTGAAAACCAATGTATTCGGAACAGTAAATTTGCTGAATTCTGCCAAGAAAGCCTGGGCTGGTGAATTAGGTAATCACTTATTTTACCATGTTTCCACCGATGAGGTTTATGGTTCCTTGGAAGATGGTGGGTTCTTTTTGGAATCTACTCCCTACGATCCTCAATCTCCTTATTCTGCGTCAAAAGCTTCTTCAGACCATTTTGTAAGAGCCTACGCCAATACTTATCAAATGAATACGGTAATCTCCAATTGCTCCAATAATTATGGTCCGAATCACTTTCCGGAGAAATTGATCCCATTGTGTATTCATAATATCAAGAACAACAAGCCTCTTCCGGTGTATGGAAAAGGAGAAAATATCAGGGACTGGTTATTTGTGATTGACCATGCAAGAGCAATTGATACCGTTTTTCATCAGGGTAAATCTGGAGAAACCTATAATATCGGTGGTTTCAACGAATGGAAAAATATTGACATTGTCAGATTGCTTTGTCAAAAAATGGATGAAAAATTAGGAAGAGAGAAGGGTACCTCTGAAAAACTAATCACCTTTGTAAAAGATCGTGCGGGCCATGATCATCGATATGCCATAGACGCCACCAAAATCAAAGAAGAATTAGGCTGGGAGCCTAGTTTGCAATTCGAAGAAGGGATAGAGATGACCATAGATTGGTACCTGAATAATCAAGAGTGGTTGGATCATGTCACTTCAGGAGCCTATCAGGATTACTATACAGAATTGTATGAAAATAGATAAGAATCTGTAGTCCATAAAAAAAGTACTTGTACTACCTCCAAAGTTTCTTTGGATTAAGTATTGGATAAATTGAGTAACCTAGCATAGTATTTCGTTTTTAACCCTGGGATCAATCATAAACCCACCAGTCAGGTGTAATACTTGTCCATTCACGGCCTCCAGCACGCGCTTCACAGGAAAGGCATTCAGAGGGATATTGATTGGTGGGTTTTCCGGGGATAAAATTGCAGATAGGCTGCAAGTAAATAGGAGAAATCTCAGAGGTCACGTAGAACCTCGATATAGATGATTTTGCAACTTCAAAAAAGCCAAGAATAAGCTCATTTGGATTTTCAGTATTTACGATGTTTCCCACTACCGGAGCAGGAGGTATATCAAAAAGAGATCCTTGGTTGTTGATGACAATATTTATTTTTTCCCAATACTGAAATGCCTCTCTTTTAATGCTGAGCTGTTTGACAGTCACAAAATATGGGAACAAAAATGCATTATCAATTTTCCTGGTTGCCAATAAACTCTCAGTTTGCCGATTTGAAGTAACTGTTCCGTCAAATAAATTGACCCGTGAAGGATCCATCACGTCAAAAATAAAACAAGGTGGAGGAGGAGGGGTAGCAGGAGGAATCCAGAGTAACTGCCAATAGTGTGCTTCCTCTACGACCCACCTAATGAATAGTTGGTCTTTTGTTTCCGGTAACTCTGATTTGGTGAAAACTTTAAAAACATACTCATCCTCTGAAGATTTAAACGGTTCATACGCAACTTCATAACTGAGATCGTCTTTCCCAACAGCTGAAGGCAATTCTTGAAATGATGACCTGTAAGTCGTTCCATTCAAAATCACTTCAATTGCATAACTTTTTCCTTCTGCTGCATGTATGCCTTGCAATTCATAAACACCATTCCCTTTGTTAAGATAGGCTATTTTTTCCTCGCCATCCGTCAGTAAATAAACGGCTGCATTTGAAATACCTTTAGGACGAAAACTTAATGGTGCCGTGGTACTGATATTGACCAAATGCTTGTCTTCACTATCAGTAAACAATCCATAGATGATTAATTGCCCCTCTTGTGTTTCCTGCCAAAAATCAAGTCTGTCAATGCAGGAAACCGTTACCAAAATCAAAGAAATCAGACAAGTTAGCTGCTTTAATGTTGAATAAAGGTTCTTTTTCATCTCCAGATACTATTCAAAGCCAACCCAAAAAGTTTCAATCAAACTTCCACCAATCAGGAGGAGTGTTTGTCCATCTTCTCCCTTGGGCCCGTGCATCACAGGACTTGCATTCAGAGGGGTAAGAGTTTTCGGGTATACTTGGGAAATACTGACATGGGTCGACCAGAGAAAAGGGTACATCTGCCCGTGTAGTATAAACCCTGGTCACTTTGGTTTTGGCGACTTCAAAAAAACCTAAGACTATTTCATTCTGATCTTCAACATTGGAAATGTTTCCAATTACTGGAGCAGGGGGTATATCAAATAAAGATCCTTGATTATTGATCACAATTTTTATTTTTTCCCAATACTCATAGGCTTCCCGATTGATGCTAAGTTGCCTAACTGACACAAAGAAAGGGTATAGGAAGGAATTGTCTACCAACCTTTTCCCCAATACAAAATTTCCTATACGGGAACTTGAACCCGATCCGTCAAACAAATTAATTCTATCGGGTTCAATAACATCCGATATAAAACAAGGTGGTGGAGGAGGGGGCGGAAACCCTGTGCCTGGAAAATGTAACAAAGGCCAAAAATAAGTCTCTTCAACCGTCCACCTAAGATAGATCGGATCAGAAGAACTAGGCAGCGTCGTTTCTGAAATAACCGTAAAAACAGACTCTGGAGTTTCCGTTCTAAATGGTTCTTTGTTAAATTCAAAACTGATATTATCATCTGCAAGAAGTTCAGGCATCTTCTCATATTTTGAGATATAGACGTTATCCTCTAGAATCACCTCAAGGGCATAACTTTCTCCTTCTATTGCAGCAAATCCTTCTAATATATACTCCCCTGATCCGGTAGAATTGTATCTATACTTATCTCCTGATGCTGTTAATAGTGAAACCCTAGCATCCCTAACACCCATTGGTGCAAGTCCTACAGCAGATGTTTTTGATACTGAAACAATTTGTCTTTCAAAGTTATCGGTCAAAAGCCCATAGATTACTAATTGCACTTCTTGGTCTTCGTCGAAAAAATCAAGTTTTTCAATACAGGAAGACAGCAGAAAAAAAATAGGTGAGAACACCACCAGCAGTTGGACATATTTTGTTTTGCGTGAGATCATTTGCCAAAGGAAACAGTGTAGGTGAAAGATGGAAAAACGGAACCCAAGATGGAAACCTGAAAAGGGATCAACCTTTGTGATCTTCCTTCTCTTTGGAAAAATACCGAATAGGCATTTCTTCGACCGGTAAGGTTGTAGACACTAAAATTGATCTTGTCATCCCATTTTCTTACAAATCCATTGGTTAGGTAAGAAAAGTCAATTCTAAAGTAGTTTGGAATCCTAAATTCATTTCTATTCCCAAAATTTGGAACAAAAACCCCTCCTACGACATAGTTAGAGGTAAGTCCAGTAACCGGCCTGCCCGACGAAAAATTGAAATTCATATTGAAAGTTTTCCCCTTTCTGAAATGGATGTTGGTAACTAGTGAAACGGTATGAGGCTTGTCAAAATTGGTAGCAAACCAGTTGCCCTGATTGACTTGAATTTGAGGAAATTCGGAGGTGGTTCTGATCAAGGATCTAGTATAGGTGTAAGCAAGCCAACCTGTGATACCACCACTGTTTTTTTGGATCAATACTTCAGCACCATAGGCTCTGCCTTCTCCTTGGATCAATTCGGTTTCTAAGTGCGGATTTACAAACAAATCAGCAAAATCCCGGTATTCCAATTGATTGTCTGTCGTCCGATAAAATCCCTCAAGAGAGGTAGACCACATATCTTCCTTGAAGTTTCGGAAGTATCCCAAAGAAACATTATAGGATCGTTGTGGAAGGATATAAGTTGTACTCAGCTGCCAAAGGTCTATTGGTGTTGGACCCGTAGCATTGGAGATGGTCTGTAGGTATTGGTTCAAAACCGAATATCCGCCTTTGATAGAACTAGAATTTCCTAAAGTCCAACGGAAGGAAAGCCTTGGCTCAAGACCATTGTACTTCACTACTTGTCCACTTTCTATAAAATGAACTCCATCAATCGTCAACCTTGATCTTGGAACTCCTTCTTGATATCTAAAGACTGAATCGGGTCCTTGTTGTATATAATTTGAATATCTGATTCCTCCAGAAACAGAAAAGTTTTCTGAGGGATTCCATTCAGCAGATACAAAGGGAGCAAATTCCAATCCTCTCTCTTTCTGATTGGTCTCTGCCTCAATCCCGGATTCTTCCGTGAGAGGGCTGAGAGATTCGGGCCTCATTTTGTATTGGATAGCCTCAGCACCAAAGTTAATGTCCACCTTTTCGAGCGTTAAAAACCCGGTTATTTTTCCTTGGTAGTAGTAAAGACCATTTTCAATTTTTGATGGGTCTATTTGAGAGGGTTCAAAAAAACTATTGTTGAATGAACCAAAAGCCGCCATTCCTATCAGAGAGAAATTATCGGTCAATAAATTGCGGCTGGTCAATGATCCCACGAGATTATCCCATTCAAATCCAAACTGATTGGAAAACCTGAAATAATCTCCGGTAGTTAGCAAGTTAAAATCAAGGCTGTTATTCTCAGAAAATTGGTGGTTGATTCCCAAATAAAGATCGTGGAAGTTAATCTTACTATTTTTGACATCCACCTCATTTACTTTGTTCAAAATCCAATTGGTGTTGGATAATCTAGAGGCAAAAATTAAGGAGGTCTTTTCGGGAACGATAGGTCCTTCTATCAGGAATTTGCTGATCGAGGTTCCTAGAGAAACATTTCCTTTCCAGTTTTCTCTGCTACCTTTTCTCATTTCAATGTTCAATGCTGACGCACTCCTTCCTCCAAAGTAGCTTGGGACTGTTCCTTTAAACAAAGTGAAGTTTTGGAGTACATCACCATTAAATGAGGATAGGAAACCCAAAGCATGACTGTTACTAAGCACTATCGCCTCGTTCATCATGATCAGATTTTGATCTGCCTGACCACCCCTAATATTCATTCCTGCAGAACCTTCACCTACAGAATTCACTCCCGGCATGGATTGAAGCACATTAAATACATCAGACTCGCCTAAAAATGCTGGGACTAATTTTATTTCATCGATGTTCATTTTGGTAACCCCGGTAATGGCTCCCCGGATGTTTCTATCTCGCTCCTCTGCTTGTACCGTAAATACCTCCAATTCAAAATCTTGATCGGTAAGTGCTAAGTCCAATTGGCCATCTCCATATAGAAAAACGATGTATCGAGCTGGTCTCTTCCCAAATTGCCGGAAAACGATCCGGTGTTTTCCTGAATCAAGTGAAATTGAATATTGTCCCTTCGAATCAGTGTTGTTTCCACCGAAGATTCCGTCTATATGAATGGAAACACCTTCCAATGGTTCGGAAGTCTCATATTGAATGATCGTACCTTTTAATAAATATTTTGATCTTTTGGATCCAGCTTCCTGTTCAAATCTGATTTCTGTAAATTCATTCTGTGCATAACCTGATTGGAAATGAAAAGCCAATAATGGCATCAGTATCAGGAATAAAAGTTGTGGTTTGGATGTCATATTCCTATGGAATAGACTTTCCTTTAATGTTCTAAAAAAATGTTTATAATTGATTTTCAATGGGTTGAATTTGGGTTGTTGAATTGAATTGGTACTTCATTTTTTTAAATTTCAAGATTGACTTTTTACAATTCCCAGTAATATAGAACCTCGTTATGAAATATTAATTATTCTGATATTGAATTGAAGTATTTTTAAGATTTCTTGAACAACTAGTTGTTTTCCAATTACAAGAGTCAGTATACCAGTAAATTATATAATTCGGACATAGATAAAAAGGAATTTTTTATCTTAAATTTTTCTCGTCCTGGGGGATGATTCCACCATGGGTTCTAACTATCAAGAACAACAACCCTCTTCAAGTGTATGGAATGTTTGAGAATACCGAGGGCAGTTTGTGGGTCGGTGACCATTCAAGAGCAAATTAATTTTGTTTTAATCAGGGTAAACCTGGTGATACCTATGCTTATCGTGGCTTCAATAGAAGAAAATTACTGACTTTTATTGATTGGTTGGTATCCCTACTTTCTTGTTTGACTTTTGAAGTCAGGCTTTTTTTTGTCAAATAAATAAAGGAATAATCCCAAGGCCATAATTCCAATTCCTGCTAAACTCTCCCAAGGTCTGTCCCAAAATAGGTAGCAGCTAATAGCAAGACTAAAAACGATGTATACCCATTGTAATAGCGGTTTGAAAGGGGTTCGGAAACCTGAACTTTCCCGAATTTTAAGGGAAGAATAAATGGTAATCGTTCCCATCAATTGAAGCACAAAACCAGCATATATCAAGACCTGTTCGAAAGAGCCGGATAAAAATAAAAGTAAGCTAATAAGTGTATTTAATCCAATGGCAACTATGGGAATCCCATTTTTATTTTCCTTGGCAAGGGGTTTCCAGAGCTTGAAATCTTTGGCCATGGCGTGGGTAATCCTCGGACCTACCCAAGTATATCCACTGATGGTGGCCATTAATTGAATAGCAATAAAAAAACTGATCCAACTAGCGCCTAAAGGCCCCAGTAAATTTTCAAAAGAGATCTTAGCTACTTCAACGTTTCCTTTTAAATCAGAAAGCGAAGCATGTTTTAGCAATACATATTGAAATAAAACATACAGGATTAAAACCAAGATAGTCGAGGTGATCAAGGCCTTTGGTAGATTCTTTTTGGGGTTTTGTACCTCTTCAATAATATAGGCAGCAGAATTCCAACCTGTATAGGCATAGAATACATATACCAAAGAAACCACAAAACCAGGATTCAAAATCTCCGAGGTCCATGAGTTGGAAAAATCCAGTGAAGAGGAAAGACTTTTGGAGGGTAAAGTGAAGCCGATCAGAATTAATGAAACAATGAATAATATTTTTATTAGGGTAAGCAAGTTTTGAATCTGACCGCTTCTTTTGATGGAAATGACATGTGCAATGGGAATTAATAAAATAGTCAATAAACCAGGGAAGCTGCTATTTCCTGAAAAAGGACGCAAGTAGTCGTTCATAGCTATTCCTGCAATAGCAATTGGTGCAGAAAACCCAACTGTAAGCGAAACCCAAGCATATAAATAGCCGATAGATGGATGGATTGTTTCCGAAAGAAAAATATAATCGCCTCCAGACTTTTTGAAGTGGGTTCCTAGTTCTGAATACACCAATGCTCCAATGAGTGCCATGATGCCGCCAACTACCCAAAGTATGAAAATAGACCACGTGTTTTGGACTTCATTCAATTGAAAACCCAAACTGGTAAAAACTCCCGTGCCGATCATATTGGCAATGACTAATCCTGCGGCCGTTTTCCATCCAATTTTATGATGATCAAGCATGAGGTGAAAGAAGTTGAAAATCTAAAATATCTGATTCTATTTCATAAAAAAAGCCAACCTAAACTAGGTTGGCTTTTTTGGCTTCATGAATTTATTTCATGTTATCGAATAAATCGATTTGAGTGTTTTTCACTTTTTCTTCAAAGGCTTTCCAATCCCCATTGATAAATTCATCTACGATGGATTTGGCCTCAGCAGCAGCTTCAACACCTTGTTGGTACAATCGTTCCTCTGTGGCGCCTGGTGCAGAATAGGAAGATCCAACATACCTTCTTGGTGCAAATACCATGGTCATAGTGGTAGGGTATAGGTTTCTGACAATCCCCTGACCTTCTCGGGTGGGGCCATTGTAGGCCTCTCTTGCAGTATCAAGCTTTTTCTTAATGTCTTTGGCCGCTTTGGCTAACTCTTTTGCTTCCTCAGTATCAACATCCTTGGTTAAAGTCAAGACTTTATCGATTACCTTTTGGGCTTCATCTAATCTTTTGGTTGATTCAGAAACCTCATTGGTTAAAGCTTCCAATTTTTTAAGGAATTCATCCTTTGCTTTCAGGTCGGCAAGGTTCATGTCTATTCTAGGGTCTGAATACACATTGATATTGGTTTCATCTTCCTGATCTCCATAAGTGAATACTACTTTGTAAGTCCCGGGAAGTGCTTCTCCTCCTGAAGCTTCGTAAAAACCACTTCTATTGCCTCTACGACCGCCAAAGCCACCTGGATTTTCTACAGAAGATTTTCTGTCCAAATTCCATATAATTCGATTGACTCCATTTTTTGGAACTGTTTTTAAAGTCCTGATTTGCTCACCCGCTTCGTTAAAAATTGACACAGTTACGGTGTCCAATTTTTCTTTATCGTCCTGAATAATAAAGCTCAAACGTCCACCGGTTTCTCTGTTTTCACCAGCAAAAATTCCATCCGCAGGGAATCGTTCCCCTGCTGGCTGCTGGATTTCTACTTGATAAGCATCCGGAGCTGGAACAGCTGTAATTTTGGCTTCTGGAGCAGATCCACCATTAGCAGCAAAAATCCGTAGTGGCCTGATATCATCCAACACATAAAAAGCTCTACCAAATGTGCCGATTACCAAATCAGCTTCTCTTTCTTGAATGGCCATATCGTAAGTTGAAACAGCTTTTGGATAACCATGCTCCCATTTATTCCATGATTTTGCTTGGTCAAAGCTGACATATAGTCCAAGTTCAGTTCCTAAGAATACCAAGTTGGGCTCCACAGGATCTTGGATAATTGAGAGTGCATATCCAGAGACTTTGGAATCATCAGCAATTCTAGTAAAAGAGCTTCCTCCATTTGATGTATGGTAAGCATAGGCTGAAAAGTCATTATTTCTGTAATTATTGGCAATTACCCAAGCTTCGTCGGCATCATAGGAAGAAGCTTGAATTTGAGGAATCCAAGAGGCTTTTGGAAGTCCGGTTAATTTACTGGCAACATTGGTCCAGGTAGCCCCGCCATCCTTGGTGACCTGTACATTGCCGTCATCCGTTCCTACCCAGATCACGTTTGGATCCACCGGGCTAGGAGCAATTGCAATGATAGTCGTATGGTTTTCAGCGCCTGTGATATCATAAGTTAATCCACCGGTTTCCTGCTGTCTTTGCTTGGTGCTATCATTGGTTGTTAAATCAGGTGAGATGATTTCCCAAGTATCCCCACTATCTGTTGATTTATGTAAAAATTGAGATCCATAATAGACAGTGTTTTCATCATGTGGATCCTGTGCAATGGCTGCATTCCAATTGAATCGAAGGAAAACTTCCTTATCGGGATGAGTAGGTCTAATGGTTTTATTATGCCCGGTTTCCTTGTCGAATCTGGAAACATTACCTGCTTGCGACATGGTGTATCCAAATCTAGAATTAGCAGGATGCGGAACTACATCAAATCCATCTCCAAATGAAACTTCTTGCCAATAGCTATTTCTAATGCCATCTCTTCTCCAAACATAGGCAGGACCGGTCCAAGACCCATTGTCTTGCATACCTCCATAGATATTATAAGGCAACTCATTGTCAACATTGACATGGTAAAATTGACCTACTGGAAGATTGTCAGCAAAAAACCAAGTTTTGCCCCCATCTCTTGAAATATTAAGTCCTCCGTCATTCCCATCAATAAGAATCTTGGGATCATTCGGGTTGATGTACCAAGCGTGGTGATCCGGGTGAACACCTTGGTATTGAAGTAATTGCGTAAATGATTTACCTCCATCTTCCGTGATTCCCACCCTTGAATACAAGGTGTATAGCCTATTCTCATTTTTTGGATCCGCGTGAATATCAAAATAATAAAAAGGTCTATCCCCGATAGAACCATCCGAATTGATCATTTTAAAATTTTCACCACCATCCTCTGAAACATAAAGTGCATTTTTGGAGGACTCCACCAAAGCATACACCTTACTACTATTGGCAGCTGAAATGGCGAGCCCCATTCTTCCTAAATAACCTTTAGGTAAGCCATTGCTTTCATCTAGTTCCTTCCAATTATCTCCTCCGTCATACGTAACGAAAAGCCCAGAAGAAGGACCTCCAGATTCAAAGAAATAAGGGTACCTTCTGTGTTGCCACATGTTGACAAAAATCTTATTCGGATTATTCGGATCCATGATCATTTCGCCCACACCCGTCTTGGTATCTATATATAGAATTTTTTCCCAGGTTTTACCTCCATCTGTAGTCCGATATAATCCTCGGTCTTCCTGTTCTCCCCAAGGAGAACCAATTGCTCCAACGTAAACCGTATTGGGGTCATCTGGATGAACAATAATCCGGTGAATGGCTTTGGTGTTTTCCAGCCCCATAAGCTCCCATGTTGCACCTGCATCCATGGAACGATAAACTCCACCTCCTAGACTTAAGGAGTTTCTAGGGTTACCCTCTCCGGTACCTACCCAAATGATGTTTGGATTTTTCTGATAAATGGAAATGGAACCAATAGAATGTACTTTTTGATCGTCAAAAATTGGCTGCCATGTCACTCCTCCCGAAGTGCTTTTCCATAGCCCCCCAGAGGCAGATCCTGCGTAAATAACGGAAGGATTGTCATCAATGGCATCGATGGCAGTAATTCTTCCACTCATGGCTGCAGGCCCAATGCTTCTTGCTTTCATAGACTTAAACAAGTCCATATCTACTTCTTGAGCATGAGCTGAAAGACTCAGCAAAATCGCCAAAGTCAAAAGGTAAATTTTTCTCATGTTTGGTTTTTGGTTTATATCTGTAATAAATAAAGTAAAATCCCAAATAACATCCATTGATTATTATAACATCGGTTTTAAACTAATGGGTATTTAAAGAATCATCAGGTCAATTTTTTACCGGTGGTTTGTGGCTGGTATGCATTTTGATTTTATTTGTGATAAAAAATAATCCTATGCTTAACATTGTGAATAAGCCTCTCATAGGGCTTTTTCTTTTTGTGATTACTGGAACTGCTGCTTTTGCCCAAACAGGAAGATTCCAGCAGTCGGTTGATTACAAAATGGAAGTGGATATGAATGTCACTTCCAATCAGTACTCAGGAACCCAAGTTCTCAAGTACACCAACAATTCACCAGATACCCTTTACAAAGTATTCTACCACTTGTATTTTAATGCTTTCCAGCCTGGAAGTATGATGGATGAAAGATCAAGATCAATTTCTGATCCTGATAGAAGAGTGGGGGATAGAATCATTGCGCTCTCTCCAAGTGAAATTGGATACCTTCATGTCAATTCATTGACCATGGATGGCATGCAAGTAGATTTTGAGGAAGTGGAAACCATTCTGGAAGTGACGCTTCCAAAGCCCATTTTACCTCATTCAGAAGTAGAGTTCAATATGTCATTTGTAGGTCAGGTACCAGTTCAAATTAGACGTTCTGGAAGAGATAGCAGTGAAGGCGTAAGGTATTCCATGTCACAATGGTACCCTAAAATGGCTAATTATGACGAGCAAGGCTGGCACTCCAATCCTTATATAGGTAGAGAATTTTATGGGATTTGGGGAGATTTTGATGTGAAAATCACGATTGATAAATCTTACACCCTGGGAGGAACCGGTTATCTTCAAAATCCAAATCAAATTGGCCATGGATATGAGGATGAGGGCGTAACGGTTCCAAAGCCTACAGGAGAAACACTTACCTGGCATTTCAAAGCGCCAATGGTTCATGATTTCATGTGGGCTGCCGATCCAAAATATAGACATGAAAAAGTAGAAATGGAAAATGGGATCACTGTTCACCATTTATTTATCCCAACGGAAGAGACTACAGAGAACTGGGAAAAGCTAAAGGAATATACTCCAAAGGCAATTAACTTTTTATCTGAACATTTTGGCCAGTATCCTTATAAGCAATTTTCTGTGATCCAAGGTGGAGACGGTGGGATGGAGTATGCCATGTCTACTTTAATCACTGGAGGAAGAAATTTAAGAGGGTTGGTTGGAGTAATGGCACATGAGTTAGCACATAGCTGGTTTCATGGCGTTTTGGCTACAAACGAATCCTTATACCCATGGATGGATGAAGGTTTTACCAGTTATGCATCTAGTTTAACGATGTCAGAAATCTATAGCCCTTCCGAAAATCCTCTTGCAGGTTCTTATTCAGGGTATTATAGGCTGGTGAAGTCTGGCAAGGAAGAGCCTATGAGTACACATTCAGATCACTATCATACAAATTCAGCCTATAGTTCTGCCGCTTATAGCAAGGGAGCTGTATTCTTGCAACAAATGGGCTATATCATAGGAGCTGATGTGCGAGATAGAGGAATGCACCGGTATTGGAATACCTGGAAGTTTAAGCATCCAAATGCGAATGATTTGATCAGGGTGATGGAGAAAGAGAGTGGTTTGGAATTGGATTGGTATAAAGAATACTTTGTTTATACGACCAAAACCATCAATTATGGGATCAAAGAAGTAAATCCTCAAGGAGATCAAACAGACATTATTTTAGAAAGAATCGGTTTGATGCCAATGCCAATTGACTTGGTGATCACCTATAAAGATGGAAGCCAGGAAATGGTTTATTTGCCTTTAGTCATCATGAGAGGAGAAAAAGCACATGAAGCAGGGGCTCCAAAAAGGATTTTAACAGAAGATTGGCCTTGGACTAATATTACCAAGAAAATTACAATAGACAGAAAAATGAATTCCATTAAATCTATTGAAATTGATCCGAGTAAACGGTTGGCCGATGTAGAACAAGAAAATAATAAAGTGGAGTTTTAATGCTCCGCTTTAGTAGCTATAAACTAAAAAAGGTGGTCAATTGACCACCTTTTTTTATTGATTACCTTACTAATTAGGCATTTTTCTTTTCTTGAACTTCCTTACGGATATCTTGTGCCATATTCTTCAAGTCTTGCATTCCTTTCCTAACTCTAGTGCCGGCAGCTTGGTTGCCTTTTTCATAGAATTTTTCAAAATCGGCTTCTAAGCCATTTACAAGATCTCGGACTTCACTAAATCTGCTCATAGTAAAAGTGATTATTGTTTAGGTTGATGATAAGTTTATTCTGTTCAATATAGCCTAAATACTTGCTAAATCAATCAGGAGGGCATTTTTTTTGAATTTTTTTTTATTCTCCAAAAGAAATTGCCAACTCTGAATTCTTATAAATTCCTGAAGTTAGTTTTTCCTTGATTTCAGCAAATGCCTTCACAGTTTCTTCTACATCGGATAGGGTATGTACTGAAGTTGGAATCAACCTCAAGATAATCATTCCTTTAGGAACGACTGGGTAAATGACCACCGAACAGAAGATTCCGTAGTTTTCTCTTAAATCATGGGATAGCGCGGCAGCTTCTCCTACAGTCCCGTTTAAGACTACAGGAGTCACCGGTGAGTTTGATTTTCCGGTGCTAAAACCATTGTTATGCAATCCGTCTCTTAACGCATTTACAATTTTCCAAAGATTATCCTTTAGCTCAGGTTTGGTTTGAAGTAACTCTAATCTTTTTAAAGCTCCTTCTACCAATAACATTGGAAGAGACTTCGCAAAGATTTGAGAACGCATATTAAAACGTAGATAGTGGATCACTTTTTCATTACCTGCAATGAAAGCACCAATAGAAGCCATTGATTTAGCAAAGGTCGAGAAGTATAAATCAACTTCATCAATTACACCTTGCTCTTCATGTGTACCCGCTCCTGTTTTACCCATGGTTCCAAAACCATGTGCATCATCTACCAGTAATCTGAAATCAAATTTGTTCTTTAGCGCACAAATTTCTTTCAATTTTCCTTGATCTCCAGTCATACCGAATACACCTTCGGTAATCAATAAGATTCCTCCGCCAGTTTCCGCGGCTAATTTAGTGGCTCTTTCAAGTTGCTTTTCACAATTATCAATGTCATTATGAGGGAATACGTATCGCTTACCCATATGCATTCTTAAAGCATCTATAATACATGCGTGACATTCAGAATCATACACTACGACGTCTTTTCTATCCAATAGTGCATCAATCACAGACATGATGCCTTGGTATCCGTAGTTTAGCAAGTATGCCTTTTCTTTACCCACGAATTTGGCAAGCTCATCCTCCAATTTTTCATGAAGATTGGTTTGGCCTGACATCATTCTAGCTCCCATAGGATAGGCTGCTCCCCATTTAGCAGCTGCATCAGCATCTGCTTTACGAACTTCAGGGTGGTTAGCTAGCCCAAGGTAGTTATTCAAACTCCATGTCAATACTTCCTTTCCTTGGAACATCATTCGTGGAGCAATTTCCCCTTCTAGTTTGGGAAACATAAAATAACCATCTGAATACTTAGAATGTTTGCCCAGTGGGCCCATATTCGTTTTTAATTTAGCAAATAGATCCAAAGTGATTTTTTATTTTAGGTGTGTGCTATTAGGATTAAGAAATTGTGATCTTTTCTTGTAAAATCCGTCAAAAATAAAACTTTAATGCCGTCTAAGCAAAAAACGATTTTCGTTTCCAAGCTTTCTTAACATAACTTGGATAAATTTCTTTACTTAGCCAACGACCCAAATAAAACTTAATAAACCAAAAAAAGCATGCCTAACATCAAAAAACTTTTAATAGCCAATAGAGGTGAGATAAGCTTAAGGATCATGAGAACAGCAAAGGAAATGGGAATTCAAACTGTAGCCGTATACAGTGAAGCGGATCGCCTTTCTCCCCATGTGAAGTTTGCAGATGAGGCAGTTTGTCTAGGACCAGCAGCATCTTCAGAATCCTACCTTTTAGGAGATAAAATCATTGAAGTGTGTAAAGAATTAAATGTAGATGCTATTCATCCTGGCTACGGCTTTCTTTCGGAAAATGCAGGTTTTGCAAAAAAAGTTACTGATTCCGGTTTGATTTTCGTCGGCCCCTCTCCAGAATCTATTGAGGTGATGGGGAGTAAATTAGCTGCTAAACAAGCGGTAGGGAATTACAATATTCCATTGGTTCCGGGTACCGAAGAAGCTATATCAGACATCCCGGCTGCCAAAAAAATTGCTGCACAAATTGGGTATCCAATTTTAATTAAGGCCAGTGCTGGGGGAGGTGGAAAAGGGATGAGGATTGTGGAGAATGAAGCCGAATTTGAGAGCCAAATGGATCGGGCAATTAGTGAGGCAATCTCCGCATTTGGAGATGGTGCAGTTTTTATAGAAAAATTTATTACCTCTCCCAGACATATTGAAATTCAGGTTTTAGGAGACCAACAAGGAAATATTGTTTATTTATTTGAAAGAGAGTGTTCCATCCAAAGAAGGCATCAAAAGGTAATTGAAGAAGCACCCTCGGCAGTAGTAACTCCTGAAATGCGGGAAGCGATGGGAAAAGCTGCTGTTGGAGTGGCAAAAGCCTGTAATTATTATGGTGCAGGGACGGTTGAATTTATTGTAGATGATGCCTTGAATTTTTATTTCTTGGAAATGAATACTCGACTACAAGTAGAACATCCTGTGACAGAAATGATTACGGGAAAGGATTTGGTCAAAGAGCAGATTCTAATAGCTGAAGGTAATCCACTTTCCTTTTCCCAAGAAGACTTAAGCATCCATGGACATGCGATTGAAGTAAGGGTATATGCTGAAGATCCCAAGAATAATTTCCTTCCGGATATTGGTACTTTGGAAACTTACCAGCGACCACAAGGTCCTGGTGTTAGGGTGGATGATGGGTTTGAAGAAGGGATGAAGATTCCTATTTATTATGATCCTATGATCTCAAAATTGATCACCCACGCATCCACAAGAGAAGCTGCTATTGAAAGAATGACCAGGGCTATTGAAGAATATCAAATTACAGGAATCCAAACTACGTTGGGTTTTTGCAAATTTGCGTTGAATCATGAAGCTTTTGTTTCGGGAAATTTTGACACCAAATTTGTTGAACGGTATTTCAATCCTGAATCCTTGGATCCAACTTTTTCTAAGGAAGAAGAAGAGTTACTCGCTGCCCTGGCGGTAGAGTTTTTTGATAAATCTAAAAAAGAGTTTGTGCAAAAACCTGAACAAGAAAAAGCAGCAACAGTTTCAGCTTGGAGAAATAGATTAGATTAAGCATGGCAGAAATCCTACCAATTAGGGCATGGAGATACCATGATCGTCTTTTGGGTAAAATGGAGGAGTTGACCGCTCCTTTATTTGATGTGGTATCTTCCAAGCAAAGAGAGTTATTATATGAAAACCCATTCAACAGCATTCATCTTTCCGTTCCCAATGGACCTAATCCAGCAGAAAAAGCTCGAAAGACCTTGAGAAAATGGAAACAAGAACAACTAATTGTCCAAGATGAGGAGCCTGGAATCTATGTGTATTATCAATATTTCAGATTACCTGGAGAGCATGATGCAAGATGTAGAAAAGGTTTTATAGCACATATAAAGGCATATGATTGGGATGAAAAAGTAATCTTAAGACATGAAAATACCATTGTCCATGCAGTAAATGATCGAATTGATTTATTGAAGTCTACAGAAATACAAGCTAGTCCCACTCATGGATTGTATGAAGACCCAGAGAATCAATTGGAGGGTTTTATGGATGAAGCCATGGAAAATCCTATCTATGAATTGGAGGATTATCAAGGAGTGAAAGAGGTCCTTGCTGTCATCCGAAATCCTCAAATCATTGCCAAGTTTTTGACTGTTTTAAAAGATAAACAGGTGATATTGGCTGATGGTCATCACCGTTTAGAAGGAGCTATTCAATACCGGAAATCCAAACAAACAACTGCTTCCAAATCAAAATGGAATGGATTTGATTACCATATGATGTATTTAACAAATACGAATGGTAACCATTTAAAAATTCTTCCCACACATCGGATTTTTAAAGGATTGGAATTAAGTAATCATGAGTTTATTCAAGCATTAAAAGAATGGTTTGAGGTGAAAAAATTTCATGACCAAGAAGAGTTGGGTGGTTATTCCTTTACCAAAAAATGGTCTTATGGGTTGATTTTGAAGGAAGAAAGTTATTTACTCCAGTTGAAACCTGAGAAATTTGATGAAATAGAATCCAATTTTCCGGAAATCATAAAAAAGTTAGATCTGGCTGTATTACACAGCTTGGTTTTCGATAAGATTTTGGGAATTCCATTGGAAGAACAGCGCTTTTCAGAAAATATCAACTATGAGAGAAATTTTTCCAGATGTATCCATGAAGTCCAATCTGGAAAGGCTAGCTTTGCAGTCATCACTCGCGAATTGGAATTGAGTCAGGTTCTAGAGGTTTGTAGGTCCGGGTATGTGATGCCTCAAAAATCCACTTACTTTTATCCTAAAGCTTTGGGAGGCTTACTTTTTGCGAGTATTAATCAACAAGAATTCGAATTCGATTATGGAGCCTTTTTTAAATAGCTTGAAGAGCAAAAAGATAATTCTTGCATCCAACTCACCAAGAAGGCAGGAGTTATTAAAGGGACTGGAAGTTGAATTTGAGATTCGTCCCACATCAGTAGAGGAGAAGATTCCTGCAGACATGAAACCTGAGTTTGTGGCTGCCTACCTAAGCAAATTGAAAGCGGAATCCTTTTTGGATGAATTAAGTGAAAATGAACTCTTAATTACTTCCGATACAGTAGTGATTCAAGATGGGCATGTGTTAGGGAAGCCTAATAACGAGGAGGAAGCTTTTGATATGCTTAAAAGTCTTTCAGGTACAAGTCATATAGTGATGACTGCGGTTACTTTTAGAGATCATAAAAGACAACTAACTGTGGAGGATGAAACCCAAGTTACTTTTAGGTTTTTGGAAGAGGAAGAGATATGGCATTATATCAAAAACTATCGTCCCATGGACAAAGCGGGTGCTTATGGAATCCAAGAATGGATAGGATATATAGGAGTAACCAAAATGGAGGGTTCCTATTTTAATGTGATGGGATTTCCCTTGCATTTGGTCTATGAACAGTTAAAAAAATGGTCATAAAAAAAGCCCCGATTTATCGGGGCTTTTTTTGTTTAATTGGCATTAGCTGCTGGCCCAGCTTTAGGGGCTTCCATTTTAACTACTTTATCTCCTTCTTTCAACTGTTTGGAGACAACAAAGTATGGGCCTGAGATGATTTCTTCTCCCTCAGAAATGCCTTCTAATACTTCAATGTTCTCGAAATCAGAGATACCAGTTTTGATTTCTTTCAATTTCGCAACTCCATTTTCACTTACAAATACCAATTCTTTTGGTTTTGTAGTACCACCGGCCAGGGTGTCAACCTTGTTATCTCTGGTAGTAACTGCTGATAATGGAACCGACAAAGTATTGTTTTTGGAGGTAGTGATGATATCCACAGAAGCCGTCATTCCTGGACGGAAAGGATATTTTTTGCCTTCAGCAACCAAGTCTTGGTAGGAGCTATTCAAGATTCTAATTTTCACTTTAAACTCCGTAACGGCATCTGCGGAAGCTTTGGTATTGGCAGTATTGGCAATACTGGTAACAACCCCTTTAAATTTCTTACCGGTAGAAGAATAAGAATCAACATCAATAATGGTAGTGTCACCCATGCTAAGTCGGATAATGTCATTTTCATTGACATCTACCCGTACTTCCATTTTTGAAAGATCTGCAATAGTAAGCATTTCTGTTCCTGCCATTTGTTGCGTACCTACTACACGCTCGCCTTTTTCAACCAATAAATTGGAAACAATTCCATCCACAGGAGAATAAACATTTGTCAAACGGAGGTTTTCAGCAGCCTCATTCACGGTAGCTTGTGAACTTTTTACGATAAATTCAGAAGCGATCACGTTTTGTTTGGCTGCTTCAAGGTCTTTCTGAGCAGTGATATAATTGGCTTGGGCGGTTTCAAAATCAGCTTCAGAAATTGCTTTTTGTTCAAACAATGTCTTCTGTCTATTGAAGTTCAATTCAGCTTGGGTGAATTGAGCCTCTGATCTTTGTAAGCTGGCTCTAGCTTGGGAAAGATTTGCCATTTGCTGATTTAAGTTGGCTTTTGATCTATCCAATGCAGAGATGAAATTGTCAGGACGAATCTTGACCAACAATTTGCCCTCAGCGACAGAATCACCTTCTATCACATTCAATTCTATGATTTCACCCGCAACATCTGGAGATAATTTCACCTCAACTTCAGGTTGAATTTCTCCAGAGGCACTTACTTTTTCAATGATCTGAGTCTTTTTTGCCTGGGCAAATTCCACTTCGATTTCCTTTGCTCCTCCAATCCATCCAGCAGAACGGCCGATGATTGCAAAAACAATAATTAAACCTACTGCCCCGAGTAGGTAATACAATAGCTTGTTCGACTTCTTATTAGCCATGGTTTAGTTTAAGTTAATAGGATTACCCAAGTAAAAATCAAGAACTTTTACTCTGAAAATATAAGTGTATTTATCATAAATCAATTGCGACTGAGCGCTGAAAAGATTGTTTTGAGCAACTTGAAAATCAACAGAGTTGATTGCCCCTAAATCAAATCGTTGCTGAGCAATTCTATAGGATTCTTCCAAACTTTCTACTCTTTTAAGAGAGGCTTGGTAGGATTGCTCAGATGCCAACGCATTGGTATATGCAGTTTCAATATCTTGTCGAAGCTGGTTTCTTGCTTCAATTTCAGCAACTTCTGCTAGGCTTTTTTGCACCCTAGCACGCTGTACAGAAGCTTTATTTGCCATTCTGGAGAAAATAGGCACGCTCAACGAAATACCAGCAGATTGTGAAAAGTTGAAATCCAACTGAGTTCCAAATTTTTCATCATACAAATCCACATAGTTAGTGCCTAAGTTACCTCCAATGTTAATAGAAGGGTAGAAGCCAGCCTTAGCAAGTTTTACTCCATATTCAGCACTTTGAACTCCTAAGGAAGCTGCTTTGATTTCTGGCATCACTTCCTCTGCTGTTTCAAAGATAGTTGCAGAAGACTCGGTAACCATAAATGTATCATCAATGGTTAGTTCCGGTTTTACGATCTGAAAATCAGGAGTGTAAGGAATTTGAAGGGCTTGAGCGAGATTTAATAAAGAGATCGTCAATGTAGCTTTGGCATTGATTAAATCCACATTATTGGTTGCCAGTTGAGATTGCAAATCTAGTTGATCCGAATAAGGCAATGAACCCGCATTTACAAGTTTAGTAGTTCGTTCTAATTGCTCTTCAGTGGTTTGATATTGACTCTCCGCAATTTTAACCTGCTCTTGGTTGAATACCACATTGATATAAAGATTGATCACATTCAAGGTGATGGAATTCTTTGTGGCTTCAATATTATAATACCCCTGCTCTAAGTTTACCTTCGATTGCTTGATAGAATTATTAACTCGTCCAGCATTAAATAGGGGCGCATTGGCGTTTGCATTCAAGTTAACATTCCCAATTCTTTGTGTTTCAAATAGGTTGGTTGCAGGGTTAATGGATCTACCCCAATTAAAATTGGTGGAACCTCCTGCCGTCAAATTTGGATACCTTGCACCTTGATTCTGAAGTAAGGCGGCTTCATTTGTTTGTTGGTTTAATTCACTTCTCTTTAAATTCAAGTTGTTTTCCAAAGCTATATTTACCGCAGTTTCCAGGTCATAAGGACCGGTGTATTCCTGTTGGGCAAATACTCCAAAAACTGTACTTGTAAAAAAAGCTAAGCTTAAAAAGCATTTCTTCATGTGTTTATGCGTAGTTAAAGGTCAATGTCAGGTATATAAATTAATTCTTTGATCCAAGCAAGGGATTTAAGGTATTCAATCGTGATACCTTTAATTCCGGAGTCCATTTCAATCACATGACATGCTCGATCATGTTTACCTTTTCTGGAAACAGACATGGTGGCAATATTGGTTTTTTCTTGAGCGATAACACTTGAAATAAATGCGATGGCTCCAGAGACATCTTCTGCTTTGATGATTAACGTATGGTCTTTAGCAGAAAAATTTGCGACAAATCCATCCACTTCCGAGATATTGATAATGCCACCTCCCAAACTTTCTCCCACCACCTCAACAGATCTATCTCCTTTGACCAAATTTAATTTAATAGTATTTGGGTGGTGTATGGAAGAATTACCAATGGACTTGAATTTATATTCGAATCCAACTTCTTCAGCAATGCTTAATGCATCCTTTATTCTAGGGTCATCCGTCTTAAAATCCATAAGACCACCAATTATCGCCCGATCACTTCCATGGCCCTCATAGGTTCTTGCAAATGAATTATAAAATGTGATGAGCGCAGAATCTGGTTTTCCTCCTAATACTCTAATAGCAGCTCTTGCAATTCTCACTACTCCGGCTGTATGAGAAGAGGATGGACCAATCATTACTGGACCAATCATATCAAAAACGCTACTCTTATTTGCCATCTCATTCTTAGGTTCAATATTAGTGCTAAGCTAAATAGACTTTCGTTATTAAGTTCAAAAATGTCATTTATCACTGAATTTTCCTCATATGGGCAATTTTCTTTATTAGATTTAACAAGTTCAATTAATGACAATTTAGAAAACTGACCGTATTTGAACAGTTTATGAGCGATTTTGAAACAAATTATATTTTAGATAGCCAGACGAGATCATGGCAACCATTTAAAGAAATAGAAATTCCAAATAGAGCAATGAATTTTGGGGATGGTCTCTTTGAATCTATGGTTTTTGTTGGGGGAAAGATTCGATATGGTCACAAGCACATGGCTCGGTTAAAGTATGGCATGGAATTGCTACAATTGAAAATGGATTCTGTAAATCTTGAGGAAATTGAATCATTGATGAATAGGTTGTTACCCAAAGGAAATTTTCGAATTCGATGGAATGTATATAGAGCTGAATCTGGTACTTATACGCCAACTACTCAAGAAGTTATCCAAACCCTACAAGTCAAAGAATTTAAACCGCCGGTTAAGGTTAAGAAATTGGCCTATATATCTAAAAAGATTCATGTTTACCCCACGTTTTGGTGCAATGCCAAAACCTTGAACTCTTTGACTTATGTGTTGGCTAATCAGGAAAGAAGTGAGTATGAAATGGATGAGGTAATTCTGTTAGATCAAAGAGGGTTTATTTCTGAAGCAGGTTCTTCCAATGTATTTTGGAAAATTGGAGAAGAGATTTTTACACCATCTCTTAAATGCTCTTGCATAGCAGGAGTGGGGAGAGCAGCGATTCTTGAGCGAATAAGGGCTCAACATTTAGAGATTCATGAAGGGATGTATTTACCTGAACATTTGGCTAAAGCAAGCAGTGTTTGGGTGAGTAATGCGATGGGAATTAGTTATTTGGAGAATGTAAATGGGGTTAAATACGCTACTGATCCACTTCCTTTTTTAGATCAGATTTTTGAATAAGTTGATAATCCCAATAATTTATTTTCTGACCTTTAGATGAAAACCTTATATTTAACGCCTTGTCTTGATTTTAGACTTGAATTATAATCTATTAAGCCCAAACACCAACCTAAATTAATATGCTTTTAGAACCCTTAGATCTGATTGTTTTCGTTGGATACTGTATGCTCATCATTGGGATGGGCCTTTTTGTATCCAGAGAAAAGAAAGGACATGTAAAAAATTCCTCTGATTACTTTCTTGCATCCAAAGCGCTCCCTTGGTGGGCCGTAGGAGCTTCCTTGATTGCATCCAATATTTCAGCGGAACAATTTATTGGAATGTCAGGATCAGGATTTGCCATGGGATTGGCAATTTCAACCTATGAATGGATGGCAGCTGCCACCTTGTTAGTGGTCGCAATTTTCTTCTTACCTGTCTACTTTAAAAAAGGCATCTATACTATGCCTGGCTTTTTGCTAGACCGATATGATACAAGGGTAAGAACTACCATGGCTATATTTTGGCTTTTATTGTATGTCTTTGTAAACCTTACTTCTGTATTATACTTAGGTGCTCTTAGTTTAAATACCATCTTGGATGTACCTATGATATGGGGCATTGTGGGCTTGGCAGCATTTGCCATGCTTTATTCCATTTATGGTGGTTTGAAAGCAGTTGCATGGACTGATGTAGTCCAAGTAGTTTTCTTAGTAGCTGGAGGATTGGCCACCACTTACATTGCATTACAAATGGTTGGTTCCGGAGATGCATGGGAGGGATTAAGCCTCTTGAGAAAAGAAGTTCCAGGTCACTTTACCATGATTTTTTCCAAAGGTGAAATGATGATTCCTGATGGATCAGGAGGAGTGAAAGATGCCTATTTGGATCTTCCCGGTATTTCGGTTCTAGTTGGTGGAATGTGGATTACCAACTTAAGTTATTGGGGTTTCAATCAATATATTACCCAAAGAGCTTTGGCTGCCAAAAGTCTTGATGAGGCTCAAAAAGGGATGATTTTCGCCGGCTTTTTGAAGTTGTTAATGCCCTTGATCGTAGTAATTCCAGGTATTGCAGCATTCGTCATTGTAGAGAATGGAATAGATTTAAGTTTCATGGAGTCAATGAAAGATCCTGCAACTTCAATTATAAAATCTGACAGAGCATACCCTACCTTATTACAATTACTGCCGGTAGGTTTGAAAGGATTGGCATTTGCAGCCTTGACTGCCGCGATTGTTTCTTCATTGGCATCCATGGCCAATAGTACTTCCACTATTTTTACCATGGATATTTATAATAAATACATCGGTAAAGGAGCATCTGAAACCAAGCAAGTAAAAGTAGGAAGAATTACCGCCTTGGTGGCATTTGGATTGGCATCTTTGGTAGCTCCTGCATTAGGCGCATTGGATCAGGCTTTTCAGTTTATTCAGGAATATACAGGCTTTATTAGCCCTGGAGTATTTGCGATTTTCTTCTTTGGGGTATTCTGGAAAAAAACCACTTCCAATGCCGCATTGGTAGGTGCTGCTTTGAGTATTCCATTATCTATCGTATTAAAAATAGCGTTCCCAGGACTTCCTTTCATCGATCGGATGGGAGTAGTGTTCTTAATATTGGCAACATTGATGATCATCATCAGCTTGGTAGAGGGTAAAGGAAAAGACCATCCAAACAGTATAGATATTAATAAAGAACTTTTCAAAACCAGTACTTCATTTAAAATTGGTGCAGTATTAATTGCGGGAATTACTGCTGCGCTTTACATCGTATTCTGGTAAAAAAAAATCAAATGAGACAATTATTATTAGGGTTAGATATAGGTAGCTCTTCTATAAAGGCATCCTTATTAGATGCTGATACCGGAAAAGCAATTGTAGCGAAGGCATTTCCTGAGGAGGAAATGACCATTGAGGCACCTCACGAAGGCTGGGCTGAACAAGATCCAGAAATGTGGTGGAAATACATTAAAGAATCCAGTAGATATGTGCTTCAAAAAGCAAGTGTAAAAAGTGGAGAATTAAAGGGGATTGGGATTGCTTACCAAATGCATGGATTGGTATTAGTGGATAAAAACCAACAGGTTTTAAGACCTTCAATCATCTGGTGTGATAGTAGGGCTGTAAGTATAGGTGAAAAAGCTTTTCAAGACCTAGGGAAAGATTATTGTCTTCCGCACCTTTTAAATTCTCCTGGGAATTTTACAGCATCTAAGCTTAGATGGGTCATAGAAAATGAGCCTGAATTGGCTTCAAAAATTGATAAAATCATGTTACCAGGTGATTTTATTGCAATGAAGCTGACAGGAGAAGTGCTTACCTCCGAGACAGGTCTTTCTGAAGGGGTATTCTGGGATTTCAAAGAAAATGGAATCAGTAAAAAGGTAATCGAAAATTATGGAATAAATAAAGATTGGATTCCTAAAGCTGTACCTTCATACTCCTTACAAGGAAAAGTGACTCAAGATGCATCTGATGAGACTGGCATAGAAGCAGGGGTTCCAGTCGCTTATCGAGCAGGTGATCAGCCTAATAATGCTTTCTCTTTGCAGGTGTTGAAACCAGGAGAACTTGCCACAACGGCAGGGACTTCAGGTACAGTATACGGAGTTTGTGATACACCCTTATATGATCCATTGTCAAGAGTGAATACTTTTGTTCATGTAAATCACACCAAAGAAAAGCCTTCCTACGGAGTGTTACTCTGTGTGAATGGCACCGGTATTTTGAATAGCTGGATCAAGAAATTGATGGGGGCAGGGAAGATAGATTATGATGAAATGAACAATTTAGGAAGTTCTGCTCCTATAGGTTCTGGTGGCCTGACCTTTATTCCTTTTGGAAATGGAGTAGAGCGGATTATGCAAAACAAACATGTAGGGGCTCATTTACTTGGGCTGGATTTGTTGAAGCATGATAAGAAGCATATGATCAGAGCTGCACAAGAAGGAATTGTCTCCGCATTGACTTTTGGCTTTAGAATTATGCAGGATATGGGAATGGATTTGAAAACAGTGAAAGCTGGAAAAGCGAATATGTTCCTCAGCCCTATATTCAGAAAGACCTTTGTTCACATGAATAAGGTGGTTTTGGAACTTTATGATACAGATGGAGCACAAGGAGCCGCACGAGGAGCAGGAATCGGAATCGGGTTGTTTTCGAATGAAAGCGAAGCCTTTGCTGGATTGGAATTGTTGGAAACCATTGAACCCAATGAACAATTCTTTGAGCCTTATGAAGAAGTCTATACCCATTGGAAAAACCAATTGGAACAGATTCAAAATTTAAAATTATAATTGCAAGATTAAACCTATTAAGTCAAACCTAAATATTAGAAACATGTCAAAACAGTATTTCCCAAATATCGACAAGATTCCTTTTGAAGGAAAAGACAGTGATAATCCGATGGCATTTAGATTTTACGATGAAAATCGGATCATCCAAGGGAAAACCATGAAAGAGCATTTCAAGTTTTCTATTGCCTATTGGCATTCTTTCTGTGCTACTGGATCAGATCCTTTCGGACCAGGTACCATTGTTCATCCTTGGGATGCCAATCCAGATCCAGTGCAGAGAGCCAAAGATAAAATGGATGCTGCATTCGAGTTTATCACTAAAATCGGAGCTCCTTATTATTGTTTCCATGATGTCGATCTGATCGATGAAGGAAAAGATATCGCAGAGTACGAGGAGCGTATGAAAATCATTGTTGATTACGCAAAGCAAAAGCAAGCAGAAACCGGAGTGAAATTATTATGGGGTACTGCCAATGTGTTCAGTAATCCTCGTTACATGAACGGAGCATCGACTAATCCGGACTTTGATGTGTTGGCTTATGCGGCAACC
This sequence comes from Algoriphagus halophilus, assembly GCF_900129785.1. NCBI lineage: Bacteria > Pseudomonadati > Bacteroidota > Cytophagia > Cytophagales > Cyclobacteriaceae > Algoriphagus > Algoriphagus halophilus. Next base: position 1,385,279 of record NZ_FSRC01000001.1, read on the forward strand.
CAAGTGAAGAACTCCATTGATGCGACGATTGCTCTTGGCGGTGAAAACTATGTGTTCTGGGGAGGTCGTGAAGGTTACATGTCTTTGTTGAATACAGATATGAAACGTGAAACAGAGCATTTGGCGAAATTCTTGACCATGGCAAGGGATTATGCCAGAAAGAATGGATTCAAAGGTACTTTCTTCATAGAACCAAAACCAATGGAGCCAACTAAGCACCAATATGATTATGATGCTGCAACGGTGGTTGGATTTTTAAGACATCATGGATTGGATAAGGACTTTAAATTAAATATTGAAGTAAACCATGCTACCCTAGCTGGTCATACCTTCCAACATGAACTTCAGGTGGCAGCAGATGCAGGAATGCTAGGAAGTATTGATGCCAACAGAGGAGATTACCAAAATGGTTGGGATACAGATCAATTTGCATTGAACCTTCAGGAATTAACTGAAGCGATGTTGGTGATCCTGAATTCTGATGGAATCCAAGGTGGTGGAGTAAACTTTGATGCAAAAATCAGAAGAAACTCTACAGACCCTGAAGATTTATTCCTCGCACACATAGGAAGTATGGATGCATTCGCCAGAGGAATGTTGATTGCAGAAGATATCATGAAAAAATCAGATTATCTTGAAAGAAGAAAGAATCGCTATGCAAGTTATGATTCCGGAAAAGGAAAAGAGTTTGAAGATGGTGCATTGACTTTGGAAGATTTGCGTGACTACGCAGCAGCTAAAGGCGAGCCTGCCATGACTAGTGGTAAACAAGAATACTTCGAAAACTTGTTGAACAGGTTCATTTAATCTACCTTAAATAAAAAAAAGAATAAAAGTCCCGATGAAGTTTTTCTTCATCGGGCTTTTTGTTTTCTAAGGCAGTAGTAAAGGGAGCCAAATCTGTATTTCATCATTCTATTCACCATCGATTAGGTATAAAATTTTGACTCCAAGAAAATGGAGGTCAATGGAGGTCATTTGCCAAACTACCATTACTAAATGGGTGAATTCCCCAGAAGTATCAAAGATATATTGGACTTTAGGGAATATTAAGGTAGAAATGCAATGCAGAAGTATACCTTTTCGAAAAAAAATTGTCAATTTTCAATAGTAAACCCCAAAATCTATGAAGCGTTATTTAGCGGTCCTACTATTAATTTGGAATATTGGCTGTGATTCAGACAAGTTTGAATCTGAAGTAACGATGCCTAAATTATTCGAAGATGGTATGGTGCTTCAAAGGGATCAGAAAATATCTGTTTGGGGAAGAGGGATTCCTACTAAAAAAGTTCGCGTTTCAATAGCTGGTTTATTAGGTAGCACAGAAGTAAATGCGGATAGTACCTGGTCGATCAAACTTCCAGCCTCTAATGCGGGAGGTCCTTATATTCTTGAGGTAAACAATACGCTAATTAAAGATGTCTACATAGGGGATGTTTGGTTGGCAGGAGGTCAATCCAATATGGAATGGGCATTAAAGTCTGCTGTGATCGGAGCTGATCAGGAGATAGAAGAAGGAGGGATTCCGAAAATTCGATTTTTTAAAGTTCCCAAGTCATATAGCGCAAAACCTCAAAATGAGCTAGAGGGTGGAGAGTGGGAGGTGGCTACTCCGGAAAATATGCCTGACTTTTCTGCCGTGGCTTGGTTTTTCGCAAAAAGAAATCACTTAGAGAAAAATGTTCCAGTAGGTATTATTGAATCGAACTGGGGTGGTACACCTGCTGAAGGATGGACTGAATTATCGGTTTTGGCAGGAATGAATGCTTCCTATAGTAAAGAGGCACTGGATATTTTGGAAAACCAGGATAAGTGGCAAGAGGAGGTAATTGCTAATGAGGAGAGAAGGGCTCTACGGGATCAATTAGTTCCAAAACCAGATTCCTTAAAAGCCCTGGAAGTTGCCAGTGTAAAATTTGATGATAGCCAATGGAGAAAGGTCAATCTACCCCAATCCAATCCATTAGAACACATAGCATGGGTTCGGAAGGTCTTTAAAGCGAATTCTTCTGAAGCTGCTACGCTTCATTTGCCTAGAATAGACCAAATGGGCTATGTTTATCTGAATGGGAATTTACTTCATTACAAAGATTGGGGAACCACTACTCCCGATTTGGAAATCCCTGCATCTAGCCTGTTGGAAGGAAACAATGTATTGACTATTAGAGCAATCAATACATGGAATAATCAACCAAGTATAGGGGATCCTGGTGAAATGTATATCCTGCAAGGGAACAAAAAGATCTCCCTTGAAGGCATTTGGAGTTATTCAAATAATAAGGTAGAACCTTTGCTTCCAAAAGTAGATTTTCTGAATTGGAAGCCTGGAATGATGTTCAATGCCATGATTTATCCTTTAACCAATTATCCCATTAAAGGAGCAATTTGGTATCAAGGAGAGAGTAATGCCGGAAGGGCTGAAGAATACCACGAGTTGTTTGCTGCCATGATTACCAATTGGAGAAAAGTTTGGGGGCTTGGCGATTTCCCATTTCTGTTTGTTCAACTGGCCAATTTTATGGAAAGAAAATCCCCGCAGCCAGATAGTAATTGGGCCTTTTTAAGAGATGCGCAGAAAGAGACCTTAGGTTTACCAAATACAGGAATGGCGGTGATTATCGATATCGGAGAGTCAGGGGATATACATCCAAAAAATAAAAAAGATGTGGGTGAAAGGTTATGGCTTCAAGCGAGGAAAGTAGCGTATGGGGAAAAGCTTGTTTCCTCAGGGCCTGTCTTAGAATCTGCTACTTTAAGGGATGGAACCCTTGTGTTAAATTATTCAGAAGTTGGTGAAGGGCTTCAAACTTCCGATAATTCTGAGTTGGTTAAAGGATTCATTATCTCCGATTCAAGGGGTAATTTTACAGAGGCCAAAGCAGTGATCACTGGTAATAATGAAATTACCATTGAAACAGAAATGTCGAATATTTCTGAAATCAGGTATGCTTGGGCGGATAACCCAGAAGTTAATTTGATCAATAATCTAAATTTACCCGCTGTGCCATTTAGATATCGCTTTGAGAAAGAATAAGCTGCCTAAATGAATTCAGTCTTGATTATTGCATGGATTCCAGTTCTGCATCCAACTGATTTAATTCCTCTACTTTTCTTTGATATTCCTCTTTGGAAGGCACTTTAGCTACATTTTCCAGAAAGTCAATGGTGGAAAATAAAACACCTTCCCAATCTCCAGAGGTGATGGAGCTTCCAATGACATGATCTCCTGCATCAGGAAAAGCAGCCTTTCTTTTCAGGGTCTCAGGCGTTCCCAGTTGATCAAACATTTCTAACATTTTAGGGACAGAAACGACAAAATCTTGTTCTTGCTCACTTTTGTAATAATATCCAAGAAAAAGGGGTTGATTGATTTTTCTAAAAGTCTCTTCATTCATCATGCTATACATCAAAACCCCCAGACTTTTGTAGGCATTGTAATGATATTCCTCAGACCAATAGTTTGCTTTTTCACCTTCTCTTGGCTGAATCTTCACGTTATTTTCCATCCAGGTCCATTGCATGATTTTTTTCATCCAAGGCACAAATAAATTGTTGAGTGTTTCTCCATTGTCTCTTATTGCAGGAGAATAAACCACCACAGATTTTAGATCAGGTTGTTGACTAGCCAAAAGAAGGGTCAATGCCCCTCCCATTGAAGTGCCCATTACAATGACTGAATCTCCTAGGTTTTTTCCTATTTGATAAGCTTCTCCAGCTGCATCAGCAAGCTTTTGAGCAGACAGATATTCCATCCCATTCTCACGCTTGATCCCATGCTCTGGAAGCCTTGTGACAAACAAATTTGCACCAAAATGAGCTGCTAAAAACCGGTGAACCGGGTCACCTTCCATGGGGCTGGCACCAAAACCATGAATGTAAACGATAGAGTAGGGGGTCTTCCTTTTATTGGTACTATCTGCCCAAATGATGTAAGCTTCATTACCGGGTTTTAGCCCTTTTACGGTATCCTCACGTTGGGCTACATATTGCTCAATTTCAGCCAATCGAGTAGGGATCTGTGGATAATTAATGATCAGTTCCTGCTTTTCTTCTTTTGGTCCCACCATATAGAGGATCGCAAAAAGCATGGCAGCACCGAATATTCCTAAAAAGATTTTGCGTAACATGTTGCTTCGTTAAATTCAAATAGGGTTTATAGAATCCTGTAAATGCCTGAATTCCTAAGCCAAATATACTATAGTTCTTAGCTATATCGAATGATCCTAGATCCTGTGATTTTCAATTTACAGATTTCAGGTTTGTTCTTCTCGTTCAAATCCATAATCCCTTTCAACCAAACAAATTCTGGTTTTAAACGCCGCATACCATTTGTCTCTTCCCTTTTGTTGTGCCAACAAATGGTCACTTTGGGACTTCCAATGCTTAATGGATTCTAGATCTTTCCAATAGCTTACGGTAATTCCTACTTCCTCCCTAGCAGATTCATGTCCTAAATACCCTTCTTGAAGGGAGGCCAAATGCTCCATTTTCTTAGCTGTTTCTATATATTCTTTATCGTAACTTGTTCTTATACTAGTGAAAATCACAGCGTAATAAGGTGGTTTTGGAGTGGTTGCCAACATTTTTACATTTTTTAACTAGGGGTAAATTCTCTGTGGGTTGTCTTAGCATCAAAGAAATAAAACTAAACCAAAAATCTGTTCAAAATGGCTTTAATCCAAGAAAATGTGCATGCTATCACAGCAAATCGAAGAGCAGGCGACTTGCCACCACCCTCTCCTAAGCATTTGGTCTTTCTCCAATTGCTTTGACTTAGATCAAGAAATCAACTCGTTGATAACCAGTGCTGTGAAATTGCCGTACATTTGTATGCTTGCAGCACTTTAAAATTCAAAAATCAAAATTATATTTTAAAATATGCAAGATCATGAAGTTTCAAAAGAATTATATAAAGATATATTATACATTTTCAATTTTATTGGCATTAGCACTAGTTAGCTCCTGCAGTAAAGATTTGGAAGTTGTTCAGTCCATCAATCAAGAGTTTGAAGGAATTGAAGAGGTGGAAATTGAATCCGGTTTTCTGGAAGTAGTTTATACTGGAGATCCAAGCTTGACATCCGTCACATTAAATGCAATGTTGGAATCTACTAATGCCGGGAGGTATAAAATTGAGTATAGAGAGGAATCAGGAAAGCTGATCATTGAATTGGATCAAAAACGAATATCTAATAGCGGTAGAGATCGTGGATTCATTCATTTGATAGGGCCAGAAACAATAGGGATGAATGTGGAAGTAGGAGCGGGATCAGCTACTATTTCAAATGTGGAAACTGAAGTATTTGATGTAATGGCAGGCTCTGGGAGATTGACTATTCAGAATATTAATTCTTCTGTTACCAATTTAACTGCCGGATCTGGAGAGGTTAATGTGATCAATCTGGTAGGGAATACTACTGTGGAGGTGGGTTCTGGAGTTGTTGAGATGAAGGACGTAGTAGGAGATGTCAGTCTTTCAGGTTCTTCCGGTAGATATAAGTTGAATAGGATAGAAGGGATGGTGCATGCCATTCTTAGCTCAGGAATTATTGATTTAACTGACGTAGAAAGTTTGGGAAAGTTAGAAGTCACTTCTGGAAGGATCAATGCGATCAATTCAGGATTAAGTGAAGAATCTTTATTCAAAGCTTCGTCTGGATCTATTAAAATTCAAACATTATCGAATTTGATAGATTATAATTACAACCTTACCACAAGTAGTGGAAGAGTTTCTGTCGGAGACAGCTCTTCCAGTGGGACATTAAAGATTGATAATGGTTCTCCTTATACCGTGTCAGGTACCGTATCTAGCGGTATCATTGAAATAAGGAATTAGTGAAAAGTTGTCACAATCACCTCCAGCCCCGGGTTTTTAATCCGGGGCTTTTTTCTTTATATGAAAATAAAAATAGGTGTTTTGATTATCTCTTTTATTCGGCCTAAGGAAGGAATCTCCAATTTTTAACATAGTTGATGACCAAAGTCAGATTTTTATTGGTCATTTCATGGATTTTGTGTATCAAACTAGGTCGTAACTATTTTCTCATTATGAATCAATAATACCTATTTATAACTTATAAAAACCATTAAATCAAATGATTATGATTTTATGTTTAGAAAATAGTTTATAGGTAAATCATTCTCACTAAAAAATACATAAAATCCATATTTTTTACCTTAGTAATAATTTTTAGCTCCTAAATGAGCCAATCATGTAATGGGTTTCCCGGTTTTTTGAAAATAATGTAATTTAGAAATCCTTCATACGTTAGAATCAGTACCTCTTCATATGATTTGAAGTGGTACAATTCCATTAACTAACCTTGAAGAATTGAGAATAACTAGCTGAATAATTACCCATGAAATCTATTTTTACTGAGAGGAAATTAAAAATTTCCTTTAAAGGTTGGATTGTGTTTTCTGCACTGTCCTTACTTTCCCTAAGTTCCTGTGGTGACGGAGAAGGTAACCGCCGAAAGAAAAACAAACCATTAAGTATTCCAATCATGGAACTTACTTCCAGAAGTATAGAGGTTCCTCAAACTTATGTTTGTGACATACAGGCGGTTCAATTCGTGGAAGTCCGAGCCAAAGTGGAAGGGTTTGTTGAAGAAATTTATGTGGATGAGGGAGAAGAAGTAAAAAAAGGTCAAGCGTTATTTAAACTTAACTCCGCTGAGCTCGGAGAGGTTGTCAATAGTAGTAAAGCACTTTTGATGAAAGAAAGGGCCGAAGCGCAGGCAGCCAAATTAGAAGTAGAACGTCTCCAGATTTTAGTAGACAAAAACATCATTACTGATTCTGAATTAGAGTTAGCCAAAGCAAAATTGGAAATGGCTGAGTCAGGGATTCTTCAGGCTGAATCTATGTTGAAAAATGCACAAACAGGACTTTCATATAGTATTATTAAAGCCCCATTTGATGGAATTGTAGATAGAATTCCTTTTAAGACAGGTAGCTTGGTCACTCCTGGAGACCTCATGACTCATATTACTGATATTTCCGAAATTTTTGCCTACTACAAGGTAACTGAAAATGAATACCTGCGGTACATGCGCGAAAGGCAGGAAAAAGGGGAGGAGTTTACGGAGAAGGAAATCACGTTAGTACTGTCTGACGGACAAGAATACCCTTATAAAGGCAAATTGGAAACCATGGAAGCAGATTTTGAGAGAGGTACTGGCTCCATAGCCTTTAGAGTCCGATTCCCAAATCCTGATGGTTTGATAAAACATGGTGCCAGTGGGAAGGTGATGATGACGAATGAAATGGAGGATGTGTTTTTAATTCCTCAAAAATCAAGCTTTGAAATTCAGGAATATACTTACGTCTATATTTTAGATAGTGATAATACGGTAAAGGTGAGAAGTTTTAAACCGATCAGAAGGTTTGGACTTTTTTACGTGGCTGATGGTTTTCAACCGGGTGACAGAATCATATACGAGGGGATACAACAGGTGAAAGATGGAAGTCTTATAGAACCTGTTCAAGTATCTGATCAAGAGGCGTATGATACGCTCTATCATTCGCTATAATCTTCTGTTCACCTAAATAAGTAAGCTTTATCCATGTTTGAATTATTTATCAGGCGACCGATTTTATCCACGGTCCTTTCGGTGATTATTGTCTTTATGGGCTTATTGTCATTGACATCCTTGCCCATCACACAGTTTCCAGAGATCGTTCCTCCCTCTGTTACAGTAACCGCAAAATATACGGGAGCCAATGCAGAGGTATTGGCAAAAGCAGTTGCCACTCCCTTAGAAAGAGCTATCAATGGGGTTCCGGGAATGACATACATGAACTCTGTCAACACAAATGATGGTGTCACTGTCATTACTGTGGTCTTTAAAGTAGGTACAGACCCTGACCAGGCGGCAGTAAACGTGCAGAATAGGGTGGCCACCGTGATTGATGAGCTTCCTGAGGAAGTAATCAGAGCCGGGGTGATGACTGAGAAAGAGGTAAATAGTATGTTGATGTATCTCAACATCATGACTTCTGACACCACCCAAGATGAGAAGTTTGTATACAACTTTTCCGATATTAATATACTTCCAGAACTGAAGAGAATTGATGGGGTAGGTTTTGTGGAAATCATGGGTTCCAGGGAATATGCCATGAGAATCTGGATGAATCCAGATCGAATGGTAGCCTATAATATTTCTCCCCAGGATATCACAGATGCAATCAGAAAACAAAACGTAGAGGCTGCTCCTGGTAAATCAGGAATTAGTTCGGATCAAGATCCCCAGGCCCTTCAATACGTGCTTCGTTACACGGGTAAGTTTAGCCAGGAAGTGGATTATGAAAACATCACCCTTAAGGCGCTACCGGATGGGTCCTTATTAAAAATTAAGGATGTGGCAGAGGTGACTTTTGATTCCCAGGATTACAATATGGCTTCTATTACGGATGGGCGTCCTTCTGCTTCCATCATGATCAAGCAACGTCCTGGATCTAATGCAAGAGAGGTAATAAATAACATCAAGAGTAAAATGGAAGAACTGGAGCAAACATCCTTTCCTCCAGGGATGATGTTTAATGTCTCCTATGATGTTTCAAGATTCTTGGATGCTTCTATTCATGAAGTAATCAAAACCTTGATTGAGGCATTTATCCTTGTTTCCATTGTAGTATTTCTCTTTCTACAAGATTTCAGGTCTACGTTAATTCCAGCCATTGCAGTTCCTGTTTCCTTGATTGGTACGTTTTTCTTCATGGGCTTATTCGGATTCTCCATTAATATGTTGACCCTTTTTGCCTTGGTGCTGGCAATTGGAATTGTGGTGGATAACGCCATAGTAGTGGTAGAAGCTGTCCATGTGAAGATGCATGACTTAAACATGAATGCGACGGATGCGACCATTGAAGCCATGAAGGAAATCGGAGGAGCAATTATTGCCATCACCATGGTGATGTCTGCAGTATTTATTCCAGTCGGATTTATGGATGGTCCTGTAGGGATATTTTACCGACAGTTCTCATTGACCTTGGCCATTGCCATCGTGATTTCAGGAATCAACGCATTGACCTTATCACCGGCACTATGTAGTATGTTGTTAAAGCCGGCCAAACATGTGCCTGAAGATGAAAAAGGATTGGTACAAAAGTTCTTTGATGGCTTTAATAAACGATATGATCAATTGTCCGGTAAGTATTCCGGGGTTTTGAAAAGGATTGCGGGAAGACAAGTGGTGACCTTTGGGATGTTGGGAATCTTTATCCTAGCAACTTTTGGTATCTCTAGTATTCTACCGACAGGATTCATCCCAACAGAGGATCAAGGGATGATTTATGTCAATATTACGACTCCTCCTGGGGCTACCGTAGAGCGAACAAAAGTGATTTTGGATGACGTTCAGGCCGCTTTATTGCCTTTGGAGGAAGTGGAGACGATCTCTACTTTGGCAGGGTACAGTTTATTGACTGAAACGGCAGGAGCCTCCTATGGAATGGGGATGATTAACCTCGTTGCTTGGGAGGATAGAGCACAAAGCGTCAATGAATTGATTTTGGATTACCAAGATCGGGTGAGTCATATTACAGGAGCTGAAATTCAATTTTTCCCTCCTCCAAGTGTTCCGGGATTTGGTAATGCCTCCGGTTTTGAGATGCGACTTCTGGATAAGACAGGAGGACCATTGGGAGTTACGGCCAAGACTACACAGGATTTTGTGGCCTTGTTGAATGAAAAGCCGGAGCTCAATGGAGTATTCACCAACTTTGACCCCAATTTCCCTCAATACATTCTCCATGTAGATCATGATAAAGCAGCGAAGCTGGGTGTTCCTGTGGAGGATGCCATGCTGACACTTCAAAGTTTCATTGGAAGCTTTTATGCCTCTAACTTTATCCGATTTGGACAGATGTATAAGGTGATGATTCAAGCAGCTCCTGAATACAGAACTAATCCTGAAGCTTTGCTAAGCATGTATACCAAAAGTGATCGGGGAGACATGGTTCCCTATTCAAATTTCGTGACCTTAGAACGGGTCTATGGGCCAGAGCAATTGACAAGATACAATATGTATACGTCAGCGATGATCAATGGAGAAGCTGCTGAAGGGTTTAGTAGTGGAGATGCGATCCAGGCGGTTGAATCTGCTGCTTTGGAGTTTTTGCCAAGAGGATTCGATATTGATTGGTCCGGAATTACAAGAGAGCAAATTGCTTCAGGCAATCAAGCAATCTACATTTTTGCGGTGTGTTTGATTTTCGTTTACCTGTTATTGGCAGCCCAATATGAAAGTTACTTATTGCCTTTGCCTGTCATCTTATCCTTACCTGCAGGTATCTTCGGCGCATTTTTATTGCTCAAGTTAACAGGCTTAGAAAATAACATTTATGCTCAGGTTTCCTTGGTCATGCTGATAGGACTTTTGGGTAAAAATGCCATTTTGATTATTGAGATCGCCATTCAAAATAGAAGTAAAGGATTGGGGATTATCGAATCCGCCATGAACGGAGGGGTTGAAAGGTTAAGACCTATTTTGATGACCTCATTTGCCTTTGTTTGTGGATTGATTCCATTGACGATCGCTTCCGGGGCAGGAGCCATTGGAAACAGAACCATCGGAACTGCTGCAGCAGGAGGGATGATGATCGGAACTATCGTAGGAGTTTTTCTGATCCCTGGACTATACGTAGTCTTCGAAACACTGTCTACCAAACTGAAAACCAAATCCCAAGCAACAGAAGTAACAAAATGAATCGATTCAAATATAGCATAGTAACAGCGGCGTTGGTATTAGGCTGGGGATGTAAGTCTTCTTATGAAATACCAGAAAAGAAAGCAGTTCCAGTTGAGTTTGAAACTACCAGTGATTCAACAAAAAATTTATCAGATCAAAGCTGGGACCAGTTTTTTGAAGATGCCAGGTTAAAGGAATTAATCAGATTGGCACTTCGAAACAATTACGATTTGCTGAAAACCCTTGAAAAAATCCGCATTGCCAATGCCCAGATGAAAATGGGAAAATTAGGCATGCTCCCTCAAGTCAATGGAATGTTTGGCGCCAGTCAAACTAAGTTTGGTAAGTATACCATGGATGGGGTTGGGAATTACGATACTAATTTCTCAGAGAATATTACCGAGGACGAGAAAATTCCGGATCCATATAAGGATTTTGGGATTGGAGCTCAGTTCTCATGGGAATTGGATATTTGGGGTAAATTTTCCAATAGGAAGAAAGCTTCTATCTCCAGGTGGCTTGCAACCCAACAAGCAGCAAACTTGGTTAAAACTCAATTGGTTGCTCAAGTCGCAAAATTGTACTACCAATTAGTGGGACTTGATGAAGAGATTATCATTTTAAATAAAAACATTTCTTATCAAGAGATCGCATTTGGGCTTTCCAAGGATTTAAAAGAGTCAGGGAAAGAGACACAATTGGCGGTAGATCAATTTGAGGCGCTTCTTTTACATTCTAAATCCTTACTTATAGAAAAGGAAAGAGAGTTGAAAGCAACAGAGTTGGCACTTAAAGGATTAGTAGGAAGTTATGAAGTTTCTCTGCAGAGAACGACTTTGTCGCAGGTAAACTTTATGCCGGAGATACTACAGATTGGAGTCCCTGCTCAATTATTACAAAGAAGACCAGATATTCTCCAAGCAGAAAATGAATTAGAGGCAGCTCATGCAGATGTAGGGGTAGCGAGAGCAGCTTTCTTCCCATCCGTAAGGTTATTTGGTTCAGCTGGATTTAATGCTTTTGATTTCAGTAAGTTTTTCTTTACTCCAGGTTCGGCCGTTTATGAAATGGGTGCAGGCCTAGTAGCACCAATATTTAATAGAGGTCAAATTAAAGCAAGTTTTGAGCAGGCTAAAGCTTCCCAACAAATCGCTTGGTTGGATTATGAACAAACTGTATTAAATGCCTATTTAGAGGTCATTCAGGTGGTGAATGAATATGCAACGTTGGATGAGCAATTAGACTTGAAGACGGATGAAGTTTTGGTTTTGAGGAGGTCAATTTCCAATGCGAATACCATGTTCTCGGTAGGATATGCGAATTACCTGGATGTCATCAATTCACAAAACCGGGCGCTAGAAGCAGAGTTGAATTATGTAGGACTTAAAAAACAACAATTAGCAAGTATTGTAAGTCTTTATAAATCCCTTGGTGGCGCAGCTACCGATTTGGATGTAGGAGAATAAAAAAATGGTAGAACCCAACAAAAAGGGAAAGTACTTCCGTGCTTTCCCTTTTTGTTTTGTAAGGCTATTCAATTTTTACGTTGGGTTGATCCTCTAAATAGCCAAGAGATTGGAGGAATTCATCTGCTGCCAAAAGAGTCTTTTGATAGTATTCAAAGTTGGGGTAGTTGAAAAACCCATGAGGTTGGTTCTCATATAACTTTAATTCACATCTACTTCCTACCTTTTCCATCACCAGTTGATAATATTCAGCAGTGGTAACGGGCACGAGACGGTCTTGAGTCCCGAGCATCAATAGGGTAGGAGGAGCTCCAGCTCTAATATTGTGAAGAGGAGAGAAGCTTGGATAAGTTTCTCCAATCCGTTCATATCCATAGCCTCCAGGACCATTATCTATGACTGGATTAAACAAGACCAATGCGTTTGGAACAGGGCTGATGTCCAAAGGATCGGTGGCTTCATTAAAATCAGGACTCAAAGCTGTTGCGGCGGCCAAGTGCCCCCCGGCAGATCCTCCAGAAGCGATGATCTTTGAAGGGGATACATGGAACTTTACGGCATTTTTTCTGATATATCGAATGGCTGATTTTGCATCTTTCAAGGATTCAAAAGGACTGGTTTGATGCTTGTTTTTTGTCCTGTAATCCACTAAAAAACAGATCAGTCCTCGCTTGGCAAAGTAATCAGCTTGGTGTTCAAAATGGGATCTGTCTCCACCTACCCAGCCTCCTCCAAAAAAGAAAACCATGGCAGGGTATTCTTTCGTTTGGTCCATTTCTTCCGGATAGATCACTTCCAAGAATAATTGCGTTGTATCTACTTCCTTATAAAGTATCACTTCTTGGGCTGAAGCAATTTGTAGGAGGAAGAAAAACATTATTCCTAACAAAATTGACCGATCGTTCATAGTTCAAATGCTTTGTTTTCAGAATGGTTATTGGTAAACAATAGACTCAATTAAAGTGGGAACTACTGAATAGTTAAGAAGTGGTATTGAAACCTTTGAACCAATTCCAGATCACTTAATTCACTGCTAGGTCCATTCTTCAGGGTTTAATTTGATCAATAGGTTTATGGGGTATGATGATCTGAATTTTCATAATGTTCTTTGATCAGGTCTTTTCCAAAATCCCCATTAAAATCTCTCCATACGGTATGGATATGATTTGCATTGGTCTGTGTGTTGTCAAATTCTATTAAGAATGACTTTCCTTGGATTCTATAATAATGACCCTCACCAGATTTAGTAGTTCCTGCCCATCCAAACCTGATTTCACCTAGTTCTTCATCTTGAATATTTTTCATCCTTTCCATTGCCAATTTTTCAGGCATAGTGGATAGGTATTCATCAATAAGACTTAAGAAAACCTTTTTTTGACTGGAATTTAACACCTCAAATTTGATCCCTTCTGGAGATAAGGGGTCAACTTCGATTGAGTTTCTGGTCACGATATCATTAATTGGGGCCTCCTGAAAAATAGCGATGGCTTTCTGCTCTTGGTCGAGAGAATTGACCAATTGAAAGCCGAGCTCTTCTTCTTTTTCTAAAGTTTTTTCCCCTTTTCTTGGTCCAGAAGGTATGACTGCTGGATTTGCCCCAAAAAATCTTGGAGCTATGGTTTGTTCATTATTGAGTACTGTGAAATTTAAGGATATGTGATGTCCTTCAAAGGACCAAGACCAAAGACTATCTGTTTCTGGATTACCATAAAAAGCCACAAAAAACTTATCAGGGTCACGCATTACCGAGTCCCCAGACATTTCTCTCAAAACATTTTCCAGATCCATAATCTGTATGGTTTTTAAATACCCTGTTTCGGAAAGAGAGGATTGAAGCAATTCATGTAGTAGCTTTTTCTGTGTGATATCTAATTCTGCCAACGAAATTCCTGCTCTTGGAAACATAGAACTTGGAATATAATGCCATTGGGTCTTTGTCTCATCATCAAAAGAATAAAGCACTTTTTGCTTTTGATCCTGGCTCATGGAATTCAAAAATTTACTGGCAGGATCATCCTTTAAAAGTATAAATGCTAGAAAAATTGAAGAAAAAATGAGCAGGCCTACTAAAACAATTTTTTTCATAATGACCTTTAATTAGTTTGAAATTGAATTTACTCACTACAAAATAGGACTTTTTGAAATAGGAATTCGTGGATTTTTAAAGGAAACTCAAATCAATCAGGTGTTTTTTAATTGAATAGAGAAGTAGAAGGACGATCGAACTCGGTACTATTGACTATAGGTAGTAATGCTAATTAGAAGTAAGTCAGGATTTCTTCAGCTATAAGCTGGTGGCCTTTCTCATTGGGATGATTTCCCTGAGACATATATTCCATGACACAATTACAGGATTCTTGAATTTTTTGGAATATATCATAACTGTCCACCAAACCCACTTGATATTTTTCTGCCAATTCAATTATTAGTTGACGATGTAAATCGAGTTCATTCCCGGGTTCTGTAAGATCTACTTTGAGATCAGGAGATGGTGTCAAAAGAATTACTTTGATATTTTTCTTTAAAGCTTTGACAATCATCTTTTCCCAAGCCTTTTTGGATGTTTCCAAACCGATTCTTCGATCATTTAAAGCATAATCTATGAACAAGATGTGGGGTTGATGGGGGAGAACTTCTTTGTTAAACCTCTTTTGCCCACTGTGAGAATCCTCCCCGCCAATGGCGGTATTGATTACATTGACCACCGCATAAGGATAAGCTTCCTTAATTCCTTTTAAAACCAGAAAAGGGTAGGAGTGCAGCGTATTTACATCTGGAGTTTTGAAATATCCAGCAGGTACGCTGTGTCCATGAAATACCAGGTTAATCGTTTGATTCTCTGGCCATTTGACAATCAACTCTGATTTGATTTCATGCAGGTAATTTTCTTTTGAATCCTGTTCAGGTGTTTGGGCATATGAAACACAGGTGAAAAGAAATAAAGAGGAGGCAATAAGTACTTTTTTCATGAACGGAAGCGGAGTTGTCTGCTGGTTACTTTTTAAAAGACTGAATTGATAATTCACCATTCTAGCTTTAGGTATTCTATTTCATGTGGCTTACCTGGCGCAACCAAAAATCTTGGTTTATCCGAAAGCTCATAAATGACGCTGGCAAAAGTAAATCGATTACTCACCACATCTTGACCATCATTATCCCTTGAACTCAATACTTTTTTTATTTCATCAATACTGATGGATTGGGTGTTTTCAGTAAACCGATTCTGAAATGATTTGATGCGCTGACATTCGTATAATCCTTCTTCAGGAGTCTTATTGTTTGCTGCCAAAGAAGCCAAATAGTTGGCACTGTAATCGGTATTGCTCATGGGATGGTTGGTATGATAGGTGAAAATAGAATTTTCAAAGGGTCGGAATTCTTCCAGTTTATTTGAGGAACATTCTAAACTCTTTCTGGGCCTCCCAAAATGTAATTTTGACCTGATGCATGATGAATCTGCTTCAAAAAATCCAACGCCTCCTCTTGCGTATCCTTACTTAAAACTCCTCTTACAATAAAGGTTACCGGCAAGCCCGTTTTGGCATAATCCAATTGCATCAAGGTATTGCAATTGATAGAAACAGATTGATTATTCATTCCTGTCAATCCCAAATGGCCTGGTACTGACAGGTACATGACTTCTTTACTCGAATTGGATTCAGAAGCTTTGATCACTGTTTGAAAACCATGAAAAAATTCTGGAATATCCATGTTTTGGGCGGTAATGCTTGGAAACTTAGCAGTTTTATTGACACCGAAAGAACTGCAACTATGTGCCATTACGTCTTTGGTATTGAACCAATATTCATCACCTAGTTGATGCATAAAAATCGTTTCAAATTCTACCCCTGATCCATCGCTGATTCCTTTTACTTCTTCTAATAATTCGGGAGTGTATTCCTCAACAGAAGATAGATAGTCAGTCTGCTCTAAAAAGAGCGTGATAAATTCTTTAGGATCTATTCCAGTAGTAGATCGTATATCCTCATAAAGCAACTCGATGACATCTTGGATATCTTTTTTTAACAATTTCCCATGCTCAAAACCTCTTTGATAGGGGGATCCAGTTAGTTTTAAATATCTGAGGTTCCCATTAGCAAGAATTTCTAGGTTTACTTTTGGCTTTACCGATGTGTCTTCTTGATTTGATTCTTTTGGTGAACAAGAGAAAAATAATAGATAAAGAGAAACAAGAACTACATGATAGTTTTTCATAAAATCTAAAAATTGAATTCAGTTGAATTTACACAAAATAGATGGAATTGGATTAAGTAAAGAATTTGTAAATCAAGAAGATATAAAAAAATTTGGGAGGTCAAACGCTTTGTTTAAATGGGGGGGTAATCAGAAAGTAGGACGATAAAATATTCAGGACCCTTTTTAAAAGATCAATTATTGGGTGTGGGCTTTAATCGATTAAAATAAAAATAATTGAGTTCATCGGAATTACTCTCGATGATATCCAATCTCTGGTCGTTATTTAAATCTTTGAGGATGATATCGTAAGTGTCTAATTCTCCACTGGAGAGGGGAATCTCTTTCCAACTATTTCCATTTTGGAAATTTAAGAAGACCTTATTGGGTCTCCCCGAATTTGCAATAACTATATCAATGCTGCCATTATTGTCTAAATCCCCAAAATCCAAAGAATAAGATTCATCTGAACTGGGGTCAAAAATGATGTTTCGTTGGTAACCTAAGATTGAATCTCCAAAATAGATCACATTGGGCTCTCCAATATTGGCTGTAATGATATCCAGATAACCATCTGAGTCTATGTCAATCACTCCAACAGATCTAGTTTCATCTGTGCCAGTCCCAAATGGTAATCGGGCAGTAAATGTCAGAGTTCCATCATTTAAGTAGATGTAGTTTTGCTGCCCATCTCGATTTGCCAAAATCAGGTCCATGTCTCCATCTTGATCCATATCTGCAACATCCACATCGATGGTGGAGTCGTCAGAGGATCCAAACTCTACTCGATCACTAAACTCCCCATGTCCATTATTCAGACAAATTTCATTGACACGACCTCTATTGGTAATTAAAATATCGATATCTCCATCGGTATCTATATCCACTGTTTTTAGATTTCGAGTGGGGGAATAGTCATTTCCAAAAGTACCAGACCTGGTGTAGTTTCCTTTTCCGTCATTAAGGTAGATTGCATTAGGGGCCATATCGTTTCCTACAGCCACATCCAAGTCTCCATCCCCATCAAAATCTGCTAGTTCAGTTGCATAACTTGTTTCATACACATCATCTAGCAAACGGGACACGGTAAAGATTCCGTAGCCATTATTGTAAAATACTTTATTGGTTTGGGGCCAATGCCTTCCATCTGCTACCACCACATCTATATCTCCATCCAGGTCAATATCCCCAGCGCTTATGGAAGCTGATTTTTCCTTTTCTCCACCCAAAATCAATCTGGAATTTGTAATAAACTCGACTTCTTGGGCATTTACCAGTAGCGATAAGAAAATCAAAGGAACGAACATTAGCTTCTTCATAGTGTAAACTGGTAATTTTTGGATAGGATGTTTTTTCTCTAATTCAACCGTTTCAATAAGCCCTCTAAAATTTCATCCTCCTCATCTAAAAGATAGTCTTTGATAAAGATATCTGGAATTACTCCCCGCTCTGTGGTACTTCCATTCACCCGGACAATATAACCTTTTGAGGCTTGGACTTCTATGCCTGAATTGGGTAATTTATACCTAATAACTGAGGCATATAAAGAGGGGTATTCGCCGGTCTCCTCGCCGACAATTTCACCAAAATTATAGTCTTGAATTTGAGATGCTGTAACCGCTGATTGAGAATGAGCTTCAATTAAAGATTTATATAGGTAGTCTAAATCTTCCAATACCTCTTCTTTAGAGAGAAGTTTTGATTTTGATTGGGCAAGGATGGATAGGGTGGATAGACATAAAAAAATGAGTACTTCCAGTATTTTTTTCATATAAGAAAGGTCCAATTGAAGGTTAGTACCATGAAGACCAATTGGATAATCTCCAATGATACCTCAAGCTTGGTAATTGCAAAATAAATTGGATGTCTTATACCTATTCATACAATTTTAACCGGTTTTTGAGAATGGTTAACTCCTCTTTTAGTTCTTTTTCTTTTTGTAAAAGATTAAAAACTACGTCTATGCCCTCCAAATTAAGATTTAACTCGTTTCGCAGCCGAATCATTTTTTCGAGATCTGAGATTTGATCTTGGTGTATAAATTTGTCATTTTGAATGAATTCAATATGGATCAATCCAAATTCATTTAGCTCTTCTACAAAGGAATTATCAATACCATAGTTTAAGCAAATGGTTTTGATAGCTATTAAGTGAGTCTCAACCATGAGTTCTAAGTTTTTGTAATTCTTTGAATAATTCTTTTTCGCGTTCGGTTAATCCTGTTGGAGTTTTGATATGGTAAGTGATAATCAAATCTCCAAATTGTCCTTCTTTTTTGTATACAGGAAAACCTTTTCCTTTTAATTTGGCTTTGGTGCCATTTTTGGTTTCTGGACTTATTTTGAGTTTTACTTTACTGTCAAATGTGTCAATGATGATCTCACCTCCTAAAATGGCGGTGTATAGGTCCAGATCAACATCTTTATACAAATTGTCTCCCTCTCTCTTAAATGAAGTGGAGTTGTTGATGATAAATTTGATGTATAAATCCCCGTTAGGCCCTCCATTGATACCTGGCCCTCCATTTCCCTTAATTTTGATTTGTTGTCCATTTTCTACTCCTGCAGGAATGGTCAATCTTATTTTTTTATCATTTACAGTTAGTATTTGCTTTTGGGTTGTATAAACATCTTTGAGGTCTAAATGCAATTCTGCATTGTAATCTTGACCTTTGAATTTTGGAGTTCTATGCCCATGACTGGAATAAGTTCTTCCTCCACCTCCAAACATGGATTCAAAGAAATCTGAATAATCCTGACCCGAGAAGCTTCCTTGACCGGATTCATGCTGGGTATACTGTGATTGTTGCCGTCTTTGCTGTTGAGCTTTTTCAAATTCCTCTCCGTGCTTCCAATCTTTCCCATACTTATCGTATTTCTTTCTGTTTTCCGGATTGCTTAATACCTCATTGGCCTCATTAATTTCTTTGAATTTTATTTCAGCCTCTTTATTATCTGGATTAAGATCAGGGTGATATTTCCGAGCGAGTTTTCGGTAGGCAGCTTTAATTTCTTTTTCCGTCGCAGTTTTCGAAATGCCTAATGTTTTATAATAATCTATAAATGCCATAGGATAAATTACTAGTTAGAAGCACTTTTAATTTCGTGATTTTGATCGGCTTGTTGCTGAAATCCGGAAGAAATTTTCATTCGCTTCCTATTTTGATTACAATTTTCCCTTGATGAAGACCTCTTCCAAAATATTGGATCATTCCCGGAATTTTGTCAAAAGAGTAAGGTCCATCAATTTGAAATTTAAACCCATTTTTGAGCATAAATTGAGTAATACTTTCTAAGTCTTTATTTGGGATCAAACTCAGAATCTTGAGATTTTTTCCTAAACTTTTTGGCTTTAGTTTACTCCATATAAAAATACTCAAGAGGCTTTTAATATGACCACCAATTGTGACATAGGTTCCATTCTTCTTTAATGCCTTCAAATAGCTTTTGGGTAATTTGGTGGATTTACAATCCAAAATCAAATCGTACTGTTCGCCATTTTGGGTAAAATCGGTGGTGGTATAATCAATTACCTCATCAAACCCCAGCGCCCTCATTTTGCTTAGTTTGGCTTTAGAATCTACCCCGGTAACGTGGCAGTCATTGGTTTTAGCAAGTTGAGCACCTATGGTTCCAACACCACCGCCACCTCCATTGATTAACACCTTTTGTCCAGTCTTTATTTTTCCTAAATCCTGTAATGCTTGAAAGGCAAGAGTAGCAGCATGGGGGATGGCTACCACTTCTTCAAAACTTAGGGTCTTAGGTTTTGGAAGTAATTCTTTTTCCGGTACACTGATATATTCAGCGAAAGTTCCGAAGCCAAAATTTGAAATATCTCCATATACCTCATCACCCACCTTAAATTTGCTAACTCCTGATCCAACTTTTTCTATGATTCCGGAAAGCTCCATTCCCAAAATTTTGTTTTTTGGTTTGGTAAACCCATACATGAGACGGTAGAGATAGGGCTTTCCTCTCACCATACTCCAATCATAGTCATTGATTGAAGTGGCGATAATTTTAACGAGCACCTCTTTTTCTTTAGGTTGTGGAAGTTCAATTTCTTGTATTCTCAATACCTCCTCAGGAAGTCCATATTTTGATAAAACAATCGCTTTCATAAAAAATTGGGGTGATGGGCCCTCTACAAGATAGCTATTTATTTAAAAGTTGAAGAAGTGGGACTATCTAATTTGCAAACGGGTTTTTACCCCATTCATATCTCTTAGCGGGATCGAAATCAGGATTTGGTTTTGGCATCTGTGCCTTGGTGCTTTGTTGCCAATTTTTTAATACAGATTTCATTTCCTCAAGCTTTTCTGGATAGCTGAATTTTAAATCAGTCATTTCACTTAGATCAAACTCCAAATTGTAAAGCGAGAATTCCCCTGAAACCAAATTTTCAATGATTTTCCACTTTCCTTTTCGAAGGGCGGACATGGGAACCGTATGGTGGTACACCGGGTAATGAGTAAAAAGTTCACGTTCTGGGTCTATCTTATTTTCAGTGAGAATAGGAAGCATTGTAATTCCATCAAAAACTTGATTTTCGGGCATGGAACCATTCCCTAATTCTACAAAAGTTGGATAAAAGTCCACACTGGAAACCAAGGCTTCAGTTTTGATTCCTGCTTTTATTTTTTCAGGCCATCTCACAATTAATGGAACTCGAACTCCACCTTCATACACCGTTCCTTTTCCAGCTCTTAAAGGGATGTTTGTAGTGGCTATATATCTTAATGGATGACCTTCTGGATACACCTCCAAACTGCCTCCTGCCAATAATGGAATGTGATCGAACCGATTATTGACTCCACCGTTATCCGAATAAAAAATGAAGAGGGTTTCTTCTGCTAATCCTAACTTTTCAAGAGTTTCCATGATCTTTCCAACGCTCAGGTCCACATGCTCGATCATGGCTGCATAAACTGCATTATTGGAATAGTTTGGATCATTTTCTTTATTCAGGTATTTAGAAATCAATTCTTTATCCGCGTCTAACTGAACATGCACATCGTAATGAGAGATGAAAAGGAAGAAAGGCTCATTTTGATTTTCCTCGAGAAAATTTATTCCCATATCAGTAAGTACTTCACTTAAACGCTTCTGTTCATTTGATGGATATTCAGGAGTAAACCTGGGATTATAAAAGCCACCTCCAACATAGGTATGGGCTTGATCATAGCCTCTGTTTTGAGGTAGATGTTCTGGATTGTTTCCTAAATGCCATTTCCCAAAGTACCCTGTCTTGTATCCAGCGGACTGCATGGCTTCACCAATCGTTATAATTTGATTGGGTAGGTGCTGAACTTCATGATGGGGAACAGTTACCTTCTCATAGGGTCTCCAATGTCCGGGTATAAAGTCAAAAATTCCTACTCGCGCAGGATATTGTCCAGATTGAATACTCGCTCGAGTAGGGGAGCAAACGGGAGCTGCATAGGCATTGGAAAACACCATGCCCTGAGAAGCAAGTTTAGAAATATGGGGAGCTTCATTAAAGCGATTTCCATAAACCGGTAAATCCCGACCACCTAGGTCATCAGCCATGATGAATACGATGTTGGGTTTCTTTTGGGCAAAGCTGGAATTGAGAAAAAATAAACTCAAAAAAAGGGCAAAAGTCACTTTTGAAAATTTCATAGGAAGGGGTATTTGGGTATAAAGGGTAAATCAACTCAACAATAAAAAGAATTCAAGTGTAGCCTTGAGTACCAGATTATTGCAGTTTAATTTAAAGGGGAAAATGGAACTAGCTATCCTGCCCAAGTAGGATAAAGAAAAAATGTATTCAATTGACTATTTTGGAGAATCAAGGTTTTCGGTGATTTTATTGATCATGCCCTGAAAAATGAATCCATGAAACGGAAAAACAGCATACCAATATAATCTTCCTGAAAGGCCCCATGGACGGAAGGTAGCGGTTTGAGTTAACACATGATCTTTAAAACTAAATTCTAGCCAGGCTTCCCCCGGAAGTTTCATTTCTGCAAAAAGTAACAATTTCCCTTCATCTTTATCCGCATACAAAACCCTCCAAAAGTCCAAAGCATCTCCGGGTGATAAATTGGAAGGGTGACTTCGACCTCTTCTGAGTCCAACCCCTCCATACAATTGATCCAAAAAACCTCTGATTTCCCATAACCAATTGCCATAATACCAACCATTTTCTCCTCCGATGTTCCAAATCTTATCTTTGGCTTTTTGGATGTTCTCTACTTTTTTGGATCGAACATCTTTGAAGCAACCAAAAGTTGGGACATTTCTCCGTAGGGCCAATTTCTTATTGATGACACCGCTGCTCCAAGAATCCTTCCAGCTGGATAAAATTTCATGTTCATCAATTTTGTATAAGGTTCTTTTTAAGGCTGTTTTATAATCTATAGGAGTGATCTGTAGGATTTCATTGATGTTACTTTCTCTACAGATCACTTCTATTTTCATGCTACTCACTAAGGCCGTCGCTAAATTGTAGGAAGTTGAAGTGACGAAATACAGCCAATAAGAAGAGATTTTGGGCGTCATCACGGGTACAATAAAGATTTTCCTTTCTAGTCCTCTTGCTTCTGCGAAGCCCAAAAGCATTTCTTTATAGGTAAGTATGTCTGGTCCTCCAATATCAAAACTTTGATCGTAGAGCTCTTCTTTGAAAAGGGCTCCTACTAAAAACTTGATCACATCGGAAATAGCAATAGGCTGACATTTTGTTTTTAACCATTTTGGAGTAATCATTACCGGAAGTTTTTCTACCAAATCCCGGATAATTTCAAAAGATGCACTTCCCGATCCAATGATGATTCCAGCTCGAAGCGTCGTAAAGTGATAGGTGCCTTTAGCCAGTTCTTCCTCAACTGCCTTTCTGGATTTTAAATGTTTTGATAACTCCGAATCATTGATGATTCCGCTGAGATAAATTACATGTTTGGCTTCGGTGCGATTGATTACATCTTTAAAATTTTTGGCGCACTTCATTTCCATCTCCTCATAATCAGAGGATGCTGCCATAGAATGCAATAAATAATACGCCCCTTCAATGTCTTGTGGGATAGTATGAAGTGAATCTCGATCAAGAAAATCCACTTCTATTACATCAATAAGATGGTTGTTTTCTTCCGGTGGGTTAAAACGATTTTTGTCTCGCACGCAGCAGATCACCTGATGCCCTTTTTCCAATAAAATAGGGAGGATTCTTTTTCCAATATATCCAGAGGCGCCTGCCAGTAATATTTTCATCTATTTCTCTTCCTTTTCCAATGCTTTAATCTCTTCGTACACCTCTTCTGCCTCCGCTAGTTTTTTATCACTTTCAGTTCTATTTACGGTAGAAAGTTTATAAGATTCGTGTTGAAGTTTTTGATACTTTTCTTTTAGCAAGTCGATTTTAGACTTCTTTTTGAATATTCCGAACATATGTTTTTTAGTTAATTCCTGCCATTCCTCCATCCACATGGAAAACCTGTCCTGTGATCCAGGAGGATTTTTCTGTCAAAAGAAAATTGGCCATTTCTGCAATATCTTGGGTACTACCTATTTTCTTTAACGGATGGCGTTGTGCATTCGCTGATTTTTTCTCCTCTGAACTCAATAATTTTTGAGCTAATGGTGTATCCGTTATGGAAGGGGCGATCGCATTCACCCGGATGCTTGGTGCCCATTCTGATGCAAGAGATCGGGTCAATCCTTCAAGTGCTCCTTTGGAGGCTGCCACTTGGGTATGAAAATTAAATCCTTTTTGTACAGCAACGGTAGAAAATAAAACCACAGAAGAATTTTCTGAAGCCTTAAGACGAGATGAAACTGCCTGTAAAACCTTAATCGCTCCAACCACTTGTAATTCATAGTCTTGAATAAACTCTTCTGGTTTGATTCTGGAAAATGGCTTTAGGTTGATACTGCCTGGGCAATAGGCAATCCCATCTAGCTTTTCTGGTAAAAAGTCTAGGTTTAAATCTTCATCCATGACATTTAATGAACTGAATGAGAGGTTCGGGATATCCTCCTCTACCTCATTTTTAAAATAAGTACCAAACACTTGATGCCCAGACTCTGCTAAAATTTTGGCAAGGGTATTCCCGATTCCTGAAGAAGCTCCAATGATTAAATAATTTTTCAATGGTTATTAATTTTAGGTGATTAGAGATTATACATTCATAAAAGTTGTTGAGATGAACCCTTTGAACGTATGTTCTAATCACTAAACCACGAGCTTGCTTGATTGTTTGAGGAATAGATTGCTTGAAACTGGAAAGCTTCAAAGGATGCTGTTTTCAATCAGTTCATAAACCCATTGATTAGGAACCATGTCGATGGTAATATTAATTCGTTCTGTTTGACTAGGATTTAAAATATAGTGTGGATCTGTGAGGCGCAAGTACCAACATTCTCCTGGCTTCATCAGGACAGGTTCTTTGTTTAAGAAGAACTGAGTGTTTTCATTTAGTACTGGGATAGTCAATCGAATGACAGATTTTTCTATATGCAATCCTAAGGTTGGGTCAGTGTGTTCCTTGACATTGGCACCAGGGGCAAGCCTCAAAATTCTTACCAGGTTTACAGTTGTGTGTTCTTGAAATTGATTGACTATACTTTTCAGATACGGTGATTTTTTTAATGCATTGGTATCCATCCAGTCACACCAAGTCCCATCCGCATAATCTTCTGCTGGAGGAGGAAAAGGCAAACTTGGGTCTACCAAATGTGCGGGAGCGCGTAGAGAAATTACATCATAATATTCGAAGTGATTGAGTTGCAAGGCCTTCACTTCAGCGAAGATTTTTTCTACATCAAATGAAAAAGGAAGCTTGATTCGATCTAATTCTAAAACAGATGGGCTAGCTTGGTCCATGGAATAACATGATTGGAAGTGATTTTAAAAAACCTCAAGATAAAACAATTTTAGAAATGATGGTTGACTTAAACCACCCAAGGAATCGATAGGAGATAATTCACTGAAGTTTACATCTTCCTTTATTTCCAGTCCCCAGTAATTGTAATAGAAGGTTCTTCACCGAATTCTTGTTAGTTTTATTGGGGATTAAATTTCTTTATAGGCTGTGTCATGTCTGAGTTGCTCAGACTCTTTCGGGATTAAAAATTTGATACTATGAATACTACAGATAAGCACAACGAGCGAATTGCCAATATGACTTTTTCTTCGGTATATCCTCACTATATCACCAAAGTAGAAAAAAAGGGTAGGACAGTAGAAGAACTTCATCAGGTTATTGAATGGTTGACTGGATTCAATGAAACTAGGCTGAAGCAATTGATAGAGGAGAAGGTCACCTTTGAACAGTTTTTTGATCAGGCAACTCTAAATTCCAATGCAAATCTGATTACGGGAGTAATCTGTGGATATAGGGTAGAGGATATTGAAAACCCATTAACTCAGAAAGTCCGGTATTTGGATAAGCTGGTAGATGAATTGGCAAAAGGGAAAAAAATGGAAAAGATCTTAAGGTCTTGATAGTAAAGTCATTCCTTCATTTTACGATGAAGAAACATTAAAATTATGGTTTTAGGTTAAATTTTTTAATGGAACTTTGATCAGATTGTATTAATACATACTATTCGAATTGGCAGACTTTTTTGGGACCTGTTGGATGGCATCCCAATGCTCACAAATTTTTCCCTTTTCATCAAACCTAAAAAAGTCCATGGTAATGTATTGATCATTTCCAGGCCAAATCTGGTGAGTATGTAATGCAACCAAATCACCTTCTGCTATCGCCCTGACAAACTCGATGGACTTATCGGGGTAGTCTCGCTGCATCTTTTCAAAATATGCTATAAACCCAAGTGTGCCATCAGCAACCTGGGGATTATGCTGAATGTATTGATCTCCTACATACTTTTTTACCGCTTCTTGGGGATTACCCAGGTAAGCGGTTCTATAAAAGGAGATAGCATTTTGTTTATTCAAATTGGGGTCCATCATTCTTCATATTATTTTAAGCTTTCCAATACCAGCTTGACCAATTCGTTTTTATCTCCATTTGGTATCCACCGAGCAACGATCACTAAATCGTTTTCCTGGTCTACATAAATCATATTGGTTCCCGCACCAATATGGGCAAAAGCAGTAGCAGGTGCCGAAGGGATAAATTCCCTTTCATTGTTAAGGAAATAATTCATGAAACCATAACCAGGATTGGCAGCAGTAGGAGTTTTTGATTTTTCCATCCAGGAGGTCGGAATGAGTTGCTCTCCTTTCCATTGACCATTATTTAAAGTAAGGTATCCGAATCTTGCTTGATCCCAGGCAGAAAGCATCATCCCGCCTCCCCAATGAGAGCCACCAGATACGGATTGCATAATTTGACCATCAATGATCACAAATGAATTTTCATACCCTGTCCACCTCCAGGTGTCACTGGCTCCAATAGGGTCCATGATTTTTGATTTCAAAACCACTGGTAAAGGTTTCCTCCAGACGTTCATTAGAGCCAGTGCAAGGACATTGACCCTGGTATCATTGTATTCATAAAGTGATCCCGGAGCATTTTGGGGTCTTTCTCTTTTTTCTTGAACACCCTCTCTTGGTCGATCTGCCCAGTCTGGTTTTCCCCAAAGGCTACCTTCCCAATCGGAGGTTTGTCTTAATAAATGATCCCAAGTAATGGTTCTGTTATGCTCCGTATCAAAAAGCTCGAAGGTGTCTTCCTCTTCAAAATGATCTGCCTTGTTGATCATTAATTTGGCAGGTTCATATGGATATAGGGGGGCCATATACGGATATACTAAATCATTTTCTGAAGAGATTAATCCCTCTTTCACCGCAAGTCCTGCAGTAGTAGAAAGGAAGCTCTTTGCAACGGAGAATGTCAAATCAACCCTGTCAGGATCTCCCCATTGACCTACGACATAGCCTTTGTAAATAATCAAGCCTGTAGCCGGTCCTCTAAGTTTCATTGGCCCGATGGGATATCCAAAAGGTTCTCTTCCAAAAGCGCTTTCATAATGTGCAATTTTAAGATTTGGGTTAGCATTACTTTCATGGGCCACAGCAAAGTCAATTGCTTCTTGTAGTTTATTGGGATCCACTCCAAGTTCACTAGGGGTTTTGCTCTCCCAATTCCCTTTGGAAGGAAAATAGGTCTGTGCAGAAAGAAATTGGACGAGGCAAAAAACTAGGAATAAGCAAGAAGTAAGTTTTTTCATGATAGGGCGGTTTATTGGAACAATCTCATATTTAAAAGATTCATATAAATGTCTATTCAAAATGATTAAATTTTAAAAACTCTTTTATAAAAGGTAAGTTATTATAAAAACCTTTGTTTTTTAGCAGCGAGGATTTTAGAAATTTTTAATTGCATAGAACTGAATGAAAGAACAGAAAATATACATCATAGGTGCAGGATTGTCGGGTCTTGTAGCTGCGATAGAATTAGAAAAAGCCGGTTTTTCACCCATTATTTTAGAAAGTACAGATAAGGTAGGAGGAAGAATGAAGACCGATCAGGTAGAGGGGTTTTTACTGGATCATGGATTTCAGGTTTTGCTCACGGCTTATCCTGAAGTAAACCGCTATTTGAATTTAGCAGCTTTGAATCTTAAAACCTTTGATCCAGGGGCTGTTATTTTTGATGAAAAGGACTCTTACATTATTTCCGACCCCCTTCGAAATCCCCTTAAAGTAGTAGGAATGGCTTTTTCAAGAGTAGGTACATTTTTGGATAAAGTCAAAATGTATAGTTTGACCCAGGAATTAAAAAAGAAGCCTGTGGAGGATATTTTCAATGAGCCTTCGATTCCTACTTTACAGTACCTGAAAAACTATGGTTTTTCAGATCAAATAATCAATAACTTCTTCAAACCTTTTTTCAGGGGGATTTTTCTTGAAAAGCATTTGAATACCTCTGCAAGGATGTTTGAATTCGTTTTCAAAATGTTCTCTTTAGGTCATGCAGCTATACCTGAAAAAGGGATGCAGGAAATCCCAAATATGCTGAGAAAGCAGCTAGGAACAACTCAGATTTATTTTAATTCTGGGGTAGAAAAGGTGGAAGGACAGACGATCACCTTAAAAAATGGAGAGCAATTGGAAGCAGATCGAATTTTGATTTGTACCCAACCCGATCAGATCATGCCTCAATTACAGGGACAATTTTCAAAACCAAAAAAAGTAATCAACCTGTATTTTTCTCTTCAAAAGTCCTTTATGGCTAGACCTATGCTTGGCTTGGTCCCTGGAGAAAAATTTCTAATTAACAATTTGGTGTTTTTGGACGATGTATCGGCTTCGTATACAAGTTCAGATAGGTCTTTACTTTCTGTCACTGTTTTGGAAAGTGAATTGGAGGAAAAGGACCTGATCAAGCAAGTTCAAAAAGAACTGGAGCATATTTCTGGTATCAAGGGAGATTATTTCAAGTTTATTAAGTCTTACTACATTTCCTATGCATTACCTAGCCTAGACGATATCAAAGG
Source organism: Algoriphagus halophilus (assembly GCF_900129785.1). Lineage (NCBI taxonomy): Bacteria > Pseudomonadati > Bacteroidota > Cytophagia > Cytophagales > Cyclobacteriaceae > Algoriphagus > Algoriphagus halophilus. The sequence goes on from NZ_FSRC01000001.1 coordinate 1,414,064, forward strand.
CAGTATTCCTATTACTGAATGTAAAATAACTGACCATGTATATCTGGGAGGAGATTATTTACTCAATGGATCAAGCAATGCTGCCATGACCTCGGGAAGATTGGTTGCTGAATCTGTCATTTTAAGTTATACTCCGACCCATTAATTTAGTTCTTTATCAAATCAGGTTGATCCCCTGAAACCTGATTTAAATCAATTGGTATGGAAGTGTAAAAATGGGATAAAGCCGTATTTTTGCGGGATGGAAAATATACCCCCTTGCCCTTCGTGCAAATCTCCCTACGGATATGAAATGGATAATCAACTTGTTTGCCCTGAATGTGGCTTTGAGTGGGTTCCAGAGCAAGAAGTAGAGGAGGAAGGTTTGATTGTAAAAGATGCGAATGGAAATCTATTGTCGGATGGTGATTCTGTAGTCATTGTCAAAGATCTTCCAGTGAAAGGCGCGCCAAAGCCCATCAAGGCAGGGACAAAAGTAAAAAGCATCAGATTAGTAGAAGGCGATCACAACATCGATTGTAAAATTGATGGTTTTGGATCTATGGCTTTGAAAAGTGAGTTTGTGAAGAAAGCCTGAGGAATATATGAAATGGGAAATACGAAGTACGAGGAAGTTCATACTTCGTATTTCTTACTTCTTATTTCCGTATGGGTGTTTCATCTACCTCTACATCTCCAACCAAGTATTGCATTCCATCTAAGAAAAACTGCAATAAATCCGGGTTTTCAAAGCTTTGGGCATTATGCGAAGGGGAGCTATATAAAACTCTTCCTTTTCCATCTTTTCTAATCCAAGCTACATAGGTAACGCCTTCTGTTAATTCCTGGCCTTTTCTCTGTGCCTCGATCTCAGCATTGTTGAAATACAACAAAGGTTTGAAGTCTAATGCTGCATAGGCATTTTTATAAAAATAAGGTTCATCCGTATGTACAAATCCTTCTGCAGGGAAAGCTTGAACCAAAGGATGTTGTGGGTCCACCAATCTCACATGTATGGGCTGCTGCTTGGGATGATAGTCGAAAGATCCTCCAAGTAATCTTGAAAATTCCATGGAGTTGTTCAGGGTAGTATTGCCCCCGTGAATCACAAAAAATCCTCCTCCTTTTTTGACATAGTTAATTACATTCTTTTCAAGTTCTGAAGCCTTTTTCCAAACAGCCACACTATCCATATTACCTTCTTCTGTGAGCTTATCCACGAATAGGTTTCTATAAGTTGGTTTTGAATTGGTATTGTTGAAGATTACTAAATCAAACTCCTTCAGCTTGTTTTTTTCCATCATGGCCAGATCCCTACTACCTACAACCTCAAAGGCTCCGCTTTTTTCCCCAAGAATTTTGAACATTGCTTCGGTATGGGGATTTACCCAGTGCCAAAACCCAGTGTGTAAAGAAAAAACCAATACTTTCTTTTTGGTTTTGAAAGGGAAAGTGGCTTTATCTGGAGCCAATTCATAGATTTTATCTTTCCATTCTTCGGTCAACTCCACCTCGGACATACTTTGGGAGAAAGCAGTTCCGATCGAAAAAATGAAAACGATTGCGTAGAAAATATTCTTCTTCATAGGTAATTGGGGTAATTGCAACTAGGCATTAGATTAGATTTCGATATCTTTAAAATTGAAGCCCAATAACTAGATTTTTCCATGATTATCAAAAAAATATTATTTCTCCCCATGGTCCTTATTTTGATGATAGGGACTGTTTCTGCTCAAAAAGTCACGTTACGTGAAAGTGAAAAAGGAATAGACTTCATGCTAGGTGAGCAGCGTGTTTTGACCTATCAAACGGCTGTGGAACCTGTACCGGAAGGGGTAAACCCAGACTATGCAAAATCAGGTTTTATCCATCCCCTTACTTCTCCTTCCGGTCAAGTACTTACTCGAATTCAACCCAAAGATCACTACCATCATTATGGGATATGGGGTCCTTGGACACGGGCCACAATTGGTGGAAGAATGGTGGATTTTTGGAATTTAGCGGATCATAAAGGACGAGTAGATTTTGACCGTGTGATTGCCAAAAAAGAAGCGGGAGGAGTGGCAGAATTAACGGTAAGACAGAATCATTTGGATTTGACTGCTCCTGAATCTGAAAAACTTGCCATTTCCGAGGATCTGGTAATAAAGGTCATGCCTGTTGACAAAGGAAGGTTTCTCGTGGACTATACAACCAATATTTCTACGAAGTTGAAAGATGGGATTTTATTGGATGCATACCGGTATGGTGGAGGTTTAGGCTTTAGAGCCACCGAAGTCTGGGGATCTGATAATAGTACAGTGCTCACTTCAGAAGGAAAAGACAGAAAAACTGCGGATGGGACTGAGGCCAAATGGATCATCATTACCGGAGAATCAAATGCCCCGGAAGGTAAAAGTGGGCTGTTGATTTTAAGCCATAATACCAATAAGGCTCATCCTGAGCCACTTCGGGTTTGGCCGGAAGAAAACTACAATCGTCAAGGAAATGTATTTGTGGAGTTTACTCCTATAAGACATGAATCTTGGGAGATCCTTCCCAACAAACGGTACTCTTTAAAGTATAGAATGATCGTTTTTGATGGGGAATTGACCGCAGAAGAAGCCAATAAATATTGGTCTGCATTTGTAAAATAAAAGAAATGAATCAAACCATAATAATGCCCAATCATAACCCTGAATAGCTATGAAAAGAAGAACTTTTATAAAAAATACCGGTCTGGCTGCAGCCGCTTTTGGAATTCCCACCATCGTTCCTTCCTCCGTTTTTGGAAAGAATGCTCCAAGCAACAGAATTCAAATAGGTCAAATAGGTTGTGGGAGAATAGCGAGGGATCATGACATTCCCGGTACCTGGAGACATGCCAGTGCCAGATATATAGCGGTTTCAGATTTGGATTCCAACCGGATGCAGGATGGGAAGGACCTAATAGAAAATTATTATGCCAAAAAGGAGAATGAGGCATCTGGTGAAATCAAACAATATGGTGATTTCCGTGAAATGCTCTTGAATGATGAGATTGATGCGGTCGTAATCAGTACTCCTGATCACTGGCATTCACAACCAGCTATGATGGCAGCCTTAGCGGGGAAACACGTTTACCTTCAAAAACCTACCTCACTAACTATTCGTGAAGGAAGGCAATTGGCTGATGTGGTAAAAAAGACTGGTGTTAAACTTCAATTAGGAACTCAGCAACGATCCAGTGAGCAATTCAGAATTGCCGCAGAATTAGTTAGAAATGGCAGAATAGGTAAGCTTCATACTGTAAGGATTGGCTTACCCGGTGATCCAGCTGGACCTGAAGCTCCAGCCATGCCAGTTCCTAAAAACTTAAACTATGAAATGTGGCTAGGATCCACTCCGGAGGTGCCTTATACAGAAATAGGTGTCCATCCTCAAAAAGGATATGGTCGTCCAGGTTGGTTGAGAATTAATCAATTTGGTGCGGGAATGATTACGGGTTGGGGGCAACATCATTTTGACTCAGCAGCTTGGGGAATGGATACTGAATTAACAGGTCCTAGATATATAGAAGCAGTAGCCGAATTCCCTCGTTCTGGGCTTTGGAACGTTCATGGAGATTTCATGGTGAAGGCGGAGTATGACAATGGAATCCATATGTATACCAGCGGAGGTTACCCGAATGGAATCCGGTATGAAGGGACTGATGGATGGATATGGGTTTCTAGAGGAAATTATGTGGCTTCGTCCAGTGATCCCGTAGCACAAGGGGAGAGCGCTAAAGCTTTAGATGCTTCTGATCCGGCCATTTTAAAATCGGTGATTGGACCTAATGAAATCCATTTACAAAAAAGTACAGAGCATCATGGAAATTGGCTGGGCGCTATCCAAGGGGAAAATGAGTTGCTCTCTCCAGTAGAAATCGGACACAGGGCTTGTTCAGTGTGTTTAGTTAGCCACATCGCCATGCAATTGGGAAGAAAGTTGGAGTGGGATCCGATTTCAGAACGATTTGTAAATGATGACGAGGCAAATACCTATCTAAGTAGAGATCAAAGAGCACCATATGGTACTAATTATGTCAAAGTTTAAATTGATGTTCAAGTGTAAAGCAGCGCTGCTAATCCTAGCAGCATTCCTTTTTCAAAATTGTGATTCACCTTCAGAAAGCATGGATGAAGCCAAAGAAAAAGCTCCTATTCAAATAGTAACTCTTGATCCGGGGCATTTCCATGCAGGCCTGATTCATAAGAGCATGTATCCTGAGGTAGACTCTACCATCCATGTTTATGCACCAGAAGGAGAAGAGCTAAGAGACTACCTCAATAGAATTGCGGGCTATAATGAACGGGAAGAAGATCCCACAGCTTGGAATATTGAGGTGTATACCGGTGATGATTTCTTACAAGAGATGATCAAGGAGAAAGCAGGAAATGTCATGGTCGTAGCAGGGAAAAATGATCGTAAAATCGATTATATTCTTTCTGCGCTGGAAAATGGGATGAATGTCTACGCAGACAAGCCTTTGGTAATTAATCCTGCAGGTTTTCAAAAATTGAAAAGGGCTTTTGAAATCGCTGAAGAGAAAAACTTGCTGTTTTATGATATCATGACCGAGCGTTTTGAAATTTCTACCATTTTGCAGCGGGAGTTATCCATGATACCTGAGGTATTCGGTACTTTGGAACAAGGGACACTTGAAGATCCTGCTATTACCAAAGAGTCGGTTCACCACTTTTTCAAGTATGTATCAGGAGCTCCCTTAGTACGACCAGAATGGTTTTTTGATACGGAAGTAGAAGGGTCTGGTTTGGTGGATGTGACCACACATTTAGTGGATTTGGTTCAATGGGAATCCTTCCCCGGAGAAGCTTTAGATACCTCAGATGTCACTATGCTCCAGGCAGAATTGCTTCCAACCTCCCTCAATTATGAACAATACCAATTAGTCACCGGAAAAACTCCTTCTTTTTCCGAAGGAGAAACGTTAGATGTACTTGCTAATGGTGAAATGAACTATACCTTGAAAGGAGTACATGCAAAAGTATCCGTGAAATGGGCCTATCAAGCTCCTGAAGGAACTGCAGATACCCATTACAGCATCATGAGAGGGACCAAAGCCAATTTGATCATTAGGCAGGGGGAAGAAGAAAATTACAAGCCGATATTGTATGTGAAGCTGCTCGAGAATCAAGAGACCGCTTTGCAAAAAGCCATCAATGAAGATTTACAAAGTGCTTATCCAGGAATTAGTCTTACGAAACTGGATAATGGGGAATTTCGGGTGGAAGTACCTGATAGTTATTCTGTGGGACATGAAGCGCACTTTGCACAAGTCACTGAAAATTATTTGAAATTCTTTAAAGCAGGAAAAATGCCTGATTGGGAAGTGCCTAATATGATCGTGAAATATTATACGACTACACAAGCTTATGAAAAAGCTCAATAGAAAAATCAAAGCCTCATAAACAGTGAGGCTTTTTTTTAGGTTTACCAATTAAGTATATGGAAATTCTTTTCATTCTATTTTAGCTTTTTTCTGAAAAGCACGAATTTCTTGAACGGATTAAACGTTGTCATTAGACAACTGAATTATACGATCTATTTATTTAACCTGATAAATGAGACCTAAATGGGTCTATAAATTTTATGAAAAATTTAACTTTTGAAAATGGGGATCGCATGCCCATTATTGGCCTAGGAACCTGGAAAAGTGAACCGGGCCAAGTAAAACAAGCAGTGTATTGGGCAATTGAAAGCGGGTATAGGCATCTTGATTGTGCGGCAGTTTACCAAAATGAAAAAGAAGTAGGAGAGGGGATTGCTCAGGCAATCAATGAGGGACTTGTCGAAAGGGAAGAACTTTTTGTGACTTCTAAACTTTGGAATAATTCCCATAAATACGAGGATGTGAAGCCAGCTCTGGAAAAAACACTTTCTGATTTAGGATTAGACTATGTGGACTTGTATTTAATCCATTGGCCAATTTCTTTTAAAAGGGGGATTGGGTTTGCAAAAACTAGGGATGAGTTTTATACCTATCTGGATGTCCCTTTAACCCAAACCTGGGAAGGGATGCAACATTTGAAATCTCTGGGATTGGCAAAGCATATTGGAGTTTCAAATTTTAATCAAGCCAAACTTAGGGAGGTGATGAATATTGGAGGTCAAAAACCAGAAATGAATCAAGTGGAAATGCATCCATATTTACCCCAAAAGGCTTTGGTTCAATTCTGTAGGGAAAATGGCATTTTAATGACTGCCTATTCTCCATTGGGTTCACCGGATTCCAGAAATGAAAGCCACAAAAATGATCCTGTGTTATTGAAGGATCCTGTTATTGAGTTGATCGCTAAAAAACATGGAGCGAGTATTGGGCAAGTGTTGATCGCTTGGTCCGTTGCTAGAGATATAGCCGTGATTCCAAAATCCACCAATCAAGGGAGAATCAAAGAAAATCTTGCTGCAGCAAAATTGAAATTAGATCAGAATGATTTAATGGAGCTAGATGATATAGGAGTGGATTTTAGATTTATCAATGGTAAGTTTTTTACTGGGCCTGAGAGTCCATATAAACTATCCGATTTATTTGGATAAAAGAGGCCCGATTAAATTCGGGCCTTTTTTTATTCTTCTATTTCTAATACCTCCAGAATGTCTGCTAATTCATCAAAATCTTTGAGTCCGGGTTTAATTTCTTCTCCTCCCTCTAATACAATCCCTTTAAGATTTAATTCATCTATAAGCCCAATTACATTTTCTGAAGATACCCCAGCTCCTAAGATGACCTCACATTCCTTCGTCAATAGGGAAATCACTTCCTTATCATTTAAAGTCAAAGGATCATCATTGGAGGTGATATGGAATAAAATCCCCTCTTCCTGAAGTTTTGTTGCCACATCTTTTTCCATGTGTTTAACTTCAGCCAGGTCTTTTTTATAAATCACTTGATAGCCAGCCTTTTTTAATGTTACCAAGTCGTCAATTCTAGTATGTTCCACCCAAGTAATGGATGGATAGTCTTTTAGGATTTCAAGTGCATCACTAGCGGATAATGTATCGAACTCGCCTACAAACTCAAGGCCTGATACCCAGCCTGTTATTTCTTTATATTGAGCAGGGTTTACAAATTTTTCAGTACCTTCTTCCAAAGAAAACCCTATGAGGTTTACATACATCCCAGCGCAATATCTAGCATCACTGAGATTGGTAATGCCACTTATCTTTACAAAAGTTCTTAAAGCCATATCTTGATTTTTGGAACTGTAAATGTAATCATGAACATTGGGCTAGGAAAAGGAATCTGTAAGAATATGATCTTTTAAGAATCAGGTAAAACAGGAAATTAATGTATTTTTAAGTTCAAAATGGAATCTATGAACAAACTTGTACCTATTGTTTTTTTAGTGGTCTTGGGATTGTTTTTTAGCTGTGAGAGAAAGTTGGATGAAAATCCTATTGAATTAGAATTTGATTTTCAGCCCCTTGAGGTGGGTAATTATTGGGTTTATGAGGTAGAGGAAACGATTTACTTTGGGGAAAATGATTCTGAAGATGACGCTTATTTTTTGCAGGACATCATCCAATCTACCTATATCAATGAAGCGAATGAAGTAGTATTTATAATACAAAGAAGCAAATCCTATGATCAATTAGAGTGGGACCCATTGGAGCAATATACCCTTTTAAGAAGAGGGAATACGTTGATTCGGACGATACAAAATCAACCAGTCATCGCATTGGTTTTTCCTCCTTCTGATGGGACCACTTGGGACTCTAATAACTATTTGAATGCTCCTGAAGATCTATTTGAGTTAAAAACAATTGCGGCCAACTCCTCCAATAAAAGAATCCAAATCAATCAAGAGGAGGCAGATGATTTAGTTACCTATCGGGATCATCGATACGAGGTGTTTGAAAAAGGAATTGGGTTGGTAGAAGATTATGAAGAGGTTATCACGTATTGTTCAAGAAACGATTGTCTGGGTGATCAGTTAATTGATGGAGGAAGTAAATTACATATGACAATTACCGAGCATGGAAAATTATAAACTGCTATTTTCGACAATTCTTTTGGTAGGAATGTGGTTTCAAACCCATGCCCAGGACCGGTATGCAGTGTTTTTTAAATTTAAACCCCAAAAGGAGTATTCTTTAAATCAACCTGAACAATTTTTATCATCAAAAGCATTAGCCAGAAGAGCAAAGGAAGGAGTGCTTCCAGATTCTTTAGATTTACCGATTTCGCAAAAGTATATCGATGAAATTGCCAATAACGTCCAAGAGGTTCTTTATGCAAGCAAGTGGCTAAATGCCTTGGTTTTGGTGACTGATGAAGAAGGAGCTTTGGAAATTGAATCCCTTCCGTTTGTTGAAAGAGTGGAAATGGTGGCTTTGGGCTTTGTCCCTAGTCCAAATACCAGGATTGCCAAGAAAATATTTGCCACTGTCAGTTTAAAAATAAGCCTGCCTGTCAATCATCGTAAATTAGGGACCAATGAGAACCCTTACGATTTTCAAAATAGCTTGTTAAGAATTCCCGAGATGCATGAGGAAGGTTTTACCGGCAAAGGGGTCATGGTAGCGGTTTTTGATGCAGGTTTTCCTGGTACTGATGAGTCCAATGCCTTAGCCCACTTATTTACGAATGAACAGATCGTAGCGACCAAAGATTTTGTGAAACCTTGGTCTGATCATGTTTTTACCTCCAATCAGCATGGAACGAATGTACTTTCGCTAATTGCAGCCAAGGAGGAAGGAATCTTAGTCTCGGGTGCGCCTGATGCAGATTATTTTTTAGCGATTACGGAGGAAGATGCGACAGAATATAAAGTAGAAGAATACAATTGGGTTCGAGCAGCAGAATTTGCCGATAGCTTGGGAGTAGATATCATTAATAGTTCTATAGGGTATTATGATTTTGACGATCCAACCATGAATTATTCCCCCGAAGATTTGGATGGGAAAACAACTGTGATCGCTCAAGGAGCCAATATTGCTGCCCAGAAAGGGATTCTTATTGTGAACAGTGTTGGGAATTATGGGCCGGCAGAAACCAGCTTAGTTTCACCTTCTGACTCAGAGTTCGTGTTAGCCATAGGTGCTGTAGATAAAAATCTGGAAGTATCCAATTTTAGTTCCAGAGGACCTACAAGCGATGGTCGAATAAAACCAGATTTAACTACTTATGGAAATGGAGTTGCCTTAATAAAGTCCAATGGGAATCTGGGTTTTTCAAATGGAACATCCTTTTCTGCTCCTCAGATTACTGCTTTGGCAGCAGGTCTTTGGGAAGCCAAGCCAGAATGGACCAGAGCTGAATTGGTAGAGAATTTAATCCGTAGTGCTACTCAGGCTGATGCTCAAGACAATGAACTGGGTTTTGGAATACCAAACTTTTATGATGCCTATTTTGGGGAAGTTTTAAGTGTAAGTGGAGAAGAGGAAATAGTTTGGAAAGTTTTTCCGAATCCTTTAGCAGAAGATAATTTGACCATCTATTTTGGTCAAGGCCTTAGTGCTGAGTTTGCGATTATCGATATGAATGGAAAAACTCTTCAAACTGCTATCTTACTAAGGAACTCACCCAAAGATCCTTTCAGGACTTCTTTGCAAGGTTTGGAACCGGGCTTCTATATGGTGCAATTGCAAGATGGTCAACACCTAAAACGAACCAAACTCTTTAGGCAATAATCAACAGCCTTTTATGAATACTATTTCTATTTAAACTATGTCAATTCAAATTGCCCCTTCAATCCTTGCTGCAGATTTTGCCAATTTGCAAAAGGAAGTAGAAATGCTTAACTCTTCGGAAGCAGATTACATTCATGTGGACATCATGGATGGTCTATTTGTACCTAATATATCCTTCGGTCTCCCAGTCACGGAAGCAATTCACAGGCATGCGACCAAACCATTGGATGTTCATTTGATGATTATGGATCCTGATCGATACTTAGAGGCATTTAGAAAAGTGGGAGCGGAAACAATTTCTGTGCATTTAGAAGCCTGTACACATTTACATAGAACCATTCAAGCTATCCATCACTTGGGGGCTAAATCGGGAGTGGCCTTGAATCCACATTCCCCAGTGGACTTATTGAGCGAGATTATACAAGATGTAGATATTGTTTGCATGATGTCTGTAAATCCTGGGTATGGAGGACAAAAGTTTATAGAGAATACCTATCAAAAAATTTCTAGGTTGAAGGACTTGATAATTTCTAAAGGAGCAAAAACCAAAATTGAAATTGATGGTGGAGTAAATCTTGGGAATGCTCCTAAACTTAAAGAAGCGGGTGCGGATATCTTGGTAGCTGGAAGTTTTGTTTTTAACTCCGCCAATCCTTTAGATACAATTAAGGAATTGAAATCAATTTAGAGGATTTTGCATTTTTTGTTACCGTTTATCTAAAAATACCTTAATTAACCCAAAAAGACTTGATTTTTTGGATTGTGGTTTATTTATTGAACATCTTACGAAAACTAAAATCAGAGAAGATTATGAAAAAAGTATTGTTGTTTGGAGCGTTTTTCGCGTTTATTGGAATGAGTGGTTTTGCGCAGGAAGCAGCGGAAGAAGTTACAAATGAGGAGCTAGCTAAATTTGCCAATGTGGAAGTGATGACTTCCGAGTATGTAGATTCCAAAACTGAAGAGCTTAGAGCTATGATTTTGGAAAATGAGATCTTCAAAGGAGGAGCTAGATATAATGAAATCAAAGCTGCTTGGGGAGATGAAGCAAAAATGGCGGAAGCCGAGGTGACAGAAGAAGAAAAGGCAGCTTATCAAGCAGTACAGGATTTTCAAAATTCTCTTCAGGATGTGGTAAAAGAATACAAGACTGAATTGATCATGAATGATTCTATCTTGGGTGCATCTACTTATAATAAAGTAAATGGTGCGCAGAAATCAGATCCTGCTGTCAAAGAAAAATTAGAAGCTTTAATTTCTGAAATGAAAGCTAAAAATGAAGAGGAAAGTGAAGATGGTAACGAAGGAGAAGGAAAATAATTTCTGATAAACATCACGTGAAAGCCTCCTTTGTGGAGGCTTTTTTTTTAATTTCACACCAAGGAAAGGAAAAAATCGTTACCATTTTATGAAGTTGAAAAAGCTACCCCTATTCATTTTATTTTATTCTATTTCTACTGCCTTATTTGCCCAAGGAGAGGATATTTTTGGAATATCTGAAAAAGCGAAGAACCCTAAAAGTGAAAGTGCTATTGGGAACGCAGCAAGAAATGTATTGGAAATGTTTAGCATAGAGCTTTCTACAGGTGCCGCTTACCACCAGTTCTCAACTCCCTTTTACACTGCGAATCCTGATTTATATCCAAATTTCAGCCAATTTCAGAATTTTGATCAACCTCTGGATATTTCAGAAGATAATCCATTGGAAATGAAAAGTAATGACTGGACTTTTCCTGTCCTCAATGCCGGTTTGAGAATCAACCTCTTCAACTTATTAACCATTGGAGGTGGATACGGTCAGGAATGGGGGAATATGTCTACCATGAGAGGAGGGGATTTTGAATTTGGTTTTGAAGGAGGATCGTATCAGGCCAGTAAATTATATGGTACAGTAGGGCTGGTTTTATTTGATGCTAAAAGAAGACAGACATTTTTGAAATGGAAGTATAGAAGATATGCATCAGCTAATTATTACATGCAATCAGAATTGACTCAGCGCTCCAAACAAGTGTATCCATGGAGATTTATCCTAGAAGGTGAGTTCGGTCAATTAAAAATGAAGAATTTTGTGGATCAAAGTGTGGTCGCAGGTGGCGCTATGTATGAACCAAAACTTGCCGTGGGAGACAAGCCTTATATGGGAATAGCTTTGCGTATTGAACGGGATTTTTCGGAGTACACCAAAATGTTCATCAAAGGTGGAGCAGAGTTTAGAGATTTTACCTATGCTGCCTCAGACTTCTCTGAAGTTCAAAACCTTAAGCAAACTCTATATGGAATGCAGGTTGGCTTTGCCGTTAGGTTTCCCGGTACCAAAAGGTGTAAAATTGCAGGCTGTGGGGTAGTGATGAAACACATGCACAATGGAATAGAGTACAGGGGTAGCGGCATTTTTAATTATCAGAACAGAAAAGTCGGTCAATGGTATTAAGTTTTTAAAGACGTATTAAGACAATATTTTCTCTTTTCAAACCATTGGGTTTTTACTATCTTGCAGGCTAATAATCGACCCTACAAAAGCATTATATGGCTCAAGGAGAAAACGAGAACATCATACCAATTAACATTGAAGAGGAAATGCGTGGAGCCTACATCGATTATTCGATGTCGGTTATTGTTTCCAGGGCACTTCCAGACGTCCGTGACGGAATGAAGCCAGTTCATAGAAGGATCCTTTACGGGATGCAAGAACTAGGAGTACTTCATAACAAACCTTATAAAAAATCTGCGAGAATCGTAGGGGAAGTACTCGGTAAATATCACCCTCATGGTGATTCAGCTGTGTACGACACCATGGTTCGTATGGCACAACCATGGTCACTTCGATATCCACTAGTGGATGGACAAGGTAACTTTGGTTCCATCGATGGGGATAACCCTGCTGCGATGCGTTATACTGAGGCGCGCTTAAAGCGAATTGCCGAAGAAATGCTGGTGGACATCAATAAGGAGACCGTGGACTATCAATTCAACTTTGATGATTCCTTAAAAGAACCGGTTGTTTTACCTGCCAAAGTACCTGCTCTACTTTTAAATGGTGCCTCTGGTATCGCTGTAGGTATGGCTACGAATATGGCTCCTCACAATTTAGGGGAAGTTATTTCAGGTATTATCGCTTATATCGATAACAGAGAGATAACCGTAGCTGAATTGATGGAACATATTATTGCTCCTGATTTTCCTACCGGCGGTATCATTTATGGGTATAATGGGGTGAAGGCTGCCTTTGAAACAGGAAGAGGTAGAATTGTCATGCGAGGTAAGGCCAACGTGGAGACTAAAGATGGAGGGAATAAAGAGATGATTGTCATCACTGAAATTCCTTACATGGTCAATAAGGCCAACATGGTTGAAAAAACCGCTCAATTGATCAATGAGAAAAAAATTGATGGAATTTCCGCAATCAGAGATGAATCTGATCGATCAGGAATGCGAATTGTTTATGAATTAAAAAGAGATGCAATTCCATCAGTTGTTTTAAATAACTTATACAAACATACTCAGTTACAGACTTCATTTTCAGTGAATAATGTTGCCTTGGTTAAAGGAAGACCTTATACGCTCAATTTGAAAGATCTGATTGTTCATTATGTAGATCATAGGCATGAGGTCATTGTCCGCAGAACGCAGTATGAATTAAAAGAAGCTGAAAAAAGAGCCCACATCCTACAGGGGTATTTGATAGCTTTGGATCATTTGGATGAAGTAATTTCTTTGATTAGAAATTCTGCAGATCCAGAAACGGCAAGAAATAGCTTAATTGAAAGATTTGAGTTGAGTGAAATTCAGGCAAGAGCGATTCTCGACATGAGATTGCAGCGATTGACTGGAATGGAAAGAGATAAAATTATCCAGGAATACAAGGATATCATGGCTTTAATTGAAGAATTGAAGTTCATCCTTGAAAACGAGGATAAGCGAATGGAGATCATCAAAGAGGAACTGACGGAGATGAAAGACCGTTATTCAGATGATAGGCGAACTGAAATTGAGCATAATGCAGAGGATTTCAGCTATGAGGACATGATTCCAAACGAAGAAGTAGTGATCACTGTTTCTCATCAAGGATATGTAAAAAGAACCGCCTTAACTGAATATAGAACTCAAGGTAGAGGAGGAGTTGGATCTAGAGGAGTAAGTACCAAAGAAGATGATTTCACTGAGTATCTTTTTACTGCCTCTACCCATAATTACCTATTGATCTTTACTGATAAGGGGAAATTATTCTGGCTGAAGACCTATGCCATTCCAGAGGGATCTAAAACCTCTAAGGGCAGACCTATCCAAAACTTGATTAATATTCAATCGGACGATAAGATTCGATCAATTATTCAAGTAGATGATTTGAATGATGAAGATTATATCAACAATCATTTCTTGGTGATGGTAACCCGAAAAGGAATCATAAAGAAAACAACATTAGAGCAATATTCTAGACCAAGAACCAATGGTATTATTGCTTTAAATATTAGAGAAGATGATCAATTAGTCAGAGTAGATATGACTAATGGGGATCAACATATCGTAATTGCTGCTAAATCCGGAAGAGCTATTCACTTCCCTGAAACTGCTGTAAGACCGATGGGTAGGACCGCTACAGGAGTAAAAGCGATTACTTTGACAGGCGAGGATGACTTTGTGATTGGCATGGTTTGTGCCTCTGATGAGTCAGCTACTTTATTGGTGGTTTCAGAAAATGGATATGGTAAGCGATCCTATCTAGAAGAGTACAGAATCACTAATAGAGGAGGTAAAGGAGTGAAAGCAATGAATGTGACGGAGAAAACCGGTGCATTGGTTGCGATCAAAGAAGTGAATGATTCTGACGATTTAATGATTATTAACAAATCCGGAATTATCATCCGAATCTCTATGGATACCCTCCGTATTATGGGAAGAGCTACTCAAGGAGTTCGATTGATAAAAGTAGGAGAAGAAGATAGTATTTCGTCGGTAGAAAAAATCACGAAAGAGGAGGAAGAAGAAATTGATATTGAAATTTCTGAAGATTCTCCGGAAGCAACAAACGAATCTCCTGAATCACCGGGGGATGAACCAAATGATTAACCAAACAAAAAAAGTAAAACGCTAATAATGAAGAAGCTAATTCTATCAATGGCCTTAATTGGTGCGACAACCTTGGCCTTTGGACAAAAAAAAGTAGTTAGGTCTGCAGAAAAGAACTTCAAATCTGGTGATCTTCAAACAGCATTATCTGATATCGAAGCTGCAACTGCTGACCCTGAGACAGGAGTAGATCCTGAGACGTATTTAATCAAAGCACAAATCGAAACCAAAATGTTTGGTTCTGATTCTTCCAACACCAAGCAAACATATGAAGTAGGACAAGCAGCCCTTGCTACTTTTATGAAAGCTTTTGAAATGGGAGGTAGTAATAAAGAAGATGGTATCGGAAAAGATATTTGGGAAGAAGATGTAATAGGTGTTCCTGATAATTTAAGACCTTATTCTATCAATACGCTTAAGAATACTTCTTTCGATAAAGCAATTGAAAGATACAATGAAAATGATCAGGAAATGGCTTACTATTTCTTTGACCTGGCAGGTGAAATTGCTCCTGAAGATACAACCATCCATTACAATGCAGGTTTCTTGGCTAATGATTTGGGTATGTATGATGAGGCTAAAAAGCATTTCAACATGCTTTTGGATGTAGAAGAGTACGATAAATTGAATACCTATTATTTCATGGTTCAAATCTTGAGTGGTCAGGATGAAAACCCTGAAGGAGCTTATGATATGGTAATGGCAGCTAGAGAAGAATATCCAGAAGATAAGATTCTAGCTGAATATGAAATCCAATTATTGCTTCAATTAAATAAAATGGATGAGGCAATGGCTTCTATTCAGGAGGCATTGAAATCAGATCCTAATAATGCTGCTATCCTGTTAAGATCTGGGTTCTTGAAAGAGAAATCAGGTGATATGGATGGAGCTATGGCAGATTATAAGAAATCTGTTGAAGTAGATCCTGATTTCTATGATGGTAACTTCTACACTGGAGCTTTGATGTTAGACAGAGCTAGAGAAATCTTGGCTGATTTGAACGCTCTTCCAGATGATGAGTGGGAAAAGAAGTCAGAAGCTATGGGTAAAGAAGCTGATAATTATTATAAAGAGTCTATTCCTTATTTCACTAAAGTGTTGGAAATCAGACCAGAAAATACAGATGTAATGGAGATTCTTTTCCAAGTTCATACAAGATTAAAGAATACCGAAGAAGCTGATAAGTACAATAAAAAATTGATCGAGCTGAAAGGTCCAAATTGGATGGAAGGTGGAATGTAATTTCTAAAAAAGATAGAAGGCCAGCCGAAAGGTTGGCCTTTTTTTGTGCCAAAGAGTTTTTCAATTAGCTTACTGTTGAAAGACAGATAGGGTCATGAAACTAACATTATATAGTCTTCTTACCTCAATACATTGGCCTGGTATTTAATTCTTCTTAGCGTTTAGGGTGAAAAAAAATTTGGAAATTAATATCAATTAATTCTTATTAATTATTAGAAAAGTAAAGAAGGAAATCAGACTCACGGAAATTGGTAAAATGGAGATATTGTTTGTTCTATCCTTAGTATCTTTACCCTTTATTAGTCTAGTAAGTTTTAGAATGTCTTTGATTAAAAGGTCGGTAGCCCTCACAACCTTATTTTCTCTTTTTTTTCTTTCAAGTTTTGGCCAGGTCAAATTTCAAAAATCTCTTGTGGTCACTTATGAAAATGGGCCTTTACTTGGCAATGGAAAAGATTGGGCTGAGGAAATCAAAAAAACTGAAGATTATACAGGGATCGATATCCGAATGGAATGGAGAAAAATCGAAAATACCTTCTACAATTACCTCTATAGATATCCTAGTATGGGGGTAGGGTTTAGCTCCATGACAAG